>CAWEAV010000001.1:0-93850 GCA_963806715.1 uncultured delta proteobacterium
TTTTGTTACCCAGGCTTTCCAGGATGTAACGGTAGTGCTTAAACAATTCCTCACCATCTCTCTTAAGCAAACCGGGTCATCCGTATGGATCCGGGACGATGCTCGGCTGATTGTAGGGCGGCTTGGTTTTCTCGTCAGCCATTTTGAGGAAAAGCAAATAGGTAAGCTGCTCGACATAGTCACCATAGCTCATCCCGTCATCCCGAAGGACGTTACAGTAATTCCAAAGTTTCTGAACGATTGAAGATGTGTTCATGACTTCACCTAATATCTTGTTGTCATATAGATACCAGTTCTGCCAGGACAAGGATATCCTTGCTTATTCTTGTGCTTATTTAATAATGTGTTCTGGGAATTATGAGTAAATTGTTTGCCGCAGAGAGGGCACTGGAAGACATATTTGGAGCCCAGAGTTGGTGTTCCTTTTCTTGAATGGCCCATCGCAATTCTGCTTCCCATAAGTTTTGATTTGGGTAATCCAGTCAACTTATGAGCAGTTGGCGGTGCCGACATTGGGCCTGAAGCAGTTAATTCAATAGAATACCGAGGGCTAAATGGCACCTTTGTAACATTTGCGTCTTGAATTCGATCAACGCGGTATGATCTATCCTCTCCTGTTTGATGCTTCACTGCATATAGCAACAGTTTCCCGTCCATTGTCTGCCGTAAGGAATAGGGTTCTATCAATCGATGAGTATTATTGTATGTCAAATCCACGCAGAGCCGGTTTGCTCCGGCAAATCGTATAGCCTCAAGTGGTGCATTTGCATACCAGGCCGTTGCCATGGCAGGTGGGCGCCATGTTTTGTCGATGGCTACACCCATAACTGGAATTGAAGGTCGCACTGTCTTTTCAACAGCACTATATAGCCATTTAAATACCGCTGGAAGCTCAAGCCAGAATTGATCAAATGAAGGTAAAAGAGGTAGCTGATGTGCTAACATGTTTTTCCATTCAGTCTCTATCTCGACGCGCTCCGGCTTGTTTTCAGATACTCCATCGTAGGAACTGGTATCCCTTTAAACTCGCATTTTTTCTCAAGTGTATTCTTTATCAGGCCAAGATCCTTTATTAAATCGTCATGACGATACAGATGAATCACATCATAGAGGTCCCGGGTCTCAGGCGCTCTCCTAACGCTCTCAGCTTTTCTGCAAAAAGCTCCTCAAAGCAATAGCATTGGATTTGCATACCATTCTCTGGGTTGTCAGAATAAGGGTGATGGACCTCTTGGATGGCGGGGTCAAGGACTAAAACCTCATCATTCGTTAAATCCAGTTTGATGCGTGGTAAATCATAACGGGGCTGCAAGTGGACCACGGTAGCTGATCCTTCCTTGAGCAGAGAGTTTTCCGCGTGGGTTAGGATAAATCTCAAAACGAATTAAATCATGAGGAACCTCAATGCCCGTTTTTTCATAAATCCAATCCGAAATTTCTTTGAACGAATTTGCCAAAAGGTTCTGTTCAAAATGGCGCGGGTCTATAATCGTGAAATCCAGATCTTCTGAAAAACGATAGGTTTCAAAATAGCACTTCTTTAAACAAGTCCCTCCTTTAAATACCCATTTGGAACTTATTTCTCTATGATTTGAAATCCCATCCAACACCCACCCAAGGACGTAGTCTTTCTCTACGATACTTGGGATAAGGCCAAACTCCCTCGAAAATTCCATTATTTCTTGGCGATCAATCAAATCAACTCTCCATTGCCCAATTCTCGGGTATCCAGAGCTTCCATCTCGTAATCAATTTATCTGCAGATAGGGATGGGTCAAGCTTGGCATTCCCTTGGGTGAGTTTTGCTTTACACTTATCAATAGAGTCCCTTCCATTTTGGTCAAACCGTTCCAAAAGAAAACCGAGACGCTTAAATACAGCACCATTTCCTAATTGGTCGCCATATTCGATCAACAGCTCCATCTTTTTCTTATCTGATTTCAGATAATTCAAAAAAATATCGACTGTGGATCGAATCCCACCGCCAAGCTGCGGATCACTCAGCATGTCGAGGATGGTTCGGGTTGGGTCTGATAGGAATATCTTAACCTGACCTTTCCAGACCGGGGTTAATCCAAACATGGCTTTCGTTGATACCGTGCGGACAATGAAGCTGGTTCCTTTGATAACCGGATTACGATCCCGTGGCCTTTGAGTTGTCATTACAACAACGGTGCGAAAGATCTGCTCGGTCAGATCCCAGTATTCTGCCGCGCTCCATCCTCCAATATAACAGGGTGAATACAAACGTTCGGCTATAGGCCAGGGGTCTTCCAATGGAACATCGGCGGTTCGAGATTCAAGAGGAATAGGAACATAGAGGCCCTGACGCACACGCGAAAGCCATCCTTTGTTTGCCCATCTTGACAACATCTTGGAAGCCTCGGGAGAATCAACCTTTAAAATATCGGCCGCATCCGTTACCGATATGGTACCCTTAGTTCCCCGGATAAGCGTCGCCAATCTTTCCCTTTCAATCTTGCCCAAACCCGCAACGGTCTGCATAGTATACTATAAGCGTATTAATTCATATATTTAGTAATTTATAACACACATAATATACTATTTCAAAGAAAAAAAGTATATTGAGAGCGTAATAATTTACTTAATGGTTGAAATTCTACGCATCTGATGAACTATCACCCCCATCCCTCGGAACAAGTTTACCAGAAAAGGCCTTTTTGAGAATGGATTGGCGGAGACGATCGGCACGCTCAAGTTCGATTTCCACTTGATTCTCAACTTCACGCACAACTGACAGACGTCGTTCAATCTCTCCAAATATTATCTCCTGCTCATGCTTTGGCGGAAGTGGTAGCACAATACTTTTGATTTCACTTAGATTTAGCCTCGGTCTGCCAATTCCATGGATAATTTTCGCTGTTCTTTTTTGGGTGGGTTCACTATTTAATGCATACATGATATAGCCTGAATTTATGTGAGGGACTGCAGTTCTGAACCTAATACAATCAGCCTTTACAATTGCCTTACCGATGAATACGGGTGCCAAGCATGCTCTGGGAGATGGTTCACCCAGGGCTGCAATTATAACGTCGTTTGTCATAACTGAATGTTTGATAAGTCGAGCATAATGATTTTCAGATATATGTGCCTTCTCGTCGACAAACTCTGCACTGCCAATGTTCTGCAAGCGGATAACCCTTGGTCCGGACGAAGTGTAGTGTTCGGTCTTCAAGTTAGAGCCGAAAGGACCATCTGTAATTGATCCAGGCCCAGGAGCCGCCAATTGGTCTACGGTGGTCCATATCCAACCTTTCGGTAATTCTCCTAAAGTGTCCGTATCGGTCGAAACGGGTTCAGTGTATCTTTTCCTTTTCTTCTTTTCCTTGGATGCGTTACCTCTCTCCCTCATTTTGGCCAGTTCAGTTTCTTCCCATTTTTTGCGACGTTCGGTGAGGATGCGTTCCAGAAGTTTTTCAGCAGGTTCGACTTCTGGATGCTCTTTGCGCCACTGTTCAGTAAGTTTGCCTTCCACGGCTGCCTTGAGGACGGCAGCCTTGTAGCGTTTTAGGTTAACCTTTACCCGCCTTAAGGTGGCAACAGCTTCGTCAAGGCGGGAGAATTGCTTTTCGATTTCTGCAACGATGCTTTTTTGATCGCGCAACGACGGAAATGGAAGTGGAATTTCTTCGATTGTCCGAGAGGAAATGTGTTTTACTGTTACCGAAGAGGTAACATCATTTATCGCCCTTAGGTATGCTGGTAGAGTGTACTCAAGGAACTTTGGATGGTAAAGATCTGACACCAGTATAATCCTACAAACTCGTTGATTCAACAGACCTCGTGGCCCCTTCCAACGGGCACAGTTAAAGTCTCCATCCATTCCAACAAGAAGATCTCCAGGCTCTACAATGTAAGTCGGATCGTAATCCCCAGAATATTTTACTTCTGTGATGTCTTTGCTGATATCGCGAATTCTTATAAGCGGGACACCTAAGTCTTTGGAAAATTGGCTAGAATTAAAAGCATAACCATTCTGAACCCTTCCTATTTCTCCAAGTAACACGCGTTTCCAAGACTTATGCTTGCTGAGCAAAAGGTTCTTACTCTTTTCTACAATTTCTAAGACAGGAACGGTTAGGGCCATTATCTCTCGAATGATCCTTACGCTGCCAAATTCTCGTTTAAATCATCTAAAATTCTGTTCAATTGATCCCCAAATACCTGATAAACCTTTCCAATTCCTCCTTCTTGTGCAAACGGTGCGTAATCGAAATCATCCTTTTCAATGCTCAGGTTGGCGGCGATGTGGTCGCGGATCATCTCGAGCCAATGTCTTTGTTCCTCAGTGAATTTCTTGCCCATGTTTTCCTGCTGGCCTATCCAGGCCTTAAAATTGACATTAACCCGTTCAGGGAATGGGACAAGATCATTTTCCTGGTGCATGGCAAAGCGAACCAGAGAGACAAGGTCTGTAAGGATACGTTTGGAAGTTGTGCCTTTAACTTTCGATCTGTCGAGGGCGGCATAGGCTTGCCAGAGTTGGGATTCGTTCCAGAGGTACGGGGGCTTTTCAATGGCGTTGGCCAATTCCTTGATATCTTCGAAACGAAGACGGGTTTTATAGGGCTTACTATAGAGAATTTGGAGGGCCGTGATTTCATCCTTGTGGTCCTGGATGAATTTTTCGAAGGACTGGACGACACCTTTAGCTTTTTCCAGAGCATCGGCACTGAACCCAGCTTCAATGACCTTATCCTGGCTGACGTGGTCAATGGTTTGTTCAACTTTTTTATGTAGCTCAACCAACAGGTTCCGCAAGTCTGGATTATACAGAGGCTTAACAGCCTCTGAAATCATCTTATGGGATGCCTTCTGAATCTGTTCTTGATTTGGTTGTTCGGTTTTGTTGATCTCACTGGCCTTCTCAACATGGCGATCGGGATTCAGACTGTTGACGAGATCTCTTGTCAGATCATGGAGATTCTTACCTCCAGAGCGCTTTTCAATCTCTGCCTTTTCTGAATCGGTGAGCTTGTTGGCCATGCGGGCCATACGCGCAGCGATAGAAGAAATGACTTCAGGCTCTTTGTTGCCCAAGGCCACCGCTTGCAACAATTTCTCAAATGCAACCGATTTCTTCTGGTCCAATGGCCGTGAGTCGGTCTTGTCCTGTTCGCAGACACCAACTGCATCGACAATAATAAAATGATCCTTGCTTTTAGCATCGGGGGTGACGGCTTGTAGGTCCTCATTCGAGATGACACGGACACCGCGGCCCTTCATTTGCTCAAAAAAGGTGCGTGATTTTACAGAGCGCATGAACAAGATCACTTCGAGGGGTTTGATATCGGTTCCGGTAGCAATCATGTCCACAGTCACTGCGATCCGGGGGAAGTAGCTATTGCGGAATTCGGCAATGAGATCGTCGGGTTTCTTACCAGTAGTTTTATAGGTGATCTTCTGGGCGAAGTCGTTGCCCTTTCCAAACTCCTCTCGGACGATCTTAACAATGTCTTCCGCGTGACTGTCGTCCTTCGCAAAGATAAGGGTCTTTGGCACCTCGGTACGTTCCGGGAAGATTTCGGTTAAGAGCTTGTCCCGGAAGGTCCGCATAATGGTGCGTATCTGGTCCATGGCAACGATGTCTTGATCCAATTGGTCCGCATCATAGGCGAGATCTTCATCAAGGCGCTCCCACCGAACAGCCCGGGTCTCCCGATCGCGCTTATCTATGTAGTAGCCAGCCTCAACCTTTGAACCGGCTTCGGTTATTTCAGTCTTAATCCGATAGACGTCATAGTTGACGTTGACCTCATCGGCAACCGCCTGTTCGTGGCCGTATTCCATCACGAGATTCTGATTAAAAAATCCAAAGGTCTGCTTGTTCGGCGTTGCGGTAAGACCAATGATGAAGGCATCGAAATATTCCAGAACCTGACGCCAGAGGTTATAGATGGAGCGGTGACATTCATCGGTGATGATAAAATCAAAGGTCTCTATGGGTATGGCTGGATTGTATTCGATGGGCAGGCACTTCTTTAAAGATCTGTTCGAGTCCCTGGACAGATTTTTCGTCATCTTCATCGGAAAGTTCTTGTCCCTTAAGCATGGAGTAGAGACGCTGAATCGTGCTGATACAGACCCTTGCCGTGGTATCGAGGGTGTTGGAAGTCAAGCGCTGGACAATAAATTCCTCGCTGAACTTGAAGTTGTTGTATGGCGAAACATACTGCTGGAGTTCTTTGAGGGTCTGTTTTCCGAGGTTGCTTCTATCCACCAGAAAAAGCACACGCTTTGCACCTGCAAACTTGATCAGTCGGTAGATGAAGTTAATGGCAGTAAAGGTCTTTCCACTGCCAGTGGCCATCTGGATGAGGGCCCGTGGCCGATTTTCAGCCAAGGATTTCTCCAGATTCTTGATTGCTTTGATCTGGGCGGACCAGAGGCCCTCTTCGACAAGTGGAGGCATTTGTCTCAGCTTAGTTCGCAGAGTCGGAGGTTTGCCAAAGGGCAATTTGGGATCCGAAACCCTGTCTTCCCTATCCGTAGAAACATCCCTATTAACCCATTCGGATAGTGTCTCCGGGCGGTGGAAGGAAAAGATATTCCGTGAGCGCGGATCAGGATCGAGGTCATTTGTGAATTGGGTTTCCAATCCTGTCGATTGATAGCAGAATGGAAGCGGCCTGAACCAGGCAGGGAGAGGGTCTGGTAGTCCTCGCCTATACTTGTCAGACTGAATCTCGACACCCGTTAATGTGGTACCTACCTTCTTTGCCTCGATGACCCCTGACGCCTTCCCGCTCACATAAAGCAGATAATCAGCGAACCCATGCCCCGGCTTTAAAGAAAAATTACGGATAGCAACCCCGGTTCCAGCATGGATATTCACATTCTTGTAGTCCTGGATCTTCCAACCTGCAAGATCGAGCAATTGATCAATCCTGTCCCGTGCTTCCTGCTCAGGAGTTTTGGCCATGCCGCTACCCTTTCGATTCATTTCGGTGGATAAAACAAAGGATCGTTGACATGACCAACTTGTATCAAAAATTCATCCAAAAGTAAACTGAAATTTAGTATTCGTGCCGTGAATCTGCAGGAGGAAATTGCGGCATGCCACTTGATCCCAGATTGGTCCGGTGGTACGTAATTTGATATAATGGGAACTACCAAAGGTTCTAAAAAAAAGTCTGTCTATAAACTCTGTCAGTCCGTCATGCCGGACTTAATCCGGCATCCAGAGACTCTTGAAAAGACTGGATTCCGGCTTTCGCCGGAATGACGACTCTTCATAAAGACTGCAATTTATGGACAGACAGTAAATAAATAAGATTATTTAAGAATCACAAAGCCCCAACCGTAGCAAATGTGAATTTGGCTGGAGTGTTTAGAGGTCCCCTTCCCTCATGACTTTCAAAACATAGATCTCCGTCTCTCCGGGAAGCGTATCCTTGCTCACCGTGAAAGTATTTGTATTCAAGGTGTGGGCTCGGTAGGGACCATCCGTAAATCTCTCCAAGACCCCCATGTTATACCAATAGTGCATGGGGACGACGACTTTGGGTTTTAATTGTTGAACGACCTGCTTAGCACCTTCCGGCCCAATCGTATAGACCCCTCCGATCGTCTGGAGAAGGATATCGACATGACCGATGAGCTGGAGCTGGTCCTCATTGAAGGGCTCACTGACATCACCGGAGTGGAGGATGCAGAGGCCATCCATCTCGAAGACAAACGCAGAGCCTTTAAGACTCATGTCATAACCAGGGACACCTCTCTGATAAACAGGCACGTTATAAATCAGGACATCCCGAAAGGTGTAACTGATCTGGTTCCAGTCGTCCGTCCCTTCTTTAAGCCCCCTGAGAATAATGGGATTCCCCTTGGCCAGCCCCACATTATTATGATTCCCATGCTCTCTTCCCACGGTCACCACGTGAGGCCACACCTCCGGCATGGGAAAACCCATGGGCCCGAAGGGATCGGTGATGATCTTTGTTCCTCCGCTCGACGTGATCTGGAAAAAGGAGTGGCCAAACCATTTAATCTCGATAAACCCTGAGGCTGCAGCCGGTCTCAACACATACTCGCTCCCAGCGATATTAGGGTTACGACAGGCGGCCTGAGTCTGTCCACCCCATAGATAAAATAGGAGAACGAAGAATAAAACTTTAATCTTGTAGCCTTTGACCTCGCAGCCTTAACCCTTTCACCTTTCACCTCCCCTTAAACCATTCCCCATTTTCTTCGAAGATACCATTCTGTCCCGAGAAGGAACAGGATAAGAATCAACACATACACCTTGCCCCAGAGGGGAACACGTCTCTCTTCGATGAACCGGTTCTGACTCTTTGCATCATAGGTTTCGATCTCTTTCAGCAGGTCGTCACCCTTTCCGACCAATTTCCCTCCTGTTGATGACGCAATCTTCCTCAGCTTATCGTGGTCTGGGTAAGCATCCAGATCTCCAAAGAGTCCGGCAACAACGATCGATTCTTCCGCGAAACCCACCGGCGTTTCCACCCTCACCCGGTAAGTCCCTCTTTCTCAGGAAGAAAGGAACCGACGTATGCGCCGGGTTGCCCATATCCTTTCAATTGGGACCCGATTTTGACTCCATCGGGATTAGAGACAGAGAGCGAAACCGGGCTCCTGGGGTTAGGAGAAGCACCCTCTTCCTTCACTTTGATTTTTACTTCTATTTCCTGGCCCGGCCCTGCAGTATTTTCCGTGAATTCAATTTGAACCGGATCAAGGGTCGGGTCTTTTGTGAGCCATCGAACCATTCTTTCAACCAGCCGGAGATAGGCCCAGTTCCCTTTCCCTTTTTTGACCATCCCCATATACCATCTCCAAGCAGAGTCCGTTGCCAAGACCGAGACCCGGCCTTTACCGTAATGGCCTACCGTAAGAACAGGGCGGGAGGTTCCATCGGCACTCTCCAGCAAAACGTTCTTATAACTCCTGGGCTCCAGTAAATTGATTCCATCCAGAGCGGGCATCTCTTTCCAGAGACTGAGATTCTCAGCCTCACTCTGTGACAATTGGGTGATGGGATGGGTCATGTCCCGCCCGGCTCAGCTTCACCTCATAAAGAGAATCCCGCCGATAATTGTCCCTGCCCTGCCACCCGGATTGGAAGAACCTCTTCTAAAGGTGTTCTCTCGTATCGCCCCCCGTCCAAAAGATTGGGCCCTCCGATCATGGCGAAACCACCGCCTCTTCCTTACGAATTCCCTGATGTTGCTGAGGTAATCGGGCGGGATATAAAGGTGAGAGGGTAAATTATCAAAGACCAGGAGATCGAAGCTGCTCAGTTCCTTTGTAAAAAGGGTCTCCACGGGAAAAGGAATTAGACTCTGCTCCTGAATGGGAACATTTAAGATATTCGTGGGCGTTCTTAAGATGACAAAGGAGAGCAGATCGATGGAGGGGTCGTTCTTAAGGGCCGTTCTCATGAAGCGGTAGTTCATGCTCGGGTTACCGGAGATCATGAGGACCCGAATCTTGTCCCTCAAAACGTTAATGGAAAGACTGGCAGAGTTATTGGCGCTGATACTCTCTCCGGCCTGGGTCGGAACCGATATCTGAAGCGTATGCTGTCCCACTTTCTCGGGTGTAAATGAAGAGAGAAAGCGTTGCCTCTGCGGGGCTTTCAGGGAGTCGAGCATTTTTGGCTGTGAGAACTCTGATTCCCTTCCTTCAGGACGACGGGAAGGTTCAATCCCGGGTAGCCGTAGCTTTTGACCGTAATATCAATCGGCACCTCCTTTCCCCTGAAGGCAATGGCAGGAGCTTTCACCCTTTTGATGAGGACATCCTTGTATCCTTTGGGGTCCCCTACTGGAAGAACAAAGAGTGGAAGATCGGCCGAAATCCTCTTCCTCCTGTTTCAGATTTCCGTCGCTCAAAAGGATGGCAAAGGCATTCTTTCCCCTCAGTTTTCCAAGGGCTTCGTTCAGATCTCCCCTCCTTCCCTTCAGCTTTAAGACCGGTTAGTCTCTTTTGCATCAAGGGACCGGAGGGATTCACTAAGGGAATAAAGCTGAACATCATACTTTTCAGCTAACGTCTTTAAGAGAGATTTCTGCCCATCAACCAAAAGGTTCTTGGCTTCATCAAGCCGGCTCTTTCCTCCCGACCCCGCCTCGTTCATGCTTTGAGAGGCTTCGATAAGAACCGCAATGGAGGGAGATACACGATCCTCTCTTTTCTCTATCCGAGAGGGATTGAGGGCAAAGAGGATGAGAAGGGAAAGGACGAAGAGACGAAGGATTGAGATCGCGCCTGCTCTCTTATGACCCAACCTCTTTCGGATAAGCCAATACTGGAGGATGACAGCGGCCAGCCCCAGAAAGAGGAGAAGAAGAACGAGCCAAAACGGAAATACCGGCGTTAGGATGATTCGATTCAGGTTCATTGATTCTGGCGTTTCTTGATAAAGGGATGATGGACCAGATCCTTTTTATAGTCAGAGGTGAGGGAATAGACAATGATATTGATCCCGAGCTTGAATGCAGAGGCCCTCTGAGCCTCCCCTCCGGGCACGCATTCATTCACCCATTTTCCGAACTTATCCCTTGCCCAAGCCCCGGATAGATCGTTCTGTGAGTAAATAACAGGGGTCCAGTTATCGATGATCAATTCCTTCGAGATAGGGATTCACCTTCTGTCTTCCTCCGATGCTTCCGATGAGATAAAAACTTTGGTAGATCGAGTGGTCTGCCGGAAGTCTCTTCAGTTCCTGTTTGGGGAAAATCTGCTTCATCTCCTCCCGGAAGGCCCGATCAAATCCGAATCCTTTGGCGCCCATCGTATCTTCTGCGAAGAGAAACCCACCATAGGTCAGAAATCGCTCAAGGATCTCCCGCTCCTGGGGGGTAAAGGGATCAAACTCGTATTTCCCGGCCATATAAAGGAAAGGATAGAAGAAGAGATCGGGATCGGAGAGCGTGGTGACCCTCCTCTCTTTTAAGCCATTGATACTCGTCCTGAGTTCCAGTTCCTCAATGATGGGCTCTACAAATTGAGGATTAGGATCCCAGTCGCCACCTCCGTATTTGAGCTGTGCAAAGAAGAACTGGGAAGAGGAAGCGCTGAATACACTTTGAGGACGATGGCAAACCAACCCAGCAGCCCAACCTAGTGCCAATGATAAGAAACTTCTTCTCGAAATCATATCGGGTTTTTCTTCCCTCTCACCCTAACCGTTCGGCTGAGCTCACGACGAAGTCCTCTCCCCGCCAGGCGAGAGGGAGAGATGTTTATTGGTAGGGCAAGCCACAGCGCCTGCCTAATGGATCGATCCTGCTTGCGTGCTGAAGTATTACCAGGCACGGTGGCCGACCCTGCGATTCTGAACTAAAAACGAGATCCCGAATCAGGTTCGGGATGACAAAAAATGGAGGCTTCACCCCTGCTGTCATGCTGAACTTGGTTCAGCATCTCTGTTTTTCGGGAATTCCGTTGGCTATCACCATTTCAACACCCAGAACAATCAGAAGGAAAGCGAGGGAAAAGGGCCAGAGCTCTTTCTTTCTCCCATGGAGGCTGCTTATCATTCCGCCTTTATATTCCACCACCTTCACCTCGATTGTCCCAAACCGCTTCTTCATCTCTTCCGGAGTCACCTTGCTCAAGTCCGATTCTTCAAAGGGTGGGTTCACGCCGTACCTCACCTCTCCCGTGGGAGAAACGAATTGATAGATTCCCGGACCCCCCTCCGGGCCGATCATCTGGACAGGGCTGGTCTTTTCTTCAAAGGACTCGCCGATTCGAATCATTTTGGGATAGGATTCTTTGCCCAGGCGTACGGCCTCTTTCAGCAGTCCCCGGATCAACGGTAAATAAGCCGCCTTTAGAGGAAGATCGTTCCAGTCAAGATCAGCGCTGGAAGTGAACAGAAAGATTTTCCCTTTACCGAGGTCCGCTTCTGACAGAAGTGGGATCCTTGTTGCCAAAGATCAGAAGATCCTTTTTGTTCCCTTCTATCTTAAAATAACGATAAAAGGAAGCCTTCCTGAGGCTTTCCCCTGCGGGGCCTGAAAATGGTTTTAGGCTATCAGGATTCGTATCGATCTGAGCAACGGATTCAGGCTTCGAAGTCCCCATATCCTTGACCTCTCGAATCCTCCATGGAAAGAGTGGGATGCTATTATATTCTTCAGGGATCACTCGATCTCCAAGAAAGATGAAAACAGGTTTTTTTAACTCCAGGCCAGAGGTTAGTTTTGATGCCTGGGGCTTGGCTACATTCAATAAAAAGACCGCATCATAAGGTCTCAGGTCATGACCAACAAACTCAGGCTCTGTAATGACCCGGATCAAAAACGGAGAGCCTTCGGCCTCTCCAGGATGGAGCGCATTGACGAGGTAATAGCTCTCGCCTGCCCGGAGGGAAGTCCGGGGATCTCCATCAACAACAAGGACCTTGACCTTATCTCTGATCTTAAGGGCAAAATAGAAAACATCGTCATAAGGAAGTCGGTCGCCGGATAACCTGACTTCTCCGTTTACCCAACCCGGCTTTTCGAAGGAGAGTTCGAAAGAGACTTTTCCCTCCTCGCCCGCTTTCAAGGCTACCGTTTGTTGATCTCTTTTGGCTCCGGACAGATAAACCTGCACAAGGGTTGAGCCGGATTGATCAGATCGATTGGATACCGTCACCTCAAGACGCAAAGGAACGCCAACCACCGCCTCCCCTTCAACGAGCTTCACTCTCTTTAACGGCCATATTGGGATCCCGGTTTGCTGCTCCCATTCTGATAAAGGTGATCGCTGTCTCTCCTGAGAGGGTCTCCATTTTACTGAGATTGAACCCCTCCCAATCTCCCCGGGCCATGTCGGTCAGGATTAGGATTTCACCCACTGTTTTCAATTCTTTCAATCGATGGTAGGCCAACGCCAGAGCTTCAGCAGGATCGCCCCGGCCAAAGGAAAGAGAAATTCGGTCCAGTTCCCGAAGGGCTTCCTCCGGTGATATCCATCTCACCTCATTCTTTTGAATCGTTTGTCCCTGAACCGAAGAAGTCGGAACAATGAGAATTTTCCCCTTAGCCTCTTCGATGATCTCCTTTGCTGCTCTCTTGGCAAGGGCAAACCGTTCTCCTTCATCCTCCTGGTATCCCATGCTGAGAGAGTTGTCGAGAAGGATGATTTTTGCCTCTTTGCTTCCTCTCATCAGAAATCCCGGCCTTGTCAGAACAGGCCGGGCCATCATGAAGACCAGGGCTAACACCGCCAATACCCTTAAGGCCAAAAGGAGGAGGTGCTTGAGGCGTTGGGGCCTTGCCATCACCTGCTGGGATTGCAGGAGAAGGCGCACAGCGGAGAATTTCCTTGGAATGGCATCCCTCTTTGTGAGTCGGTGGATAAGGACAGGAATAATCCCTGCTGCCCAAAGAAATAGAGATGAAGAATGAAAGATTCATAAAAAATCAAAATTTCAATCCAAATAGATGGAATTGAAAAATCGGAAAGGTGTCATTCCTGGGAATTTTATGCTTCGGATTTATGTTCATGCTCGATGTCTGAACTTTTCCCGCCAGGTGAGATAGCGAATCAGTCCCCGATCGAGACCCACCGTGGTATCGAGGAGTGAATAATCGATCCGTTCGGAAGCGCAGGATTTCCGGTAATTTTCAATGAGAGCCTGGATCGTTTTCATGTAGGCTGTCCGAATTGCATAGGGATCAGTCAATAGCTTCAGATCCTCCTCTAAATCCTGGAAGAGGGTTGCCTCCTTGAAAGGAAACTCCAGTTCATCCCTGTCCAGTAAGTGGAATACGATGATGTCATTTCCTCTGGAACGAAGCTGCTTCAATCCCTTCAGAACCTCTTCCGGTTTATCCAGCAGGTCGGAGATGAGGATGATGAGACCCCGCCGCTTCAGGGAACCTGCCAGTTCCTGAAGGACTGCACCGGTCCGTGTTTCTCCCTTTGGGTTCCTCTCTTCCAGTTCTCTCAGAATAGCGAAGAGGTACTCATGAATGGCCTTGGGGGGAATCACCTTTTCGACCTTGTTTGAAAAAGTGATCAAGCCCACCGCATCCTGCTGTTTCAGCATGAGGTATGCCAAGGAAGCCGTGAGTGTGGAGCCGTAATCGAATTTGCTCCAACCGTCAGAGGCATAGCTCATCGAGGAGCTGGAATCCAAAATGATATAGGCCTTTAGATTGGTGGTCTCCCGGTATTCTTTAATGAAGTAACGGTCAAACTTGCCATAGGCCTTCCAGTCGATTCTCCGGATATCGTCACCCGGAGAATACTGCCGGTGTTCCTCGAATTCTGAGCTCAATCCCTTGGCCCTCGATGGATGGATCCCGATCATCACCCCATCGACAACAAACCGGGCTCTCAGGTAAAGTTTCTTCAATTTGGCCAGGACCTTTGGATCAAAATGATTCAAGGCTTCACCCCTTCCAGAAGGCGCTTGATGACCTCAAGCGAGGTGATTCCCTCCGCCTGGGCCTTGAAGTTCGTCATGATCCGATGACGTAAGATGGACGGAATGACTGCCTTGATATCCTCCACCGAGGCCACATAGCGATGATTCAGGATGGCCCTCGCCTTCGCTGCGAGGATCAAGTACTGCGATGCCCTGGGCCCGGCTCCCCACTCAACCCATTCCTTGACGAAAGGCAGGGCTTCAGACGCCTGCGGCCAGAAGCCCGGACCAGCTTTACCGCATAGCCAATCACATGAGCGGACGCAGGAACCTTTCTTACCAGTTCCTGCATCTGCTGGATCTTCTCCCTGTTGATGACTTTGTTAAGAACAGGCTGATACCCTGAGGTCGTTGTGGCCACAATCTCGATCTCTTGTTCTAAAGGAGGATAATCGATCAGAATATTGAACATGAACCGGTCGAGCTGGGCCTCGGGCAAGGGATAGGTCCCTTCTTGTTCAATGGGGTTCTGTGTCGCCAGGACGAAGAAGGGCAGGTCGAGCAAATGGGTCACCCCTCCTGCTGTCACTTTGTACTCTTGCATAGCCTGGAGGAGGGCTGCCTGTGTCTTGGGAGGCGTCCGGTTGATTTCGTCTGCCAGGAGGATATGGGTAAAAATGGGACCCTTAATGAAACGAAAAGAACGCCGCTTGCTACCCAAATCTTCTTCTAACACATCGGTTCCTGTGATATCGGAGGGCATTAAATCCGAGGTAAACTGGACCCGATTGAAATCGAGCTCCATGATCCCGGCCAAGGTCGAGATGAGCAGGGTCTTGGCCAATCCGGGAACACCCACCAGCAAACAGTGTCCTTTACAGAAAAGGGCGATCAGGATCTCCTCGATCACCTTCTCCTGACCCACGATCACCTTCTTGATCTCCGAGAGGATCTCTGTCTTCTTTCGGCCCATCTCTTCGACCTGGGCCAGGTCTTCGTCAGGAATGGTGTACTCTTTCGCTGCTTCCATCGGCCTCACTCCTCGTTTCCCTATTCTTCCGTATTTCCGCTTGTGGGAATGATACAACGAAATCATTCCTATTTTTGTCAATCTATTAGAGTAAGCCTATCTTTGCGATCTTCCCGCACCTCTTTTTGGCCTATTTATCTTATCCCCTAAGATTTCATATGCTTCAGCCAGACCCAGATGCACGTCCGGGTTGAAGGGATTGATCTGGATAGAGTCCTCAAAGGATTCTATTGCCGACTTAAATCCGTTCTGCTTCAAATAGATCTTGCCAAGGTAGGCGTAAGCCGTAGGATGATCCGGCGATAAATCCCTGGCCCTGACTAAAAGATCCACAGCTTCTTTCTCCCGATCCATAACGATAAGAACAGAGGAAAGTTTGTTCAGGATTGGCACCGAATTGGGGTTTTCAGTCAGGGCCCTTCGATATTCGATAACCGCAGCTCCCACTCTCCCTCTCTCTTTGAGCTGGTCTCCAAGATGGGCCCGGTTTCTCGCTACCATTGATTTGATCTCTTCGAGATCGAGGCGTTCTTCGTCGGCGAGCCCTCCCTTAACCTTGATTCGGCGGACATTCATCCCATCCACGCTCTTCAGGTTTTTCGAGACGAGGAAGTCCTTCCAGTCCTTCTCAAACTCATTGAACTCCAGGCCCATCACCGCTCTGATCGAATCGCTGGCCCCTCCTGTGTCTGAGGTCGCCATCCGTCTCATGATCTCCTGAAGCCCCTGATGTCCGACCTTTGTGATAATAAATTCGATGGCTGAGGCAGCCTGGGCATAGGCGAGCTGAACATCGTCCGGGGTTTCAAGCTTTACCAGAGAGGGCTCCATCTGCGCAAACTTGATCAACCGCCCCTCTGCCAGAGCCCGGGAGAGAAGAGTCTCGTAGAGAGGAGACAGATAGGAGGAGCCATTTCGCCACTTTGTCTCACTGTATTTTGCCAACCCTTCATGGAACCAGATGGGCGCTTTGTTAGCGGTCAGCCTGACGATGAGATAATGCATGTATTCGTGGGAGATGGCATCGAGCCACCGGTAGCCATGAACCAAGGCCCTGGGAGAGAGGACCATCAATTTATTGAACTGGGTGATTCCTACGGCTCCTGTAACCTCAATGTCCCGTGCCGAGAGGGATGACGCATAGTAGAATGCCTTCGTATCGGGAAAAACCTCGACCCTGATCTTTTCCTTGGGGGTAAAACCATAATGCTCTGCCATGAAACGATAGGTCTTCTCCATGCCGTCGATGATGTAATCGGCGAGGATCCCATCCTGTTTCTCATCGAGGCTGATCGAAAATGAGGGCTCTCGTACCGTTTAAGAGGTTGGGTGGCCCCGATCGTTCCCTCAAGAAAGAGGACAAAGCCTTTTCGTTTCTCTTCTTCCTCTAACTCAAGGGCAGATTTCATCAGCTTCAGGGATTCCTGATAATCACCGCGATAAAAAGCGCTCTGAGAGGCAAGCTCCAGAAGCTTCGGATCCCTTGGATCCTTGGCCAGGAGGCTGTTTACTTCTGACCAGGCCTCCTCCACGTCCCACCGGTCTATCTTATCGGAAAGGGCTTTGAGGGTCTCAGAAGAAACGGCAGCGATTCCCTGCGAAAAGAGGAAGAGGCAAGAACAGATGAGCATTGTAAGGGTAATTAAGATGGATCTCAGCCTCATTTGGTCAACCCTCTGAAATATTGCTCCACATCTTTTTTATACTGGGACGGAACCGGTTCTTTCAAGGACTCCATGACCTTTTCTCTGAAAATCTTCGGAACCTGATAGGCATCCTTCGAGGGCGGTTCAAACTCCTCTCGATCGATCCCCGTATAGCCTCTCTCTCTGGGTCGCTGAAATTCCGGTTGGGGTAGGGTGGGCATGGGAGCCCAGGGACCATAGTACCATCCGGCCCTTGGATCGTAGGCATAAGGGTAACCCCACCGGGCTGCCTGCATCTGCATGGCCATCTGCTGGGCCATCTGTTGCATGGCCTGCTGAGACTTACTCAGCCTTGTGAGGGCCTCCTGCTCCGGTGGAATGGCTCCAGGGGCATCCTCTCCTTTCAGTTTCCCGGAGGCCTTGCCCATCGAGCCTGCCGCTTCTTTCATATCGTTCAGGATCTCCGTGTCCATTCCTGGAAAGAGCTGGGCCAACATCTCAAGCCTCTCTTTCAGCCGCTTCGTCCTCTCTTTAAGATTTTCCTGGCGGGAAGAGAGGCCGGGAAACTTTTCTTTTTCCTCCTGGGTCATGACCTCTTTCCCATCAGGGGTCAGAAGTTCTGTTATCTCCCTCAGCCGACGAATGAGCTTCTGTGCCTCAGGTCTTTCAGAAAGATCTTCCTCCAGTTTCTTCGCCAGCTCAGAAAAACGTTCGAGCTGATCCCCTTTGAGAAGCGCCTTCAATTCTTCGAGCGGTTCCTTGAGATCAGGGGGGAGAGAACGGAAAAGCCGCTGAAGCACGCTTTCCAAGTCAGGGAGGGATTGGCGGAGTCTCTTTTCAGTCTCCTCCTCAACTTTGCGTCTGTTCTCCCGATCGATTCCTTCCGTCTCTTTGAGGACCTCCTTCTGCTCAGCCAATATTTATCGAGTTCTCCTGACCGGCGGGACATCTCTCCCTGAAGCCGGTCGAAAGGAGCCATTCCTGCCTGTGCCCCTGCGCTTGCAAGGTTTGCCACCATCTCGGATAAGGCTTGAAGGAGTCTCTGGGCCGCCTCCAGGGCTCCGGAGAGGTCCCCGGCCATCAACTTTTTCTGGATCTCCTCGAGATCCTTGAAGAGGTCCTGGAAGTCAAGATTATTCAGTTCCGGGCTGTTGACAAATTCGTCAGGAAGCCTTGTAGCCATCTTGCTCAGGGCATCCATGACAGAATGGAGAAGCTCTTCCAGTTTTTTTAACTCCTTCATCACTGCTTCTAAATTCTCCCGATTAAGAGGACCTTTAAGGTCATTCATGGAGTCAAGGAGCCGTCTCTGTCGATTTCTTAACTCTTTGGCCAGGGCCTCGACCTCATTCATCCTTGCTCGTTTTGCTATATCCTCTGCGAGGAGGGCAAGCCGTTCCAATTCCTGACTCACCGTCTCTTTCGGCTCATCGAGGGTCCGATTCTTCAGGGAAAGGAGGTTCCGCTTCAGGGCCTCCAAATCGAAACGATCCAGTCTGTCTTTCATCCGTTCAAGATTCCTGTCAACCTGCTTCAGCACTTCTTCCATCCCTTTCACTAAACTTTCTCTTTCCTTCTTATCTTCCAGTTGGTCGGCCAGCAGATCCAGAAGGGCGTCCGAAATCTGCTGGGCCTCCTCTCCCTCTTTGGCTGCCTGAGCCCTGTCGTCTCTGACCGAAAGGATGTAAGCCTGGGAAGTTCCTCTTTTTGGGGCCTGAGATGGAGTCGTTGTCCCAAATCTCGATCCGGTAGACCACCCGGTCTCCTGGAGCCAGACCGAGACTTCCGAGATCCCATTTGAAGGTCTCAGGTCCAACGGAGCGTCCGCCGTCACCGCCCTTTAAGCTAATTGTGCCTTCCTTTCCCCCTATCTCATAGCTTAGTCTCAATGCCGTAATTCCAAAATCGTCCTTTCCCGTGTAGACAATGGGAAGGATCTCGTTGCCTGAAATCTCCAAGTCATGTCCTGGACTGATGATTTCGGCTTCAGGATATTGATCGGGTATCAATCGGATCTGATACTGGACCGGATTGGGGTTCTCAAATCCAAGATCATCCTTCACCTTGATATGATAAGTACCCGGAGACAGGACAAGAAGGCTTCCTGTTAATCGGTCTTCCCTTGCCTTCAGGAGGAACTGGCTTTCTTGATCCAGGATCACCTTCCCTTCCTTGACAGCCTTGGTTGACAGGGCCTCCAAATTCACGACCGTTCCCTTCAAGGCCTCGATATTGCCTTCTTCTCTAACCACAACCGGAAGGCCGGTATAATCAGGCGGGATCAAGGTGAGTTTCATCTTTCCAATCTCAGGGGGGTCCACGACTTGAAGGTTGTAGAGAGGGGATACTGTTCTCCCATAGTTTGCCTGATAACGGAAAGAATTCTGAGCAGAGGCGATCCGGTAGCTGAATTTGCCATTCTCTTCTGATTCCATTGCAAAGCCCTTTGGTTCCCCCCTTTCGGGCCAGATCGTCAAGGTGAGCCTGTCCGGAAGATGACCCTTCGTTTGAGCCTGAATGACCAATGAAGTACCGCGCAGCACCGATCGATCCCTTTGGATCGAGAGAGATGAGAGTCTCCCTTAAGGGCAGATTTGAAAGAGGATGAAGGATCAGAGCCATGGATCGACTCAGGGTCTGAGGATCGAAGGCGAAAACAATGGAAAACGCAAAGAGAAGAGGGAGAAAGATCCTGAGATGTCGAAGAGATCCTTTCAAAGTGACGACCTGCCCGGGGTTGATCGCAGAGACCTCTTCTGCTGTCCTTCTAATCTGGGCAAAGATCAGTCCTTCTGATATCTGGCCTGCCCTTGGGTCCTTCTCAACCTGATCAAAAAGAAGTAAGGAATTGGTTACATCATCGTTGAGGCTTGGAAATAGCTCCTCGACTCTTCTCGCAATCCGCTCCATAGATGGCCCGGAGGCAATCCGCCATATCGCCAACGAGAGAAGAAAGAGCATAAAGACAAGGGAGACAAGAGCGAAGATAAAAGGTAGAAGAGGAAGTGTATTCTTCAGCTCCAAGACAAAGGAACTTCCTAAAAGGACGAGCAGGAATCCAGAGGGGAGCAAAAGAAGGAACTCAAAGATAGTGAGAAGTTGGAAGCGGAGGGAAATGCCCCTCAGGAACCCTGCAAGCCGGCCATAATCGCGAAAAAAACTTTCTTTGGCCGTCATGGCTTCTCCGAAAGGGATGGCACTCAAGAAAATTTTGGTGCCAGGTTACGGAAAACAAAATCCGTCTTTAAAATGTTTTTTCTCTCCCCTTTCCCCCCTAAAAGGAACACGATGAAACCAACAAGACTATTTATAATTTAACTTACGTCCAACCAAGGTGCAACCTTCAGGGATCATTCGTGGTTTCTAATCATTGGAGTACCCGCTTGCTGCAAGCAAGGGGAACAGGATGAAACTTGCATATCACCTAAGAGTGATTATATTCTTAAGAAAAGGGCACAATCATTGTTAACAACCGCCTTTTTCGAAGAAAGGAGATAATGAGAAATGGACAAAAAATTTACCTGCAAGGATATCGGGCTCGGTTGTGAGTTTACAGTCTGTGCCAGAACAGAGGAAGAAGTCTTAAAAAAGGTCGGTGACCATACTCGGGCTGTTCACGGGATCCTGGGGTTTTCAAAGGACTTTTATGAAAAAGCAAGCGCTGCCATTCGTGACGCTCATTGCGAACCCAGAAAAGGACCTTTATGTGAAGGTGAATCCTGTGAGGAATTCCATCAAGACATCTCTGAAGAATGCTACTGTTAGCTTTTTCTTCCTTCTCCCCGTTACAGCGTCCGGACGAGTCTCTCAGATACGTTACGTCGGTACAAGTCTGGATACGGGATCACTTGAGGGGCATCGGATTGCATAAATTTTCTTTGGAATCGGCAACCCGGCCGCAATTAAAACAAATAAACTGGGGATTTCTGGTCAGTTCCTTGATCTCGTCAAATTTTTTGTTGCTGGCTAATATACAGATGTGCCCTGAATGGTCCCCACAGCAAATTTGCTCTTCCATGCTCTTCTCCTTATGAAATTTTCTTAGAAAAAGAAGCGAGTTCGATCTTGCCCTCAACTCCCTTTGTACGTGGCCATAGATTCAGTAATAAGGGCCGGCATGACCGGCCCTCCTGTCGTCTTCTTGTTAAAATATTTTTCAATTTCAGGCCAGAGGGGAAATTACCATGCCCCGAGAATTTATTTGCCCGTCAGGGTTGCCAGATAGGGGGCCCGAGTTTTCCGATGAGGTCTCGAATATTTTCAAAGGTATTGAGATGATCCTCCTCGTCTTTAAGGAGTTCCTCGAAAACATCTTTCGAGACTTGGTCTTTTTCGGCCGCACAGAGAACGACTGCTTCGTTATACAGAATGACGGCATCCGATTCGAGGCTGATATCCGTCTTTAACATATCCGTGATCTCCTGGCCCTTCACCGCCTCACCGGAAGGCCTTGAGGTAGGTTCTCCGTTCAGAAATAAGATACGATCGGCCAATTTTTCGGCATGTTTCATCTCAGCAATGGCAATTTCCTTCAACTTCGAGGCCAATTTACCATAATCCTTATCCTCCAATTCATAGTGATGGATCATGTACTGAGATATCGCCCCTAACTCCCTTGACCTTGCCTGATTCAGTAATTCGATGACCCTCTTGTTCATGGTTTCTCCTTTCCCCGAATTATACAAGATGGCGTTTGTTGGATTTCTGTTTTGAATATAAGTGATATATCTCTTATAGGGTGGAAAAGAAATGGGGGAAAGACAGTATTCTTGGATAAAAAACTCTTTATTTTATAGATAGGGGATGGGGCGGGAGAGGACTACAGATTTTATTCACGCCTTAAGTTATAGTTATTAACTTATGAATCAAATCGAGAGGAATCGAAAATTCGGAGATGCTCACTGGCAGGTATTATTTGCCGCCATGTTGTGGGGTACGACGGGGACATCGCAAGCTTTTGCTCCCAAAACCGCCAGCTCTCTTGCCATTGGAGCGGTCCGCCTTGCACTGGGTGGAGCGATTCTTCTTGTCTTAGCGCTAACAAAAGGCACCTTGAGAAGAGGAAATTGGCCGCGGATAGCAACAGTCATTGCTGCTCTGGGGATGGCCGCTTATCAGCCCTTCTTTTTTGCGGGTGTAGCCAAGACAGGGGTGGCCGTAGGAACAATAGTTACGATCGGAAGCGCGCCTATCATAGCGGGTTTTTTTGGGTTTATTGTCAGGGCCGAAAGACCTAATCGCCAGTGGTTTATTGCAACGGCATTGGCCATTCTCGGATGTGTCTTATTGCTGACTTCCGGAAATCGTCTCAGCGTGAACGCTTCTGGTTTTGTCATGGCGATCTGTGCGGGAACAGCCTATGCAGTCTATGCCATCGCGAACAAGAGACTCCTTGATAATCATCCTCCTGAAGCCGTGATTGCAGTCATATTTTGTCTTAGCGCGATTTTATTAGCTCCGTTGTTAGTGACTGCAAAGTTGAGTTGGTTGAAAGAAGGACGGGGTTTTTTAGTTGCCATCCATCTTGGATTGGTTGCAACGGCCATCGCATATATCCTTTTTGCGAGAGGATTGGCGTCACTCCCCGTGGCAACGGCTGTGACGTTATCTTTAGCCGAACCCCTTGCTGCGGCATTATTGGGAGTGATTGTGCTGGGCGAACGATTAACTCCGTTGGCATTTGTGGGTATGTTCCTTCTATTTGTCGGATTGGTTATCCTGTTAAGGGGCCGGTAAATTGTTCCATCCCTCATAAATTGAACCGCCCAGAATCAACCCTGAGCAGAGTCGAAGGGTTGACTTTTCTTTGAACGGGAAATAAAAAACCATGAATCACCCCTTGTTAGAGCTTCGAGATGTTACCTATGGGCTGAATGGGAAAAGGATTCTCAATGCCATTTCCTGGCAGGTCAATAAAGGGGAGCACTGGGCCATTCTCGGACCGAATGGTGCGGGTAAGACCACGCTCCTCAAAATTGTCTGCGGCTATCTCTGGCCCAACGGAGGAGGCGAGGTTAGGCGAAAAGGGCAAAAGATGCTCGACCTTCGCGAACTTCGAAAAAGCATCGGTTGGGTGACCTCCACGCTTACTTCTAATATTCCTAAATGGGAGCGGGTACTTTACACGGTACTCTCCGGGAAGACCGCACAGGTTGGATACCTAAAAAGGGGCAAAAGGGGGCCCTATAAGAGAGATTTGATACTTGCCCATCAATATCTGGAGGCCTTGGCGTGTGACAAGTTAGCCGGGTTGCGGTTCGGAGATTTATCCCAGGGAGAGCAACAGAGGGTTTTAATTGCCAGGGCCCGTATGGCAGCGCCGTACCTCGTCATTCTCGATGAACCCTGTGCAGGTTTAGACCCCCAGGGGAGGGAGACCTTCCTCGCATCGCTTCAAGCCATGGGGGAACAGAAGACCGCTCCCAGTCTCGTCTATGTTACCCACCATCTCGAAGAGATCATGCCCATATTCCAAAAGACCATGATTCTTAAGGAGGGAGATGCAATTGCCTGCGGGAGGACATCTGATCTCCTGAAGGCAGAGACGATAAAACAACTCTATGGTCTGTCTGTAAAAATGATTGAACGCAACGGACGATACTGGCCGATCTGCGTCTGATCGGCAACTTATCCCTTCATGGCGTTGAGATGGGTTGATTTGGGAAAGGCGATTATGAATAATAGACATAAAAAAGGGAGGAGGATGATAAGAGATGAGAGCTATCGTAGATGAAGAGGCTTGTATTGGATGTGACCTATGTGCAGAGACTTGCCCAGAGGTTTTTGAAATGGTTGATGAAAAAGCTCGGGCAAAGGTCGATGAAGTTCCGGAAGAATTTGCCGAAACCTGCCGGGAGGCTGCTGAAGACTGTCCGGTGGAGGCCATCCAAATCGAAGATTGATTATCTTTGGTCTCTTGCGCAGATTCGTGATTATTCGAAGTATTCCCGAATTTCTTTGTGACGGTTCGGATCTCGTAATCGCTCAAGGGCTTTGGCTTCAATTTGCCGAATCCTTTCACGGCTAAGACCAAATTGTCTTCCGATCTCCTCTAACGTACACTCACCATCTTCTCCGATCCCAAAGCGGAGCTTGAGAATCTTCTCTTCCCTTGGAGAGAGGCCACCCAACAACTTACGGATATGGAGAGTCAGGTCTTTTTCGAGTAAACAATCATTCGGAGAAAGGCTTTTTTCGTCGGCGATGAGGTCTTTCAAGGTACTGTCCTCTTCGCCAATTGGCGTATCGAGAGAAATCGGCTCTTCCGTGAGGTTCAGGATCTTCTCTACGTCGTGCAGCGGAATTCCGCTGTCCTTTGATAACTCTTGAGAAGTGGGTTCACGACCTAACTTTTTCATCAACGATTTAAAGGACTTCATTAATTTTCCTTTAATTTCAAAAAGATAATTTGGGATTCGAATGGTCCTCGACTTCTCGGCAAAGGCCCTCAAGATAGCCGCCCGAATCCACCACGAAGCGTAAGTGCTAAACTTATATCCTTTTGTATAATCGAACTTGACCAAAGCCTGCATCAGCCCGAGGTTTCCCTCCTGAATCAGATCGAGAAAGGAAAGGCCTCGGTTGGCATAACGCTTTGCAATACTAACCACCAGCCTCAAATTGGCCTGGATCAATTCATTTTTAGCCTTTTGTGTTTCCTGAATTGCATGTTGATATTGAGCCAGGGCCCTTTTATAAAGCAATGCCCTTTCCCTTAATTCCGAAGAAGCAGGCTTCGATTTCTTGCCATTTTTTCCACTCTTCCCCTTCGCTCTCAAGCCCTGCCGAGTTCCAGGCAGGGGTTTCTTTTTTCCATTTTTTAAACTGAAGGAAGGGTAAAGATTGGTCTTAAGACGGTTGGTCTTAATTTCGAGGAGCTTTACCTGACGCTCCCCCTCCTTAATCCTCTTGGCCAGTTCCACTTCTTTTTCTGGTGTGAGAAGTGATATTTTTTCAAGGCCCTTTAAATATTCCCACGTAATATCCTGGGGATGAAAGAGGGTCTCTTTCTCGATCAATTTCTGTTCAACTTCAAGGTCCTCTCTTTCTTCGGTTAAGCCTTCCTCAGCAACTTCCATTTCAAACTCTTCTATGGAAGACTCCTCAATCTCTTCTTCTACATAAGCAGCAGGTTGAATGGCAGGTATAGGGGTCTGTATTTCCTCAAAAAAAGCTGAGGATGGCAATGCCTCAATATTCAATTCCTCCACCTCTTTTTCGACAGTTTTAGCTCTTTTCACGAAGGTCATCCTTTCTTTGTATATTTAACAAAAAACCCCTTCCACGTTTTTATGGAAAGGGTCGCCCCTTTTTGTTGATCTGTTGACTAACCCTATCCGGTTAAGCGGGAACCAATCATTAATTGCACCGTAATAGCACCGTGTTCAAATTTTATTCTGCATCTCACTACGTAATATATTCCAATTGAATTCCATTGTCAAGCATTATTTTTTAAAAAATTATCCTTTTATGTCAGATGCTTATAATAATTTTTTGTGATTCTACTAAATTCAGATGGGATTAATTTTAAAATTCCAATTGGGTATTATTATAATGTATAACCCCAATTGAGTCAAAACAAAATAACTTCCTCCCCCCTCGGAGGGCTGATCTTTACCCATAAGTGGGGGGCTGGACACAAGGGGCCAAGTTGTATGTTGTTAACAAGTCGAAATCATTATTGTTCTTTAAGTTTGTCATTCCTGCGGAAGCAGGAATCCAGGTATTTCCTGTTGGTCCTGGATTCTCGTTTTCACGGGAATGACACATAAATACGCTATGTCGGACCCTCAATGGAACCAATTATCCCTCCGTCCCCTGTGTTCCAGCAGCCGACTTATGGGACACGTTCAGCTCGGAGGGGGAGGATTAAGGTGGGGGGGAATGTCCAGGATGTCCACCCCCATCCCAACCTTCCCCCGAAGCTGTGAAAAAATTCGGCTACAGTGGGGTTTGGGTTTTGTAAGCTTCGTTTTTGGATGGACGGTTAAGTATCAATCATGGAGAACTTAAAACCATCGATCAACCTCATTTCGTCCCCTTACCCTCTCGCTCTTAATCAGAGGGGTTACTCTACCGGTTTACCCCCAAGCATGGGCCAGTTGTTGGGGCTTCCAGCAGAGACGAATCCATTGGCAGATGTTATAGGTCAGACAGGCCCACACGGCTTCCAACGTCACCTTGACCAAACCCCGCAAACGAAATTGACGCAACCCCATTTTATCCTTAATCCACGCATTGGGAAATTCTGCCACCCCGGCCCGTTGCTTATAGATGGCCTGCGCTTCCGGCGTCTCCATCTTGGCTTGAAATGCTGCCATCTCGGGCGTCGCTTCGCTCCGTACCAACGATCGTCCTCTCTTCGTCCCAGGGCAACACTGGGCCTGAAAGGCACAGTCCCGACACTCCGAAGCCTTCGCTCGGTAGCGGCGTCGTACCGAAGCCCCCGATCGTTCCTCCGTCTCATAATGCAGCACTTTCTCCGCTGGACATCGATGACAGTCAGCACTCGCATCATACTCAAAGGCCTGCGGGTAAAAGTCCGAACTCACCCCACGCTGCTTCATCCGCTTCTCGGCCACTCCCCTTCGTTCCGGCAAGGTCCCGATCAAATCCACTTGCTTCTCGGCCATCGCCTCCATCGTGGCTTGATTCGTGAGGCCGCCATCTACCACCATCTGCTGAGGCCTCTCGCCCAAGTTGGCTTCGATTCGTTCCACCGCCGGTTCCAATTCCGCCGCATCCGTGGGCGCTTGAGTCACCCCCACCCCCACAATGATCTTGGCTTCTGCATCGGTCGAAATCTGCACGTTATAGCCAGGCCCATAAGCCCCCTTTGCGTGCAACATCACTCGGGCTTCCGGGTCCGTGGTACTGACCCGCACCTTCGTTTTATCCGAAGATTTAGACCGAGAGGCTTCCATCTGTTCCAACGCCTTCAAGGCCTCTTCCAGATGCTCTCGCTTCTCCCGCAGCGCTCGCTGCCGCGCCTTCGCCACCCGCTGGCCCAGTTCTTCCGATTCCGGATCTCCCATCTGCTCCACCTGCTCACCAGCCAACCGCAGATGATCCTGAAGCGTGGCCTTCCGACGAAAACTCTTGTCCGACGCGCAAGCCTTCACCTTCGTCCCATCGTGCATCACCCGTTGCAACGTAATCAGTCCCTCATGACTGAGTACGCCCAATACCTCTATAAACAATTGATCCAGCGCCTTTTTATGGAAAATCCGAAAATCGGCCAGCGTATGATAGTTGACCACCTCCAACCCTGTCAGCCACTGATAGGCCGGATGGTACTGGCACAACCGCCCAATCTCTCGCGCCGAACTCACCCCATCCTTATAAGCATAGATCCACAAACTGATCAGCAGCTGCGGGTCCCACACTGGTCGACCTGCCACTCCCTCGACCGACTGGATCCCGGCATAGAAAGGCTCCAGATTCAATTGCCCCACCAACTCCCAGATCGCCCGCACAGGATGATCCTCTTCAACCAGCTTCTCTACTTCGACAGGACGCAGCAGCAGTTGCTGACGATTGATCGGCTTCCGCCGGACTCGACGCTGTTCTTCCTCTTTGGGAGGGGTTGTCCAAAACTTATCTTTTTCCATGGGACCTCCGCTGAAGTTGGGCTTCTCTGGCTTCAACCCGTCTTACGCTCAGGGTCCATTTATCCTGGACGACCCACTCAATGGTTTCACCTTTCCCCATTTCTAAAGCCTGAGCCAGGGGAGCCGGGCAAATCAAGTAGAACTGGCGTTGCCCCTTGGCCCGTTCGATCACCTGGACTTTGGTTAGGTATCCCATGGAAACCGCCTCCTTTCGAGAACGCTGAAAGGAGGATATCATAGTTATATGGCTATGTCAATCTTTTTTTATCTGTTTCATAATTTTTTCACAGCTTCCCCATCGTAAGGGGGAAGGAGGTGAGATAAGAAATCCTCTGATTCTGAATAAATGACGAAGCAAATAGGACAACTGGGCTTTAAGGACCGAATTCATTAACTTTAGAAAGCGACATATTTTTCGCTCAATTGGGGTATAATTGATAATCTTTTTTGTTTTGAATTTTCCAAAGAGGTCAAAGGGTTGACTTTGGAGTGACTGATTCATTAGAATTATGTGCTAAGTTTAGAATATAGAGGTGAATTTCATATGGGCTACGTTGATCTTCATCTTCACACAACTGCTTCTGACGGCGTAATGACTCCTTCAGAAATCGTGAGATACGCAAAAAGTAAAGGGCTGAAGGCGATAGCGATAACGGATCATGACACCATAGAAGGATTGGACGAAGGGTTATTAGAGGGTGAGAAGATCGGGTTTGAAGTGATACCAGGAGTTGAAATTAGCGCGGAATATTTTGCCGGTTCCATGCATCTCCTGGGATATTTTTTTGACATCCATCATCCCCTCCTCAAGGGGAAACTCGATTATCTTCAAAAGGCAAGGGCTGACCGGAACCCTAAGATCATTGAAAATTTAAACCGTCTTGGCGTCAAAATTCGTTATGAGGAGGTGGTGAACGTCTCTGGGGGTGGGCAGGTAGGCCGTCCCCATTTTGCTCAGGTACTCATGGAAAAAGGATATGTGAGGAATTTTCAGGAGGCTTTTGAACGTTTTTTAAAGAAGGGAGCGCCCGCCTACGTAGACAAGCTCAGGTTCAAACCGAAGGAGGCCATCTCCTTTATTGAAGAAGCAGGCGGGGTGGCGGTCCTTGCCCATCCGAAAACGCTCGGTATGAATGGTTCTTCAGCTTTAGAAAAAATTCTTCTCGATCTCATGGAAATAGGCCTCAAGGGTATCGAAATCTTTTATCCGGAGCACTCTCCTATGGAAGTGGCTCAATTTAAGGCCATGGCGGAACGACACGGTCTCCTCATGACTGGTGGGACGGATTATCATGGAATTGAAAAAGAGGAACTGGCGATTGGTGTTGGAAGGGGAGAGATGAGGCTTCCTTATTCACTCGTGGAGGCCCTAATGGCTGCTCGAAATCATTCCCTGCGATCAAAGTCGAAATCTACGGATTCCAGCGGCAGCCATTGAAGGGTGAGACTTGAGAGGTAGAAAGGTGTTTCCTTATTGGGTTGCAAGCCCATAACAACTCATTATTCAAAAGGAGTGAAACATGAAGAGGAGAAACAAAACGAATCGTTTAAAGGCGAGCCTGAAAAGAAAAAATGTGAGAAGTTCCTTGAGAAAGTCAAAAGGGGAAAGAAAGTATCCTTCCTGATTGATATCAATCATTAAATTTCAATTTCTAATCTCCGATCAACAATACCGTTATACTTCTTGTTTGGTGAATTCGTAAAAAGTCAAAAAGCGGAGAAAATGTCATGCTGACCCTGGCAGACGGGACTTTTTACGAGACCATCTTGTTTGGATTTTTGAACTTTGGTTTTCGTAATTAGATGTTGTTCCTGGATTTAGAAGGAATAAGGGATCATCTTATTTCAGATTTGGTTGTTTCCTTAGGTGAATAAGCCCCATGTTCAGATCTGAATATCCTCGACTCATCCTTTCGGACCCCGAAGGGAAAATCTTTGATCACCCTCATCTGAGGTTGGCAGGCCGTTCTGGAGACCGGATGGCCTTGCCTCATCCTTCGGAGCTGGTTCCCCTTCCCCAAGGGAGCCAGTTCTTCACCATGCCTGGAAGGATTCCGATCGGATGGGATGAGGAAGAGGCGTCGTTTGCGTCGTCAGAAAAGGTTAGAGTGCGGGGGAAAGAAGTCAATTGCACTGCTGTGGCTGCTTTTCTTCCCCCGGGATATATTCGTTCTTTGCTCCCGGCGACCCAGACGATACCCAAGGCGTCCCGTCTTCCACTCTGGGCATACAGTTCCGTTGGATGGAAAAATGGCCAATTTTGGGCAACAGGGTTACTGATCGATGCCAATCCTCACTGGAACCCTGACTATTTTAAGAATGATCGGCTGTTGACCCGGAAGGTGCTCCAATCTTTGGAAAAAGGTTCCCGGAACCGGCTGCTCAAGCAACTCTCAAGATGCGCCCTGGAGTATCACTGTTTTGCGGCCAAAAATGTCTTCTTTCGAAGATGGGAATGTCCATTACCTACCTCTCCTACCTGCAATGCGGAGTGCTTAGGTTGTATATCGCTACAGCCTTCTGAATGTTGTCCAGCCTCCCAGGAAAGAATTCAGTTCGTCCCTACGGTCGATGAAGTTTTGGATGTTGCCTTGCCTCATCTTCAGCAGGCAGAAGATGCCATTGTCAGTTTTGGACAGGGCTGTGAAGGTGAACCCCTGATGCAATGGCGTCTTTTGGAAAGGTCGATCCAGAAAATGCGGGCGAAGACCGATCTGGGGACGATCCATCTGAATACCAATGGAAGCCTTCCGGACCGGGTCAAGAGGCTGTGCAATGCCGGGCTTGATAGCATCCGTGTCACCCTAAACAGTTCCCGTCCAAATTTCTTCAGACGCTATCACAAACCCAAGGGGTTTACCTTTCGGAAGATTGTCGATTCTCTGGTTCAGGCGAAAGAGAAAGGCCTTTATACCTCTATCAACCTTCTCGTATTTCCGGGATTCACAGATCGAGAGGAGGAAGTCGAAGGATTGATTGATCTGATCAAGAGGACGCGTCTTGACCTCGTTCAAATGCGAAATCTTAATATTGATCCTGACCTCTACATCGAGGCAATGGGAAGGGGAAGTGGAATGGGAATCTCGAAAATGATGGACGTTCTCAAAAAAGAGTTTGCTTCCCTTCAATTCGGGTATTTTAACCGAACCAAAGGAATCATTTAGACAAAATAATTAAGCCCATGATTTCCTGGAACCCCTTCTTTAAGACTCTCTCAGGAACACCCTTTACTCCATGGATGAGAACCAATTCAAGGAGGGGATCAAAGCGGCTCTCCCCATTGTCCTGGGGTACCTTCCTGTGGGCGTCGCTTTTGGCGTATTGGCTCGCAAAGCGGGACTCACCCCTCTGGAAGCAGGCTCGATGAGTTTCCTCGTCTATGCAGGGGCAAGCCAATTCATCGCTGTCGAGATGATATCGAGCGGGATTTCCTTGGTTCCAATCATTCTGATGACCTTTTTCATCAACCTCCGGCATCTCCTGATGAGTTCCGCGGTTTCTCTCTATTTCAACAACCATTCCCTAAGAATCCTTGGCCTGTTATCCGCTCAGCTGACCGATGAATCCTTCGCCGTCGCCATGGCAGACCCCTCTAAGATTACGAATCGACCTCGGTATCTATTTGCACTCCAGATGACCTCTCAACTCGCCTGGATCAGCGGGTCTGTGGCAGGGGCCTTGTTCGGTTCTTTCATTAAGAGCTCGGCGTATGGAATCCCTTTTGCCCTTCCTGCTCTCTTTGTCTGTCTGGTTGTCTTGCAACTGAAGAGTAAAATCCACTTTGTAGTGATGGGTTTGGCTGGGATCTTTTCTCTCCTCTTCAAAGGACTATTGCCAGGCAACTGGTATATTATCACAGCAGCGCTGGCCGCCTCGCTTGCAGGGCTAACCCTAACGCTTTCAAGCGTAGAGGGAAAAAGAAAGTATCGTGATCAGAGTGAATGAAAGTATAACTAAAATGGACAGAAGCGCATGAAACAAGAGATGCTATGGCTTTTATTGGGAATGGCAGGCGTGACCTTTCTTCCCCGGTTCCTCCCGATGGTCTTTCTCACCCGCTGGGCCATTCCTGAAAAAATGAAAATCGGACTGGATTACATTCCCGTGGCCATTTTGAGTGCCATTGTTTTCCCTATGCTTTTCTTCACGGGGAAGGGGAAGGTTGAAATGGAGCCCCATTTGCTTCTTTCTGCTATTCCTGTATCTATCTTTGCCTACAAGATGAAAAACCTCTGGGGTTCGATTATCTTGGGAATGCTGGTTTATTGGGGGCTGGGGTTTGTGTTGTAGACAGGTTACGTTTTTTCAGCAATCAGGCTCGCAACGGCTCTCCTTCTTCCCCTTTCCTTAAAGACCCCCTCGCGGTAAAAGAGGATTCGAAAATCTTTAAAAAGCCTGAGAAGTTCATTCGGCTTCAAGAAATATTTGGCGTGCTTGGGCCCTTCCGTCCCGAGGAGCCTCTGTTCCAGGGTATAGGTCTCGAAGATGACCCTTCCTCCCTTCTTTAATCCCTTCTTCATCTTCGAGATGAGGCTTCGCTTGAGAAAGTAAAAATTGGCGACGAGGTCGTATTTTTCTTTCTCAACCTGATAAGTGTCAATATCAGAGAGAATGGTATGAATCCGAACCCCCGCCTCTTCGCCTAACTTCCGGGCCTTTTTAAGTCCCCTTTCCGAGATGTCGATCGCATCCACATCGAATCCATGCAGGGCCAGGAAGATGGCATTTCTTCCCTCGCCTGCTGCAATATCAAGGGCCTTCCCTTTTGGAAGAAAAGGGAGATGTTTTTTGAGAAAGGAGTTGGGTTCTTTGCCAAGAGCAAACATCTTTCCCTTGAATCTCTCGTTCCAGCGTTTTTGATCTGCTTTCATCGTATCTTTTTTAACTTTATCATTCGACTCTTGCTCAGTCAAATCCCTCTCTCAAGATAGCAATTGTATTTTCATTCGAACTGTATCAATCTGATTGTAACTACCGGGGATGGGATGATGGATCATCATCTAATTTTATTGAGATTAAGATTCTTTTTGGTACGGATTTTTTTTGCTTATTGTTCAGAGTTAGTTATTATATAATATAATTGTATTTGAGGTGCCTTCTAAGGCAAGAGTTCTACGTTTCGTCAGTCGCGGTACGATATCAGAATTACATTAAACGGTTCCAGAGACACAAACCGGGCGAGGAAGCGGCGATGATCAGAGGTACGAGTTATCCTGGGCTGGCTAATTTTGTCGCCAGGGAAAGATTGATAGTATAGATATTGGCACGAAAATTAAGCAGGGAGGTAGAAGATGGAGAAGACAAGAAACTTCCTGGGCATTGTCATCGCACTTGTTCTGCTGACAGGATGTGCAGGAATTTCCAGAGTTCCGGTTCGGGAGGCGATGGAAGAGAACCTTAAGCTTCCTGCAGGAACTATTGAAGGGAACCAATTTACTGGAATCAGATATCCGTTTAAAGTTTCGATCCCTCCCAACTGGAAAATGTCAACTGAATTTCCTTCGTTTTTGGAAGCGTTTGGATACGACAAACCCGCCCCGCAGGACAAAGAGCAGACCGAGTTATATATCTTCAACCCTCAAACGCAGTCGAGTATCCAAATCGATTTGACTCCGGCGGACCGGTACACTGTTTTCAGTCAGACGGGTATCGAAAAGTTAACAAATCTTGGAACAGAGAGCCTCAGAAGCGAATTGAAGAGCGAATACGGAGCGGGTTTCAAGGTCGAAGTTGGTCCCACTGAACCCATTTCACTAAAAGGGGTTCAATACGCCGCGAAAAAGTACGTCACTTATACCGTGAATGGGGTGAATCGAGAGCAGGGCTGGGTTTATGCCTTCTCGGAACCGTACCAGATCTTTATCCTTTATATGATGCTGGACAAAGATGGAATGGGAATGAAGGATCGGCAGGATATGAAGACGATTCTCGACTCCTTTGAGTTAATGTCAAAAAAATAGATCCGGGTGCTCCAGACATTTTAGACGCAATATTAGGCTGGGTCACGTCTTGGGTTCGGCTGGTCCGTTTTCAAGGTGACGGAGCGCGGCGACCCAAGGAATACAAACTCTGGAATTTGTAACATAAGAGAAAAGGAGGGTAGATCATGGCGACAAAGACGGCAGGCAAAGGAACAGTCAAATCGGCAACGAAGAAGGTAACCAAAACAGCACCACGCGTTTATAAGTGCAAGACATGTGGAATGGTTACTACGGAAAAGGGACATCTCTGCAGCCCGCAGGTAGTGAAGCGGGCCTACACGTGCGAGTATTGCGGGATTACCGTTAGTAACCCGCGGCACGTCTGCAAACCGAGGGTCGAGAAGCTAAATTATGTGTGTAATACCTGTGGCCGGGTGGCTGTTAAGAAGGATGAGGTTTGTAAGCCCAAGGAGATTAAGAGGTAATTCTTCTGGGTGATCTTTTTTAAGGGGTTTCATTATTTTTTAAAGAATGCAGGTTGATACTTTGACGGCTATCACCCGGACCTTTGGGACGGAGATAAAGTCTCCGCCCAGTATCAACCCGGGGCGTTCGACTGAGCTCACACTGAAGTCAAATCCCGGGCCTTTTAGACCGGAGGAGTCGAAGGGTTGACTCTTAAGGGGGAATTCCTTATCGTTCAATGAATAAAGGAAGGTAATGGAGGCGCTGATGGAGATTGTGGAGTTGAAGAAAGGGGTTTACTGGGTTGGAGCCGTCGATTGGAATATCAGAGACTTTCATGGCTACTCCACCCCTGCGGGGACGACCTATAATGCCTATCTGATTTTGGATGAAAAGAATGTCCTCATCGATACAGTCAAAGCTCCCTTCTATCTTGAAATGCTGGGCCGCATTTCGGAGATTATCGATCCTGCAAAAATCGATATGGTCATTTCAAATCATGTCGAGATGGACCACTCCGGGTCCCTGGTGCAAGTGGTTGAGCGGATCGGGGATCCGATGGTTGTTACCTCTGAGAGAGGGAAGAAGGGGTTAGAAAAACATTACTCCAAATCATTTAACTTCAAGATCGTAAAAACCGGAGATACTCTTTCCATTGGCCATCGGACACTTGCTTTTGTGGAAGCACCGATGCTGCACTGGCCGGATAGCATGTTCACCTATATTAAGGAGGATCGTCTCTTGTTACCCAATGATGCCTTCGGCCAACATTATGCCTCGACCCAGAGGTTTGAGGATGAGATGGGTGGTGATTTGGTGATGAGACATGCGGCGAAGTATTATGCCAATATCCTCTGGCCTCTGGCCCCCCTCATTTTGAAAAAAGTGGACGAGGTCGTGAAGATGGGCATTCCGATCGACATGATCGCACCCAGCCATGGCCTCATCTGGAGAAAGGATCCCGGCCGGATCATCCAGGCCTATGTTGATTGGAGCAAGGGAAAGACAGAGAGAAAGATTCTCATCATCTACGATACGATGTGGGGAAGCACCGAGGTGATGGCGAAATCCATTCTCACGGGTTTGACTGAAGTGGGGGTTCAGGCGAGGCTTCTCAACCTTCGAACGAATCACCGGAGCGATCTCATTGAGGAGATGCTCGAGGCAAAGGGAATTCTTCTGGGCTCTCCCACGCTTAACAACAGTATGTTTCCGACGATGGGGGATTACCTCACCTATGTGAAAGGGTTAAGGCCGAAGGGGAAGGTGTTCGGGCTCTTTGGCTCCCACGGGTGGGGTGGTGGTGCCATCAAAGAGATGAGAAAGTTTCTTGAGGCTGAAAAATTTGATATCTGGGATAACGAACTGAGCATTCAATTTATTCCCGATCCGGGCGAATTGAAGAAAGCGATTCAATTCGGGAAAGAATTTGCCAAGAAGGTTTTTGTGTAAAGATATTTGCCGCAAAAACCAGGGAGAAGGAGTCAGGACGTAGAGATGGCAGAACCAGCAGGCCTTTACAATCGATTGGTGATGGATCACCTGACGCATCCAAGAAATAAGGGAGAGATGGAAGGCCCGGATGGTGTGGGAGAGGCCCAAAATCCAGTCTGCGGAGACACGATGAGGCTTTTTATCAGAGTCGCTGAGAACCGAATCATTGATGTGACGTTTCTGACGTTCGGATGTGGAGCCGCCATTGCCTCGTCGAGCATGGTCACAGAAATGATCAAGGGAAAGACGATTGATGAAGCCCTCGCGATTACGGATCAGATGGTTGTTGAAGCGCTGGGTGGACTGCCCCCGTCAAAGATCCATTGTTCCATCCTTGCAGAAAAAGCAATCAGGGCTGCGGTATTGAATTATCAGAATAAAAGAATATGAGATGGAATTTGATGGTACTTGACCGGCATCAGGCGGGATGAGGGAGAGGAGAAACCTAAGGGAGAATTTGAGAATGATGGGAAAGGAGACGTGTCTTCGTCTATTAAAGAACGTGGTTCGGAAGTCTTCTGCCGATCAGACGGAAGCCCTCCTTCTTACCGAGGATTCCGCCTTGACCCGGTTTGCCCAATCCTCCATCCATCAACATGTGGCCGAGAAGAATGGAACCTTGATCCTGAGGGTAGTTTTAGGAAAGAGAATTGCCGTGGTCACGACCAATATCCTCACTCTTTCTTCGATCAGAGCTTGTCTCGATAGAGCGATTTCCCTTACTAAGGTTCAGCGTCCCAACGAGGCATTTATCTCTTTACCAGAACCGAACCCCATTCCTTCCATCGTAACTTTCTCAGGGAATATCTCCCGTCTCACGCCAGCTAAGAAGGCAAAGAAGATCAAAGAGCTTTTGGGTCTGTTAAAAGGAGAGGGATTCCATGCTTCGGGTGCCTTTTCCAATGGTGAAGTCGAGTTGGCTGTGGTCAATAGTCTCGGGGTGGAGGCCTATCAGGAATATTCGGACCTCTTTTTCCATCTGATTGCAGAGAATGGAAACGGATCCGGGTATGCCAGTTTCGTTACGAGGGATCCGGACCAGCTCGACATCCATTCTCTGGCCCGAGAGGCCATTCACAAGGCATCCAAGGGGGAGCCTATATCCGTTGAACCCGGGGAGTATGAAGTCATTCTCGAACCCTATGCCGTGAGTGAGTTTCTGTCTTTCCTCGGGTATCTTGGTTTTAATGCCCTCGCTGTCCAGGAGAAACGGAGTTTCTTCTGCAATCAGTTCGGCAAAAAACTGGTAGGAGAAACAGTAACGATTTATGATGATGGCCTCGACCCGCAGGGATTGCAGGTTCCTTTTGATTTCGAAGGTGTTCCAAAACAGAGGGTGACCTTTCTTGAAAGGGGAATCGCCAAGGAGGTGACCTATGACTCCTTTACGGCAGGACGAGAGGGGAGAACCTCTACAGGCCACGGCCTCGTCGCACCCAATACGGCTGGCCCCATTCCCATCAATCTTTTCATGAAGGAAGGAGATTCCACTCTGAGAGAGATGATTCGATCGATGCGCAAGGGAATCTATGTGACCCGTTTCCATTACACGAATGTCGTCGAGCCCATGAAGGCCGTCATCACAGGTATGACGCGGGACGGGACCTTCCTGATCGAAGGGGGGGAGATCAAAGGGCCTACCAAAAACCTGAGATTCACGGATTCCATCCTTGGCGCCCTTTCTCGTGTGAAGGCCATTTCAAAGGAACGGAGAGTCTGTTCGGAAGGGACGGTCTACTCTCGGCGTTTTGTGACGGGCACAGTCGTCCCTGCAATCAAGATCGACGGATTCAACTTTTCAGGGGTGTCGTCCTTATAATGATTAATAAAGGGTCCAAGGGGCCAGGGGTTCCTCTAACCTTAAGAATTGTTGAATCTTCGACCTCTAATCGTTTGAAAAATAACCCGCCAGTTTAATGGGTGCCTTTTAATGGGCGCAGATCGGCCATGGGCAAACCGCTCTTCAAGGCTTCAGACGGCGGTCGATTTGACATTTTAAGGGAAGGGGAGGACTCCACTTAATGTGAACTCCGGCAGGGGTCTGGGACGTAAGTATTCCTTTCACGAAAGGTTCGCCCTGAGGCCTTTCCGAACGGCTTGCCCACGTCCGTATAGTAAAAATTTAAGCAATATCTGGGATAACCCTGGAATCCTTGAACCCATTTTAATAAGATGATTCGCTATTTGGAGAAAGCGATGAAAGTCCTCATTCAGAATATTCTCGATCTGGCAAAGTTGAAGGGCGTGGCATACGCCGACATTCGGATCGTTCACCGTAAATTTGAAGAGATAGAGGTGAAGAACGGAGATGTGGAAGCGTTGACTCATGACGAGGATTTCGGCTTCGGAATCCGGTTGCTCTTTCAGGGGGCGTGGGGATTTGCGTGTAGTTCAAAGGTGACGAAGGGAGAGATGGAGAGAGTTTTTGGAAAGGCTCTCAAGATTGCAAGGGCAAGCTCATTCGTTAAAGGAGAAGTCGATTCCTTTTCCTCCGGCCTCTCCTGTCGTCGATGAATATAAAACCCCTTATTCAGTCGATCCTTTCGAGTGTTTCCGCTGAAACAAAACTCGAACCTTCTCCTTCGTGCGGATGAAATTCTCCGGAGGAATAAGAAAGTAAAGATCTCAGAGGCCTTTATGGGTTCCTATAAGACCAAAAAAACTTTTGCCTCCACAGAGGGCTCTTATATTGAGCAGGAAATTGTCGAATGTGGTGCAGGCATTGCGGCCACCGCTATTGACGGAGGAGAGCTTCAGGTCCGGTCTTATCCCAATTCTTTTAGGGGAAATTTCGCAACCAGGGGATATGAATGGGTGGAATCCTTAAGGCTTCCGGAGCATGCCTCGCGGGTGGCCGAAGAAGCGGACCATCTTCTTAGCGCGAAACCCTGTCCGTCAAAGGTCACCACCCTGATCTTGGATAGTTCCCAGTTGGCTCTTCAGGTCCATGAATCGGTTGGCCATCCCATTGAACTTGACCGGATTCTTGGAACAGAAGCCAGTTATGCAGGAACCAGTTTTCTCAACCCGGAGATGGTGGGTCATTTTCAATATGGCTCTGATCAGGTCAATATTGTGGCTGATGCCACTGTTCCGGGAGGATTGGGAACGTTCGGTTATGATGATGAGGGAGTTCGAGCCCAAAGGGTCCCCATTCTCTCTCGAGGCATCCTTGTGAGTCTTCTGACATCAAGAGAGACAGCCCATCTTCTCGGAAAAGAAAGCAATGGAATGATGAGGGCAGATGGCTGGGACCGGATTCCCCTGATCCGGATGACGAATATCAATCTGGAACCGGGAGAATGGACTTTGGATCAGATGATTTCAGATACGGAAGAGGGTGTTTTCTTGAGTACGAATCGAAGCTGGTCGATCGATGACAAACGAATCAATTTTCAATTCGGCACGGAGATCGGTTGGGAGATTATAAAAGGGAAACTTGGGGAGATGGTTAAGAATCCAACCTATACCGGGATCACCCCGCGCTTCTGGGGTTGCTGCGACGCCGTCGCGAATCGCGATCACTGGGAAATGTGGGGGACGCCCAACTGCGGAAAAGGAGAGCCCGGCCAGGTGGCTCACGTTGGCCATGGTGCTGCGCCTGCCCGGTTCAGAAATGTACAAATCGGAGTGATGAAGTAATGGATTCTGAACGACTCATTATTTACTGGTATTGGCCATGGTTTTCAGTTTGTCCAACTGAGCCTTTATCCTCTGGGCCCTTTCGCTATTTGGGTCCACCTTAAGATAATCTTCCCAGACCTTGACTGCCGCCTTGATATCCCGCTTGTCATGAAGAAGAACAAGGCCTAGATTATATCGGCTGTTGATATGCTTTGGGTCGATTTGAGCAGCCTTCTTAAATTCATCAATGGCTTTGTCAATTTCCCCCGCATTTCGATACATAATTCCTAAGTCCGTTCTCACATCTGCGCTATCCGGTTTGATCTTAAGATATTCGGTGTAAGCTTTTATGGCTTCTTGAGGTTGATTGGAATCAAAATAGAGATTTCCCAGTTCTACCCAAGCGGAAAGATTTTTGGGATCTTTTTTAACGATTTCCTTCAGGGCGTCAATCTTTGAAGCGACTTCTGCAGGAGAAGGACCTGGAGGGGGTGCCGGTGATTCCTGGGGAGCCATTTGCGGCTTTTGGGGAACGCGGGCGGTCTGGACATCTTTTTTTCTTATGAAGTACTGGAAGGAGAAGGCACCAACAACTAACCCTGCAAGAAAAGCAATCACCACAACCAGAATGACAATCTCTTTCTTCATGTGATAACCCCTTTTAATTTTTGAAATATTTTTAAATTTTAGCCTATATGGATCGATTAATCAAACGGCGGAGATCAATTGGGAGGGTAGATGAAAACAGCAGTTAAGAATAAAGGAAGGATAAAGCGAAGATATCTGTAATGAGATGAACATGTGGCCGGCAAAAAAGAGAGGGGCAATTTGCCCCTCTCTTTTTCATTAACAAAGATTGTTCTATTTTGGAGCGGGTACCTTCGATTCTGGAACAAGGGTGCCACTGATTGACATTTTTCCTGCTACCAGAGTACCAGAGGTGGTCTCAAAATAGTAGCCTCCCAGGGTCTTGAAGGTTGCGCTTTTCAAGATCCCGCCATTTTCTTTCCCCTGGATTCGTGCTGCGAACCCACCCGTAAAATCACCGTTCACCTGAGACCAGCAGAGAAAGTCCGTAGGCGTTCCGCCGATGATGTGAAGGGTGAGGGAATCCGTGACCCATTGACTGCTTTTCGAATCAAACTGATAGAGTTCACCCTGAAGCACATCTGTTGATTCGGATCCCAGGACCAAACTTCAGATATGCCCCTATGTTTTCATGATCCTTATCCATTCCCGGGCTGTATCTCGTCGGTTCAGTGGACACTCCAGAATTTGACTGCCCAAAGAAGTATCCATCGTACTTTATCGTCACCTTCAACCATTGCCCTGACCAATTTTTTAGATCCACTGTCGGAGGTTGAGGTTGCGGTGATTCTGGAGGTTGGGGCGCCTGAAGTGGTGACGTCACCGTGACAGTCGTTGATTTGGTGACACTCCCGGCGCTGTTGGAAGCGGTGAGGGTATAGGTTGTTGTTGCGCCGGGTGTTACGGCCCTGGAGGTTAAACCGAGAACGCTACCCACACCGTTATCGATGGATAAGGCGGTCGGCGCTCCTCCGGACATACTCCAGGACAGCGTGGAGGATAAGCCGGAGGTGACCGAAGCGGGATTGGCGGTGAAGGAGCTGATTACTGGCGCAGTCACCGGGGGCGGCCCGGATAGCTCGTTCGAAATCGTCTGGATTTGAGCTGCCGTGAGGGTTTGAAGGGTCGAATTATTTTTCATGGTGCTGATGGAGCTAAGTGCGCTCTGGATCTGGGCAACGGTCCTGGGTCCAAAGGAAGAAGCGCTGCCCGTGGCAGCGGGAGCAGTACTGATCAAATGTGGGTGTTGCAGACTGCACACTATTGACGATGCCGAAGATGCCGAATGCCATAACCACTGTGAGCAAAAAGATCGAAATTTTACTTTTCGATAATTTCATCCCTATTTTTCCTCCTTAAAATTTGATGTTTTCGAGTTGGACGCCCAACTCTCACCTAATTGTCTTTTGATTTTGCGAGGTTATTTAAGGGTATTTTCACGGGACCTCTCTCATGGTGAAATGAGACCATTTCGAGGCCGAGATCCACAAAAAGAAAGAGGGGGGTGATTGCATATTTACTCTAAGAGAGGCAGCTTCAAGATCTTAAATCGAAGCCAGGCAATTTCGATGAGAAGGGAGATCCAGATCAATTTCCCCTTTATCTTGAGCATCCTCTTTTGCATTGAGCACCTCCTTTCTTGGATTAATAGACCTGGTTTCTGATGGTTCTACCACACATTGTTAAAGACGTCATCGATACAAACAAGGGTTCTCCGTTTCCGTTGCAGGGGATAGATCACCCCGTCGTAAGGGTGACCATTTTTTGAGACCAGGCGACGATCAGCAGAAATCCTTGGAGCACTCTCAGACTCTCGATCATTAAATCTCTCCCTTCTGATCTCATTTCCAGCCGTGTCTCTGTAAATAAGCTCATCAGACTCCAGGCTATATTCGGGTACATCGGGATCATTCCACCTCGTTATGAAATATTGGTAAAAGGGGATGTAGAGGCTGCTGAGATTCTGATCGTGTCTAAAGACATATTCCGGCATCCGCTGAATATCCAAGCCCGTATGGTAATGCTGGATCCAGATGTGGTCATCCAAAATGGCCAGTTTGAGGAGGGGAGCATCGTGGTAGAGTTTGAGTTTCACTTCCTTATTGACGCTCTTAAGGCCTCTGAGGAAAGCGATGCTCCTCTTGATCTGTTCTCGAAAGGTTTCAGAAGTGACATTAGGATCAAGGATGCTCTTTGCCCGAGCCCTGGCTCCTTCGCTGAAGGGGTTCAGGAGCATGATCTTGGCCTCTCGGCAATTCTGTATAACTTGATGCAAGTCTCCCTTGGGATCCACAAAGGTCCGGTACCCGGTTGACCCAATGATCATCACATCCTTTGCAAACCCCTGTTCTTCCTTCATCTTTTTGACCTTTCTCCGTGACAAAAATCCCTTTGCAGGCTCAACCGAGACCAACCCGGCGTCCTTTGCCATATTGGAAAGCCTCCTGTCTCTCCAACTTCTACCAATGACATTAAAGAAAAAGACGAGTAAGATGGCCACTGCCATCTCAATGGATACCACCCATAATTTTTCGTTTCCGAAAAGAGACCAGTAGACCAGAACCTCCTTGGCAACAAAATTGAGGATCCAGGGGAGAGACAGAGCGATTGCAGCACTCAGGGCAGCAAAGGCAGCGTGATAAAGGATGCGTGCCGAATCGCGCATGAAATCTTTTAAGAACCTCTTATTGGACAGAATTGTTTTCATGAAAATCATCCAATGGAAATCAACAGTAAAGAAATAAGGCATCATTGGGCCTCGATTGGGAGGGTCAATACAAAGTTCGAGCCATGGTCTTTGGCTTCGTACCAAATCTTCCCTCCCAATTTTTGTATGATCTTTTTAATCAGATAGAGACCTAATCCCATCCCGTCAGTGCTTCGGTTGCTGTTTTTCCCAGAAGAAGCTGTCTTTGTGAAAATTTTATCCCGCCACCCTTCCGGGATCGGGCTTCCGCTGTTGTAAATATTGAGTCGGTATGAAGAACCATGGATCTCAAAACCAAATGCGATCGTGCCCCCTAAGTCGCCATATCGAATGGCATTCTTGAGGAGATTCCTGAAAATCGTCTTCAGCCAGACCTTGTTTGCCTTAATGGGAATTCGGCTTGCTGGAACACGCTCAAGACGATTGTCGATCCGCAGGTAGTGATCCCTGATCTCGGAAGAAAGCTCTTCTAAGACCGGGTGAATGATATCCTCCCTCAAATCCAGCACCTCTTGTTTGAGGGTGAAACGCCTCATCAAGAGAAAAGGCTTTTCCCAGGCACTCTTCCGACATCCCGATCAAATGGGTCATTCTATCCAAGAGTTCTCTCAACTTATTTTCAACGGCCTCATCCATCTTTCCATAATAGCCGCGGCTCAATAATTTCAGGGTGGCCGATATCGAAACAAGAGACCCTCTGAGGTCGTGGGACAGCATCTTCACCATATTCAATGCTTCCTCATTCAATGAGCAAGAAATCGATTTGAGCTGACCATTTCCTTTTTTGAGCCGGGTTCCCATCCTTGTTTTTTGGAGATCCTTTCATCTCATCACCTCATGGAATAAGCTTCTTATTAACCTCTGAAAATCAGGACAAAATGATCAGAGCTGTGATCAGCAGAAAGGCAATATCGACACCTGGCCGATCCCCCTCCTTCACGATTTGCTCTGAAAGGGAGGAGATCAGGGAAAATTCCGGTTCCTTCAGGGTGGATAATTTTTCCTTTGCCTTTTCTAATAATTTTTGATCTCCTACTTTTTTTTCCAACACGGACAAAATTTTCATCACATCGGTTTCTCGATGCATTGCATGATATTCATCATCGACATTGGACTTTCTTTAGTCTCTGCCTGCGCCGCTGGATTCCAAAGGAAAAAGATGAAGAGCAAAGGACAAAAACCATATCAGAATAGATGTTGAATGGATCTATTCATGTCGATCTCTTTTAGGTCATTCTTAATTTAGCTTAAGCTGTCAGCACAGAAAGCAACCCCATTAATTCGACCTTGGAGAAAGGCTTTTCCAAAAGACTGACGGGGTATCTCTTCTTCTCCTCTTCAAGGGGTGACCAAGAAGCTATCTAAATCACCACTCATATAGATGGTCCTTACCATGGGGTTATGCGTTCTTATATGTTCCATGAGTTCCAAACCGTTTTCCCCGGGCATCTGAATATCCGTAATGACCAGATCCGGTTTGAATTCAAGATAGGCCCAATATCCATCTTGACCGTCCTTTGCTGACCTGACTTCGTAGCCTTCGTCCTCCAACATCATCTGAAGGGTAAAGGCCAAATCCTCGTTGTCATCAACAATTAATATTTTCATCTTTTATCTCCTTTGAGAAGAGTCGTTACAATAGTTACTAAGCAAAGGATGCCAAATATTTATAATATGTGGTATCTATTTGATTTTAAAATAATTTTATAATTTGTTGAATTTAATTAGCGATATTTATTGGAGGGATTTTCCTACAGGGAAAGACAAGATCAAACTAATTATAATATAATTTCTATAGATATTCTATAGATTTGATATGTGTAGGGAATTTCCTACATCTTATTTTTTAAAATCGGAGATATTAATGTTATGTTTTTTTACGAGGTCATAGAAATCGGCACGGTATTTTCCAGCCATTTTTGCAGCCACGCTCACATTTCCCTTACAGATTTCGAGAAGTTGAATAAGGTAATTCTTTTCGTAATCATCTCTGGCCTCTTTTAATGGTTTTAATGGCTCATTGGGAAAGGCGCCTTTTGTTTGGAGGATATATTCTTCCGTAAGCACCTCTTGTTGAGTCATGGCTACGGCGTATTCGATCGTGTTTTCTAATTCCCGTACATTTCCAGGCCAGTCATGAAGCATTAACCTTTGCAGGGCCGGCGGGGACAGCCTTTTGATCTTTTTCTTCATTTGCTGGCAGAATTTTTTGAGGAAAAGCTCTGCCAACGGAGGGATGTCCTCCTTCCTTTCCCTCAAAGGAGGCAGATAGATCGGAATGACATGAATCCGATAGAAGAGGTCTTCGCGGAAGAGCCCATGCTTCACCTGGGCTTCCAAATCCTTATTGGTTGCCACGATGACCCGGACATCCACCTCAACGATTTTTTCGCCGCCGACAGGATAGAATTGTCTCTCCTGCAACACCCGCAACAGCTTGGCCTGAATCGGAAGAGACATGTCTCCAATCTCATCGAGGAAGATTGTGCCCTCATGGGCCTGAACAAATAGACCCTTTGTGCTTCGGATGGCTCCCGTAAAGGCTCCCTTTTCATGGCCGAAAAGCTTGCTTTCCAACAGGGCCTCCGGGATGGCGGCACAATTGATCGCCACAAATGGTTTGGCCGTTCTCTCACTGGCAAGATGGATGGCTTTAGCAATCAGCTCTTTCCCTGTTCCACTCTCTCCATGGATGTAAACGGTGGAATCGATCTTCCCAATCTGGGCTACCGCTTCCAGCACCTTCTGCATCTTCTCACTCCTGGCAACGATGTTCGAAAAATCATATCGCTCCGACAGAAGGCCTTTCAGCCGGTGAACCTCCGAAGTCAGCCTGCGATTTTCGAGTGCCCTCTCGATCTGAAAGAGGAGATCCCGGGGGTCAAAGGGTTTGGTCAAGTAGCTATAGGCCCCCCTTTTCATGGCTTCGACAGCACTTTCGATAGTTCCATAAGCGGTCAGGATGATGACCGGTATCTCGGGAAGAATGAGATGAAGCTCCTCCATCAAAGAGATCCCGTCACGATGAGCCAGTTGGAGATCCAGAATGGAGAGATCAAAGGCCTGACCCTTGACGGCTTCAATGGCGTCTTCTTCCATCGAGGCCGTGGTGACTTCATAACTTTCCGATTCAAGCCTCATTTTTACGAGCTCTAATAGATTCTGATCATCATCCACTACCAAGATCTTTCCTGAAGCCATGATCTTTTTATTTCCCCTTTTCCTTCTTCTTTTCTTCGATTTCGATATCTACTTGTTTCGATTTTTCGATCGTCTGATTCAATTTATCGACGGTCTGGCTCAATCTCTCATTCTCCTGAAGCATTCCTGTCCAGATCTTTGCCAGTTCACTCCAGGAGCTTTGAGGAAAGTCCTTTATCAATTTCTTAAAATAGTTCATTGATTTCCCATAATCTTTTTTTGGATTTCCGGGATGAATAAAAATGAGTCCCATTTGAAAAAGGGCTTCATCTTCCAGGTGGTGTCGAGGTGACGCGGAGAGAAGCCTCTGAGTCTCCTGGGAAGCTTCTTCATATTTTCCCTGTAAGAGAAGTTCCCGGCCATTAAGAAGGGGGCGGCGGGCTTCTTTTTCTTCGGAAAGTTTCGTTTTATCATGGTGCATCTGCTTGACCTGGCGGCTTAAATTTTCAATGCTCTGGTTCAACCTTCCATTTTCTCGAAGTATTCCTATCCAGGCCCGGGCCTGCTCAGCCCATAGGCTTCGGGGATAGTCTTCCGCCACCCGGTCAAAAAACTGAAGGGACTTCACAGGATTTCGGTTGGGATTTTCCGGGTGAGCATAGATCACTCCCACCGTGTAAAGGGCTTCATCTTCCGGTGGCCGATGGGTGGCCAGGGCGAGAATCTCCTCGGTTTGGGTCAACGCACCTTCGAAGTCCTTCTGCGCAAGGAGTTCTCTACTGCGAAGAAGATGTTGATCGACTTCCTCTTGCAATCTTACCTCTGGTCTCTTTTTCTCAAAGGTTGCACAGCCCGAGACGAAAAGGAACATCAGACCGGTAAGACAAAAATAAAGGTACTTCCTTCCCCTGGTTTGCTTTCTGCCCATATTCTGCCTCCGTGGGAGGAGATAATGTGTTTTGCGATCGATAAACCTAAGCCCGTGCCTTTGATTTGGTAGGAGCCTGCTGCGCCAGCTTGCTGATATTTGTCAAAAATGGTCATCAATTTCTCACGAGGGATACCCGGCCCCGTGTCTGTCACTGAAACCTCTACCTCCTGGTTCGCTTGCCTGGCGGAGATCGTCACCCGGCCTTCCTTGGGCGTGAACTTTACAGCATTTCCAATGAGATTCCGCAGGGCCTGAAGGATCCTCTCGCCATCCATACGGATGGGAGGGAGGTCTCCGAATCCCATTCGTTCAAGGCGGATCTTTTTAGACTCGACGAGGGGCACCATTTCGATCGTTGCCCGTTCAACCAAAAGCGCGAGACTTCCTTTCTTAAAGGTGTAAGCCATCATCCCGACTTCCATTTTCGAGAGGTCCATGAGGGAATTCACCAGGTCAATCAGCCGGTTTGTCTCCAGGGTGAGAATGGTCAAAAGCCTCTTCTGCTTATCTGAAACCGTTCCTCCTACGCCATCCTGCAAGAGACTGATCCCCTCCTTAATCGAGGTCAGGGGCGTGCGTAATTCATGGGACATGGAGGAGAAAAAGTCGGACTTCATCTTATCCAATACCTTTAGTTTTTCGCACATGGTGCTAAAGGCCCTGGCCAGTTCCAATACCTCGGGAGAAGAGGAGATGTTTAATTGACAGTCAAAGACCCCATTTGAAATGTCCCGCGTCTTGCCAACCAGTAATTTCAAGGGCCGGGTGATTGCCCGGGTAATAAAAAAGGAGGTGACAAGAACCAAAAAAACAGCGGTGATCGCCATTCCAAAGACCATCCGCCGCGCAGAGGCCCCAGCCTCCCCTAACAGTTCCATCCTTTGAGTGATGTCTTGTCGAGAGGTAATTTCCAGGGCTTCAAAGTACTCTAAAATGGTATCCACTCGCTTCTCTTTCTCCTTTTCATACTTCCTTTTCGAATAATCCCGGCTCGCTCGAATGAGTTTGATCTCTTCATCAACCAGGGATTGATAAGCTTCAAACTGTTTCTTCAAGAGATCGAGGGTTTCCTTCTTGAAGGAAGTGTCTGCAATGGCAATCGCCTTGGTGAGCATCTCATCGAAGGCTGCTTTCCCAGACTGGAACTGATCATAAAAGGCCTGATCCTTGGTCAGGATAAATTTCCGTTCAAATCGAGACTGGGATAAAATCGAATCCGCCAATTTTTTTTCGTACTCCAGGATTCGACTATCGATGGCCAGAATATAGCGGGTCACCTTGTTAAATTGTTCGATCTTTATGATGGTATAAGCACTGACCGCCATCACGAGGATGAAGATGGCAAGATAACTGATCATCATTCGGGAGAAGATCGAGAGTTTCATTGCTCCAGCGGATTCATTAAAATGGGTTAGGGTATCTTCTCAAGTGAATTCCAAAGGGAAAGAAACGAGAGCGCTGATTCGGTAAAAAGATCGCCCCGAAGCCTTTCCGAACGGCTTGTCCATATCCTTAAATAGTCAAAAGTTTATGCACCCATTAAAAGGCACCATCTGGGTTAAATAATGAATTAAGATGTCCCGCTTTTTAGAATTAAAACGTAACACATCTGATAGGACCGGGCAATTCTCCACGCTCACTGCAGAATCGCAAGGGAGCAGAGGATTAAGTTTATGTCTGTCAGGGTGAGGGGGCACTTTGCTAATTTCGAAGGAAACGAGGAGGGAGCAGTGGCAATCAGTCTCTAAAGTGGGGGGAATAAAGGTTTTGGCTTATTCAACAGCTCTTTGATCTTATCAAAGACATAGGGTTTTTCTAAATAAGCCCAGGCGCCTTTTTCTATGGCTACCTTCTGGGTGCCTTCCCCTCCATGAGCTGAAATGATGATCACGCGGGGTTGGGGCCGGATCTTCAGGGCCGAATCCAAAACCATCCATCCATCCAGATCTGGCATTACGAGGTCAGTGATAATAAAGTCAAAGGCTCGTGTCTTGAGGGCTTCAATGGCTTTTTTCCCGTCTTCAGCAGAGAAGACTTCATAGCCCTGTTGCGATAGAGCCTGGCTCAGGGACCATCGGATCAGGTACTCATCATCAACCACCAAGATCTTCTGAGGTTTAACGGTTTGATCCTCTTCAAATCCCGCCATCCGTAATCGACCTCTTCTTATACTCAATTTTGGAGCAAATTACGTACCATTGATTACAAAGAGCAAGGAAAATCATCTAACTATTTATAATATTAATAGATATTTTTTTATGCCGACGGTATCATCCTTGATGAACTTTCTATCTTTCCAATTCAGAATGGGTGATTATTCGCAAAGAAATGTGGAATTTTACGCAGGATGCATAAACTTTTTATTGCCTTTTCACGAGGATTGTATAAAATGAAGCATGAAAAGATACAGAGGGGAGAAATTGCCGGATTACTGGGAAGGAAAGGATCCTTGCTGGAAGATTTTAAGCTGCTCCAAGTACGTATGCCGGAAGTGCCTTGCCTATTTCTATCCTGAAAGACCCTGTTGGGAAAACGCCTACACACAAAGTGAAATCTTGCCGGGTATAAAATAAGGATTGCCAAAGCTGCAAGGTTTTCAGACTTTATCGTATGTCAAAAAAATGAATATTTGAAAGTGGCCAGTTTCAGGAGGGGTGGCGGTGACAGAGGTGACCCCTTCGATGGCCAAATTCCAAAGCCTCCAGTAATTCTACTTTAGCTTTTCGCTCGTACCGGGGTTCGTTTATGAGGGATTGCCTTCTGAGGATACTGATCCATGCGAAGATTCCCTTCAAGAAGCGTTGTTGATCCGTGAGCTTTTCGAGAGACTCGATGGCACGACGGCTGAGGAGCCGTGAGTCGAAGGATTGATTTTCCAAAGTCGAATCAGCTATAAAATTATATAACCCTCTGTAATACCCCGATCCGAAGATCCCCGGAGATTTGAATGCGTTTGTCCTTACGGTCTGCTTCGCTCTTTTTTAAGGTCATCTTCGTCACCAGCCTTATTTTGATCCTTGCCATATCCTTTAACGTCTATTGGAATACGGCGCTTCACGAAGGCAGTATTGAGAGGTTGACCCAGGAGAAAACGAAGATTATCGCAGAATTTATCGAAAAAAATGTCATCCGCGCAATGGAAAAAGGAAAGCATTTTGAAATCCACCGGGTCCTGCAAAACTTTGCAGCTTACAAGGGGATATGGAAGATCCATGTCTTCCGACCGGATGGAACCATCATGGCGACCACCTATGAAGGAGAGTTGAATAAAAAAGTTGAAAATGTCGATTTCTTTTTGAAAAATAGGAGCTTTGAAAAAGAGGAGACCCTGAGGAGCAAGGATGGGAAAATCGGGCGTGAGGCCGTCTTTTACTACGTCAATCCAATCCAAAACAACCCGGAATGTTTTCAGTGCCATAATAAGAAAGACCAGGTCGTCGGGGTATTGGTCGTTGCCGAATCGATGCGAGAGATGGACGAAATGATTTACAAGGTTCAGATCCATTCGATCATCCTCGCCGATCATCACCATCGGGTTCTTGGCTTCTGTCTTGGGACTGCTGTTCCTGAAATTTGTCGAACGCCCGATCACCAAGCTGACGGACGTAATGAAGAAGGTGGAAAAGGGCGATCTTGGTGCCCGGGTCCAGTTTAAGGGTAAAGACGAGATGGGGAGGCTGGCCGAGAATCTTAACGCGATGATTGAAAAACTCCAGGTCGCGAAGAAGGAAGCAGAGCAGTACCATCAGGACTCGTTAAAAGGGCCGATCGAATGGCCTCCATCGGGGAACTGGCCTCAGGAATGGCCCATGAAATTCAGAAACCCCCTTGCAGGAATCCAGGGAGCCATTCAGATTCTGGCAGAAGGGTTTCCAAAGGAGGACGGCCGGAGGCAGGTAACCGAGGAGATTGAAAAACAAATTCACAAATTGGAAAGGCTGGTCAAAGACCTTCTCAACTATGCGAAGCCTATTCCAGCGAATTATATTCCCGCGGATGTCAATGAGTTAGCAGAAAAGGTCCTCTCATTTTTCATGACCCAGCAGGGCGGATCCAATAACTTCAAAGTAGAAAAGAACTTTTTTTCACCCTTGCCCAAAATCATGATTGATCCTCACTCCATGGAGCAGGCCTTTCTTAACATTATTCTCAATGCCAAGAAGGCAATGCCTCAGGGGGGACCTTTAAGGTTTCGTCCCGTTTTCTCTCCAAAGTAGGAGAGGATGGAGACGAAGTTCGTGAGGTGCAGATCATTTTCGAGGATACCGGTGTGGGGATTCCGAGAGAGAACCTTGGCAAAATCTTTAATCCTTTTTTCTCCACTCGCCTTGATGGGACCGGTCTTGGGTTATCCATTACAAGAAATATGATTGAACAGCATGGTGGAAGGATTGAGGTGGAAAGCAAAGTTAACGTAGGCACGAAATTTATCATCACCCTCCCTGCAACGAAGAACGCATAGTGCGAAGAGAATGATAAATAGGTTCACCGCAGAGATGCAAAGAACGCAGAGGGAATAAGTTTTCGATTTGCCGGAGAGATACCGGCAAATGGGTTTTAAAGAGGACGGCATTGTTAGATTCTTACGCAAAAAGTCAGAGAATTTGTCTCTAACACTTCGTAAGAATCACCAATAGAAACTCCCCTCCCGGTCGTGGGAGAGGATGAAGGGGAGGGGGGACTGAATCCGGACAAAATTGGTTTTGTCCACCCCCACCTTAATCCTCCTCATCGAAGGGGGAGGATATTATTGAGGGAATTTCAAATGTTTTTGGTTAGGATTGTAAATAACCTTGAAGAGTAGATTTACTGCGGGTAGATTGTCTGAGGCTTATGATTCAATCCCGCGTTCCGCGGGAATCATAAAAACTTTTAGTCGGCGATCTCTGCGTCTGGCGGCGAAGCAGTTAGGTAGGTTTTAGCAATGTCAGAAGCGAGAATCTTAGTGGTCGATGACGAATATCTGATCCGGTGGACCCTCCAGCAGAATTTGTCCAAAGAAGGGTACGAGGTGATCCTGGCCGAATCGGGAAAGGAGGCACTGGTAAAGGTTGAAGAGGAGGCGCCGGATATCGTGCTTCTCGATATCAAAATGCCTGGAATGGATGGTTATGAAGTCCTTGAGGAGGCCCTCAGGATCGATCCAGGGATCATTCCCATCATGATCACGGCCTATGATGATGTTGAGAGGGTAGTCAGGGCAATGAGAATGGGGGCCTTTGATTACATCACCAAACCTTTCGACTTCAATCATGTTCATCTTTCCATTGAGAAGGCTCTGGCAGCCTCGCAGATCAAAAGAGAGGTGAGACACCTCCGGCAGGGAACAGAAGCATCAATTGGCTCTGATCACATCATCGCTGTGAGCGAGGAGATGGGGAGGGTCCTCCAGATTGCCGAAAAGATTGCCAGGAGTGATGCGTCCACCGTCCTGATTCAAGGAGAAAGTGGGACAGGAAAAGAACTGATTGCCCGGGCCATCCATGACCAGAGCAAGAGAGAAAACATGCCTTTCGTTACGGTCAACTGTGCCGGATTTCAGGAGAATCTTTTAGAGAATGAACTCTGCGGCCATGAAAAAGGGGCCTTCACCGATGCCAAAGAGGTGAAGAAGGGGCTTCTGGAAATGGCGGATGGAGGGACATTCTTTTTGGATGAGATCGGAGATATGAGCCTCAATCTCCAGGCAAAGGTCCTGAGGCTGGTCGAATACCGAACTTTCCGGAGGATGGGCGGGCTAAAAGACATCAAAGTGGATATTCGAATCATTACGGCAACGAACAAAGACTTGATCAAGCTGAAGGATGAGGAAAAATTCAGGGAGGATCTTTTTTATCGGATCAATGTGGCTTCGATAAAGATCCCTCCTCTCCGGGAGAGGCCGACGGATATCCTGCCCCTCACAAAATATTTTGTCGAAAAGTATAACGAAGATTTCCATAAGAAAGTTCAGAAAGTTTCACAGGGCGTTGAAGATTTCTTTGTGAGCTACAATTGGCCTGGAAATGTCCGGGAACTGAAAAATGTGGTTGAGAGGGCGATGATTCTCATTGACGAAGATACGCTTCAGATGGAACATCTGCCCATCGAGATCCTTGGCCAGGCCTCCAGGCTGGGAAAGACCATCGAAGGAATTCATATCCCGCCGGAAGGGATTTCATTAGAAAAGGTTGAGGAGGCGTTAGTCAAACAGGCCCTCAAGATAACGAATGGAAACCAGACAAAAGCCGCAAAACTTCTGGATATCAGCCGGGACGCCCTCCGCTACCGAATGCAGAAAATGGGACTCCTCTGAAAGAAAAACCGCAAAGTGCAGACAGCATAGACATTGGCTCTCCGAAAAGTTCTGGTGTCAGGAACGATGAAGTTGTACAAGAGGTAATCCGGAAGAGTATTGAGCCCGGCGACCTTTTCAGTGGGATGTTAGTTTTTGCTGAAACCGGTTATCCTCTATCTATGAATATTGGTGATGAGAAGAGCCCCCACTTCTGGAGACGGAACTGCACAGCTGTTTTGAGTACACCGAAGCCATAAACGACACTTCGGTGGAAATTGATGGATGAGGCATCGTCAAAATATTTCGTCGGGACAGCTCACCTCACCGATACGGTACCCAAACCAGATGATCTGGGCCAGCATCTGGTTGTCAAAGAGAAAGTCGTTCGAATTCTTCTCCAGGGGCAGGCGCTCCAATATCTCCCGGGAAAAGGCCCGGTAGCCCGTGTGGTATTCCGAGAGCTTGTGGCCGAGCAGCAAATTCTCAATAAAGTTAGAAAGCGGTTGGCGATGTATTTGTAGAGGGGCATGCCGCCCTGCAGTGCGCCTACCCCCAGGATCCGGGAGGCAAGGACAGCATCGAATTCGCCATAGGCGATCATCGATGCCATTGCCGGGATGAGCTTAGGAGTGTACTGGTAATCGGGATGGACCATGATGATAATGTCTGCCCCAAGTCGCCAGGGCGGTCTTGTAGCAAGTCTTCTGGTTACCTCCATACCCGACGTTCGTTTCGTGAATAATCGTCCTGATCCCCATTGTCTCAGCGATCTCAGACGTCCGGTCGCGGCTTGCATCATCAACGAGGATCACGTCATCAACAATCTCAAAAGGAATCTCGCTATAGGTCTTTTTCAAGCGTTTTCTCCGCATTGTAAGCGGGCATGACTACGACGATTTTTTTACCGTTTAGCATGAATCTTCTAAGAAATTTCGAGATACTCCTATTTCTTGAGGGGTTGCTACTCTCACCTTTATTCAGGGTAAAATAAAGCGAGGTTGGTACGCAACATTTGGTCCAGATGGGAGCTTTACCCACTCTTCGTGAAAAAATGAGGCTCAGGGATAGGCTTGCCGTATTCCCATTAACGATGACGACAGGCATTTACTCAAGGGTGTCAACGACGATGGACGTAATATATCCCTACCAGCCATGCTCTTTATGGGCAACGCACTACTGCGGGATTTCAGACGTATAGTCGCAACCTGTCAATTTCAAAGTGTCCCAAGTGTTAAAATTTTTGCATTATATCCGGCAGTTTGCCGGGTAGCTGAAAAAGTAAAGATAAAACTTTTCCGCATTCCGTTTAGTCTTTCCTCTGCCGAAAAATTCCTGACTTCTGTTGGAAAAGGAAGAAAGAATCCGTGAATCGAGTTCTTTTTCTTCGGGTTAATCTATCTCATGTTTTTTCTTTCAGGCGCGGCTGCACTGGTCTACCAGGTGGTATGGGTCCGGTCCTTAACCCAACTTCCGCACCTCAACTTCATTCTTTGTCAAAATTAGAGCCTTTTGAGGAGAAAACGGGTAATTTCTCCAATGATTTCAAGGGGCGAATTTGTTAACAACGAAAATAGTGACTAATGCCTTTATAGTGACTGAAAAATTTATAACCTATTGAAATTTCACAATTTCGTTTTCCAGAGTGCGGAAGTTGGGTTAACCCTTATCTTCGGGGGATCCCATTTTGCTGTGACCGTGGTTCTGTCTATCTTCATGGCCGGACTCGCCATTGGAGGATACCTCGTAGGCAGGTATTATGTCGGCCTCGTTGAAAAATCCTTAACACTATACGGATTCCTTGAAATCGGAATTGCCATTTTTGCCGTCGTGTTCGTGGGGTTGATGAAACTCTACCCCTCCGTCCCCGGTTTCGTTCTTTTGTAATCTCCACCAGACATGATTGTCTCTTCGTTTGCCGGGTTCACTTTAAGACCTCTGCCCCAGGGGACATTGGGTCGTGTATTGAGTGAAATTCCGCAGCCGAATTGAGGGATTTCACAATAAAAGATTCCGTATAAAAAATGTATACATTTACACTCCTTCTTTGCTCTCCTAACTTACTAATATCTTAAAGATTTTTTAACTATTCTTTTTATTCTACTCCTGCCGGGCGGTTGGAACGTAAGTTGCTATGCTATTAGATTAGAATCAGATTAAATTAAAATTAAATTTTTTTAATTTTTTTCTTGACAAGCCCAAATGGGTTGTGATAAAAAGTTCACATTGCTGGGTGGGGGCTCTTTCAATCTTGATTTCGTATCATAAATTTTTACTATGGATTCTAAAAATAAAGTGATCCACCATTGCCGGAGAGAAATAGCTGAACCCTATGCTGCTTTATGAAGTCTGGAGAGAAAAAATAATGAAAAAGGAGGAAATATGAAGCTTCAAACGAAAATGGTGTTAATGGTAGCGTTCTTTGTCCTGGTTGTCCCGCTGTTTTTTGCCGGCGTCGCCAGGGCGGTCTACGTTGGTGACGGAACCGTACAGGATGGGATATACGGCGACTGGGATATCACTGACTACGGCGTCTGCGTTACGGGAATAAAAAGCGATGGCACCATGGTGATTGATGCATCCAAAAAATCGCGCCCTGACTGCCTCACAGTCACTTTTCCGAATGACGCGTCCTTAACATCGTCAGGCTTCGTGCTTAGGCGATTCGGACGCCAATGGCGGCTCCCATTACTGGGCCAGCACTTGCGTCGCGAATGATGGGACAAGAATCTCATTGAAGGGTCTGGACAGAACCGCCGCGAACTGCGATAAGAGAGCAAAAGCATTGGGCAAAGCATCCGGAACAATGACCTCAAAATGTACTGGCTCCTGGGTCTACAGAGGACCTAAAGGCGATGGTGCCCCGGGCTTTTGCTACACAAGAATTCAATTGACAGGCGCTGGATATACTTCGACAACCTGCCCTACTACTATCGGTGGGTATGTATGGGATACAACGCATGTTAACTGTGACTTCTCGTATGGGATCGTTGGTTATGTCGATGCGGACGTAACGAAGAAGAACGGTACTGCGGGTCCTGTGCGTGGTACTTACGTTGATTTAACTGGATATACTACCCAGGGCCAATGCTTAGCCGCCGGCTATTCCTGGAGCACGGGTGTCACGAAGTCAGGTACTACTACAGTTGCCACGACTCCTCAGGCATCGACCATAGCGGTTGCAACCGGCGCTATGGCAGGCTGTCTCACGTGCCATAACACTACGTTCTCAGTACAACAGCTATGCGGAGAGATGGAAAGAGGATTACCTCATGACCGGCCACAAGAACATGCTCAGAAAGGTAACTCCCGGCAAGAACTGGGCAGGTCCTGATGGCGCTGTCTATACCGGGGCTGCCGGCGGGCAGACATTAAACTTTACTGCTGGAACGGTCACTGGAACATACGGCACCAGGACTCTTATGTATATTTTTGGTGACTGGATGGCACCGGCGCCTGACGGTCTTGATATCGTTGCCGACATGGGCGGCGGAGTAGCTAAGTATAACGGCACCAGCGCTTACAGTTGCGCAGCCTGCCACACTTCAGGCTGGAGCAACTCAACGGCCGGGGTTTGCAGCCTGTCCTCAAAGACCACGCAGGCTGCCTGTAAAAGCGCAGGGGGCACCTGGTACCCGTCAACAGGCATCCAGGGAACAACCGGAGCAGAACCTCTGGCATCATTCCCGTCATATACCAGCGGCATAACCGGCACGTGGGACCAAGACGGCATTCTGTGCTCAAGATGTCACGCTTCGACATTCCCTGCAGTCTAGCACCTACATATACAACACAGGCTTCATGTGAAGCTGCGGGAAATGTGTGGTCTTCTTCTACTGGATGTGCTGCCACGGGCACCCATAACAACGCGACGATCATTCTTGGACAGAACACAACCAACCTTTGCTTTGGTTGTCACCAGAGCCTTGCCAAGACCGCTAATGGTACAGGGGCAGATACGGACCTCAACCTCACTGGTAAAATCCCCGTCGCCAACAACGTCACTGCACCGGCTTATGTCCCGAAGTACAGCGGTCACGTGATCGGCGACCAGTTCCTGAACAGCCCGCACGCAAGGTTCACCGGTACAATCACTCCGAACAAACTCGGCAGGTATGATCTCACTACCAACGATAAGTCACAGTATACCAGCACCTTTAACGGCATGGATCTGCAGATCTGGTAACTGGCGGCGTTGGGAGTGGCAGCATCCTGAAAACATACGTGGATCCTTCGACCGGGGCTGCGGAAATAATCAAGGACAGCGATAACTGTTCAACAGCAGGCGGTCAATGGGTAGCTTCCGGTGGTAGTGCTGCAACCACTCAGGGCAGCTGTACCACCTGTCACGATGTTCATCAGAGCACAGTCCCTGAAGTCGGCGCAGCAGAGCCCTTCGTGAGAGAATGCACCACCTGTCACGTTGATCAGGTTGCGACGTACCCCGTACTGAGGGCTATAACAGAGTTTCAGCACACTAAAGGCACAGGAACACCTTTTGAGAATGAGGGAACCGAACCGTCAAGCCCGTGCGTAATCTGCCATATGCCTGCGGCGGCAACCGGAGACCCCCCGAGCCATCTCTTTAGGATCAACGTTGATCCTAACTACAGCACATTCCCGACTTCGGCTGAGTTCCTGGGCAATACCAAGAAGATCGCCAATACTGCACCTGACGGCACATACACCAACGCAGTATGGAGCGACCTCGACATCGCATGCGGCCAGTGCCACGGCGGAGGACTCAACGGTAGCGGCGCGAAGGTTCTTCCTATGACCAAGAAGCAGCTCGCTAAGGCCGCATGGAACATGCACGGCACCCGGGAGAATACCCGCCAACAGCAGCAATGACTGGTGCGCCCACTGTAACCGGTCACACTGTATCCTTCATAGACAATTCTACAGATGCTCAGGATCCACAATATAACCTTCGTATTGCCGTGAACTGGGGTGACGGGACCATAGATACAGGCCTAGCCCGGAGGCACCTTCATGCATACCTATATGGTCAGCGGGCACAAAAACAATCAGGCACACCGCGACAGACACTGGGGGCCTTAAGGGATACGAGACCGTTACAGTCAATCGTCGGACAATAGACGCGACTCCTTTTTGAGGCGCGAAGATCTACCAAAGGGTGGGTGGGGCAGTCCATCACCCGCCCTTTTTTGAGTGTGCCCGTCAGGGCGCGCACTCACTTTGAGGTGAAAGTCCTCCACGATGACGAACACAAATACCATGATGAGGCAACCGTCAGCTGAGGAACCGAGGAGAGGTATAGCCATCTGAATCCCGATCACATCAAATAAACTAAAATTAGAATTTTCTAATTTATTATCTTGACAAGCCGAAATGGGTGTGGTAAAAGTGAAAACTCAGTTGGGGATGAATTTTAAAGTTAAAGCTATCAACCGTATTTAAATTCAACCTTAGACAAATTTTATGCAGGAGGGAAATATGATGGGTCGGCCTAAAACAAGATGGATTTTTTTGCTCTCCTTGATTTTGGTCCTAACTGCCTTTTCCATGGTGCGGAATCTGGAGGCACAGACGGGAAAGTTTGTCGGGACCGCGGTATGCATCGATTGCCATCAGACCTGGCTGGACAACAACCCGCCGGAAAGGGATGTTGTTTCAGGGAATGCCAGTTTCGATTATCCGCCTCTGAATTTGGCAAATCACCGGGATGGAAATCCTCCGTTTTACACGATCCCGGAGGGGTGGACTCATTCGATTCATAACATCCCTCGCTTCGACCTCACGAAGACGGATGAGGTCCCCTGTGAGGCATGCCATGGAGGCGGCCAGGCCCATTTTGGGCTCGGGAACATCCCGGTTCCCATTCCGAATATAAAGACTTGCGGAAGTTGCCATAACTCGACTCACGGGTTCGATCTCACGGTATTCCTCCAGACTGCCCATGCCAATCCCAACAGCAAACCGGGAAAATTCTTCGATCAGCCGAGGTTTGGAATGGCCCAGGCGAAGATCAGCGCAAATCTCCCCGATACACCGGTATCGAATGCTCCAGTGGGGACTCTCCTCTTTAAAGGAGATACCTTCGATCCGCTGGGTGACCCGGTTTCGAGAGATAACCGAATTGAGGAGTGCAGCGTCTGTCACCAGTATGCCCTGCAGTATCCTCAGTTCAGAGGGAAGATTGCTCAGGGCAATCTCCCGCCCAAACCTGAGGTAAGCGTGCGGCGCCTGCCACGATGCCCACATCGTGGCTCCGAGCGGGATCGATCCGGCCATCGTGACCAGCACCGTTGTTGTCACAGTGAGGTTCACCTCGTATCCGTATCAGCGGTTCCCGGCAGAAAGTCAGCTACCTCAATCACAAACCTTATAAATTGAACGACAATGGGGCTCAGGATACCATCAATGGAATATGGACCCGGGGTTCTGCCATCAACCGGCCCCAAACGACCCTTATAAAGGGTAACTGCGCGGTTGCCACCAGCGGTGATGGGACATGCGATCTGATAACCTTAACCTGCGACCTCTGCCCGGGTGTGGGAGGGTTCCTGAAGAGCCAGGTGAAAGAGGGTGATACGCTCTTCATCTCGGGCGTGGCGTCGGCCACGGTTAACCTCCCGGCGGATGCCAAGCTGGCCGGAAAGTCAATAACGCTTCAGGCAACTCTGGATGGAGCTGCATTCGAAGTGGTACAAGTCATCGACGATAAAACAATCCTTATTGGTGCTCCTGTAGTTGTCAGCACCAACGTCACATACGTCAAGGCCGATGGTAAAACGACCGCGACCTTGTCCGTCCCAGTCTCTTTCTGCGGGTTAGCCGTCAATTTCGAGGTCCGGGATATGTTTACCAACACAGAGGACCTCTGCGGAAGCTGCCATACCAAGGGGACCTACAAATATACGAAGTGGGGAAAGAAGGCGGACGGAAGCCTTGTTGATTTGAGCCCAACCCACAACAACAATATCGGAGGACAGTACAAGACAAGCGGTCACGCGGACAGACTCGCTCCTGCCTGGGAAGAGTTCTCTATTTTTGGCGGGCACAACATGAATTGCCCCTATGACATGAGCATCACCGGATCGGGCGGGGTCGGCAGTCTTAGAAATAAAGGCAAGACCACATTCACACTGACCAGCACTCCGGATAACACGTTGGCTTACCTAAGCGCAAAGGGAAATACCAACCTGCCCTCGACCACTGGCAGCTTTAACTGCTTACAATGCCACAATGGATTAACAGCGCTCGATTACCTGAATGATGTCCAGGGAACCAGCTGCAGCGTCCGTCGTGTGGGGCGATGCAACACTCGTCTGCATCACCTGTCACGATCCTCACGAGATCAAGTGGACGGGAAAGGTCCGAACGTCCGTGTCCCTGTGAAACTCTCGTACAACTCTCGGTTTGTCGATGCAACGAAAAACCCGAGAGGCGGAATCAACACGATGATGGATGGAACAGATATTCCAGTCAGGTGTGGGAACAGGTATCATCTGCCTCTTCTGCCACCAGGGCCGAGAGAGCGGGTTAACCGTTTATCTGAACATTACTACGAATACCAGTGTCAATCCCTATACCGATCCTGACAAGTGCGACTCACGGGGATCAATTAGCTTCCAGAATCCTCATTACCTGGAAAGCGGGGCCATTCTCTGGAGCAAGAATACCTGGGAGTATCTCACCGTTAGCGGCGCCCCGACCCCGAATAAGTATTCATCCGGCATCTCCAGAGCACCAGGAGACAAACTGCGCCGGATGCCATATGGGTGAGGCGAGCGCTAATGATTTTGAGGGAGGCCATACCTGGAGGCCAAGGATCGAGACCTGCCAGGAATGCCACGGCACGACGATTAAGAGCTTCCAGGACATCAAGGCCGATGCGGATTAGGATGGCAATGGAATGGTCGAGTCGGCCTTCCTGGAAATCGGGACTGTCCTTGACCCGGTTGCCGGGACTCGAGATTCTGGCCTCTTTGGACAGCTCAGGCAGCCCTTCAGGCAAAGGGGATTTTCTACAATCCCAATGCCAGTGCCCTACTTCTTCACCGGTCCTGACTTTACGACCGCTAATTCACGGCCTGGACAACGAACACCCTGACGGCTGCATTCAACCTGCGTTCATGTATAAGGCTGGGAACTGTGCCTATATCCACAACCCCTTCTATGCTGCCCAGATCCTGCTGGATTCGCTGAAGGCCTTGGAGCGACCAGTCAAACCATGGGTCGGCCTGCAGGCGACCGGCCACGCAACCGATTACAGAACGATTGTCGTCAATCCGTAATTTCCGATTGACCCTCTCCCCGAATCCGGGGAGAGGGTCAAGTTTTGGGATCTGAAGGTCTGGTCAGGGAGAAACACTTAACCAATATTTAATGAAGGAGAAAATTATGAATTGGAGCAGGGTTTCGGCGATAACACTTGTCGCCTTGGCGGTGATAGTATCCTTCATTAGTTTCAATTCCTTTAGTCAGGAAAAGAAGGGGGATTCCGAATATATCGGGGCTGAGGCCTGTAAACAGTGCCATCCCGATATCTACGATGCCTTCAAGAAAAGCGACCCCCACTGGAAAAATGTGATGGATGAGAATGTCCCGCCTGGCAAGAAGGGATGTGAAGCCTGCCATGGTCCGGGAGCGAAACATGCGGATGCAGAAGGAAAGGGGTTGATCCTCTCCTTTAAAGGGGTTGAGGCAAAGACCCGGTCCGATGCCTGCCTGAAGTGCCATGAGAAACAGAAGAACCTTTCCCAATTCGGAAGATCGGTCCATAAATTAAGCGCTGTCGGATGTAATGATTGCCATCAGATTCACGGGAACCCGATGGGTAAAAATCATTCTGAAGGCCAAAGAGGTTGACCTCTGTTTCTCCTGCCACCAGGACGTGAAGTCGAAATTCTATTTGTGCCCACTCGCACAAAGATACTCCAGGGGGCCTTGAAATGTTCGGACTGCCACAGCCCCCACGGGACCCGCGAACGGGCGAGCCTGCAGGAAGACCAAGCATCAGTGCAAAATACGAGACCTGTTTCAAATGCCATCCCGAAAAGCGGGGCCCCTGGGTTTATGAACACCTATCCCAGAAGGTTGAAGGGTGCAGCATCTGTCATGAGCCCCACGGATCGCCCAATCGATTCCTCTTAATCCGTCGTGACGTCAAGGACCTGTGTGCGGAATGTCATGGGAGACGCCATTTCCCGAATTCTTCCTGTATCAATTGCCACACTCAAATTCACGGATCTAATTTCAGCAGTCGGTTCTTCCAGTAAGAAAGGGGTAAAGGAATGAGAAGAGAATCTTATAAAAGCCTTATTGATCGTTTTCTGCATTTCCTTTTTCCACCTTTTTTGGGTCTATCCTGCTCCCTCTCAAGAAACCGGGTTGACGGCAGGAGGCTTTCAGTGGGGAGGAAGCGTTGAGTTGGGTTATCGCTTTACCGATATTGAAGGGAGTAGAGATCGTTACAAAGAGACGGTCAACCTGAGAGACGGGTTGAGGCTCTTCGATTTTAGCCTCTGGGGAAAAAGGGCGGATGACAATACGAAATGCCTTGTGGATTCCCTCCGTTTCAATGTAAGCAATATTGGAGACCCTTATGCCTCCGGCTCGGCTTGAAGTCAAGAAGAACAATACCTATGATCTCAACATTACCTATAAACAATATAAGTATTTTACCGAACGGGAAGAGCATTCCTTCTATTTTACGGACAACACCAATTTTAATACGACGATCCGGAGAGGATCCATCCTTTTGTCTGTTTTTCCCAAAGACAATGTTAAACTCAATTTCGGCTATAACCATTCTCAAAGGGATGGGGATGCCGGTGTTCCCCGGTTCCGGTTCTTTTTCCCGATGGATCAGGAACTTAAGGAGCAATACAACGAGTATTTTGTCTCTGCCGATTTCCCGATTGCAAACTGGGATTTGCATGTCAAGCAGTCTGTCTGGAATTATCTCTAATAGGGACAAGATCGACGCGCCAAAGTTACGAGGAGCAGGGACGAGTCTGTGCGGACCTATGTCACCACCATCAAGGGACACACCCAATTGAGCGAGCGATGCGGATTTTGATGCAGCCTATATCTACGCCCATTCGGATGGAAATGCTGATCTGACGACTGTACCCATCACGACCGTTTTTCCAGGAACAGGAAAATTCGAATTCAACACCCACATCGTTGAGGCAGGGCTCAGCTACATCATCCGGAAAGGCCTGATCTTCCACGCCGACTACCGATTCCACACTCAGGATCAGAATGGTCACTCAAATACCGATCCCTTTGTCGGCGCGCCTGGCGATTCGCATACCGAATTCTAATCTCATGGCCCATACAGGAACCTTCCAGTTGGAATATATCCCGATGGACAACCTGACCCTAAGAGGGGGCTATCGGCTTCAATATCAGCATATCAACGGAGATAATTATGTCGATAATATCTTACAACGGGGGCAAGCATCCAAGCAACAATACGAACTGGCTCAATGGATGGGTTGCCTCTGTCGGATTGGAAACCTTATAAGGTCTTAAGCTTCTTTGGCGAGTACGAGGGAGCCAATTTCAGCAATCCCTATACCTGGATCTCTCCGGAAAACCAGAATGTGGCAAGAGTCAAGATCAAGTACGATACCCCGATTGAGAAACTGAGCCTAAAGGGAACCTTTTATGGAAGCAGAGGGTCAACCCTGACCAGGATTACCGGTCCGACGTACAGGATTATATCATCACCGCGATCTATCAGCCCATTCCAAAGATTTCCATCGATGCCTCTTTTACTTATGAGAATGTTCAGGACAGCAAGGATATTTTCAACTCCGTTCCCTTTGCCTTTGAACATACGGTATTTGATTCAAGCGCCTATATCTGGTCAGGCGGCGCTACGTTCGAGAATATCTATCAGGGGTTCGGGGGCCGTATTTACGGAAGTTATGCCAAATCCCTGACAGAGAATCCGCAGAACTATGTCGATGGCTTGATCAGCTTCTGGTATAAGAACAAGATGGGTGACACCGATTCTGACCTTTGAGAGAACCTACCTTACGGATAGGGTCAACCACCAGGATGGGTTTAGTGCCAACCTCTTGACGTTCTCTTTAAGAAAAGATTTTTAAAGAAGCACTTATAAAAGAAAAACTTTTCAACTCCTTCCACCTCTTTTCCTTTTTTCCTTCCAAGGAAAATCTGTTGGCATTTTCATTCCAGATGTGATAGATTTTTAAAGGTTTATCTCTCCCGGCAGCGGAAGACCATCATTTTTGCCGGGATGTCGCCCCGCAGGGCGTTCATCAGAGATCAGGGGCTTTGACTCCACGGAGGAAAGGTCATGAAATGCTATATCTGTGCGAAACAGGGAAAGGATGAAGAGGCGGTGGCCATCTGTATCGTCTGCGGGATGGGTCTCTGCATGCATCATGCGATTAAGAAGGAATTGTTCGTCAAGGATATTATTGACTGGGGATTTGGGGAGGAGCGGATTGAATATCCTCATACCTTGCCTCGCTTTCTCTGTCCTGAATGTCGGATTGGCCATTGAGCAGCGAAAACCGAAAAGATAGTTGAGGGTTGCTTGTCACTATGAAAAAGAAGATCCTACTCGTTGAAGATGAAGAGAACTCTAAGGCTTCTTTATGAAGAGGAGCTGAAGGCCGAGGGATATGAAGTGCTCACTGCCGGAAACGGTAAAGAGGCCCTCCGGCAACTGGAAGAGGTCAAACCCGACCTCATCATCCTCGATATCGTCATGCCGGTCATGGATGGAATGGAGGCCCTTGGCCAGATCATGGGGAGAAAGAGGAACATTCCGATTATCATTCATACCTCCTATCCCGGATATCGGGAAGATTTTATGAGCTGGGCGGCCGATGCCTATGTGGCCAAATCTTCAGACCTCCGGGAGCTGAAGGAAACGGTCCGGGATCTCCTGAAAAAAGGCAGAAAGGGATGAAGAAAGTCCTTGCCATGATTCTGGCAGGCGGCCGGGGAGAGAGGCTTTATCCCCTGACCCGGGACCGGGCAAAGCCGGCGGTTCCTTTCGGCGGGATCTACCGGATCATCGACTTTACCCTCTCCAACTGCATCAACTCGGATATCCGCCGGATCTATGTCCTCACCCAGTATAAATCGACCTCCCTCCACCGCCACATTCAATTCGGCTGGAACATCCTGTCTGTTCCCCTGGGGGAATTCATTGGAGTCATTCCTGCCCAGCAGAGGATGGGTGAACAGTGGTACCAGGGGACGGCGGATGCGATTTTTCAGAACATTCTATCTCTTACAGGATGAGAAGCCGGACCACGTCCTTATCCTCTCCGGAGATCATATCTATAAGATGGACTACCGGAAGATGATCGCTTTCCACCTTGAGAAGGGGGCCGATCTCACGGTGGCTGCGATCCGGATGGATCGAGGATCTATCAAGAGAATTTGGTGTCATTGAGGTGGATGAAGATCGACGCATCATTGGATTTGAAGAGAAACCGGAAGCGCCGAAGACCATCCCCGGGGATCCGGAAGGGATTCTGGCTTCCATGGGGGTCTATGTTTTTCAAACGGAGGTTCTCGTCCGGAGATTGATCGAGGATGCCCGGTCCGAATCGAGCCACGATTTCGGCAAAGATATCATCCCCAGGATGATTCAAAAGGACAAGGTCTTTGCCTTCGACTTCAGGGAAGGGGATCAGGGAGGAACGGGATACTGGCGGGATGTGGGAACCCTCGACGCCTACTTCGAAGCGAATATGGATCTGGTCTCTGTCACCCCTCATCTCAATCTCTATGATCCTCACTGGCCTATTTTCACTTATCAGCCACCTTTCCTCCGGCGAAGACCGTCCTGGAGGAGGAAGGAAGGACGGGAACAGCGCTCAATTCGATCCTCTCCAATGGGTGCATCATCAGCGGAGGAAGTGTGAGGCGATCGATCCTTTCTCCGAGGGTAAGGGTGAACAGTTATGCAGAGAGTCGAGGACTCGATTCTCCTGGAAGGGGTGGAGGTCGGAAGGCATGCGAAAGATCCGGAGGGCCATCATCGACAAAGAGGTCCAGATCCCATCCGGGACGGAGATCGGTTATCGCCTTGAGGAGGATGCGAAACGCTTCACCGTCACCGGTTCAGGAATTGTCGTGGTTCCCAAGTGGCTCAAACTCTAAAGAATATTAGGCATAGCGCAATCACCAATCAGCTCATCACGAGTCACCACGACCACCAGCCACAATTTACAGATCAGCAGTTTGTCCTTTGGAGTCTTTAGGATAACAAGGGAGGAATGCAGATGTCACAGATCATCGTCGCACAGAATAGCAACGGGATCGTCTTAGCTGCAGAGAACCGGGCCATCCAGTTGGATGAGGGAGGACAGGAGATTTCCCTTCAGGTCAACCGCTTGCTTCCCCTCACCTCCCACTCTGCCCTTTTGACCGCAGGGGCGGCTGAAGGGGTTGAGATGGGCAATGCGTTGAAGCAATTCATTGAGGGAGAAGGGTTAAAGGATGTTCAGGATCTCTATGGCGCAGCCCTTGCTTTTCTCTCAACGGAGTATGAACGGTTCATGAGAAAGAAGTGTGAACTGCTTCCCATCGACCCGATCCATCAGGTCTCTTTCATCCTTGCAGGAAAGACGGAGAAAGATTCCGCCATGCCCTTCCGACTCTACTTTCTCTGGACCAAGAAGAAACTTCCCCGACTCGATGGTGACGAGATCTCCTTTGCCTTCTCCCTCCCGAGAAGGATGGGACTTGAATTCCAGCTCAACAAGATCTGTAAGGAGAAGGTTTCCTTGGAAGAGATATTAGAGAAGGTGAAGGAAGGGATGAAGCGATTGAAAGAGCGGGAAGAGGTTCGTCCTCCCATCGCTTATGCAATCATCACTCCTGAGGGGTATCAGTCCATCAATCCTTGAAGAAAATGGTCCACATTTCTTCCAAGGACAGCGTGATTGTATCCTCCCTCGAGGACTCCAAATCGTCTCCCCTGGCAGTGTCTTAGCGAGGATTCTTTCACCCATCTTCCGATGTTGAAGTAGTCCTCTGTTTTGAGCAGGCCTCCCCAATCCTCTTCATGTCGGTCAAACCCTGCTGAGACGGCAAGAATATCGTATTCCCTTTCGGTCTGAAGGATCCGCTGGAGATCCTTCAGAAAGAGGTCCCGATTCGATCCTTCCGGGTGAGCATAGATAATCTCTTTGACCCCGCTGAAGGTATTTGCCGTGCCATCCCCGTAGTGGAGATCGAAATCGAGGATGAGGGCCCTCCGGACTTTTTCCGCATGGATCAGTTTCTTGATGGCGATGGCGATATTATTAAAATAGCAGAAGCCCCAGCAGGAGTGAGGACTCGCATGGTGCCCGGGAGGCCGGACCAGCCCGAAAGCGGGTTCTCCGGCAAGGGCCAATTCCCCTGCGAGAATGGCCCCTCCGGCAGCCAGAAGCCCGATTTCGTAAATGAGGTTCTCCTGCTTTACCGATTGGATATGGCTTCGTCCATGGACCCTTTCGATATCCCTCTCTGAAGCGGGTCCGGGCTCGATAAACTCGAATTTTCCGCCTAATTGCCTTACGATCGCCTCCATTCTTCCCGGAGCGGAGGCCGGATCGCCGGCATAGACCTCGTAGAATCTCCTGTGAAAGACGACCTTCATTGCCATGTCCTGTACGCTTTGTTCTACCGGAGCTTCAGGAGTTTCCTGGCGTTGCCTTCGTAGATCGCTCTTCGCTGCTCGGGGGTGATATCCAGACTATCGATGACTTCGATGGTCCAGCGGATATAGGCCGAGCCCTTTTCAGGATCGAACGGAGTATCCGATCCGAATAAGACTCTTTCAGAGCCGAAGAATTTCAGTCCGCAGATCGTTGCCTCTCTGGCTCCAAAGACGGCGGTATCGGCATAAAAGAGACGAAAATAGTCCAGCGGCCGTTTCTTAAGCTTCTTCAGTAGAAGGGTATAATCCTCATCGGATGTTCGAGTTCCCAACTGATCCCAACCCGGACCCACCCGACCCTCGAAGTAGGGAATCATCCCGCCCAGGTGGTGTGTGATAATCTTAATGTTAGGATGGCGGTCGAATAGTCCGGAAAAAACCAGATGGGCCATGGCCACGCTCGTTTCATAAGGCCAGCCCAAGGTCCACCAGATTTCATAATGGCTTTTCGGTTCGTTAATATAGTCCGGGAAGTCGGCGCCGCGAGCCGGGTGCAACCAGATGGGCCTGTCCAGTTCCGCCATACAATCAAAGAGAGGCATCGTTTCAGGTTTGTTCAGCGGTCGGCCCTGAACATTCGTAAATACCTGGACACCGACGGCTCCAAGGTTTTTGACTGCACGGGTTGCTTCCTTCAGCAGTCCATCAGGGTCGTTCATGGGTAAGGATGCAATAAATCCGGGGAAACGATCGGGGTAACTCTGAACCAACGCTGCCATGCCGTCGTTGGCCAGCCTGGCCATGTCCGTAGAGACAGGTGGAGGACCGAAGGCCTCAATGGGCGGGGAACCGAGGCAAATGATCTGGGCATACTCCTTGAACTGATCCATGATTCGGAACCGTTCATCGAGATCAACAATGCAGGGGACATTCCTGACCCGTTTGTGCATGTCTTTCCCGTTGGGTGCAACCTCGACCATTTTGTTGAAATAACTCTTTGGAAAAATGTGAGCAAAGATGTCTACTTTCATGGGTGTCTTCCTCTCTTCCTGTCTCCCTTTTCTTCCATCTCTCTTTCCTGTTTGGATGAAATCTCCGTTTAAGCGGCTTTCTGAATTGGATCAATCACTGAGTACGCTTATTTGACCTTCATGTTGTCTTACTTCTTCTTGACATTCCAATCCTTTTTAACCTATATTCATCATACCTGAAAACAACTCATTGTCAATGAGTCGATGCTTTCAGGAAATGACAAGAGCTAAAAAGAATGAAAATTGGAAGAATTCAATGTTCAGTGACAATAAGGAACAGCGATGAATAAATGAATGGTATTGAAAATTCTAAAAGGAGCGAAGAAATGGTTTCGTTTGAAGAATTCAAAAGAGTAGAGTTAAGGGTTGCAAAGATAGTTACGGTTGAAGATATTCCGGGAAAAGACAAGCTATACAAATTATCAGTTGACATTGGGGAAGAAAAGCCACGGACCATTGTTGCAGGTCTTAAGCCATTTTACTCAAAGGCACAGATGGAGGGTAAGCAGATTGTTCTCGTTGCAAACCTTGACCCAAAGCCCCTTGCAGGAATATTGAGTGAAGGGATGCTGCTTGCAGTTAAAAACAAGGCAGGGGAATATTCCCTGCTCACAGTTGAATCAGAAACAGAACCAGGCACAAGAGTGGAATGAGTCCGTGATTGATCTGTGATTTGTAATGGGGTCGACTGCCTTTGATGCAGCCCCACTCGTCAAGCCACTCGCTTTGCGGGGTGTCTGACTTCATGGCGTTTAAATGATTCTCTATGCTGGGCGCGTGTGGTACATAAAAAGCTCTATCCTCATCTCGCCAAGATGCTCAAGTAATTTGGACTGTGATACGTCTGATTTCGAATGACAATATGGTTAAAAGGATTCGCCTTTACATAGCATTGCAGGGTTCTCCGTAAGCGTGTCAAACAAGGTGGGCCGGGGCTTATGCTTCGTGATCAGTTTGAGGGCAAATAGTGGGTGCCTGTATTTGCTCTCCAGCACCGATTGGAGGAGGTCTGTGAAATTGCTCAGATGCAACGGAGCTTGGTGAAGTAGTATTATGAGGAGCAGTTCAAACGTTTTTGTCAGGTGGTACCGTATAGACTCTTTGCAATCCTCAATCTCTCCATCGCTTGTGCCATACCATGGGGTTGCTTCCCCACAGTCAAAAATATCAAAGAGTTAGAGCAATTTTATACCTTAAATAACGGTAGTCGAAGAAGTTCTTTAATTCATCTTCAAATTTTTCCTTGACAGATTGTTTTGGTTAAAGTAAAAAGAATGAGAAATGAATGAGGGCTTACTCAGCAACATAACGTTGGAAGGACGAAAGCTCGGAACAGCCATCAAGGATGACTTTCTCGTTAAGGAAGGGATAAAAGAGATCTTTCGATCAGCGAGCAGGATTTTTGCAGAGAAAGGTTATCATCAAACAACGATCAGGGATATTTCACAAGCATCGGGAATAGGTCTGGGCACGATCGTAATTACGTTAAGAAGAAAGAGGACATCTTGAATCTTTGTAACAATTTAAAGAAACCTTGCGAAGGACGATAGAAATCGTGTGGAATAAGCAAGAGCTAATTTTTCTGCCGTATCAAGAAACAACGACCGTGGATCTGGACAAGGATATCCGTGCACAATATTCTGACGCGAGAAAGTGACTACGTCTTTTTGATGAAAAAGATTCCTCTTAGAATACACGTACGGCAATTGACATAATCGTTTGCCTTCTGGCTTTCATCCCATTGAAACGGTGGAATCTCAAAGAGAGAAAGGAGAACGAGCCTATATTCAAACTCATGGATTTCATTCTGGATGGCTTGCGTATTACTGACAAACGGGAGTAACGACCCTTTGACGTACCGAAATCCGTAGTTTCAACTGAGTGAGTAATTATTAAAATAGGGAGTTGGGATGATAGAAAAGGACGCATTACTGAAAATGTTCTATTTGATGGTGAAAATTAGGCGGGTAGAGGAACGTCTCTTGGACATATTCGCCCAAGGGAAAATACCAGGATTCATCCATGTGGGCATTGGTCAGGAGGCGGTACCGGTAGGAGTGTGTTCTTGTCTGAATCCTGGGGACTTCGTCTCAAGTACCCATAGAGGACACGGATAGGCTCTGGCCAAAGGGGTTGATTTGAAACGTTTTATGGCCGAAATCTTTGGACGAAGGGATGGCTATTGCAGAGGCAGGGCTGGGTCCATGCATGTCCCAGTAACGAATTGGGCTTCATTGGCTCGAATGGCATTGTAGGCGGAGGAATTCCCATCTCCTTGGGAACAGCCTTTACTTCAGTGTATAAAGGAAATGATCGGGTTACGGTTTCCTTCTGTGGAGATGGAGCGTCTAATGAGGGAACATTCCACGAATCCCTCAACCTGGCTGCCCTCTGGGATCTTCCTATTGTGTTTTGTTGTGAGAACAATGAATGGGCTGAGTTCACTCCAAAGAGGGTCCACATGAGGATTGAAAAGATCAGCGAGAGAGCCGTATCTTACGAGATTCCCGGAGTGACCGTGGATGGGGATGATGTTCTCAGTGTCCAGGAGGAGGCAGAAAGGGCAATTGCAAGGGCACGGAAGGGCGAGGGGCCGACGCTTCTGGAATGCAAAACGCACCGCTGGTTCGGTCATTTTGCTGGAGATGCACAGAAATATCGGTCTCCTGAAGAGATCGAAGCGGCCAAAGGGTTTGACCCCATCCTAAGGTTTCAAGAAACGCTCTCTGAATTAAAGTATCTTAGGCCTGAGGACATTGAGCAGGTAGAATTGAAGGTCAGGTCAGAGATTGACGAGGCTGTCACCTTTGCTGAAAACAGTCCGGTTCCGGCGGACGAGTACGTTGTGGTATTAGGAAAGGCCGAGGTAAAGAGAGAAGGCCGAGACGTGACGGTAGTAGCTACGTCTAGGATGGTTCATGAGGCGATGGAAGCCGCAGGAACTCTATCCAAGGAAGGGACCGAAGCAGAAGTAATCGACTTGAGGAGCATCAGTCCGCTGGACAAAGAGACGATTTTTAGGTCGGTGGAAAAGACAACGAGGCTGGTAATTGCTCATGAGGCTGTAAAAGCCTTTGGCGTAGGAGCTGAGATCTCAGCGCTGGTTTCTGAAGAAATTATCGATTGCTTGGACGGGCCTATCTTAAGGGTAGGAGCACCGTTCACTCCTGTTCCATATAATTTAGAGAGCGCCTATCTTCCCGGTTCGGCAGATGTGGTGAAAGCCGTGGAAAAGAGCTTGGCATATTAAGGACGGTGAATAAACTCAGGAGGATGTATGAAGGCAGCGCTTTGGCATGGCAAAGAGGACGTACGCATCTCGGAAGTTCCGGAGCCCTTTGTAGGTAAAGGGCAGGTAAAGATCCGAGTCCGATGGTGTGGCATTTGCGGCTCTGATGTCCACGAGTATAAGGAAGGGCCAATGATTATCCCCCAGAAACCTCATCCTCTTACTGGAAAGAGTGCTCCTGTCATCTTAGGCCACGAATTCTCCGGCGATGTAATCGACGTAGCTGAAGATGTGAAAAGAATTGGGGTAGGGGAACGTGTGACCATCAACTGCCTCCTCTATTGCGGCTCCTGCGTCTACTGCAGGCAAGGGCAGTACAACATGTGCATAAGACTGGCTACGGTTGGCCTTGCGTGGGACGGAGGTTTTGCTGAGTCTGTGGTGGTCCCCGAGTATACAGTCCTCCGACTTCCCGAGGAAGTCACATATGAAATGGGTGCATTTGCTGAGCCTCTTGCCGTGGCGATTCGGGCTGTGAAAAGGAGCCGGTTAAAGGTTGGAGATACGGCAGCAGTGATTGGTGCAGGGCCGATTGGCCTTCTTGTACTACAAGCTGCTAGAGCAGCAGGAGCAAGTAAAGTATTTGTTGTGGAACCCATCGGGAAGCGTAGAGAATTGGCGAGACATTTGGGTGCGGACGATATTTTTGATCCAACCGGTTGTGACGTGGGGAAGGAGATTGCTGAGAAGACGGGAAATTTGAGAGTTGACGTGGCATATGAGTGTGTTGGGAATCAGGCCGCCTTTGATACAGCCGTACGGGTGACAGGTCGGAGAGCGATGATCGTTATGGTTGGCATGGCTCTCAAACCGCTGGAAGTTCCATTTCTGAAATTATGGGGTCATGAGAAAGAAATCACTACCTGCACTGGGTATGTGGATGAATACACTGGTGCTCTTGCTTTCCTATCCAGCCGAAGGGTTTTGATCGAGCCTATGATCACAGCGAAAATTCGTCTCGATGACTTTGTAGAGAAAGGATTGATAGAAATGGTCCGAAATCCCAAGAACCATATCAAGATTCTTGTCGCACCTTAGATGTTTCTGGAATATTAACCGTCCACCTTTGCCGTTCAAAGAGAGACCCATAGAAGATCGCGGACACGGACGAGAGAACTTTTGTTGAGTGGGGTATTCAGTATGAGCTTTGATACGATTCTTCTGGAAAAAAAAGAGAGGATTGCCTTTATTACCCTTAACCGTCCTGAGGTATTTAATGCAATCAATGATAAGATGATTTTTGAGTTTGGAGAGGTGGTTTCGGATATTCATAAAGACCAGACTATTCGGGTAGTTATCATCACAGGAGCCGGGAAGGCATTTCAGGCAGGGGCAGACATAGGAGAGCTTAGCCGCATGAATACCCTCCAAATACTCAACTGGAACCAGAGGTTGGTGCAAAATCTCAGCGCTTTGGAGAAGATGAGGCAGCCTGTGATCGCCGCTATCAACGGTTTTGCACTGGGAGGAGGGTTAGAACTCGCCCTTGCATGTACCATTAGGGTAGCTTCGGATAAAGCCAAGATGGGGCTTCCAGAGGTAAAAATTGGGATTATTCCAGGAGCAGGAGGAACCCAGAGGCTTCCCCGATTAGTAGGTAAAGGAATTGCATCTGAGATGGTATTAACAGGGGAAATGATAGATGCTCAGACGGCCTTCCGAATTGGTTTGGTCAATAAGGTTGTACCTCAAGAGGAATTGATGAAAGCTTCAAGAGATATTGCTGATAAGATTACAGTTAACGGGCCTATTGCCGTCTCTTTGGCAAAAGATGCGATAGAGGTGGGGGGGAATCTCCCCCTTGATGCAGCCATTCAATATGCTCAAAAGAATTGTATCACTTGCTTCTCGACGGAGGACATGAAAGAAGGCACTCAGGCTTTCATAGAGAAACGATCCCCTCAATTCCAAGGAAAGTAACCATGATTACACGAGTTCTGATGCCTAAAATTGGCCTTACCATGACGGAAGGGAAAATCGTCGAGTGAAAAAAAAGGGAAGGGGAATGGGTTGAAAAGGGGGAAGTCTTATTTGTCTTTGAAACGGAAAAGGTAACCTTTGAAGCGGAGGCTCAGCAATCAGGGTTCTTAAATAGCATCCTTGTCCAGGTAGATGATCGCGTTCCTGTCGGGTCTGGCTATTGAGATGGAGGTTACGGTAGAAGAATTGGCACATACCGTTCACGCTCATCCCACCCTCTCTGAAGGACTGGGAGAAGCTGCGATGCAGCTTAATGGGGGTGCCCTCCATTTGCCGTAAATTAGCGCTCCTTTGACAGAAACGATTCAAATTTTCCTAGAGAAGGGTTCATTACTTACCGGCCGGGATGAATTTGGCCCAGAGAGGGGATGGTATCATGAATTTTTCGCTGACCGAAGAAGAGAAGATGTTAAGAGATATGGCCCGCAACTTCGCGGAGAAGGAGATTATTCCCAAGCGAGACGAATGGAACGAGAATAGGAGATTTCCTATCGAGATTTTTCGGAAAATGGCAAATCTGGGCCTTATGGGGCTGCTCATCCCTGAGAAATACGGCGGAGGCGCGGCTACAACCGTAGGGTTCGCCGCTGCTCTGGAGGAGATCGCGAGAGCGGATCAATCCGTCGCTGCCCCATTAAACGCTCATCTGACCATTGGCTCAGTTCCACTGCTTCTTTTCGGGACAGAGGAGCAAAAACAAAGGTGGCTCGTTCCATTAGCAAGAGGAGAAAAACTCGGAGCCTTTGGTCTCACCGAACCAAATGCCGGGTCGGATGCAGCAGGGGTTGAAACGAGAGCCGTTTTGGAAGGCGACCAATGGCTGATCAATGGAACCAAACAGTTTATTAGCAACACTGGCACAGAGATGAGCATTGGCGTTCTTGCTTTGGTGGTCACGGGTAATTCGAAAGAGGGAAAGAAGAGGTTCAGCTCTATTATGATACCCAAGGGTACCCCTGGTTATACGTTTGGGAAGAAGTTTAATACCATCGGATGGAGAGGGGCGGATACCCGGGAGCAGATCTTTCAGGACTGTCGGGTTCCCAAGGATCATCTCATAGGTGAAGAAGGAAAGGGTCTAAGGCAATTCATGGAAACCTTAGACGTTGGGAGAATTAGTATCGGAGCCCTGTCACTTGGTCTGGCCCAGGCCTGTCTTGATGTCTCGCTGGAATATGCAAAAACAAGAACTCAATTCGGTCAACCCATCAGCAAATTTCAGGCGATTCAATTCAAATTGGCGGATATGGCGACCGAGATTGAAATGGCCAGACTGATCAATTTTAAGGCGGCATGGATGAGAGATAATGGAATGGATTATGCTAAAGAAGCAGCCATGTCTAAGATGGTCGCGTCAACAGTAGCAATGAAGGCCGCGAGCGAGGGTCTTCAGATCCATGGCGGGTATGGATTCACTGAGGAATACGTGATTTCCAGATTTTTCCGAGAAGCCAAAATCCTGGAAATTGGTGAGGGAACAAACGAGATTCAACACATCGTCATCGCCAGACTGTTGGGATGTTGAAATCGAGTCAATGCTAAGAGCCCTCAGCCAAATAGGTCTCCGAGAGGGTTCATGCCTTGGGGAATTCTCCAAAGTATCCTTTACCTAATGCGGGTGGGAGATATCCCCCTTCTTTTCAAGAAGCCTCTTCGAGGATAGGAGAGAGAGATGAAGGGAAAAATATTCGAATATATCGAAAAATACGGGCATGAAGAACTGGTCTTTTGTCATGACAAAGAGGCTGGACTAAAAGCGATGATTGCCATCTATGACACAACGTTGGGGCCAGCGGGTGGAGGGACAAGAAGGTGGGTTTACGAGGATGAGTGGGACGCAATTGAGGATGCAATGAGGCTTGCCCGTAGTATGACTTATAAGTATGCCGCTGCAGGATTAAACTTGGGAGGGGGAAAGGCGGTTATCATGGTTGATGATTGCAGTCAGAAGAGCGAGGCCATGTACCGGAGCTTAGGTAGATTTGTAAATAGCTCTGAATGGAAGATTCTTTACAGGAGAAGACGTAGGGACTGATGCCAGGGATTTGGAGTACATGGCGATGGAAACTCCTCATGTTTTTGGAATTCCCGATCCCCGAACCCGAAAGACCGAGCCCTCCCCAAAGACAGCTTTCGGGGTTTTCCAAGGAATGAAGGCATGCGCAGAAGAAGTCTTCCCTGACAAGTCCCTGAGAGACAAGACCGTGGCAATCCAAGGGACCGGAAATGTGGGTCAGTATCTTATTGGGGAACTACTAAAAGAAGGAGCAAAGTTGATTGTCACAGACATTAGCGTCGAGAGACTAAAAAATGTTTTAGATAATCATAAAGGTATCGAAACAGTTGGGGCGGAGGAATATATTCTGTAAAGTGGGATATCTTTGCTCCTTGTGCTCTGGGCGCCATTTTGAACGACGACACGATACCAAGATTGAAATGTAAAATTGTTGCCGGAGCGGCAAACAACCAGTTGAAAGAAGAAAGACACGGAGATCTTTTGCATAAAATGGGGGTTCTTTACGCCCCGGACTATGTCATCAATGCAGGTGGAGCCGTGGATGATGCGGACAGCTTCGAGAAAGGTGGTTACAATTATGAGCGGGCAATCAAAAAGGTTGCCCGGGTTTATGATAATGTCAAGAAAGTGATTTCAATAGCAAAGCGAGATGGTATGCCCACATACAGGGCAGCAGATGTTATGGTAGAAGAGAGGTTAGAACGCCTAAGGAAGATAAAGAGGATCGGAAAGGGTTGGTAAGGGTTTTTCCAGAAAGAATAGGCGATGGTCAAAGTCAACGAGTACATAGAAGGTAAGGTCAAGAGCTCAGGATTTGAGATCAATGAAGGAGATCGTCTGAGTTTTTTTGTTGACAAATATTTTAAATTTGATAATGAATGCCCACTCAGTCATAGGACTGCTTATTTGTTTATGAAAACGGAAAAAAAGGGGTTAGAAAAACGAGAAGTTGGGACCTCCGTTAGAGATAAGCTTCTTGTAGAGACGAGAAGAAATCAAATCATCCAGGCTGCCAACGAAATGTTTACCCGAAAGGGGTTTCATCAGACAACAATCAAAGATATTTGCGAAGCCTCCGGGCTTGGCCCGGGAACGCTCTATAATTACATCCACAAAAAAGAGGATATCCTTTATCTTGTTTACGATAAGCTGACGACGATGCTTAACAAACCCGCAAGAGACCTTATTGAGGGTCATGAAATTGAGCCCTTGGATCAACTCAAAGAGTTTTTACGCGAAACGATTGATATTGTATGGGATAATCAAGAGTTGATACTCTTAATGTATCGTGAAACAGCAGCCTTGGACAAAGAATCTTTATATACTGTTCTCAAAAAAGAAAGCAGGTATGTTAGCTACGTAGAAGAAATCCTTGCGAGGGCAAGAGAGAAAGGAGTTATTCAAAACACCAATACTGGAATCGCTGCGAATATTATTGCTTATCTTTTGGCATTTATCGCCTTGAGGAGATGGAATCTTAAAAACAGATTCAATGAACAAGAGATAAAATCTGGCTTGGTAGATTTTATTATGAGGGCCTTACGTATTACCGACGCGAGGAAAAAAAGTAGATGATACTGTAATTTGGGGCTGCGGGGAAGTGTCAGATCGGAGAGGGATGGATGGTGTAGCAAACAGTAAATTGAGGAAAGTGCCAAAACTTTCTCTTGGCAAACATCTTCTGCTATTATCATATTCAGAGTCATTTCTGCGAATAAGCAGAATCATAAGAAAACCAAACACGATTTGGCAATCAAAAGGAGATAAAAATGCCACCCATATTAATGATTCCTGGGCCTGTCGATGTGGATGAGGCTGTGCTTGGAAAAATGGGACTTCCCCTGACTCCCCATTATGGTCCCGAGTGGGTAGGAATTTATAATGAGACAGCCAATTATTTGAAAAAGGTCCTTGACACCAATGGGGATGCATATCTCATTCCGGGATCGGGCACGATCGCGATCGAGGCGGCTATCGGAAGTTTGGTCGGCGTCGGTGAGAAGGCGATTATTGGATCAAATGGTTTTTTTGGGGAGCGACTGGCACAGTTCACACAAGCCTTTGGTGGGAAGACGATTGAGGTTAAAGCGGCGTGGGGAGAGGCGCTTTCACCGAATCAATTCGGCGAAGCGTTGCAACAACACCCAGATGCGGCTCTCGTTGACGTAGTTCACTTCGAGACCTCGACTGGGATACTCAATCCCGTGCGTGATATCGCAAAGGTATGCAAGGCTGCTGAAGTGCCTATCTTTATGGATGGTGTCTCGTCCATTGGCGGTGTCCCATTCTCGATGGATGACTGGGGTGTGGATGTGACTGTTACAGCACCACAAAAGTGTCTTGGCGCGCCGCCAGGATTAGGCCTGATTGGTGTGGCCCCCTCTGTTTGGCCCAGAATCGAGCAGAGGGCAAAACAGCCTCATGGTTGGTATTCCAATCTTAATACTTGGCGATGGTATCAAGTCAACTGGGCGGATTGGCATCCATCCCCCATGACCATGCCGGTCAATAACGTCCTGGCATTAAGAGAAGCCCTCATCCAACTTTTTGAGGAGGGTTTGGACCAGCGCATTACCCGGTTAAGTTCCTTGGCCAATCACCTGCGTAGTGGATTGAGAGATCTGCAAATGCCGATGGCTGTGCCGGAATCGATGTCATCTTCGGTGATGACAGTAGCATGGGGGCCCCGTGGTGTTCCGACCAGTCAGATTGTCCGCTTTTTGGAACTGGAGCATGGAATTAGGATCGGCGGTGGACTAGGGGCTTTCAAGGACAAAGTGATCAGGATCGGACACATGGGTCCCAAAACATCAATCGAGATCATCAACAAGTTGCTCGGAGCGCTAAAAGACTTTCAGGAACGACAAATACATCCTTCAAAGATCTCGTAAGGATCTGTCGCTTGACTTAATTAACTCAACCACGGACACTTACCTTATGTGTTCTGAGTGGGGAAAGGGGGCAATCTCATGATTAAGCTCAACGAATATCTGGAAGGGAAAGTTAAGAGTTTGGGTTTTGAATCAGAGCGGTACTCGTTTCACCGCCGGTGTCTTTCTGCCGGGAGAGTACACGTTTGACACAGAACAAGAAGAACATGTTACCGTGACTGTGGGGCGACTTGAAATCCAGCTTCCTGGAAAGAAATGGAAAACGGTGAAGATCGGAGAGACGGTAGTGATTCCTCCCAGGTCAAAATTCAATTTGAAGGTGGCTCAGCCAGCGTCCTATGTTTGCAGATATGCTTAGGGTAGACACGTATATTGAAATACTCTCAAGGAGGCGTTTTAATGAAAAAATCCAAGGTATCCATTGTCAAAACAAAACAGAACCCCGGGGCCAACGAAATCGCAGTTGCCGTCCGTAAAGCTCTTGATTTGATCGGCGGCATCAAGGACATAGTTAAGCGGGGGAATCTCGTTCTTATTAACCCTAACTGGGCGGCTCCACCCGTGGAGCGGGAGAAGGCCGTTATTACTGATCCCGATGTTGCCAAAGCCGTTGCGGATATCGTGAGGGAGCAGGGGGCTCGCGCGGTTATCGCTGAGTCTTCAGCGGTTGGAGTCGATACAGCCAAGGTGATTGAGGCTTCGGGATATAAAGCTTTGCGTGATCAAGGATACGAGGTCGTTGATCTTAAGAAGACTAAGATCGTTAAAGTACCTTTCAAGGATGGTTTGGTGTTAAAGGAGCTTGAAACCTTCGAATTGGTTCAGCAGGCTGATGTGATTGTCAGCCTGCCTAAGATGAAAACCCATGATCAGGCCGATATGACTGGTCCCATGAAGAACCTGAAGGGTCTGCTCAGCGACAAATATAAGCGATTGCTCCATCAAGAGTTTGGAGTTTTTCAAGGCTGTGTCGACATTACGGCTTTCTTTAAACCTGCATTCTCGGTTGTGGATGCGATCCTCTGTCAAGAGGGATTGGGCCCAATATATGGAAAACCCGTCGAAATGGATCTCATTCTGGCGGGGAAGGACATGGTGGCTATTGAATCAGTCTGTGGACAGATCGCAGGGTTTGAACCCGGGGAATTGCCCATTCCTAAATATGGGGCAGAGCGCGGGTTAGGCAATCTTTATCCTGAAGGATATTGACGTTGTGGGAGAAAAAATTGAAAGTGTGCAAAGAAGATTTATGAGGTGCGAGGAAGACGATCCTGTTAAGGTGGAAGGCTTTAATCTTATCTTTGGAGGGGTCACCTGCACGGGTTGTAGGAATACTGTTCTAAGTGCCCTGGCGGATATGAGAAATGGTGATCAACTAATGTATCTTCCAGGAGTTACAGTCATAACGGGTGACCCTCTGATTCCGGTGGGAATTCAGGAAGACAGCCTTGTCGCGGTTGGGAAATGCGTGCCAAAGGAGAGAAGAGGCGAGCGTTTTGCTCCCGGGTGCCCACCAAGCAACGCCTTCGTTGTTGATGCGATAATCGGGGGCAGAGAAAAAGTAAAGCGACGCTATGCGGAGGAGGGCCGCATTGTCGGAACCTCTGGCGAGTTGGTTGATGAGGATACGAAGAAATAAGTCCTCTGAAAAGTTAAAGGATTGATCGGGCCTGTGTTGGCATTGATCAAACGATGCTGATCGAGACGTTTCGAATGCAAGATGAGAAGGAGCCCAAGAAGGGAGATGTTGTGGGGAAGGAGCGGTACCTAATTGTCGTCAAGGGCGGTAAATTTCAAATGGTAAAATAAGAAAGCCCTTCTCGAAAGAAAAGCTAAGAAAAGGAGACATCGGCCGAAATTCTCCGTGTCAAGAAGCCCAACCCACGGAATGTGCTTCCTGATTAACGCAATCTCGACCGAACCAACTCGGTGAAATTATGAACGAGATTTCTATGCATGGAAGAGGAGGTCAGGGGGTAGTTGTTGCTTTGAGAATGCTTGCGCAGGCCTTTTTTGAGGAAGGATACGAAGTACAAACCTTCCCGTCATTTGGAGCAGAACGAAGAGGGGCACCCTTAGTGGCCTTCCTGAGAGTGAGCAAGGAGAAAATAAGTGAACGTTGCGGGCTCTATCAGCAAGATCATTTGATGATATTGGACAAAAAGATTCTGGATTCAATCGATCTGAGTCAAGGGGTTAAGGAGGATGCGTTTATTATTATCAACAGTCCTGAACTCCCTTCCACTTATGGTAATAAGCTAGCTCGCTATCGGGTCGTGACTTTTGATTGCAATTTGGTGGCGAAAGAGCACCAATTGGGAAGTTCTCAGATGCCGGTGGTCAATACCATTATGCTAGGAGTCTTTGCGAAGGTGACAGGCTTGGTGAAGATAGATTCAGTAGCTAAAGGGATCAGGCGATGGTTGCCGGGAAGCTCAGAGGGTAATATTAGAGCGGCAAGGGCTGCCTACGAAAGGCACAATCCTATCGGAGGGCAAAATGACGGGCATCGCCAAGTCCACACGTTTCGCTGAAGAGATGAAGTCCATTTAACGCAGGAGAGGTCGGTAAATGAGAGAAATAATGACCGGTAACAGCGCGGTGGTGGAAGGTGTAATTCTTTGTCGGCCAAAGGTGGTCACAGCTTACCCCATTACACCTCAGACTACCATTGTGGAAGAGATTTCCGAAGTCATTGGGGAGGGGCGGCTCGAAGCCAAATTCATTCCCGTAGAGTCGGAGCATTCGGCAATGGCCTCCGTTGCAGCAGCAGCCTCATGCGGAGTTCGGGTCTTTACTGCCACCTCGTCTCATGGACTTGCTTTCATGCACGAAATGCTGTCCTGGGTTTCAGGGGCAAGGCTCCCTGTCGTTATGGTAAATGTTAACAGGGCAATAGGTGCGCCGTGGTCTATCTGGACAGAGCAGACAGACTCGCTGATGCAAAGAGACACAGGATGGATCCAAATCTATTGTGCGTCAGCTCAAGAGGCTCTCGATACCGTCATTCAAGCCTATCGTCTGGCTGAAGAACTAAGCAACCCGGTTATGATCTGCTACGACGGCTTTACCATTTCTCATACGGTCGAGCCCGTCGAGGTTCCATCGCAAGAAGTTGTGGATGTATTTTTGCCACCGCTCTCGATGGATCATGTGATGGATTACCAAAATCCTCACACGTTTCACATTCTGGCTCCAGCACCTCACTTCGCACGATTTCGACATGCGGCTCATAAATCAGTGGTAAGTGCTTCCGAGATTTTGGAAAAGATCGACGATGAATTCAAAAAGAGGGTCGGACGAGGCTATGGACTTATTGAGACGTATCGTAATGAGGATGCAGAACTCTCCTTGGTGGCCATGTCCTCTATTACAGGGACGGCTAAGAAAGCTGTGGATCTCCTCCGGGATCAGGGAAAGAAGGTAGGCTTAGTTCGGCAGCGACTCTTTCGTCCTTCTCCGGAGAGAGCCTTAAAAGAGGCTTTTGAAGGGAAAAGGATTGCCATTTTGGACCGTGATCTTTCATGCGGAATGGGCGGGATTTTGGCACAGGAGATCAAGGCTGTTCTTTGGTCAATGGAGAAGAGGCCGGAAGTACACGAATTTATCGTTGGGTTAGGTGGTCAGGATGTAACCATTGAAATGATATGCAGTATCGCTGATCAGGCTCTTACAGAACCTTCAAACCAAGGGCCGATCTGGGTGGAAATATGAGAACGAAATTATCGGTTCCAGGGGAAGAATACATTTATTCTGGACACGGGGCTTGCCCAGGCTGTGCCATGCCGCTGGTCATTCGCACCCTTTATAAACTGATGGGTCCTAGGACCGTGGTGGTTAGTACAGCAGGATGCCATGGCACTATTTCAGGTGTCTATCCTGCTTCGCCCTTCAAATTGGCAACTTATAATACTCCATTTCCCTCATTGGGTGCTGCCGCTATTGGCCTTCGTGCAGGCCTAGACATGAAAGGTGAGCAGGAAACACAGGTTGTAGCGATAGGTGGAGATGGCGGAGTGTTCGACATAGGCCTCCAGTCGATCTCCAGAGCCTTGGAGCGAAATGAAAATATCCTTTTTATTTGTTACGATAACGAAGCATATATGAACACAGGGATTCAAGGATCATCGAGTACCCCCTCAGGTGCCTGGACGACAACGACTCCCATAAGTGCCCCCAAGTCCTACCCGAAGAAGGATTTTTTGGGAATTGTTGCTGCACACCGAATTCCGTATGCAGCCAGCGCGAGCATTGGATATCTGGAAGATTACCTTGCAAAAATCGAAAAGGCCAGGAGGATCATTGGGTCCCGATTTTTGCATGTCATCTCTCCTTGCCCTGTGGGCTGGCGTTTTTCATCCGAACTTACTTTAAAGATCGCCCGTTTGGCGGTCCAAAGTCGCGTTTTTCCCCTATATGAAATTGAGGATGGCAAGAGATATAAGATGACCATGGATCCCTTGCCCGTAGTTCCGGTCAAGGACTATATGGCACTTCAGGGGCGCTTCAAACATCTACCCTCGGAGGCAATTGCAAATGTACAGGCGTGGGTAGAAGAGAACTGGGAAATCCTCTCCCTCAAGACCAGATGTCAGTAAGAGCCGAACTAACCGATTAAGCCCTAAAACAAAGGAGGTTTTTGCTCTTGATATACCAACAATTACTTAATGGTTTGGTAGTAGGGATTGGTTATGCCTTGGTTGGCCTGGGATTTTCCATGATATTTGGGGTTATGCGCGTAATCAATTTCGCCCATGGAAATGTATATATGGTGGGAGCATTCGCTGGCCTAACGGCAGCCAAGTACTGCGGAGGCAATTTCTACGTGGCCATCGTTACAGGAATGGTCGTTGGAGCCCTCTTAGGCCTGATTTTAGAGCGTCTTGTTTTCCGGCCAGTGAGACATATGGAGACCTTTGCTGGACTATTGACCTCCACGGGTGCCTTGTTTGCACTTGGAATTATTGCTATGCTGATATGGGGAGCCACTCCTAAGCCCTATGATGTTCATGTTCCAAATATTGTCTGGGAAGTAGGGAATGTAAGCATTTATTACATGCAAGTTTTCATGATGGTTGCCGGTGTCTTGGTCATGCTGGCGTTATGGTGGATTGTAAGTAAAACCTACATTGGCATCGCGATTAGGGCATCAGCCCACAGCACGACGACTGCTCAATTGATGGGGGTCGATGTGAACAGGGTGACTCAATTTACACTTGCCCTTTCTTCTGCTCTTGCAGGTTTGGCCGGAGTTCTTCTTTCTACTTATTATGGTCTCATTTCGTTTACGGTTGGCTTCAATGCAGGAATCAAAGCGTTTATAGCGGCAGTGATCGGCGGCGTCGGCAGTATTTTCGGTTCTCTGATCGGGGGGATCTTGTTGGGATTGATCGAAGGAATCACTTCCGGTTATGTCTCGTCCGGTTATCGCGACGCCATATCATTTTTCATACTTTGTTTGGTCCTCTTAGTTCGTCCTGTGGGGCTATTCGGACAAGCTACAACTCAGAAAATGTAAAGGGATTTCTATGCGATTGCCATCGAGTATTAAGATAACACCTTGGCTTGAGAAGCATAGTTGGTTACTGCTCATTCTTTGGTTGATTTTGCCAGTTCTTCTCCGAAACCGGTCCTATTGGTTGCATATCCTGATTATGTTGGCAGTTTACGTACTGCTGACACAAAGTCTAAACCTTGTCTTGGGGCTTGCAGGGCAACTCCAATTGGGACACGCTGCCCTTTTTGGCATCGGCGCTTATGTGGCGGGTCTTCTCATGGTGGATAGAGGGTTTTCTTTCTGGTCTACCTTACCATTAGCTTTTCTCGGCGCTGCCTCGGTGGGCATCTTGATGGGGCTCCCGTCGTTACGAGTGGGAGGGGATTATCTTGGTGTTGTCACGTTGGGCTTCGGGGAGATTGTGCGTCTCTTGCTAACCAACTTGATGTCAATCACACGGGGCCCTATGGGACTTCCTAATATCCCTGGTCCGAGCATAGGGGGTTTTGTTTTTACCTCGAAGATCCCCTATTTTTATTTGGCGACAGCTCTGGCTTTATTCACTTGGTTTGTGATGCAGCGGATCATGAATTCAAAAGTGGGATTGCAGCTCTTGGCCGTCCGGACGGATGAACAATGTGCACAGGTGCTCGGAGTAAACAAAGGGTTTGTCAAACTATTCGCCTTTAGCGTCTCAGCCGCATTTGCTGGACTTGGAGGCGCTTTTTATGCAAGCTATTTTTCATTTATCAGTCCGGACAGTTTTCTTTTCATCGATTCTCTTATTGTCCTTTTAATGGTGATCGTCGGCGGCAAAGGAAATCTCGTTGGTTGTGCGATTGGGGCTTGCATTCTTGGCATAGCTCCAGAGTTATTCCGTTTCTTGGGCGATTACCGAATGTTGATCTACGGTCTGCTTCTTACAACAATGGTGATTTACAAGCCGGTAGGGATTTGGGGCCTTGATAAAAGGAAATTTAACACGATACGCAAAGAGAGTTTGAGAACCTAACGTATGAGCATGATACTCGAAACCCGAAATTTGGGAATCAGATTTGGTGGCGTGGTTGCACTCCAAGGATTGGATCTGCAGATAGAGAAGGAGGAGATCTTAGGGGTTATCGGCCCAAACGGCGCAGGAAAGACGACCCTATTGAACCTCATCACCGGAATATATCCTCCCACTTCAGGACAGATATCGTTCAAGGGAAAGAAAATCGACGGGCTGGCACCTCATAAAATTGCAGCCCTTGGAATCTCGAGAACCTTTCAGAATATAAGACTCATTCCTGCTCTATCGGTCCTTGAGAATGTGATGCTTGGTCGGGCTTTGCATGTCAAGGAGTCTCCCCTCGATTCTGTTCTGTTGCACTCCAGGGTCAAGGCAGAGCGTTCTAAGTGGATTTCTTTTGCAGAAGAGATCCTGGAAAGTGTAGGCCTCGGCGAAGTGATAGACATCGAGGCAATTTCCCTGCCCTATGGAAAACAGCGGACGGTTGAAATTGCAAGAGCCATTGCTACGGGTGCGGAGATTTTGTTGTTGGACGAACCCGGCGCTGGGATGAGCAAGCAGGAAAAGGAAACTCTCGTTAACTTTATCGGAAACTTGCGTGAGAGGATGAAAAGGACGATCGTATTGATCGAGCATGATGTCAAAATGGTTTTGAATGTGGTTGACAGGGTGGTGGTATTAGATTTTGGAGTGAAGATTGCCGATGAGCCTCCGGAAACGGTGAAGTCAAATTCTAAGGTGATCGAAGCTTACCTTGGTGCTGAAGTCACGTAGGCTTTTTCTGTTGAAATTTGCCTTGACGTTTGAGAGAGAGATATGATGATCGAGATCAAGAATGTATACGTTTATTATGGAGTTATTTGTGCCATCAAAGGGATCAGTCTGAAAATACAACAAGGAGAAATAGTTACTGTCCTTGGAGCCAACGGGGCGGGGAAAACCACATTGCTCCGGGCAATTACAGGATTAGTGAATGTGCATGAGGGAGAAATTACTTTTGAACAAAAGACTATCAATAAGGTTCCTCCGCATCAGAGGGTATCACAGGGAATTGCCATGTCCCCTCAAGGAAGAGGGATATTCCCAAATCTGACAGTTCGAGAGAATCTGTGGATTGGCGGTCCTATCCTTATCGGAAGGAACGTTCAAGGAGACCGCGGGGAGTTGATCTTGGAACAGGTCTTTCAGAAATTTCCTGCATTAAGAGAACGCCTGAATCAAAGGGCAGGGACTCTTTCCGGTGGGGAACAACAGATGCTCAGTATAGGGCGGGCATTAATGTCTCGTCCGAGACTCTTGCTCCTCGACGAGCCCTCCATGGGACTTGGGCCCATTCTGGTAAGCGGAATATTCATGCTCATTCCCCAGATGAGGGATCAAGGGAGTACCGTTCTCCTCGTTGAACAGAATGCAAAGGCAGCCCTTAAGGTTGCAGATCGAGGCTACGTGCTGGACATGGGAGTGATATCTCATGAAGACACAGCAGATAACCTGTCTGCAAGTGAGTCGGTACGAACAGCCTATCTAGCCTAATGAAATTAGGCCCACGATCGAATTGGGGGGAGTTCCAGAGTCTAGCATTTTCGAGGATAGGAGAATGCAGGGTTAGAAGAGGGTTTGGGGTTCACAAAAAAGAGCCTCCGGCTTGCCGGAGTGTGTGACTGCTTGATGCGGGAGGAGTCAGGCCGTCCCAATAGACGTCTTTGCAGCCAGTGGTCAGGCAAGTGTAAGGGGATAAAAACCAGGAAAGGAGAGGACATTATGAAAGCAAAGCGTGTAGCAGTTGTTTTATGTGTGGTTGCAGTTTTCTTCACTTTTTATTCGATGGCCCTTGGAGCAGAAAAGGTAAAGATTGGTGTTAGCCTACCTTTGACAGGAGCGAGTGCCAGTGATGGACAAAACACGAGAAATGGCGCTGCGCTCGCTCTGGAGCACAATAAGAGCAAACCTGCATTGCAGAAATACAACATAGAAATAGCTGCGGAAGATGACAAGTCGGATCCAAAGGATGCTGCGGCGATTGGCAACAAGTTCGCAGGTGACAAAGAGATTTTTGCTGTCGTTGGTAACTACAATAGTTCTTGTACCCTGGCAGAAGCTTCCATTCTGTCAAAGGCAGGTATTGTTCAAATCTCGCCTGCCTCGAGTTCACCAAAAATCACAGGATTCAGCAAGTATCTGTTTCGTACCCAACCCACCGATGAGCTTGTTGGCGAGAACATTGTGGATTGGGCAAAAGACTTGAAATTCAAGAAGGTAGCGGTTGTCTATGAAAACTCTGACTTTGGTAAAGGACTTCAAGGTGTGTATGAGAAGCGGTGGCCAGGGGAAGGGCGGACCATTGTGGCGACTGAGTACTATACGCCAGGTTCTACGCTTGATTTCAATTCAATTCTGACAAAAATCAAATCTGCCGGTGCCGAGGGGGTACTATTGGGGTCACTCTATCAAGACGCAGCCTTAATGGCTAAACAAGCCAAACAGTTAGGGCTTAAGGCGCAATTTTTTGGTGACACGTCGCTCTATACACAGAATCTCATTGACATAGGCAAGGAAAGTGTTAACGGTTGGCACATGTTTGGTCAATGGATTCCGACGGCAAAGGATCCCCTGGTAATAAAATTCGTAGAGGATTTTCAGAAAAAGTATAATGAAATGCCGGTTGTCTTTGCGGCTCAGGCTTATGACGCAATGCTGATTATCCTTGAAGGCCTAGCAAAGAATGGTCCGGACAGAGAGAAATTACAGGGATACGTCTCCACCGTCCGTGATTTCCCTGGAGTTACTGGAAAATCTACATTCAAGAATGGAGATGTTGACAAGAAATTGTTCCGGTTCACAGTTGTTAACGGCAAATTCACGCAGGTAAAGAAATAGAAATAGAAATCATCAACTTTGGGAAGAGTCAGGAAGGTAGGCCGTTCTGGTATTTTGCGCTGACTATCGCAGACGACCCGAACGAGTTGGCATCAGGAAGGGGTGTCGTTGCGAACAGAGCGAAGCGATCTCACAAGCTTGGGGGTCGCTTCGCTCCTCACAATCCTGCTGGAGTCGTTTGCTATAGTCACGTAGAACAAGCGTTATCACAATATATACTTCGTGCTAAACAAAGAATATATTTTACAAATTGAAAAGATAACCCGTTAACTGCGATAGGAGCACTGGAGAATTTGGGACGAGGGAGGATTTTTAAGTGGATAAAATCATTATAGGCCGAATGGGTGATGTTCCACCAATTTCCATTTCGCTGCAGTCAACGCTTTCAAATAAAACGGGGAGTTGGCGATACCTGAGGCCGGTCTATTCGGAGGATAAGATTTCCCCTTGTACCCACCAATGTCCCATCAACCAGAAGATACCGGCCTGGCTTGGACTGGTCGCAGACGAAAGGTTTGAAGAGGCATTTAAAGTGTTGAGAGATGACAACCCCATGCCTGGAATCTGTGGTCGAGTTTGCCACCATCCTTGTGAATCGGTTTGCAACCGGAAAGACTATGATGAAACTGTTTCGATCAATATGATGGAGAGATTCTTGGGGGATTTTGGCGCGAGTAGGGATATCGAGAAAGAGCAACAGATCCCCCAGCAGAACAAGAAAGTTGCCATCGTCGGGTCTGGCCCTGCAGGTTTATCCTGCGCCTATCATTTGGCAAGAAAGGGTTACCAAGCGAAAGTATTTGAAGCTCTTTCAGAATTGGGTGGGATGCTGAGAGTGATCCCTCCCTATCGGCTCCCCACGAAAGTGTTGAATCGGGAGATATCATGGATCCAAGAGTTGGGAGTGGAGTTTCAAACCAATACAAAGATTGATAAAGAACTGCTGAGCAAGGATCTGCGCGAATTTGATGCTGTTTTCATTGGGACGGGTGCGCCAACTGAGGAGAAATTAGATATCCCTGGAGAAGACTTGGAGGGTGTCTTTTCTGGATTGGAATTTTTGAGATTAGCGAATGCAAAAAAGAAAGTGAGAATTGGGAAGAAAGTGATGGTCGTAGGGGGAGGAAACACTGCGATAGACGTGGGACGCAGCTTATGGAGAATGGGGTTTAAACCTGCCATCCTGTACCGAAGGACGCAAGAGCAGATGCCGGCAATTCAAGAAGAAGTGGAAGAGGCATTGAAGGAAGGTGTGAGGATCGACTATCTGGTTTCCCCGATAAGAATGATAGGCAAAGATGGCAAATTGACAAAAATAGAATGTGTGAGAAACAAGTTGGTAACTTCGGATGGAGGAGGCCCGTCCGAAGCCTGTTCCTATAAAAGGATCGAACTTTTTCCTGGAGGCTGATACAGTCATCCTTGCATTAGGGGCTCATCCTGATACGGGTTTTGCAAAGGATCAACTCAAAGTGAAGGGTCACTATATTACCGTCGATGAATGGGGATGGACCCAGAGTGGAGCGATTTATGCTGGGGGTGATGTGACGGCGGGAGTAGGAACAGTTTCTGGAGCGATAGGAACTGGAAAGAGGGCTGCCCTTGCGATAGACAGATTCCTCAGGAACGGAGGATTACTTGAATCTTTCAACGCCAAACAGATCGTAGAGTTCAAGGATATTAATTTAGATTATTTCAGTCATTCCAAAAGGGCAAAGAGGCCTCAACTGTCTATAGAGAGTAGGTCGAGAGGAGCAATAGAAGTGAACAAAGGGGTCGCGAGCGTTACGGCCGTTCGAGAAGCGGCTCGTTGTTTTAGTTGCGGACTTTGTAATCAATGTACAATCTGCCTGATGGTATGTCCTGATGTCGCTATATTTAGAAAAGACGAATCCTTTATGATCAATTACGATTACTGCAAAGGATGTGGAATATGTGCAGTTGAATGCCCACGTTCCGTGATTACTATAGAAGACGAGGACTCACTGAGAAGTAATAATTTGTTAGCATCGAATGATTAGTTGGCCTATTCATGTTCAGCAGATGGGCCAATCAACCGGAAGAAGATCGAAGCCGGATGTTTCACCAGGGTAAATTTGATAGATGGTCGGGTGTGGTCGAACTCTGAAGAGAATGAACAGACGCTGATCTTGAGGATGTGATTAGTGAAACTTGCTCCTTGGCTGAATCCCAGGTTTCGGACTTGTGGAAAATCGAACGTTATTGACTCTCTTAACCATGTCGCTTCGCAACTTGGTGGAGAATGCCTCCTGCCTACTAAATAATGTTTCGTCAAAGTACGGCCATGCAGAAAGTGAACTATCTCTGGGAATTGTTTCACAAATGACCAATTAGTCGACAATTGGAAGAAAGGCTAAGACGATTTTTGGGGTTTAATGCTCACTTAAACGGGAGTAAAGGAATGACGAAAATGAAGAAATCGCCATTTTCTAATCTTCATCACATTTCGATCGTGGTGAGAAATATTGATGAAGCGGTCAAATTCTACACTTCAATAGGGATTGGCCCTTTTGAACATTATCCGCCTTTAAGAGAATATGCCAAGCTAAACGTGAAAGATGAGATGGATTCATAACTTACGAATCAAAGTTGCTCAGATAGGACCCATACAAATTCAACTGATCCAACCGGGGGAAGGAAAGAGTCTTTATAAAGATTTCTTAATGAAGAAGGGAGAAGGAGTGTTTCACCTGGGTTTTGTGGTGGATGACGTTGACAAATCGGAGGCGGAAGTCAAGAAACTGGGACTCAATGTTCTCAGCAGTGGAAGACGTAAAGACGGGAGTGGATTTTCTTATCTGGATACTGAAAAAAAAGGGGGAGTCACATTGCTCATCCGGCAAAGTCCATCTGGAAAATAAAGTGACATTTTGCAAAAATGCCGGGATGGCAAGAAGTGATAGATTCACGCCGGAAAATGTGGCCGATAAAAAGGAGGTGGTGTAACATGAATGGATGATGCTCCCCGCAGCAAGCTGAGGGGTATAAAGAAGTCAAGACCTGGTTGCTGTTGCTTCCCTGTGGCTATTGATAAGAAGTAGATGCACGTTGACGTGAGCCTCTATACAATTCAACAGATTTTGATGTTGACGTACTCGAAAGAAACGGGAGAGGCCGAAGGTTCTCTCAACATTCTGCTGACACTAGCGAGACAGTATTGAAAGGAGGCGATCAAATGAAAAAAGTGGAAAAGATTTTGTTGGCTATTTTGTAATCGCCTTGGCCATTGTTCCATTTACATTTGCCGGCACCAGCGAAGCAAAAAACTTAATTGTTGCTACTGGCTTGGTGGGTGGTATTTTGGTTGAGCAATGGTAGGCATGGGTACTTTTATTGAAAAATACCACCCCGATATTGTATTTGAAACCGTCCCCGGGTCAACCTATGCTAACCCAGTACATGTGTCATGAAAATGAAGCTCAGCTAGCCTGGGGAATGGGTTTGGTGTCGCGACAGGCTTTTGATGGAAAAGGTACAGGTTTAGGAAGCGTTACGACAATGTTAGGGGAATCGCGTCTGGTTTTGCCGTTTATCCGTGGCAGATTTTTACCACGAGGAGTAGCGGCATCAACACGATGCCCAACATAAACAACAAGAAGATTGGAGTAAATCTCGCTACTACGACAGCAGGGCGCGTCTAGGAATGGGCAACCCGGACGGTACTGGAGTACTACGGTATCACCTATGATGATATCAAGAAGTGGGGTGGCCGTATCATGTTCCTCGATTTAGCCGATCAGGCGACAGAAGGTTAAAGACGGCCAGGCCAACCTCCTGTAGCAATAACCCCAACCCGATGCCAATCATACAGGAAATTATTTTGACCAAGTCCCTGAAATCCATCCCACAAGGGCCAAATATCAAGATGGTGTTAGAGAAATACGATTGCCCGTCGAACAAAATCACTGGGGATCGTATTCGCAGGAATGACCGAGGAATCATGACTGTTGCGCTTTGGTGTCTTGCTGGTTAACAAGGATGTCGAGGACGATGATTATCTACACGGATCACCAAAACTCTCTGTGAGAATGTGTTTCAGTTAAAAGCTACGGATAGCCGCTATAAGGATTTCAAACCTGCAGAGGCATGGAAAAGTCTTGGAGTCCCGGTCCATCCGGGTGCAGAGAAGTACTATGGCGAAAAAGGCTGTGTCAGAGTAGCTTCGACAGCTTGCTATATCCTTTACGCTAAAATGCTCATTAGCATAATGGGGCTATGTGCACATAGTCAAATACATAGCCCCATTCAGATCCAATATCCCCTAAGATTGGACATGACTTGCGGCGGAAACTTTTAATAATAGGTGATCATTGACAAAAAATGTGAAGCCACATTAGATTGGGAGGATTCCCATGAGAGAATTCAAAGGCAAGGTTCTCGCAGTGACGGTCTGGGCAGTAGCCACAGCACTGATTCACATTTATCCCATTGTAGAGTATATAAAGACGACCGTGCTGTCGGGCATGCACATTTTGACCGTTTTGTCTTTGGGGTTCTTGCTCTATCCTGCTACCTCAGAAGTCCCCAAAAGATAGACCTTCGGTCATAGATATTGGACTCGCACTGCTCACTATAGCGTCGCTTTGCTGTCCTGTATCCCCAGACACCTTTATGAGTATAGATTGCTCCTGGCAAATTCTCATCCAATTTTGAGCTCATTCGACACAATAGCCATCGTGTTGGACCGTGGAGGCGGTGCGAAGGATGGTTAATTTTTCAATGGCAATCCTTGTGGTGCTTTTTTATTTGCATGTGTATTTTTGAACCTGCCTGTTTTGATCCTGCAACACCCAGGATATCCATATAATGGTCTCGTCGAGATGTTCTATTTGGATCCTGGGCAGGGTCTTGTCGGGCTTGTTTCACGAAGATTTCTTCAACATACCTTATTTTATTGTTCATTTTTGGGGCATTCATCGCGCAGTCTGGCGTCGGTAATTTGTTTTAATGATGCGTTTTCGAATGACGGGGAAATATACTGGAGGGCCGGCTAGAAACTCAGCTGCTGGAGCAGCGGTTTTTTCGGCATGGTCGAGGAATGGGGACTGCAAACGTTTACACGACCGGGACTTTTACCATTCCCATGATGAAGAAGTACGGCTACAGCCCAGAATTCGCGGGCAGTTGAAGCAGCGGCATCAACCGGTGGGCAGTACATGCCTCCGGTCATGGGTGCGGCAGCTACATCATGGCTGAAATTGTAGGGATCCCTTATCTCATGGTGTGCTTTTACACGTAAGCGCCTGTCTATATTATGTGTCGTTGGATTTGGCCATCCATTTTCAAGCCAGGAAACTCGGTTTAGGGGCCTCCGTCGGCCTTGATGTGAAGCCTATTTATTGAAAGCCTATTCAAGCGGTCTTATAACCTGCTGCCACTGGCCGGATCGTTGTGCTCCTTGTTACAGGATATTCTGCCGTGCTCGCAGATTATCGCCATTGTCCCTACTATTGCAATAAGTTTTTTGGGCAAAAGGAATGGATGAGCTTTCGAAAGATTTTGAAGGCGCTGGATAACGGCGTGAGGAATACGGTATTGGTGACAGCAGCCTGTGCGGGGCAAATATCATCGTTGCTTCGGTTGCTCAGACCGCCTTTGGCGTTTCCTTCGTATCTATTGTTTTGAGGGTTTCCGCGGGTTCTCTCTTTTTTGGCTCTTGTTTTCACTGCCCTGATTTTGCTTAATCCTGGATGCGGAATGCCAACAACACCGGCGTATGGATTGCAGCAAGTCTGGCTGTACCCGCCGTAACGCAACTTGGCGTTCATGTCGTGGCGGCACACCTGTTTGTCCTTTTATTTTGCAAAAATTTTGAGTTAACTCCACCGGTAGCGATATGCGCT
>CAWEAV010000002.1:0-81759 GCA_963806715.1 uncultured delta proteobacterium
GGATAGAGTTGACATGAGTAATCGTTCTATGCAATAATCGGTAGGATTGAAAACGGATCCCCTTTATCTTTCGCGTCTGCTGATTGATTTCCGTCTACTTTAGGTGGTTAAGAAGAATCGATTCCATTCTCAGGTTTTTGTAACAAAATAGGAAGATGAGCTTTATCTAACCCAGGTGTGAATGGATGGTTTTGGCCATCACGAAGAAAGGAGGTTCCCATGAAGGACCATCAGAAAAAGAACGATGAGCATCCCTTTATTCCGGAATTGAAATTCCAATATCAGACCGGTCAGATCAGCCGGCGGGAATTCCTGAGGACAGCCGTTTTATTGGGGATGTCTGCTACCGCTGCAATGAGCTTCGGCCAGGTCCTTGACCCCGGCCAGGCCCTGGCTGCCCAGCCCAGAAGGGGGGGAACCTGGAAATGTGCCATGAAACTTCAGAGGGTCGATCATCCGTCCCGTTTATCCTGGGTACAGGGGGCCAACATCGCGAGGTTGATCTGTGATTATCTGACCGAAACCGGTCCGGACAACATCACCTATCCCAGCCTGTTGGAAAAATGGCAGACCAGCCCGGACCTGAAGACCTGGGACCTTTACGTCAGGAAGGGTGTCAAATTCAACAACGGCGATGAACTGACAGCCGATGATGTCATGTTCACCATGAAGCAGTGGCTGACCAAGGAGGTAGGCTCTTCCATGTTCGGCCTCCTGGCCTACTGGGGCGGCTACCAGAACGTGGAGAAAGTGGACAATTACCGTATCCGTCTCCATCTGGACAAGGCCAACCTCGCAGTTCCGGAGCATCTCTTCCATTACCCCGGCATGATTCTACACAGAGGATTCGAGGGTGACATCATCAAGAAGCCTGTTGGCACTGGTCCCTTCCTTCTCGATGAGTTTAAGGAGGGTGAGCGGGCCACCTTCACGGCGCGTAAGGATTATTGGATGAAGGGCGCCGACGGCAAACCTTTACCCTACATCGAAAAAATCATGTATCTGGATATGGATCAGGATGCGGGCATGGCCGCAGTAAGTGCGAGTCAGGTGGATTCCGTCTACCGGCCCAGGCCGGGCGATGTCTTGGCAGCCAAGAAGCAGTCTCATCTCCAGGTTATTGGTGTGGATACGGCCATGACCTTTACAGTGAAGATGAGGGTGGATGGCGATCCCTGGCGGGACAATCGTGTACGCACGGCCCTGAAGAAGTGCCAGGACCGGGCCAAGATCCTCAACCTCGCCGCTTATGGCGAGGGCGTGCTGGGCATTGATGCCCACGTCGCGCCGGCCCACCCGGAATGGTGTCCCAAGCCTATTCCAAAGTACGACCCTGACGGAGCCAAGGCCCTGCTGCAGCAATACGCCAAGGAGAAGGGTATCTCCTTTGCCACTGAAGGTTACCCTTGCCACTAAGAACGACAGCCAGGAACCAGAAATCGCCCAGGCCCTCAAGGAGATGGCAAGGCCAGCCGGTTTCGACATCCAGCTCGACATTACCGAGCCCAGCAAGTACTGGAGCCGTTGGACCGAAGTGCCTTTTGGCATCACGATCTGGTCGCACCGTCCCTTGGCCATCATGGTCCTTCCCGTGGCCTACACCAAAGCAGCGATCGGCTCCTGGAACGAGACCCGCTGGACCGATGACGAATTCGACGCGCATCTGGAGCAGGCGAACAAGACCCTCGACATTAAAGAACGCTCCAACATCATGTGCAAAATCGAAGACATCATGCAGGAGCGTGGCCCTGTCGGGATCAATTACTACCTCAAATTCTTCGAGATCATGAACAAGAAGTTCCAGAATGTGAAGGCACACCCATCCATGTACAACACCTTTGTCAGGGAGATGTGGATCGAGGGTTAATCGGCATAAAGCTGGGAAGCGGCCCTGAGACATTGGGCTGCTTCCCTTGATGAAACGCCTCAACCCTTCGAATCCGGTTTTCCTGGGATCATTAACGAGACGGCAGCGTCGCCGGACAGTAAAATGGGCAATCATGGCCAAATATCTGATCAACAGCCTCATCTCCACCCTTGTTACCATGCTCGTCGTTTCAGCCTCCTTGTTCTGGCTCATTGACATCTCCACCGATGACATTGCCATGAAAATCCTGGGACAGTTCTCCACGCCTGAACAACGAACCTCCTTCCATGCCCAGCTCGGCCTGGATACGCCTTCCTGGCAGCGTTATGTGGAATGGTTAGTGGGAAGCGATTGGCGGGCTGAACCGTTGGTGGGTCGTCGGTTGGTGGCGGTTGACAATCTCAAAGCGCAAGAACAGGAGTGGTGGGCGGAGGTAGATGGCCAGCTCATCCGGTGGAAGATGGATGAAGGGAAGCTTTTAAGGCTGGTACGTCAAACCGACGGCTCCACCAAGCCACAGCCGGCGGACGACGACTGGAAGAGGGATGCAAAGGGGCATGAATATTTCTGGGGCGTGAATATATCCAACAGCGCAGTTCTATGGATTAAAGGTGCAGAGGAAACGAGGTGGGCCCTTACCGAGGGTGGCCTGCGCCAGGAGAAGGGTGGCGCAAAAAAGTATATCCCGTTGCGCAGGGGCCTCTTGCGCGGCGACCCAGGGATGTCGCTTCAATTTAACCGTCCGGTATCGAGGCTTCTTCCCCCGCGCATTCGCAATACCACCATTCTGGCGGCTGTGGCCTTTGCTGTGGTCATGCCCTTGGCCTTGCTTCTGGGGATACTCGCCGGAATCAACGAGGGCAAACCTCTGGACCGGACCATCACCATTACCAGCCTTATTGCGACGGCAACGCCCGAGTATGTCACTGGCATCTTTTCGATCATGATTCTGGGGATATGGCTCAAGGCCGTGCCGGCAGTCACATTGTTCACTTCGAGCATGGCTGTGCTGGAAAACCCCAAGATGTTGGCCTTGCCGGTTCTCACCTTAACGGCGGTCGAGCTCGGTTATGTTGCCCGCCTCACGCGCACCAGCATGGTGGAGGTGATGGCCTCTCCCTACATCCGCACCGCCGTAGTCAAAGGGATGCCTTATTGGCGGGTCGTGATCTACCATGCGATCCGCAACGCCCTCATGGCTCCTATTACCATCATCATGCTCCACATCAACTGGCTCATCGGAGGCGTGGTGGTAGTGGAAGTAATCTTCGGCTATCCCGGTTTGGGCAAGTACATTTATGACGCGGCTATCTTTGGAGACTACAACGCCGTCGAGGCGGCAGCCATGATCACGGTAGGCATCGCCGTGGTCACTCGGTTGATCGGCGATTTCGCCTACACCTTGTTGAACCCACAAATCCGCTACTCGTAGGAATTGAATTTTGATCCCGATGGAAAAAATCGAGCCTATTCTACGACCGCCTTCTCGCCTAAAGCGCATTTGGAAGAGTCTGAAGATCGTCTTCGACTCAAAGGTGGCTACCATTGGTCTTAGTCTTGTGATGTTCTGGGTTCTGGTATCCTTCATCTCCCTTTTCTGGACTCCCTTTGATCCTAATGCCTCTAACTTCAAGCCCAACCTGGCCCCCAACGCCACAAATTTGCTGGGAACCGATCATTTGGGTAGAGATATCCTGTTCCCGGTTAATGAAAGGCTCCCAGGTCGTCCTTATAAAGACGCGACTGCCATGGCGCGATATTTCTTTTCCCGGAGGCGTAGCGATATGGGGAGTCATTGGTTCTCTGGCAGTGGGAACCCTCCTGGGTCTCAACGCAGGGTACCGGCGCGGCAAGGCAGATCTTGTCATTATGCAGTTCTTGGATGCCTTCATCGCTTATCCGCGCATCGTCCTCTACCTGGTGATCATTGCTGCACTGGGACAGGGCGATTTGGTGGTGATCCTGGCGATCATCATGACAGGTATGTCCGGTGTAGCTCGTTTGGCTCGCAGCCTGGCGCTCGACATCCAAACGCGTGATTTCATCCGGGCAGCCGAGACCAGGGCTGAGAGCGTCTGGTTCATCATGTTCCATGAGATCCTGCCCAACGCCAAGGGACCGCTACTGGTCGATGCCATGCTGCGTGTTGGTTACGCCATCTTCATGATCGGGACATTGGGTTTTCTGGGCATCGGCCTTCCGCCTCCCGAGCCCGATTGGGGAACAATGGTAAATGAAGGTAGAAAAGTCATTTTTTTCAACCAGTTTACCGTGATCTGGCCCTCACTGGCCATCTCCAGCCTGGTTGTGGGCCTCAACCTTTTCGCTGACGGACTGCGGGAAGAGTTGACCCGGTATCAGAATTGATCAAGGAATAAGCAGATGAATCATTTTGCTGATCCCCATAACGATCATCCATCAATCCTGCAGGTCCGCGGCCTGACGGTTGCCTACAAGGTCAGGGGAGGCGAGATCATGGCAGTCGAAGACGTCTCCTTCGATATCCTTCGGCGAGATGCCTGCGGCATCGTGGGTGAGTCCGGCTGTGGCAAAAGCACGGTGGCCTGGTCCATCGTCAACTTTCTAGGAGCCAACGGCTACATCAAGGCCGGATCGATCAAATTCCAGGGTAGTGAGCTCACCAAACGTACCCCCGAGGAGCTTCGGCGCCTGCGGGGCAGCCAAATGTCCATGGTTTTCCAGGACCCCATGCAGGCCCTTAATCCCACCATGCGCATCGGCCTTCAGATGCGGGAAGTGCTCACGGTCCACTCGGGCCTGAGCAATAAAGAGGCCGAAAAACGTTGCCACCAGATGCTGGAGAGGGTGGACATGCCCGACCCATCTGACGTGATGAGCCGCTATCCCCATCAGCTTTCCGGAGGCCAGCAGCAGAGGGTAGTGATTGCTACGGCGTTGCTCAATCATCCTGCCCTACTCATCTTGGACGAACCCACCACTGCTCTGGACGTGACGGTCGAGGCGGCTGTGCTGGATCTCATCGATGACCTGCGGCAAGAATTCGACACGTCCATCATCCTGATTACTCACAATCTGGGAGTGGTGGCCCGGGTCTGCTCGAAAGTCGGTGTGATGTACGCCGGCGAGATGGTGGAGTTTGCTCCTGTTAAGGGTTTGTTCAAAAAACCTCGCCACCCCTATACCCAGGGACTTCTCCGGTGTATCCCCAGGATTGGAGTCAACAAGTATACCTCCCTCTTGCATCCAATTGCCGGAAGGGTGCCAGCACCTGACAGCCGGCCGGTCGGATGCATCTTTTGGCCTCGTTGCAGCTATGCGAAGGAGCGTTGTCGGCAGGAGCACCCTGCGCTCAGACGCGCCGATGACGAGGACCTATGGGTCCGTTGCCATTTCTTTGAAGAGATCGGCCGCTCCAAGCGGGAGGCGGAAGAAACTTTACCCCATCTCCTGACAGAAGAAGGGTGGAGAGAAACCGGACAGGAACCCATCCTGGAGGTGAACAACCTCAAGACCCATTACCGCGTCCGCGGAAATACCTTCCAGGATGTTTTAGGGTTAGGAGAAAAGCACTATGTGAAGGCTCTTGAGGACGCCTGCTTCAAGCTTCCAAAGAAGAAGACTCTGGGCATTGTCGGAGAATCCGGCTGCGGGAAAAGCACCTTGCTCAAGACGATTATCGGTCTCGAGAAGCGAACCGAAGGCTCAGTCAGGTTTCTGGGCTTTGACATCCCCGGAGACATCTCCACCCGCGAGGAAGACCTTATCCGGGAGATGCAGATGGTCTTTCAAAACCCGGACTCCACGATGAATCCCTGTTACACCGTGGGACAACAGATTGCCCGGCCCATGCAAAAATTCCGTACCGTTCCCAAAGATCAAGTCCACGCTGAAGTGATCCGGCTCCTCAAGGCCATGCGGCTCAGCGAGACCCATTTTGACCGCCTTCCCCGACAGCTCAGCGGCGGCGAAAAACAGAGGGTCGGTATTGCCCGCGCACTGGCCTGTCATCCGGACCTTGTTCTTTGCGACGAACCGGTCAGCGCCCTCGACGTATCGGTCCAGGCAGCCATTTTGAATCTGCTGATGGACTTGCAGCACGAATTCGAAACGACCCTGATCTTCATCTCCCACGACCTGAGCGTGGTCCGTTTCATCTCCGACTTCATCTGTGTCATGTACCTGGGAAAGATCGTGGAAATGGGACCGACCGAGGCCATCTACAAACCACCCTACCACCCTTACACCGAGGCCTTGCTTTCAGCAGTGCCCATTCCCGACCCCGGGATCGTCCAAAGACGCATCCGACTTGAAGGGGTGGTGCCCAGCGCCATCAACCCTCCCCAGGGCTGCCGCTTCCATACCCGGTGCCCCCGGCGCATCCTCCTGCCTGATCCACAAATTTGCCTGACCGATCCGCCCTGGCGGGATGGTTCCCAACTCCAAAAGATCTGCTGCCACATCCCCATCGAGGAACTCAGCCACCTTTCCCCGGTCATCGATCATAGGAATTAGAATCCAGGAGAACCGCACATGAATGAAACAACAAAAAAGATCATTGACTTTATAAAGAATATGAAATATGACCGCCTGCCTCCAACAGCACAAAACCACGCGACTCGCGCCATCATTGATGCCACGGGTTGTATGCTGGCGGGAATCGACACGCCGGTAGGGAAAGGTATCGGCCGGGTGGGAGTCAAGTTTCCCCATCCAGGCGGCTCGACCATCATTGGAACTTCTACCGGCATTTCTCCTTTCATTGCTGCCATGGCCAATAGCTTCAGGGCGAATGCCCTGGACGGCGATGATGGCCACAGGGCCTCCCGGCTTCATGCCGGCGGCGTGATCATCCCTGCCGCCATGGCAGCCTGTGAGCAGAACGATTGCAGCGGCGACCGTTTCATCGAGGCGGTGGTGTTGGGCTACGAATTGGGGCATCGGGCCGGCATCGTCTCTCAAAAAGACAACGCCTACTTTGGCTCGGCCTACGGCGCCACCTACGGCGCCGCCGCTGCGGCCGCCCATATTCTCGAATTATCACCGGAGGAAACCGTCAGCGCCCTGGGCATCTGTGAGATGCACGCACCAAACTGTCTGCTCATGGGATGGATCACATCGAGGCGCATTCCCATGATCAAGGAGGGCATGGGCTGGTCGGCAGCGACAGGACTGACCGCCGCCTACCTCGCGCAAGAAGGCGTCACCGGCACCCTGACCATCTACGAAGACGCGAAAGAAACCTCCAGGATTGACCGACTAGGGCAGGACTATGAGGTGGAGAAAAATTATTACAAGCCTTTTCCAAGTTGCCGCTGGTCTCATTCGCCACTGGAAAGCCTGCTGGCACTGATGAGAGACTATCCCCTGACCGCTGAACAGGTATCCAGGATCCGGGTCAAGACATTCGACAAGGCGGCACGACTGGACAACCCCGAACCCCGGACAGCCGAAGACGCTCAATACAGTATCCCTTTTGTCCTGGCTACAGCCCTCCTGGAGGGGGACTTCGGCCCCAAGCATCACCATGAGAACTACCTGTTTAACGAGCGCGTCCTGAGCCTTTCTCGAAAGGTCGAGGTGATCTGTGATTCTGAACTAAACCGACAGTACCCAGACTACATCATTTCTGTACTGGAAGTCGAGACTGTTGACGGGAAGAAATATTCGCGCGAGAACAAGATTGTGATAGGCGACTGGGTCAAACCCCTCTCCGACCGGCAGATCGACGACAAGTTCAGAAAATTCACCGAGGGCGTCATCACCCAAGAGCAGGCGGATGATGTGCTCGCCAGAATCAAGGGGTTGGCGAACAACAAAAGCGCCAAGGGGTTTGTGTCCATCCTGCATGAATACGCCAGTAAAGGGAATGCAAGTTGACACGCTTCTTCCAAAATGGCTTACCCTCTTAATTTGGGATCCGCAATGTCCCTTAACCCATCTCCGATCATATTAAAAGAAAGGACGGCAATGAGGATGGAAAAACCAGGGAAGATCCAGAGCCAAGGAGCATTGCCCAGGTAATCTACTCCACTTCGAATCATTTGACCCCAGCTGGGGATGGGAGGTTGAACCCCTAAACCTATAAAGCTGAAATTCGCCTCGAGAATAATGGCCGTTGCACACCAAAGCGTTCCCATGACGGCAATATCGCCAAAGATGTTAGGGAGAATGTGATGGAACATGATTCGGAAGTGACCCATTCCAAGGGCTCGGCAGGCCAGGATAAACTCAAATTCCCGAATCGAGATTGTGGAGCCCCTGGCGATCCGGGCAATTCTGGGTGTAAGGGCGAGTCCAATGGAGATGATCAAATTCACGATTCCTGGGCCCATGACAGCGATAAACATCAATCCTAAGAGGAGGGTTGGGAAAGACATGAAAATATCGATGACCCGGACCAGGATGTCATCAACCCTCCCTCCATAATAGCCTGCCACCAACCCTAAGATTGTCCCCAAGAATACCCCGACTGCCACTGATCCAAGCCCCACCATCAGGGAAACCCTGGTCCCAAAAATAATTCTCGAAAAGACATCCCTCCCGTACATATCGGTCCCAAAGAGATTGATGGGGTTGGGTTTTTTAAATGCCCAGGTCCGCCTTTTGACTGTAAGGATCATAGGGGGAGATAAAAGGAGCAAAAATGGCGACCGGGTGATCACAAAGAAGAGCAGGGCTGCTCCAATGACTGCGGTCTTGTTCTTCCAAAAGGCCCGCAGGATTCTCTTCCTCGTTCTCGTCTGCTGTTTCGCTTCTTTTTCTACCATTGCTCCTACTCTAAATCGTATCAACGAAATTCAATACGAGGATCGACAAAACCATAGGTAAGATCGGTAATGAGGTTAATGAGTACCACCATGATCGCGTAAATGGTCATGATGGATTGAACCATAATATAATCCCGATTTTTCACAGCCCCCACCATCAATTTTCCCAGACCGGGGCGATTGAAAACAACCTCAACGAGAACAGAGTCAGCAATGAGATCCCCACATAGAGCCCGACCAGGGTAACAATGGGGATCAAACAGTTCCGAAAGGCATGCTTGAAGATCACCACGCGTCTGCTCAATCCTTTTGCTCTGGCTGTTCGGACATAATCTTCCTGAAGGGTATTGAGGAGCGATGAACGGGTCATTCTGCTGATGAAAGCGGATTGAATCAAACCCAGGGTCAAGCTGGGAAGCAGAAGATGGTGGAGGCGACTGACAGATTGCCAATTTCTCCACCGCCAAGGGTTGGAAAGAGGAGGATTGGATGGAAAAGACCCAAAGACCCAGGATACCAAGAAGGAAAGAAGGGGTTGAGAGTCCAGCGAGCGAGGCGGTTCGACCGAAATAGTCCCAAAACTGATTCCTTTTGAGGGCTGTAAGGATTCCGGAAAGGGAATGCCAAAGAGAAGACTTAGAAAGGTGCCCCCAGCCACCAGGTCCAATGTATAAGGGAAAGCCTTCTTCAGTTGCAGGGAAACCGAGGCATTGGTGATCATCGATCTTCCCAGGTCTCCATGCAAGAGTCTCCAAAGGGATTCCCCATACTGAACATACAGGGGTCTATCCAGCCCCATCGTTTTTCGAACAGCCTGAAGTGCCCCTTCGGAAGCATAGCTGCCAAGGATGACGACTGCAGGATCACCCGGGGCAACCCTCATAATCAAGAAAACGATTGTAAATACAGCAAAGAGCGTAATGGGCGTGAGAAGGATACGGCGAAGAATGTATTGAATCATACTTCCACAGATGGCTCAGGGGATGGGAGACCCGGATAGATCTTCCATCCCCCCCAAAATATTAATCTAAAAGCCTTGTGTTTTCAAATACCTCTGGGGCGTAGATGAGGGTTGAATCAAGCTTGTATCCGTAGTCAACGTAATTTTTCCGGCCATAAACAAATTTCGAGATATAGAGAGGGTAAGCCACTGCATCCTCTAATATCTTTTTCTGGGCTTCGAACCACATCCTCTTCTGCTCCTCCGGTCGCGATGAAACTCTTGCCTCATCTAATAGGGTATCGATGCTTTTATAGTGGCTGAAGTTCGTTACTGCCGTGGGAGTTCCAATGATCGAATTGGAATGGAAGAATTGGGTAAGATAGATGTCTGCTACCGGGAATCGGGCGCAGATGTACATTACAATAGGATTGACATCTTTTCTGATCAAAGAATGGAAAGCCGAATGAACCACAGGGTTAATCTTGAGGTTGATTCCTGCTTGTCTCAGTTGTTCCTGAATCACTTCCATCGGTCGTCTGTAGACCATCATCTCTGTATTGACCATTTCCAGATCAACGCCTTTAGGGTAACCCGCCTCTGCTAACAGTTTCTTGGCAGTATCTATATTGAATTTATATTCAGGGAGTCCTTTTTCAACTCCTCCCAAATAGTTAGCCGGGATCAGTGACTGGAGGGGAGCCGTGGCATCCTTCCCGATCATCTTCACGACCTCATCCTTATTGATCGCATACAAGATCGCCCTGCGAACCCTCACATCATCCAAGGGCTTCTTAGACTGATTCAGGAAGATGGAGACGATCTCGCCTGGGCCGAAGACATCCACCGTAATGTCTTTATAAGGCTTCATCTTCTCCACCCATTGCTGTTCCCGGAGGCCCTGGGTGACATCCACATCCCCTTTTTGGATGGCAAATTCCCGGGTCGTCAGGTCCGTCATATATCGAACAACAATCTTCTCTAAGATCGGTTTGCCTCTGAAATATAGATCATTTCTTGTAAGAACGGTCTTCTGTTGGGGGTCATAACTTTCAAACATAAAGGGGCCTGTCCCAATGGGGTTTAAAGGATAATCTTTATCATATTTCTCCAAAGCCCTGGAGCAGACCATCATCCCCCCGTGATAATTTGTTAATAGCCCCAGAAGGGACGGGATCGGATGCTTAAGGGCAATCTGGAGAGTATAGCGATCGAGCGCCTTGACCTCCTTTAACGGCATCATAATTTCTCGCAGCAAAACATTTGTTGGGATCCATCGCCCGTTTCAAGGAATATTCGGCATCCTGGGCTGTGAATTCACCGAATCCCTTGTGCCATTGAATCCCTTTTCGAATTTTAAAGGTCCAAAGAAGCTTGTCTTTTGAGACCTCCCAACTCTCTGTCATATCGGGTTCAATCTTTTCCGGGTGAACATCTCCCGGCTTGAATCGAACGAGCCCCCTGTAGATGGCTGCATTCACAAAGGCATCCATATCCGGCGGCGCCTGCTTGTGGGGATCAAATCCCATGGTATCCCCTGCATCAAAGGCAATCCTCAATTCCTGTTTCCTCGCGCCGTAGGCTTCGTTCGAGAGTCCAACAGTCTGGAATACAAGGATCAATCCAAGGCAAAAAAAGACAAAACCACTTTCCCATTTTCTTTTCATTGTCTTCCCTCCCGTATGGTTTAGCATCGAGAAAAACTTGCTACCCAATCTAAATAATTTTCATCTCCGGGTCAATCATTTTTTTATATTTTTTTATATTTGTCGAGCCAATCCGCCTAGGCATTTATTTCTTTAGGTCTTAATGTTCATTCTCCCTTTCTCACCGATGAAGTGAACCAGGAATGTCCCTGCGGCAGCGACAAGGGCAAAGGAAAAAAAGAGGGCCCGATAGGAATTGAATAGGTCAATGATCTTGCCGGAAACGAATGTGCTAAAAATCCCTGACATGCTGGTAAAGGGAACGATAAATCCCATCCCCGTAGCTGCCAATTTTCTCGTCAGGATATCCGATGGGTAGGTTGATAGAAGAACGTCAGGTATCAGCATGATCAACCCAATAATGGCAAGAAGAACCGTGGCAAAAAGGAGGTTTACCCCGAGGGACAGAACCAAGGCCGATCCCGAAAGAACGGCCATCCCTCCCATGATAAGTGGTTTCCATCTTCCCCCCCCATCCAGTCATCAGAAACGAAGCCCGATAGAGGAGATGCAATAATGCCAGGAAGGAGAATGAGAAAGGAGATGGCGCTCGCCCGATCCACAGACATCGAATAACTTTCCTTGAGGAAAGAAGGGATCCAGACAAGGCATATCGATCATCTCTTGAACTTCGCCCTCGGCTTCGCCGATGATCTTGCCGGTTTCGAGAGTGACGAGATGGCTTAAGGTAGACTTGTATTGACGAAGCCTTGTGCCGACCTGTCTGACTATTTCGCCGCGCTTGGGCGGCGGGACCATGCGCCAAAATCGAAATGCCTCCTGCGCTTTTCCAATCACCTCCTCATACACTTCTTCGGCCGCTGATCGGACCGATGCAATGGGCTCACCCGATATAGGAGTATAGGAGACAATCTCCGGTCCCTTTGTGTCCAGCCATTGTCCATGGAAGACGCCGTGCTGAACCTTTTCAATTCGCAATGTTTTCATAAAATCCCACATGTATGACTCCTTTGTGCAAACTCAGATCTTTCCTTTGTGACTCAATCCCCTAAAGATTTTCTGGTTCAAGGTTGCTTCTTGTTCAATTTCTCTTTTGACCTTTCGAGGATGCTTTTCATCTCATTTTGTACTTCTATGGGTAGCGGGGGTACTTCGTGAGTGACGAGTATCCTCTTTACCATTTCATTGGCTCCATCGAGCATGGTCTTGCTTCCAGAGGCCAGCCAATTGTCATAGCGATTATGATCGATTAATTTGGAGAACCAGGCTTCTTGACGGAAGTGTTTAACCGTGTGTTCCGCCCTCATGTAGTTTCCGTCAGGGCCTGCCTGGTTGATCACCTCAATGGCAATGTGTTCGGGACTAAAATCGATTCCTTTCAGAAAGCTCTTGACATGGCTGATCACTTCATCACAGATGGCAATGGATGCGAGGGAAGAGGTCAACCCTGCCTCAAGGTAACCGATATCATGAATCAGGTTATTACCCACCAAACCTTCTGCAAAGATGGACATGCCAATTTCAATCCCGGCTTGCTGATCGATAAGTTTAGCATCTGTGGCCCCGGCCTTTCCGAAGGTTGGAACTCCGTAATAGAGTGCCATTTCCTTGCTCATCAACGTACTCAGACACCACTCCGGACCGAAGTAAGGCATCAAAGAAGTTCTCATATCGAGATAGCTGACCGGAGACTGAACAATGAGGGGGGCGCCTTTTTGCTTTAACTGATGGATCACCATACCGCTGAGCATCCGTGCATTGGCTTGAACAAAGCTCCCCGCTAAAGTGGCCGGGCCCGTTGCGCCCGCCATAGTAATACAGTGATATTCGACGGGGATCCCTTTTTCTGCGCAGAAAAGAAGCTTTTGAAGCGAATCCTTGGGATGGACAAAGGGAGCGATAGGTTCTGAGTAATTGATAAGAAAAGGATTTTGTCGGAGATTCTCTTCACTTCCGGCCACGGCGACGGCCATCCTGTAAATATCCTCCAAGCCCTCCTTATCCCAGGCTGTGAACATGATTGGCTTTGTTGTACTTGAAACCATCGCTTCGAACTGGTAGCGATCGGAAAGGACCGCAGGGATATCGTCTGCCATGCCCATGCTCATAACAAAATCGACATTTTCTAAATAGTCAGCAACCCTGGCGGCCTCTCTCACATCATTCAGAATGGCCTTTCTTCTTTCACCGGTGCGGACATCAATCACATTAAGGGTTTCAGAGCCCGTCCCAAAATAAGACTTACGATCCTCCAGGTAAAGACACCTTTCGCCTTTACGATTGGATACGGTGATGCGGTCAGGGACCGTGCGAATGGCCTCTTCAACGACCGGACCAGGAATGAACACCCTCTTGTCATCCTTTACGGGACAACCCGCTTTTTTAAGAAGATCCAGGGCCTCCTGATCATAAACCAGAATCCCTGTCTGTTCGAGAATCTCGAGACTGGCCCTATGGATTTCATCTTTCTGTTCCTCATCTAAGAGGGTGATTTGAGGCTGAATTCTCAAAAAAAATTCCTTCTTCATAAGACTCCCCTTTTAGTTCTCCATGAGCATTCTAATGGCTAAACCCATTTCTTTACCTTTTCTACGGCCATGATGGCATCCGGAGCATATCCGTCTGCACCGATCCGATCGGCAAATTGTTGTGTGATCGGGGCGCCGCCCACAATGATTTTGATCTTACCTCGTAAGCCTGCTTCAATAACCGAATCGATCACTCCCTTCATATGGCCCATCGTTGTAATCAACAGAGCCGATATGGCCAAGACTTGGGCATCATGATTCTTCACCGTTTCAACAAATCGCTCGGTTGGAATGTCGATTCCCAAATCATAAACCTTTAATCCGGAACCTTCGAGCATCATTTTTACGATATTTTTTCCGATATCGTGAAGATCTCCTTTCACCGTCCCAAAAACGACTTTCCCCGCCGCCTTGACACCCGATTGGATCAGCTTTGGAGTAAGAATATCCATGCTTTGTTGCATTCCTTTTGCGATCGCCAGCACCTCCAGAATGAAGTGTTCTCCTTCTCTAAACTTTTCACCTACTTCCTCCATCCCTTTGATCAGTCTTTCCTTCAAAATAGTTTCCGCCCTTTGTCCTTCTGCCAAGGCCGCTTCAATTAATCTTTCAGACCAAGATAATCCATTTCTATTAGAGCCGCTTCGATCCGATTCATCTCGACCATTTTCCCCTCCCTCCAGAATGATAGAATATAGTTTAAAATATGAACTATAGTTAAACTTTTTTTTGACATAGTAAGCCATACTTTTAAATGCTTGTCAAGAGAAAAAATCTTTCGTGTCAAGCCAAAATATTCTTTCCGGTGAGATTCATGACACCCTCGGGGTTTGCCTGGCCGGAATTAAATTCAAAGTAGGAAATGCGCAGCTTCAGGGCGGAAAACCCTCAAACGCAACAGAATGTTTGAATACAATCAGCCCTCTTCATTCAGGAATGCGTCGATGCCGAAGAATGCAGATGGATTTACCGCCATCTATGCTCGATGACATGGGACTCCTGCGTACCCTTTCCTATTTCTGCAACAGGTTTCAGACGGATCTATTCAGGGGTTCAGATCAGCAAGAGATGAACATCGAGGAAGGGAGAATACCTAATGCCTTGAAGATCGTCATCTGCAGGGTCACACAGGAGGCGATGAACAACATCCCAAAACACAGCAAGGGGAATCTTGCCCACTTGCCCTTGTTGAAACTGGACAACAGGATGGAACTCGTTTTCCAGGATAATGGCCAGGGGTTCAGGTGGAGAAGGTGCTATCTCTTTTAAAAGATGAAGCAGCCACAGTCGACCACCCTGCTCAATTTTGAAAATAACGCAACCTGAAGATTGCGGCTACACGTATCTTTTCGTTTCAGTGTGAGAAGGCAAAGTTTCCCCGGTCCTCTATTTTACGCTATGCTCTATGCGCCTTGCGTTTCACGCATATTCACCCCCCACCCTGCCCCCTCAAGGGGGAGGGAATCTAAGGGGGTTTATCGAATTGCCTCCCATAATTTTTCTACCAGCGAAGCTGCTTCTTTTTCAGGCAAACAGTATTTCATCTCCTTGAAGCGTTTTCTGAATTGAGCAATCTCTTTGGCCAATTGTCGATTATGAACAATAATCTCTTCCATGTATTCGGCCAGTTGGGGAAAGTCGCTCTCTTTCATGCCGAAGCGGGTCATCTCCTGAACGCCCATCCTGAGGCAGCTTGCCGCTGTAAATCCTTCGTCATCGGGCGCCCCCTGATAGTTGAGAACGATATTGTTCTCTTCCAACCGATGAGCCATCTCAGGTCCCTTTCCGTAACCCACTCTGAGGATCACCTGATGGGTTTCTGTATATCCAATGCTCGGGTCCCCCTCAACCGTCAACCCCCGATCCTTTAAGGTCTGTGCAAAAGCCTTGGCATTGGAGATCACCGCTTTTTGAAAATCCAATCGGTAGGCATTCATCTCATGGGTCGCCATCAGGAGCCCTACAAGGGTTCCAAGATGATGATTGCTCACACTTCCTGGAAAGACCCGGCGGACGATGGCTTCCCACAGGTCTTCATATTCTGTCCCTTCAGACATGTTGCTTGCAATCACTCCCCTTTGCGGGCCGAAAAAGGTTTTATGCGTAGATCCCGTAATGATATCCGCTCCCTCCCGGAAGGGCTCTTGAAAATAGGGCCCGATCAACCCCAGGACATGGGCCATGTCATAATGGATGATCGGTTTCGGCTTCATCTCGGAGACCATCTGGCGGATCTCTTTCAAAGGCTCTCTATAGATGATCATGCTCTTCCCGAGTACAATCAACTCAGGCTTGTGTATTTCTAAGAGTTCTTCGGTCTTTAGCAGATCGATCTGATAAGGATCCTCCTTAAGGACCGGAAAGGGAACAACAGCTGGTCTCTCAGTCTGCGGGTCATGGGCTACAAAATCTCTCAAAGCTCCCATGGGTTGGGCACTTAGATGGCCTCCCCTTCCGAGATGGTGGTTCATCACCTTCCTGATCCTTCGGGGTTCGCTTTTCCGATCGAGGCGATTGAAATAATCGAGGAGTCCGCTAAAGACGGCCGTATTGGCCATCTGACCGCTGATCACCCTCGTTTCCACCTCGGAGCACTCGAAGTACCGTCGAAGTTCATCTACCAAGAGTTCCTCGACCTCATCGATCAACTTAGTTCCCTGGTAATAAAAGACCTCCTTCTCCCCAAAGGCCTTCATGGTTCGGTGTTCCGCATAGCGATGAGAAGGATCCATGATCGTTAGAAGGCTGACCAGGAGGGAGGGCGTTGTCTCGGAAGGAATGAGGTTGATCGTCTCCCTCTGCCTCCACTGATTGTTTTGAATCACCTGATGGACCAATTTTGCTGCAGCATCTTCTAACCCCCGGCTCAGCTTATGCTCTTTGGGTCTTATCTCCCCGGGGAGACCCGGAATGAGCAACGGTCGGGCATAGGGAGGCGCTTCACCGGTCAGGTGTCTCTCAACGACAAGGGCCTCAAGCGTTTTCCCTCGTTGCTGGACCCCAACTCTGTCTCCTTCTTCGAGATCGGCATCGATATAAGCCAGTGCAATGGGCCTCATCCCTTTCTCCTCAGAAGGTTTTGAAAGAATTCCTTCATCGGGAAAGATCCAGTAGGGAACCATCGTCCCGCTCGTCACATGCCCCGCCTTTTCTCCCTTCCTGAATACCTCATAACCCTGTCTGGCGATCCCCTGACCTGAGATGGCAACTGGAAAAATCCTTCTTGGAACAGCCTGCTTTTCCTTAGGGGGAAGCGGAAGTCGTTCCATCCTCATCTTGATCTCTTCGAATTGTCGCTTCAGGGCTTTCTTCCCGATGAACTCCCCTTTCAAAGGAGAGAAACTGACCGCCGGTGCAGCAGAAGGGACGGCATAGATTGGAATTTCTTTTCCGTCATGGTCGAGTCCCAACTCATGACCGTAGAGGGGAAGCCCGGCCTCTAACCTAAGGGTATCCCTTGCCCCCAGGCCCACAGGAACAATCCCCTCGTTCACCCCTGCTGCGAGAATCTTGTCCCAGATCATCCGCATCTTTTCTGACTGCACAAAGAGCTCGAAGCATATCGGCTCACCCGTGTAACCCGTTCTCGATAGGGTCATCGCGATTTTCACCCCCTCGACTTCGCTGGCTCTCAAGCGGTTTCTCCAGGGATCAGGGAGGTTTGAATTGCTCTTAACCAGGATCTTTCCTAAAATCCCCTTGGCCAGGGGACCCTGCAGGGCCATCATTCCAATTTCTTCGCTCTTATCCTCAAAGGTAAGGTTTTTAAAATGCTTCTTGTGGGCAACCAACCATTCCCAGTCTTTATCCTTATTGGCTGCATTCACCACCAGAAGATATCTCGACTCCGAAGGAAGATATCCCTCGTCCAATCGGTAAAGGTATGCGTCATCAATTGCGCCTCCGTTCTCATTCGGGATCAACGTGTATTGGGCCATGCCATGCTCAAGGGCCAAGGCATTGTTCGTCAAGACATGTTCCAAAAAAGGGATGGTCCCTTCTCCCTGGATCATAAAACGCCCCATATGGGAGATATCGAAAAGCCCTCCGTACCTTCTCGTGTGCAAATGTTCTTCGATGATCCCCGTTGCATAAACCACGGGCATCTCCCAACCCCCAAACTCAACCATCTGTCCGCCGCTTTCCCTATGCCACGAATTCAAGGGCGTTCGCTTCAGTTCCTTTGCCATTTTCCCGCTCCTTTCACTTTCCTCTTAACCTCTTTGTGAACCCATTTTACATGACTCTCCAGAAGGAATCAACCTGCTCCCTATCTCACCTTTACCCTCTCCCATCAAGAGAAAGGGTAGATTTTTTGATCAAAACAGAAAAGCCCCAAGAAGGGGCTTTTCATTAAATTCATTCTGTAGTGTGGGGCCTCGTGCCCGTTCTTTTAACCCGTTACGTCCAATTAGTTGGTGGTGAGCTCTACAGCAGCAGAGGTCACTGGGACCTCTTCCGGTACCATCCGTTTGGCAGGAGCCTTCGTAAAGAATGTGAGAATCGCTGCCAGAATCAAGAGGGCGGCAGAGATGACATAGGCCATTTGATAACTGCCCGTACCGTCAGCAATCTTCCCTGCCAGGATCGGACCGAAGACGCCTCCGACACCCCATGCCGTGAAGAGGATCCCGTAATTAAGACCCAGATTTTTGGTTCCCCAGTAGTCGGCGCAGGTCGATGGGAACAAGGAGAGACAGGCTCCGTAGCTGAAACCCACCACAGCAGACCCCACAATAAAGGTTGGGATGGTTGAAACCCTTGAGAAGAGAAACATCATGATTGCCTGGCTGATGCAGACAATCAGAACCGTTTTTAATCGGCCAATGTAGTCTGAAACCATCCCGGCAATGAGCCGGCCACTTGCATTGAAGATGGCCAGGAGGGCAACGAAGATAAAGCCGATCTGGATCTGATTTCCCGATTGAACGGCAACGATCTTAGCCAGATGGCCGATGATCATCAGCCCGGCCATAGCTCCGCAGGCAAACTCAATCCAGAGGAGGTAGAAGGTTTTGGTTCTCATCATCTCGCGCCAGGTATAGTCCGCGATCACGCTGCCGGCCTTCTGTGGACCGGAGCTCAAGACAGGAGCAGATGGATTTTTAATGAACTGGGCAATGATAAAAGTTGTGACGGCAAAGGCGATTCCAAGAATCAAGAAGGAACGATTCACGCCGTAGGCACCAAGAAGGTGCTTGCTCAGGGGGGCGATATAAACCGAGGCAAGCCCAAAACCGCTGACAACGATACCCGTAATCAGGCCTTTCTTTGCAGGCGGAAACCACTTGACTGCCGCAGGTGTGGCAGAAGCGTAACCCAGACCAATTCCTGTACCTGCCATCACGCCAAATCCAAAGAGCGCGGGAAACATGTTTCCTGGCGAGGCAAAGCTGGCAACAATCAGCCCAATTCCCGTTAAGAGAGCGCCAAAGGTTGAGACGATCCGGGGTCCGAACTTATCCTGAAGGCGACCGGCAGGAACCATCATGGCTGAGAAGAAAGCAATCCCAATGGTGTATGGCAAAGCTGCCTCTGTCTTACTCCAACCAAACCCGCCTTTATCGACCGCCTCGGTTAACTGTTTGCCAAAGACGCTCCAGGCATATAAAACGCCCAGGGTAAGGTTTAAACCCATACCGGAAAATGTGACGACCCATCCTTTCTTACTCATTTTTCTCCTCCGGTCTTAATGAATTCTGAAATCTGTCCCATTATAGTACCCTCAAAATTGAATTTCAACAAAAAAGTGAATTTTTTAACAATCCGAATAAAAAAATTATTTTCCATTTTATTTCGCTATGTTAAATGATTGCTTCCATCTTCAAAACTGCTTTCCATTGACTCTTTGTCCATGCCCCACCTTTACCACCTGGACAATTAGAACCTAAGCCCCTTAATTCTCCCCATAACTAAGGGAGACACTCCAGGTAATGCCTCAGTTATGGTCGGAGATCCAATTTTCAGGGATGGGGTGGTCTCTCCGGAGAAAACTTGAAGCGGCACCCTTGAGAGATGAGCAGTAGGCCGGATACCCCTAAAACAGTCTCTTTAGGTCTACTTGCCGATTACCCTCCTCCGATGATCCGCTACCAAGGTTTCGTAGGGGAGACCACTCCATCCCAATTGCTTCTGTAACTGAGGGGTCACCACTCCAGTCATTTTTTTCTTGACAACATGGATATTTCTTGATAGTGTTTAACAATATGAAATCAGTTGCATATAGAGAGACAAATTGGTAGCCCCTCTGTCCTCAATAAAAAAGGCCCTAAAAATTCTACAGATTTTTTCTATAGAAAGGCCAGAGCTGAGGGTTACAGACATCAGCAAAACCCTGAATGCCCACAAGAGCTCTGTTTCCCGAATCGTCAGCACCTTAGCATCCGAAGGGTTCCTGGAGAAGAACTCTGTCAACAACAAATATCGTCTTGGTCGCAAGTTGCTCGATTTGGGTTATCAGGTTTTGGACCACTATGATATAAGGGACCATGCGCGTCCTTTTATGGAGAAATTAGCAAGAAACACAAATGAAATTGTTCATCTCTCAATCTTGGATAAAAACGAAATTATTTATCTTGATAAGATAGGAGAAGGGCAAGTCCTTACTGTGGCTACGAAAGTGGGCGCCAAACATCCTGCCTACGCGTGCGCAATGGGGAAGGTTCTTTTATCTGAGCTTCGGCCTGGGGACCTCACCCAAATTCTTTCTCTTTCCCCGCTCGTCAAATTCACCTCCAAAACGATTGCGGAGGTCCCGAAGCTTTTGAGGGAGCTTGAGAAAGTTAAAGAGCAGGGTTTTGCCATTGATGATGAGGAGCGTTTCCTGGGCATTCGATGCGTGGCTGCTCCGATCAGGAACAGAAAGAGGGAAATTGTTGCGGCCATCAGCACGACGGTTCCAAAACAGAGGATGGGACCCCAAAGGATAGATGAGATGAGGAAACTTGTCGTTGAAACGGCTCATTTGATTTCAGAAAGAGTCCAATAAGGATGTAACATTGAGAACCGCTGTCCATGGCCTCGAACCATGCTGGACCCCGTGGATCCGAGAACCAAACCGGTTTTCATCTGCAGCCCCAGCAATCCCACGGGCACCATCGTCAAAGAACGTAATTTGTCTCAAAAATCTACTTTGTTAAAGGAGAACATCATGTCATTGGATGCACTTTGCAAGGCAGTAGAATCGGGGAATAAAAAAGAGGCAGAGTCACTGGCATGGCGGGTTTTAGAAGAAGGAGCGGATGCGCTCCACACGATAACGGCCCTCACAGAGTTGATGGAGAGGGTTGGAGAAAAATTCTCTTGTCTTCAAATCTTTCTTCCTGAGATGATGATGGCCGGTGAAGCAATGGCCGCCGTTGTGGAGGTTTTGGGTCCCAAACTGAAAGAAAGCGGAGGAGGATATGTAAAGGGAAAGGTGGTTCTGGGCACTGTCAAGGGCGACCTCCATGAGATCGGGAAGAATATCGTGAAGGTGATGCTGGAAGCAAATGGCTTCCAAATTAGAGACCTTGGATATAATGTTGATTCCCTCACCTTTATCAGGGAGGCTGAGGCCATGAGAGCTGACCTCATTGCTGCCTCGGCCTTAATGACCACCACTTTGCCCCATCAAAAGGAAATCATCGATCTTCTAAAGGACAAGGGTTTACGAGGAAAATATAAGGTGGTCATCGGGGGGGCCCCCGCCACTCAGGAATGGGCGGACAAAATTGGGGCAGACCTCTACTGCCCCGATGCCGGTTCCGCTCCTAAACAGCTTGCTCAGCTACTCGGGAGATGAAAGTTCTTTCTTCTTCGCGGGTGGTTTACGAATAACAGGTCGCTTTTAATAACATATAGAGAGTAGTGCAGGGAGGTCGAGCCATGTCACAACCTTATCGTTTATGGGAGATTCAACAACGTTCCAATGATGGTCCACAATGTGATGAGGAAGATTTTTTGCCAAAGATATTCACCCCCAGGTTGCAGGAGATTATTAGGAAGTACGGGATTAAGTACGATCCCCAAAATCCTGTTCCAACTGATGATGATCTTGCGGATAGGGTCTGGCTGGCTGGTTGGGACCTTTTCCGCGAAGTGGGGCTCTATAATACGGATACCCACCGAATCATCAGGCTCTCGGATGAAGAGATAAAGGAAGCACTCTATCTAACAAGAGGTCAATACTGGGTAGGGGCGGGAAAGGATGCCGTCCTCTGGAAACATCGGAAGGTAGAGGACACAAACCCACCCTTTTGCCTTTTCAGTCCGGATTGTACTTGCTCAGAAGAGCTTCACTACTCCATGTGCCTTGCCTATTTAAAGGAACCGCTTCTGGATGGGTTCTGCGCCCCGATTCTGGAGGATTCCATCGGCTTGAAGATCCGGTCTGCATCCCCGTTTGAAATAAACGGTTGCACACAGCACATCTACAATCTTCGCTTGGCCGCAAAACAGGTTGGCCGCCCGGGTGTCTTCTTTGTGGCCGTAGGAACAGCAGAGCATGACAGTGGCCAAATTGCCGTATCAAATAACGAATGGGGCGTTCGGGTGACGGACTCCCGAATTGTCGGAACCCTGACAGAGTTTAAGACTGCAGATACCCTGCTCAACCGCGTGGTTCACTGCCACCAGTACGGATGTTATGTTGGCAATCTTACGGGTCCAATTTACGGAGGATGGTGCGGTGGATCGGAAGGGGTGGCGGTAGCTCTGGTGGCTTACAGTCTCAATGGAGCTTGTATCTACGGGGCCATCTACAATCAGCACTTTCCCTTCCATCTGAATTGGGGCTCCAACACTACCCGAGAACTCTTGTGGCCGATTGCCGTCGCCGGGCAGGCCATGGCCCGAAATAGCAATCTCCTCTATACCTCCAATGGATTTTCAAATTCGGGTCCTATGACGGAAATGGTCTTCTATGAGACAGCCTGCCATGCCCTCGTCAGCACCGTAACCAGCTGGGATCTGTGGGAGATGGCCTCAGCCCGAAATAAGTATCGAAATCGAGCGACCCCCCTAGAGGCACGGATCGGGATGGAAGTGGGCCATGCGGTCGCCAAGCAGGGGATGACCAGGGAGGAGGCAAATGAATTAGCGTTAAGGCTCCTTGCGAAATATGAAAGCAAGGCCGCCAATGCACCCATGGGCAAGGAATACCAGGAATGTTATGATGTCGCTACGGCCCTTCCAACTCGAGAACACTTTGACATGTATCGGAGGATCAAGGATGAACTTGCCTCCATGGGGATCAAGTTCCTCTATTAATGATGGGAAAGAGTTTGAGGAGTCTGCTCGACGTAAACAAGTGAGCGTGAATTGAAAACTGGGTACCGGCTTGTAACCGCCGGTGATTTACTGCATTTGCAGGATTGGCTATTTTGCTTGCAGTTATCAGATTCTATCCAGTGGAGGATGGGATAAGGGACTTGACAGACCCAAGTCTGAGGGAAATCCGAACCAAGAGAAAGGGGGTGAACGAGTTATTTGTTCAGTTGCATTAGAAGTGACGGCATCATAAGAAATAAGGAGGTAAGGACAATGAAGGGAAAAAGGCTCTTATTGCTGTTTTCGGTTTTTATCACACTTTCTTTATTCTTTGCAACCCAAGAGGGCCTTGCGAAGACTCTCATCTTTGCAAGACCTTTCTTGGGAGATACAATGGACCCGGGGACACAGGGAAAGATAGAGGGAGCCACCTCAATGAACCAGGTCTACGAAGGCCTTACCACGACGGACCAGGGAAAAGTCGTTCCCAGATTGGCCCTCTCCTGGCAGCACACTCCCGACTTTCAGGAATGGACCTTTAAATTGAGACCGGGGGTAAAGTTCCATGATGGGACTCCTTTCAATGGGGAGGCTGTAAAGTTGAATTTTGATCGTATGCTGAAGCTGAAGAAGACCGCTTATGGATACTATCTGAAAAAAGGAATGGAGGACGGGATCCAAGTGGTCGATGATCTCACCGTAAAGATTCGGCTTAAAGAATCCTTCCCGTTATTTGCTCTCGATGTTACCCTTTCCTGTTACTGGATTGCCAGCCCAACTTATGTAAAAAAATATATGACTTCGGATGATCCGTTGGCAGAGAAGTGGATGACCACCCATGCGTGCGGAACAGGGCCATATGAGTTGGCCGAATGGACCCCGGAACAGAAGGCGGTCTTCAAGCAGTTTAAGGGTTATTGGGGACCTCCCCCCAAAGTCGATACGATCTTGATGCAGGTGGTCAAGGATCCAACCACAGCAAGGTTGATGTTGGAAAAAGGAGATGTCGATATCGTAGAGAAATTGACGGTTGAGCAATTCGATGAGCTGGCGAAGAACCCTAAAATCAAGGTGGTCTATTTCCCTGTCCCCAGGCTCACTTATATTACCTGGGATGTCTCAAAGCCGCCCTTTGACGACGAGAATTTAAGGAAGGCTATCTCCTGTGCCATCAACTATGATGAGATCATCAAATTCGTTGAGGGAGGCAGAGTAAAACGTATCAAGGGCCTGATCCCACCGGGAATTCTGGGCCATCCCAATGCCGACGTTCCTAACTTTGATTTGGCAAAGGCCAAAGAGTACTTGGCGAAGTCGAAATACGCAAAAGGAATAACCGTCGATCTCCTTTTCGCCACGGAAAGGAGGCCGCAATTTGACCAGGTCGCCGAATACATCCAGTCCTATTTAAGCAAGATTGGAGTGGAAGTTAAGGCCCAGAAGATAGCCTTTCCAGCCCAGCTCGCCAAGATGAAAGAAGGAGGGTATGGAATGTCGCTCATGACCTGGGCAGCAGTGAAACCTGATCCTGAGGATATAGCGGGATGGCTCCTTAATTCATCCAGAGACTCTGGCGGCTGGAATGGGTCGTATTGGCCTGATAAAAGGGCTCTTGAGTTGATCAATAAGGCTGCTACCGTCGAATTACAAGAGAGCGAAAAGATGTATAAAGAGGTTGAACAGATGGCGGTGGATCAAGCCATTTATGTCTATCTCTATCAGGTTCAAGAACCCTTTGCCATGAGGGACGTTGTGAAGGGTTTTCATTATGATACCTTCACCTATGCAAATATCGCCATGACCAACAAGTAAGATAGGGAAATCGGGGGGCAGGGGTCCATTCCTCCCCCCGTCTGCGGAAACATGAGAAGATTCACTGAGGCTTTCATCGAGAGGTTGAAGGAAACGATTGGGTCAAATTGTGTTTATGAGGATCCGGTGAAGCTGGAGGCCTACTGTTTCGATGCAACTAACTTGAAATTTCTGCCTGATCTTGTCGTAGAGCCACGGACAACCGAACAGGTCTCTCAATTGATGGCAATGGCAGAAGAAGCAGGAGTTCCTGTTGTCCCTCGCGGTGCTGGGTCGGGGATTACTGGAGGGGCACTGGCAATTCGAGGTGGGATCATCCTTTCCGCGTTGAAAATGGACAGAATCCTCGAGATCGATGAGCGAAACTTCCTTGCCGTGGTCGAGCCTGGTGTCATTAACCAGGATTTACAGAAGGCTGTTGAGGAGAAGGGGCTTTTTTATCCACCCGACCCTGCGAGCCTCGATACCTCCTCGCTCGGGGGGAATGTTGCAGAAAGTGCGGGAGGTCCCCGGTGTTTAAAATATGGCACGACCAAAGATTATGTTCTGGGGCTAGAGGTTGTGCTTCCAAATGGAAAGATCATCAACACTGGAGTCCGTACCAAGAAAGGAGTCGTCGGTTACGACCTGACCCATCTCTTTGTTGGCTCAGAGGGAACCCTTGGAATAATTACCAAAATAATTTTGAGACTCATACCTAAACCGGAATTGACAGCAACCCTTCTTGGGATTTTCCCTCACCTGAGTTACGCCACAGACACGGTGGCCGGAATTCTGAGGAGAGGGCTTATTCCCGCCGCCATAGAGTTTATGGATCCTAACTGCCTGCGCCTGATCAGGGACAGAATACCGGTTCGCCTTCCTGATGAGGCTGCCTCTCTTCTCCTGGTCGAAGTGGACGGAAGTCGAGAGGCTGTAGAGAGAGAATCAGAGAAGATCGGAGAGATCTGTATGGAAAAGGCCATCGATGTCCTGATGGCAGAAAATGAGAAGAAGAGGCAGCGACTATGGGATATCCGGAGGTCCATCGCAACAACGATTGAGGAGTCAAAAGTTCTCTATGCGGCTGAGGACATTGTAGTTCCCATTGATTCCATTACGACATTTGTCATACAGTGTGGAGTGATCGAAGCCAAATACGGCCTGGAGATTTACTGTTTTGGGCACGCAGGTGATGGCAATATCCATGTCAATCTTACGGCGAACGAGAATACGGAAGAGAAAAGAGACCTAATGGATCAAGCCATTAGGGAAGTCTTTGAATTAGCAATCGAAAAGGGAGGATCTCTTTCCGGGGAGCATGGGGTCGGGATCACTAAAAAACCCTTTATCAGAATGGAACTTTCGGAAGAATCAATCCGCCTTCAGAAAGGGATTAAGACCCTATTTGACCCGAAGAATATTTTAAACCCCGGCAAAATCTTTCCTGAAGATGGATAGAGATGGGGGACGCTGGGTTTTGTTTCACTCATTTAGAACCAGTGGAGGGTTTCCCTGAGCTCTTTGACGAAGTCGGGAAAGGGAGCAGGTGTAAAGGAGACAAAAAAGGCGAGAAATGCAAGGGCACCAATCAACTTCCTTTTTCCGTCGAGGGGTGTGAAATCATCCAAAGGAGCTGGATGCCTGAACCCAAAAATAATGAAAAGGACGAGGAGAAAAAGCCATCCGGGATTGTAAAAGACGGTAATAAAGGCCATGACTGCGATGGCGATAAGGAAGATAATCCGGCTCCTTCTACCAAAAAGTGCATAGGCGATATGACCTCCATCGAGCTGTCCGATCGGAAGAAGGTTCAGGGCAGTAACAAAGAGGCCCACCCATCCTGCATACCCAATTGGATGAAGAATGATGTCGGAAGTGTCTGGAACCTCACCGATGACGATTCGTTGAAGCAATGAAAACAGTAAAGGATCGGCCAGCCTGAGAGTGCCTTCCTTGAGCTGAGAGGTAGGAACCACCTCTGAAAATTTCAATCCGATCAGAATAGCGGGGATACTGAGGCAAAGGCTTGTCAAAGGTCCTGCTGCACCCGTGTCAAAGAGGGCCTTTCTGGAGGAACGGTGCTCTCCATCCGGATGACCGCACCAAAAGTCCCAAAGGGAGAGAGTGGAAAGGGCAGGAAATAGGGTAAGGTTGCTTTTATCCCATGCCTCCGGGACATGAAGTAGTGACCTAATTCATGTCCCAGAAGGATGAGCATGATCGTGATAGAGTAACTTGGTCCACCGGTAACCCATGTGGAGGCTACTGTTAAAATGAATAGAAGGATATTGATCCAGCTTCGGCGCATGAGAAAAGGTTATTTCTTTTTCTTATGACGATCCCGGTCCAGCTGCTTTTTGTGTTTGTGCTTGGCCATCTTCTTGCGCCGTTTCTTAACCACGCTTCCCATCGCCTCAACTCCTTTCGGTCATTTATTAATGATGATCGAATAATCTCGGGACCTTCTTAATCGTAAGGGATCTCGAAGGGACTCGCTCAGTCCTCAGACCTTAGTCCTCAGTCCTAAATTTTGTGCCCTCAGTCCACAATCACGTTCGTCTGGGTCCTCAATACGCCGGGAAGCCCCTGAATTTTGGTGATGATGTAGTCGCCAAGGATATTGATGTCCGGGGCCTCGACTAAGGCAATCACATCATAGGGGCCTGTCGTCGAATTCGATTTTTTGACTCCCTGGATCTTGGAGATCTCCCGAGCCACATCCTTGGCTGCCCCTGCCGTGCACTCAATAAAAACATAAGCTGAGATCGGCATAGGATCACCTCCTTTGATGGATAGGATATCTTAAACCCTATCTAATTTCAAGGGAAATGATTCTCTCCTTTAGAAAAAGGCGGTTAAGGGTTACACTACTTTGCTTTTCTCTCCGCAAATTGTATCTTCCCGGTCTCGATTCCATTCAGGAGATATTCCGGTGTCGTCATGACCTGGAGCTTTCCTTCAAAGGGAACTCCTTGCTTCAGGTTATGCCTGCAGGAGAGGCAATCGGTCAAGAGAAGTCCGCCTTCACCTCCTCTGCCTCCTTCACCCTTCTTCGGGCGATGTCTCGTGAAAACTTTGGGTAAAATCCTCGGATTCCCCCACCGGCGCCACAGCAGAGGGAATCCTTGTGGTGATGTTCCATCTCGACGACGTTCCTCCCAATGCCTTTAAGTAGTCCTCTTGCCCCATCAAAGGATTCAAGCCCTCGTCCGAGATGGCAGGGATCGTGATAGGTGAGCGTTAACGGACTCGCCCTCCAGAGAGGTGAAGGCAAAATGCTGATTGAGATAGGAGAGGACATTCTGAAGGCGAGGCCGGTGGGATGCTCCCGGTCATATTCCAGAAAGGTCTTAAGACAGGTGGGACAAAGAAAGAGAACCTCCTGGCCTCCAGCCTCCTTTATCTTCACGATGTTTTTTGGAGTTTCTCCGGGTTAGGACTAGAACCAATATCGTCTTTCACAGCCTCACAACAGACCTCATCGATGAGGGTGAAATCGGTATCCATCCGTTGAAGGAGCTTGATCGCATTTCCAGCAGTTTCAACCTCTGTCCTTCGTCCAACGCAGCCAATATAAAGGACGGTCGAAGATCGATTCTGGGGAACCGGAAATTCAGCCCTTTCTATTTGCCCATAGGGTGTCCCATGTTTATCGATCGTGTTTTGTAAAAGAGTGATCTCATCGAGTTCCGATGAGATCTCGGGGGAGGCCAGGCTCGATTTTCTTAGATCCTTCAGTCTTTTCCCTGCATCGATCTCCACGGGACAGGCCTGGCCGCAGAGGCCACAAGTGGTGCAGAGAAAGAGACCATCTTTGATTCCTTCTTTCGCTCCTCTCTGAAGGGCAGCGAGGGCAACTCCCCTGCCACCCAGCATCCCATCGTCGCCAAAGACATTCCCTACGGCACTGTAGGTGGGACAATTCACGAGACAATTGCCGCACCCGATACAGTGGAGAAGATCAGAAAAGTCCTTGTGCTCCTCCATGATCTTTCTCCTTCCATTATCCAGAAGGACAAGGGTGACGGAGAGAGGGTCATGCATTCCATAAAAGGGGGTCTTTTCGATATCAGCCGATTTCGATTTTCCTGCAACGATATCGATGAACGATGGAAAGAGGGCACCCGTTGCCAGGAAGGTCTCTGCCCTCAACATAAGGAGGCCATCTTCAATACTGGGGTAGATCTTATCGATGGAGGTCAGGATAATATGTTTTGATCTCGTTCGAACCCGGGTGACATTGCCCTCATTGTGGAGAATGAGAACCGCCCCCTCCTTTGCGGTGATGGCGTTGGCCCCAGTAATACCGACTTTTGCCTTCTGGAGATGCGTTTCAATATCAGCCCTCACCGCCTGCATCTCTTCTTCTGGAACAGGGGGGACCTCTCTTCCTAAATGCTTGGAGAGGATCTCAGAAATTTCATAGCGGCTAAGGTGGACGATGGGTCCCGTGTAGTGGGACGCCCGATGACCTGCGATCTGACCGATCCGGTCCCCAATATCGGTTTCAATCACTTCGATGCCGTGTTGCGTGAGAAAGGGGGTGAGTCGGATCTCCTTCGAGATATTTGACTTTGATTTTACAACCAGCCGCTCCTCACCCATCTCCTTGAGAACGATCTTGCAAGCCTCTTCCTCGTCCTTCGCCTGAAGGACTCTAAACAGGTTCTTTTCCAGATGGGGAGACGGCCTCTTCAAAAAGATCCCAGTTTCCCACAGACTCCGATCGAATCCGTTTCACCTCTTTTTTCATCTTCTCAAGATCACCGAGGGCAGAAAGGTTTTGCCTCTGCCGGTTTCTTGTTTCTTTAAAGGCGCGCGCCTGATTTTCGATCTCTGACTTCTTGATTCTTTTTCTTAGATCATCATACTGCTTCTGAATCAAACCCATTTTAGTCCCTTTATTCAAAACGATCTGATATTTTAATCAATTTTGCACTGTTTATCTGAATAAAACAACCCATCACTTTATCGGGGTAGAGGCCCAGGGGCATCGAGCCTGGCTTGCCGCGGCACATCAATCCACCATCTTCCGACTGATTCTTCCACTTCCAGTCATCCCAAGAATTTGTCCCGTGTCAAGGGCTAACCCCTTTGCTTTCCCTCAGGTCTTTGGGTAGGAATCTGAATGCGTGACCCTGGTTGCGCCCTCTCCCAGAGGTTGAAGATGGGGCCCTGTCAAAGAGTGTTGACATTACAAACAAAACCATCCATATAGATTTGTGTGGAGTGAATATCATCGGTCGTTTTCTTGACATCAGCCCCTCGGGATCAGGCACAAAGGTTCAGAGAAGGAGGAAAGAATTGTGAGGGCAGAAAACGCAAAGACCAAAGCAAAAAGGATATTAAACTATTTATCTGAGGATAAAGCAAAAGCGGCTGTTTCCTTCTTGGAGTTCTTGGAAGAAAAAGAGTGCTGGGAGGCGACAAGAGAGATCCTTAGAGATAATGAGATAATGGCAAGCATACAAAAAGGGGGAAGAGCAGATATTGCAGCGGGAAGAGTAAAGCCTTGGAAAGAAATAAAGAAGAATGTTTGAGGTATATCTTTCACGCGAAGCGGAGAAAATCTATCTTAAAGCCGCTCCTAAGGCAACCCGATTACTTGATAACTGCTTCAGACACCTGGAATTATCTCCCTTCTTCGGTCCAAATATCAAACGTTTGAAAGGGACGCTGGAAGGGAGTTACCGTTATCAGATGGGCGGGACGAGGGTCATTTACAGCGTCGATATCGAATCAAAAAAGGTCTTTATCCAGTCCATTGGACCACGCGGAGATGTCTATAAATAAAACAACCCAATCACTTTATCGGGATAGAGGTCCAAAGGCATCAAGCCTTTCTTGTCAGGGGCGGCACAAACCCTTCCCATGATTGACGATGGGATGCCAGACTAACGAAGGGGGAGGGGAGGAGTCTTCCAAGTTTCTTAAATAATTTAAGTACGTCCCCATTCTGCCACAAAAGGGTCGACCCCTTGCCTCATCTCTATTTTTTTCTTCCCCTTCAAATTGGCCTGAACACATGAACAGCTACTACTCCCATTCTGTATTCCTTAACTTTATCGATTAATTATCGCTTATCCGAGGTGTTCATTTTGCATTTGAACACCTTTGAACACCTGTTAACACCTCCTGTAGAGTCATAAAACAAACAGGTGTTCGTTTTTCAAGTTCAGTCAAGAAAAGTTTGATATTCTGTTAACTTATCATTCTCGGATTCCAGTCTTCGTAGGTGTTCAGCAGGAAATAGGGCGAGCGATTGAAAAGAAGTTTTCGGGAAGGATATTCTTTCCTCTTGATTTTCTCCTCCAGTTTGATAGACTACTGCCAGTATAGGAAAGCGATTGGAAGAGACAGTAATTCGTGGATGGGGTCATAGGCAGAAAGTGATTTATATTTTTTGAGAAGCAATCGGATCTAATTTCATGATAAGAAAAAATGGCAAACACGAAACCTGTTACTTATGTGGTCGAAACATTGAAGATAAGATCGGTCGGGATCATGTCCCCCCGAAGCAATTTTATTCCAGAGGAATTAGAAAAAAGCATAATCCAAACTTATTTACACTTCCTGTTCACATTTCTTGTAACAAATCGTATCAGGAAGACGAAAATTATTTCGTCCACTCGATTGCCCCTCTAGCAATAGAATCTTACTCTGGAAATGCTCTGTGGAACGATATAACTCAACAATATAAAAGACCGCAGGGCGTAAGAATAAGTCGGATGATATTAAGAGAATTTGAGCAAAGACCTTCTGGACTTTATCTTCCGAATAGAAAGGTAGTAAAAAGATTCGATGCTGAACGCATATGGCGGGTGGTTTTGAAAATAATTCGGGGACTGTTTTTTAAAGAGCACAAGAAAATTCTACCAAAAACACTTTAGTAACCTATTACAAATTCGTTTCTGTAGGAGAACAACCACCACCAGAATTTGATATCGTTCGAAACACTCCATCGAGAGGTCAGTACCCAGGCGTTTTTGATTATAAGTATATTGTGGTATTAGAAGCAAACAATTTCCATCTTTGGGCAATACTTTTGTGGGACAAACTCATATTAATGCTTGGATTCCATGATCCCACATGCTTATGTGATATTTGCCGTAATAGAAAAGAAGTCCTTCGAATGAAAGCCTAATTATAGGCACAATTTATTGGAGAATTATACCATGGATGCTAAGGAAGTAATTAAGCTAATTCTTGATTGGCCCTTCGTCGCCCTTGTCTGCCATTGAAGAGTTTATCCGAGTGAACAACACAAATCCAAAACCATTCGTTTGGACGAAAAAGGTTGACGCCATCTTGGAAAAGCTTGCTCATTGTAAAGCCGTTATTGTAACAGCACACTAGGATTTTGGAATTAATGAATGAGCATTTAGGGTTGGATGCGGAACAACAAAATAGAACCGAATTGCCCGATATTGATATTGCCCTTAAGCCTTTATTCAAGGGTTGTAAAAAATACGTTGAAGAGAAAATAAGGATTAGGTAACGAGCTATCTTAACTTCATATCATACAAGGAGAGATAATCATGCTTAAAAATACCTTCGTTCATGTACCTGGAATCGGAGTTAAATCCGAACAAAAGATCTGGTCATCTGGAATTCATTCCTGGGATGAATCCGCTGATGGGAGAATGTTCCCTTTTTACTCTAATGAACAGAGACAAATTAAAGACATGCATTGAAGAATCCCAGGAGCATCTATCCAAATGTGGTCCTGATTTTTTTCAGAGCTCTAATGCCTTCAAACCATCATTGGAGGCTCCTCCAACCCTTAATTGAAAGGAGAGTGGTCATGAGAAAACCTAAAATTATCATCTTAATCCTTTTATTTATGATAATCGGATGCGCTACTACGGAAAAAAATGCAAGAAGGCAATTGGATTTCATTAATTATATTAAGTCTAATTTTCCGCCTCAACCCAAAGGTTACCCGATAGACCTATACTTTGAGGACAAACCACAAAAAACCTATGAAATAATCGGGGAAATCACGGGCTTTGTTGTTCACGATTATAATCTTAGGCCCCTGCTGGAAGCAAAAATACGACAGATTGGGGGTGATAGATATTGAGATTGGAACAGGACATCGAACATCTTCGTCATCAGGATACCAGTTGGACGTATTTACGAACCGCTTCGACACAGTAACAAATGTAGGGTCTTATAAAGTTATCAACATTAAAGGGAAAGTCATTAGATATAAAGAAGGCGAGCAACAGTCTTCAGAATAAAAGACACCTCTATGAAAGCCCGTAAGTTGACTAGTTGAGTGCAAAGAAGGAAATTCAATAGGCTATAGGTGGTGGCAACTATCAAACGGGGACGATGAACAGCAAACAGTGAAAAATTATATTTTCCTTGATTCAGGAGTACGACCATAGGAAGAAATCTGAATGATCATTGAGCAAAGTAGGAGAACAGATGGAAGATTTAAAGCAGATTATCATGCGTGGTTATGAATCTAAGACGATTGATGATAAAGGCCCTTCAAAGTGGGAAGAAGGCGACAAAAAAGCCTGTTGTGAAATTGTTAAAGATATCCTTGCGCTAAGCAATTCTGGAGGAGGTTATATTGTTATTGGCGTTGCCGAGAAAGATGGTAAATTCCAATTTATCGGCCTTTCCGTTGAAGAGCTCCGGTCCTTCGAGACATCCCGCATAAACCGTTTCCTTCAAAATTATGTAGACCCTCCTATCAATTGCATTGTGGTCAAGGAGCAGGTCAATGAACACACTTTTGTAGTCATAGAAGTTCCTGGATTTATGGAGACTCCTCACCTTTGTCAAAAAGAATTTCCCGGTGTACTCAAACCCTCTGGATTATACGTTCGCACTAACAATAATGAATCTGCGCTGGTCCAGTCATCAGCCGATTTTAGGAAAGTAATTGAGAGGGCAGTAAGGAATAAACAAGACGAACTGCTAGAATCAATTCGTGCCGTTCTTACAAATTCTACAGAAAAGTTGGAGGAGCAGTACCGTTGGGGAAGAATACGAGATCGAATTATCAGAAGCTGTGAAATCTGGTATTCTTAGTACTTTTTATAGCAAGGATGACGATAAGAGTAAATACGATGGTCATCGTGAGTTCTGGTGTTATCCTTCAAAATATGTTCAGGACCGATTTGAACTAGCACAGCTTCATACAACTGCACGAAGTTCGGATGTTGATTTTAGAGGTATCCCATTTCTTTTTTATGGAAATAGGGAGAAGAACAGACCATATGCAATTGAAGGAGGAATTGAAGGCAAGGTACGATATAAAGATTTTGCAGACCAAGATCAAGCAGATTATTGGCAATTTCGACAAAGTGGGCTTTTTTACCAGCGTCGTTTGATGTGGGAGGAGTCTCTTGATGGCAAGATTTCAGACATTCTGTGATGGAATTTAGAGAGCAGGCTTTTTATGCAGCAGAGGGTTTACATACTATGATTATCCTCTTTGAAAATCTGTTAGATGCGAGTGAAGAGATGAGAGTAGGGTTTCGAGTAAATGGAACCCATGGACGTACGCTTGTATCTGACAAGAGGCCACTTGCAATGAAGTATACCTCAATGATGCCATCAATAACATTCGAGAAAACAAGATCTCGCTGATTGGAAGGCGGGTCTTATTGACCATGCTCTTGAAATTACCAAGTTCATTTTAGAAAGATTCAACTGGCTTACACCAAATCTAGGACCTGTAGATATGCGATATTGACAAAATGTTTTTAAGACGCCTTTAGTCGGAAAAGCATTTCGCTGAAAAGTTTTATTACAAATAACTTCAAGTAGGCTGTCCTATTTCGGTTATCCAACACCCTCTTATTAAAAAGTACTCGATCCTTGGTGGTTCTGGCAGAACAACTTTCTATCTGACTGGAAAGACCGGTACCCAGTTATTTCAAATTGGAGATTAGCATGATTGGAGGAACCCATTAAATCAGGAAATAGAGTCAAGTAATTTATATTCATCCAATTTAATTGTTTAAGAATATTCAATCTGAGATCATTATTAAAATGGAGTTTTATCAAAATGAATGTCTTTTGATTCTTCGGGAAATAGGTTTTTATCCATTGCTGATATCCAAACTTGACCTTGAGATCGTGAACAATCCAGACTGAATAATCATTCTTTGATGTTCATCAAGCACTGGTTCATAAAATTCAAGTCTTTGAAGTTGATTAAGGTGAGAACATTTGTCTTGCACTCTCTTGTTTAATGCGAATAGGACCCTGTCTTCAGTCTTATCGCCATCCTTACCTTCTTTGGCAAACGCAAAGAATATGGCTACATATGGTGAATAAGTCCAGTCTAATAGAGGAGTGTATAATCCGAGTGTTGACCCAGAGCCCAACACTTATCGTCATTTAACTTTGGGGGATTTATCTCGTCCAATAAAAGATTTCCTGAAATTGTCTATATGTCTTTTTAGAATATTGGTTCTTTCTTCTTTATCAATGAACCTGTCGATAGTGGGCTCAGTAACCAGTCACTTTTCCTGTGACCTCTAAATATATAGTTTTCTCTATCCAGTAGAGAAGATGAGAAAACCTCAGTAATAAGATGATCGAAAGACAAAATTCTAGCTTCAGCTATTCCATGTGATTTTGTTACATTAGGCCATGGTCCCATGCCGGTCCTTTCTTTCTCCAATTTTTATGCGACCGAAGAGAAATATTCTAGCAGTCAATAACCGCCTGACAAAATTCTCCGAAGCTTGGGCAACGATATTTTATTCTATCTAAATCTGATTCTCTTGCGATTTCCTGCGCTACCGGAGGTGTATAAGCCACATTAGCATCTGAAAGAACTTTCCCTAACACCTCCTTTGCGTCAGTTAATTTCCTCTATACGGCTTATTTACCTGCTACTGCGGGCTTTCCTGACCGAGATGTTGTAACCTTAGAAATTGCTTCTCCCATCTGACAAGAAGCCAACTTTCAAGTTCTTGAACAATGACGATGAATTTGACTTCAAACGGGTATTTTTTTCGGTCCGAAATCTTATTCTTCATTCTCTCTTTCAGTTCTGCTGGATCTTTCCCATGTGCATCACGGATTACGATCGCCTTATCAACACTCGATCCTTCGTTTCCGTAACGAAATGTCTCAAGGTATAATGAAAATACTTGATCAAATGGTCTTTATTACCCCACCTGCGTGGGATTACGTCATCTCCCTTCCAAGGATTTTTTTAATCAATTCTCCAAGCACCGTTTCATCGTAATTGCCTTCTACCACAATGCCATAGGCAGTCATAAATTATCCCTCAAGTGCTCCTGAAAACCATAGCTCTCCAAGTCCAACTTCTTTGCGTGCCAAAAGGTCTTTCAGATGTGTTTTCGAAGAAGGTCTTATGCACTTTGTTCTCCATCAATTTTTTCAAAAATAAGGAGATCTTCTATCTTAACCTTATCAACCAGATAAGGTGAGTGTGTAGTTACTATCGTTTGGGCAGGTTTAAACTTCTACGCTTTTTCCCTCTGATTCACCACTTAAACCAAAATTTCTAACAACCGTGGATGCAGATGACTCTCCAATTCTTCCACACAAAATAATGGTGCACCGAAAGAGGGCGGCGCGAAAATCAATGACAGCCATGCCAGGAAAACGAGCTCTCCATCTGACATTTGCCAAATATTAATAGGTGTTTTGAGATGTTTCTCTTGAGTGATCATGTATGTCGTAGCAAATTGCGTAGGTGGGGTTAAGATTTCCTCTAATCCGGGCAAACCATCTTTTGCTGCCTGTTTTATCAGGTTAAATTCACGTGGATAAGTAGTTTGCAAGGTCATAAACCAGCTTGAAAAATTATTACCATTTTCTGTAAGGTATTGTTGGGAAACAGTAGCATTTGCCTGTTTAAAAACACCGGGAACTAAATTATAATATCGCCACCAAGAAATCAAAGATTTAAGTTCCATCCCTTCCCATCCGGGACGGAAAATTCTAGGGCTGATCGAGTAGGATCTTCAAAGGTAAACGCTATTCCTCCATCTTCATGCGTGATCTCACCTCTACCATTTTTGAGATTAATCAAGGTTGAAGTCCGACCTTCTCTTTTAACTATCAAATGTTCTCTTTCAATTGATAACAGACCGCTTTGGCTTCCGACAATGGAGATTTCATATTCAAATATTTTTGGCGGTGCGTTTTGATCCAATTCTTGGTCGATGGTTAGTCGGAAGAAAATTGCGTCTCCGTCTCCACCTTTCCAAGCCACTTCAGGGAATCCCCCTCGGTTTAAAAAGCTTGTTTTATACCTGAAATACACATATCGGTCAGGAACTTGAGGCAGTCGATAAAATTGGTTTTACCCGACATGTTGGGACCCACCAATAGATTCCTCTTCCCCAATTCAATATCCAGGTCCTTCAGACTCTTATAATTTTTTACTCCTAATCTTTTTATCACGTTCTTTCTCCTTTAGAGACGTTTGTTTAAAATAGTATCAAAATCCAATCAAATTTCCAACATAAATATTCGTTTTTTTTGAAGCTTTGCCAAGTATCGAGTCCAGGAAGTGGTCCTTATTGTTATTTCAATAAAGATATTGGACATCTATAAACGAGTAATTATAGGATAATGAGGGGCCCATGGTCTACTTCTCTACCCAACTACTTGCAACCCTTTACATCAAGTCTCCCACTGTAGAAAATGGGGACGCCCATAAAAATACAAATTCACGAGCTAGGACCCCTTGCTATCCTCACTCAATGCCCCGACAAACCCGTATCGACGCTCCGGGTGCTCATCAGGAAGGGAGGCAAATGGGCAATTTTGAGATGGATTTAGGACCTGAGTTCGGGGGATAGGTATCATGTTTTTACTCTCCTTTTTACCAGTTGGAAAATGATCCCGGTTTTGGATATAATATTCGAATGAAACAAACTTTTTATTTGGTGAGTCTCGGATGCCCGAAAAATCTGGTCGATTCGGAGGTGATGCTTGGTCTCCTTTCCAGGGAAGGTTATTTTCTCACCCGGGATCCTTCAAAGGCTGAAATTCTGATTGTCAACACGTGTTCTTTTATACAAGATGCTACACAAGAGGCGATTGATACGATTCTTCAACTGAGCCGTTACAAAAAAGAGGGACGCTGCAAGCGCCTTATCGTCTCAGGATGCCTTCCTCAACGTTATGGTAAAACTCTGGAAAAAGAACTTCCCGAAGTGGACCTCTTCGTGGGAACAGGAGCATTTCAAAAACTTCCCGAAATCCTGACTCAGAAATCGAAGAAAAAGAGTCATCTCAATCTGGCGACCTTTCTTTATGATGAAAAGACACCCCGGGTCCTCTTCACCCCATCCTTCACAGCCTATCTCAAAATTGCAGAGGGTTGTTCGAAATCCTGTACCTTCTGCACCGTGCAAAAAATCAGGGGACCCTACCAAAGCAGAAGCCTTCTCTCCATATGCAAGGAAGCGAAAAGACTTGCAGACCAGGGAGTTCAGGAGATCATCCTGGTTGCCCAGGATACCACAGCCTACGGAGAAGATCTTCAGGATGGAACGAACCTGGAAAAACTCCTAAAGGAGTTGGTAGAGGTCAATGGGCTCCGTTGGATTCGAACCCTCTATGCCTTTCCCAGACCTTCCCATTTTACAGAGCGACTCCTTGAAACCATCGCTCAGGAGGAAAAGATCTGCCCCTATCTCGACATCCCGATCCAGCATATCGACGATGGAATCCTCAGACGGATGGGACGAAAATCGAAGGGCCAGGAGATCCGAAGCCTCATCCAGAAGATCAGATCCTTCATCCCGAAGATCAGTCTCAGGTCCTCCCTGATTGTCGGGTTTCCAGGAGAAGGAGAAATCCAGTTTAACTCCCTTCTCGAATTTGTAGAGGAGACCCGGTTTGATCACCTCGGAGCTTTTAAGTATTCACGGGAGGAGGGAACACCCGCTTCCCGACTTCCGAACCAGGTCCCGGAGGAGGTGAAAGAGGAGCGCCTTGGAATCCTGATGGAGCACCAAATGAAAATTTCATCTAAAAAGCATAAAGGAATGATCGGCAAGAGCGTGGAAGTCCTGGTCGAAGGAGAAGACCCCAAAGGGACCTTTAAGGGAAGGCTCAATACCCAGGCCCCTGAAATCGATGGCTGTGTCTTTCTTAAGGGAGAAGCCAAACCAGGAGATTGGGTGATGGCTAAAATTATTCAAGCCCAACCCTATGACCTCACGGGAATGATTGAGAAACATGTCTCTTAACATAACATCTTTTGGAAATATCATAACCTATTGACCAACCAGGAATCCTGACCATACCCTTCTCACCGCCTTTTTTGAAACGTAACCCCCAAGTCAAAAGTGAACGGATCATTTAGAGGGAGGTTTATTGGCAGGTAGTGCTATAAGGAACCATTTTAAGGGTTCCGCCCTTCTGCTCATCCTTCAAAGGTGCCGCCCTGCCTACCGCCTGCCTACCGCAGGCAGGGCAGGCAGGTTCAAGTTTTCTCCGGAGACACCACCCCGACCCTGGGAAGACGATCTCCGACCTTAGCAAAGGCATTCCCTGTGAAACCACCCTTTTCCTTGACGGAGACGGTAAAATGGGTTACTTTAAAATGCTCGATTTCTAATGAGTTAACCCCTTAATCTTACATTCTTTTTCTGAAAAAGCCCCATACTTGGGTGAATGGAAATGGAAGAGATAAGTGAACTGGTCCAGCAGAGGGTCCGGAAATTAGAGGCATTAAGAAACGAGGGAATCAATCCTTACCCAAACCACTATAAAGTAAAGGACACCTCTAAAGATATTCTGGATACCTGCGGCCCGCTGTCGGATGAAGGGCTCCATGCAATAGATAAAATCTTTTCTTTGGCTGGCAGGATCGTTGCCGTCCGGGATTTTGGGAAAGCAAGCTTCGTTCAGATTCAGGACCGAAAGGGAAAGATTCAGGCCTATGTTCGAAAGGATCTGGTCGGGGACTCTGCCTTTCAACTCTTTAAAAAACTCGACATCGGAGACTTTATCCGGGTGGAAGGAAAGATCTTCCGGACCAAGACCCGTGAACTCACCATCCAGGTTCAGGCTCTCCAGCTTCTGGTGAAATCGCTACGGCCCCTTCCGGAGAAGTGGCACGGGCTGACGGATGTGGAGATCCGTTACCGTCAGCGTTACTTAGACTTGATCGCCAATCCGAGGGTGAAGGAGATCTTCCGCATCCGTGTCCAAGCCATCCAGATGATCCGGGAATTCTTTATCAGCCGGGACTTTCTTGAAGTGGAAACCCCCATGATGCATCCCATTCCTGGAGGAGCCACGGCGAAGCCCTTTAAGACTCATCATAACGCACTCGACATGGAACTCTTTATGAGGGTAGCGCCTGAGCTCTACCTGAAACGACTCGTGATCGGGGGGCTCGAGAGGGTCTTTGAGATCAACCGGAATTTCCGCAATGAAGGCATCTCAACGCAGCACAATCCTGAATTCACCATGCTCGAATTCTACCAGAGCTATGCTACCTATGAAGATTTGATGGCCATGACCGAAGCACTCTTCTGCTCCATGGTTCAACAGTTTCATGGAGGGCTCAAGTTGACTTATGGTGGAAGAGAGATCGATTTCACGCCTCCCTGGAGAAGAATCCGTTTCAAAGACTCCCTGATCGAAGTTGGAAGACTCGACCCAACGATTTTAAGAGATCCAAAGAGGGCCGAAGAAGTCGCCAGGGAACTCGGCCTCGAACTGGAAAAGGGGACATCCCATGGAAGGGTTTTGGGAGACCTCTTCGAAGAAAAGGTGGAGCCCGATCTCCTTCAACCCACTTTCATTACTCACTATCCGACAGCGATTTCTCCCCTCTCACGGCGGAATGAGGAGGACCCCGAGGTGGTGGACCGGTTTGAGCTCTTCATCGCAGGTCGTGAGATTGCGAATGGTTTTTCCGAATTAAACGATCCTCTCGATCAGAGGGAACGCTTTCTCCGGCAGATCAAAGAGAAGTTTGAGGAGGCTGACCTCTACCTCCGCCTGGACGAAGATTTTCTTCGTGCCCTTGAAATTGGAATGCCCCCGACGGCCGGCGAGGGAATCGGAATTGACCGTTGGATCATGATCCTCTCTGATGCGCCTTCCATCCGGGATGTCATCTTCTTCCCCCTGCTTCGAATGGAGAAATAACATCCAATGAGATATGAGTGGTTTATTGGTTTCAGATATCTCAAGGCGAAACGAAAGCAGTCCTTTATTTCCATCATCACCGTCATCTCCATTGTCGGGGTCATGGTGGGCGTGATGGCCCTGATCGTTGTCCTCTCGGTGATGAGCGGCTTCGAAAAGACTCTCAAGGAGAAGATCTTAGGCACCCAGGCCCATCTCGTCGTCTTAAAAGCCGGCCAGGAGGGCATGGATCATTACCAGGAAGTGATTCAAAAGGTCGGAGAAATGAAGGGGGTCTTCTCGGCTGCTCCTTTCATCTTTAGCCAGGTCATGCTTTCCTCCGGTTCAAATGTGTCGGGCGTGGTTTTGAAAGGGATCGATCCCGATCGAGAAGGAAAGGTGACAGAATTGGCCAATAATTTAAAGGCGGGTAGGCTTCAGGATTTGAAGGAAACTCAAAGCGGAGAGCTTCCAGGAATCATCCTTGGAGCAGAGCTTGCCAAACACCTCTCCATCGTTTCGGGAGAGAATCTCCAGGTGATCTCTCCTTTAGGGACGATGACGCCCATGGGAATGATGCCTAAGATGAAACGCTTTCGAGTGGTCGGGATCTTCCATTCTGGAATGTACGAATACGACAATACCATGGCTTACGTCTCCATCGAGAGCGCACAGAGATTCTTTGGTATGGGAGATCAGGTCACCGGAATCGAAGTCAAAATCGACGATATCTATCAGGTGAGGGAGATCGGGAGGGAGATCCGACGCAAACTTGGCTACCCCTTCTGGACCAAAGACTGGATGGAGATGAACCGAAATCTCTTCTCGGCCCTGCGGCTCGAGAAGATCGCCATGTTTATTATCCTTGTCCTGATTGTCCTGGTGGCGGCATTCAATATCATTTCAACCCTCATCATGGTGGTCATGGAGAAGAGCAAGGATATTGCCATCCTCAAATCGATGGGTGCTTCCTCCAAAGGAATCCTAAAGATCTTCATGATTGAAGGGCTGGTGATCGGTGTTGTGGGAACCACGCTGGGTGCCACCTTAGGGCTTCTGGCCGCCTTTAATCTCGAGAAGATTACGGGTTTTGTAGAGAATCTTTTTGGATTTAAGATTCTGGCGAGCGATGTCTATTACATCGATAAGCTGCCCTCTCAGGTCAATCCTCTCGACGTCTGGATCATCACCGCAACCGCAATCCTCATCAGCCTTCTGGCAACTCTTTATCCTTCATGGAGAGCATCGAAACTCGACCCGGCAGAGGCATTGCGATATGAATAAGGAGAGACGCTCCTGTAAAGAAGAAGCCCAGAGGGCACTGGCCAAGGGGGACTGGAAAAAGGCTTTGGAGCATTACCAGAAACATTGCGCCCAGGAGACCGGGGACCTCCGGTCCCGAGTGAAGATCGGAGAATTGATGGAGCGCTTGGGCCAAAAGAAGGATGCGGTATTGGTATATGGAGAGGTGGCGGAAGCCTATGCAAAGGATGGGTTCCTCCTCCAAGCCATATCCCTCAACAAAATGATCTTGAGAATCGATCCATCGGCCCGGGAGATCAACGACCGATTGGCCCAACTCTACCAGGAGAGAACCCGGGAAACCAAACCCCTTCGGCCCTTTTACCTTCCATCCCCCTCTTCTCTGATCTGAAGGAGAAGGAACTTCAATCCCTGCTCGAGGGTCCAGGTCAAGACCTTTTCGAAAGGAAGATTTCATCTGCCGGGAAGGAGACCAGGGGATTCCCTGATGATCATCATCCGGGGAGAAGCCGAGGTTAGAAAGAAAACGCCCAAGGATAAGGAGGTCTGGATCCGGAATCTCAAAGAAGGGGACTTCCTCGGGGAGTTTGGTTTCTTTACCGATCAAAAAAGGCATGCCACGGTCAAGAGCTCTTACCGAGTGTGAAATCCTGGAGATCTCCAAAAACGAACTCAACGAGATCATCAAGGCCTATCCCCGGGTGAAGGAAGTGCTCAATAAGCTGTTTCGTCAGAGGGTGCTCGATACCTTCTTTGTCCTTTCTCCTTTATTCTCTCCCTTATCTCCCAAGGAGCGAGAAGAGGTCTTTAAACGTTTTCGTCCCCAAAAAGTTTCTGCAGGAGACCTTTCTCTTTCACCAGGGAGACCCTCCGACCTCTCTCTATCTCGTCAAAAGCGGAGAGGTGGAGATATTCACTCAGGACCGTCATGGGAAAAAGATCACCTTCGCTCGCTGTGGGGAGCGGAAACTTCTTCGGAGAGGTCGGCCCCCTCTTCAATCAGACCCCGAATGGCCCATGCGAAGACAACGCAGCCCACGGAACTCCTCGAATTGACCAAAGAGGACCTTGACTTCTTTCTTCACCGGTTTCCTTCCCTTCGCCTGGCGTTCTGAAAGAGATTTCCCTGAAACGCCTGGCCCGGATGAAGGAGCTTCTTTCAAAGAATGCGGTGGAGAAGGCGAGAGGAGGTGATGGTGTGAAGGAGTTGATAAGAGTCAGCAGCTCTTTAAGATCGTATGGGAATGGAGCCAAACAGATGGAGGTTCTGAAGGGAATCGATCTCACTTTTTCCCAGGGTGAGCGGGTGGCGATCGTCGGTGCATCCGGCGTCGGAAAGACCACCCTGCTCCATATCTTGGGAACCCTGGATCGACCGACCTCTGGGAGGGTACTTTATGAAGGGAAGGATGTCTTCACCCTGAATGAAAAGGAGCTTGCCCTCTTTCGAAACCGGAGATCGGGTTCGTCTTCCAATTCCATCACCTGCTTCCCGAATTCAGTGCTCTTGAAAATACGATGATGCCTTGCCTCATCCAAGGGATGTCGAAAAAGGAAGGGACCTCCCGGGCCGAATCCATCCTTTCTTTAGTCGGCCTCAAGGATCGTCTTCCTCATAAACCCGGTGAACTCTCAGGCGGTGAACAGCAACGGGTGGCTGTGGCAAGGGCCCTGGTCTTGGATCCGAAGGTGCTTCTGGCTGATGAGCCGACCGGAAACCTGGACACCAAAACCGGAGAAGCGGTCTTTGATCTGCTCCAGGATATCAATCAGATCAAAGGGGTCACCCTCATCGTCGTCACCCATAATTTGAAATTGGCAGACCGGATGTCCCGTCAGATCCATCTCATCGACGGAAAGACAGTGGAATCGGGGCAGGCTATTTACAAAAAAGAAAAGATTTGATATGAAAGATAGAATTCCAGTTATTACCTCCCCTCTTAATGGGATGATCGATCGACTATGAATCAATCATGTGGGATGGAACGGCGGAAGAGGTTGAGGCGAATTGGATTTGTCCCTTTAGTCCTGTTTCTCTTGGTCGGCATCGGCCACGGGAGCAGATGAAATCATTTCAAAAATCACTATCCTGGGAAATGTCAAAATCGAGGAGGGTGTCATCCGGGGAGCGATCAAAAGTCGGGAAGACAGACCCTTTTCCATTGACCAGGTTCGCGAAGACCTCCGGTCCATCTTCGCCCTCGGTTTTTTCACCGATGTCCAGGTCGATATCAAAACGGCTCCCAAGGGAAAAGAAGTGATCTTCATTGTCATTGAGAAGCCTTCGATCAAAGACATCGTGATCAGGGGAAACCAGAAAGTCAAGCTGGACGATATCAAAGAGAAATTGACGCTCACGACCCGCTCCATCCTCAACGTTGAAAAGGTGAAGGAGAATGCGGAACTGATTCGGAAGCTCTATTTCGCCAAAGGATACTATGGAGTGAAGGTGGAAGACAAGAGTGGAATCTCTCGAAACGAATGAGGTTATCGTCACCTTCCAGATCACCGAAGGGCCCAAAGGGCGTATTAAGAAGATCACCTTCAAGGGAAACCAGCACCTTAAATCTGCCGACTTGAAAAGGGTGATGCAGACGAAGGAATGGACGCTCTTTTCCATTCTGACCAAGACCGGTATCCTCGATGAAGACATATTAAAGAATGACGTTCAGATCCTCAATGCCTACTACATCGACAATGGCTATCTCGATTCGAAGGTTTCAGAGCCCAAGATCGATCTGCGCGATTCCAAACGCATCCGGATCGAGATCGATATCACCGAAGGACCTCTCTACCGTATCGGAACGATCGACTTTAAGGGAGACGTTCTCACCACGAAAGAGGACCTCTTCAAAAGTCTCACCCTGAAGCGAGGCGACCCCTACAGGAATTCGGAGGTCCGAAAAGATATCAATACCCTCACTGGAAGGTTTGCCAACCAGGGCTATGCCTATACGGAGGTCAACCCCGAACCCTCCGTCGATCCCAAGAATTTGATTGTCAACCTCACCTTTGAGATTGAGAAGAAGAAACGAGTCTCCTTCGAAAAGATCCAGATCTCCGGAAATACGAAGTCAAGGGACAAGGTGGTCCGCCGGGAACTCCTCGTATCAGAAGGGGAGCTTTACAATGCGGCGGATCTCAATCTCAGCCGGGATCGTCTAAAAAGGACAGGGTATTTTAAGGAGGCGGACTTCACCACCAGCCGCGGGAGCGCCGAAGATAAAGTTAACCTCGATGTCAAGGTGGAGGAGGCACCCACCGGCGCCCTCTCCTTCGGCGTCGGATATAGCTCCTTGGATAAGATCGTCGGCTCCGCCTCGGTTTCAGACCGGAACCTCTTCGGCTTAGGATATACAGCGTCCCTGAAGTTCGCATTGGGAAGGATTAGCAGGAATGTAAGATTCAGTTTTACGGATCCCTATTTCTTGGGGTATCGCTATTTAGCAGGGACGGACCTCTATAATGAAAGTCGAGAGTTTACCACGTACAAATATCAAATCACGGGAGGAGACATTCATTTTGGAAAGGAACTGACCCAGAAACTTCGTGCCGATTTATTGTATAAGCTCGAAACGATCGATGTCTCCAATGTCGGAGAAGAGGCTTCATTTTTCATCCAATCCCAGGAAGGGAAAAAGTTGACCAGCGCCCTTGGCCTCACCTTCACCCGGGATACGCGGGACGACTTCTTTGCCCCAACCCGGGGGTCCAAACTTTCGCTATCCGTCATGAATGCCGGAGGGATTTTAGGGGGCAACAACTATTTTATCAAGAGTCAATTCATGGGCAGTTGGTTCTTTCCCATGCCACTGAAGACCGTTTATAACTTTCGTGCCCAGGTGGGAAGTATCACTGCCTACGGAGGAAAGGAAATCCCGATTTACGAGAAATTTTTTGTCGGAGGCATGACGACGGTACGGGGCTTCGAATATGGCATGGCTGGACCGACCGATATTGAGACCGGAGAGTCGATCGGCGCCAACCGTATGCTGATCTTTAATCATGAGCTCGTCTTCCCCCTTTCCCGCGAGATTGGACTCAGGGGAGCGGTCTTTCTTGACTTTGGGAAGAGGAGCCGATCAATGGAGGAGTCTGTTTCCATTGAGAATCGGCACAGGGGTTGGGATTCGCTGGCTTTCACCCTTTGGTCCCCTTCATATCGATATCGGTTTTAACCCTTTTCCCAGGTTTGGAGAGAAGAGCAGGGTGATCGACTTCACGGCTGGGGCGGTTTATTAGAAAGAATAAACAGGTTCACCAATAAAATCTTTGGAGGGGAAAATGGTCAAATACGTCAAAAGAATTGGATGGATTGTCGGCATCACTTTTTTTGCAGCAGGTTTCTTGGCGGGGAGAGTTGGGTCCGCAGAACTAAAATTTGGATCGGTCGATATTCAAAGGGCGGTCAACGAGTGTAATGCAGGAAAGGAAGCGAAAAAGGAGATCACCAAGGAGGTCGAGAAATTTCAACGCCTCATTGCTGAAAAGCAGAAAGAACTTCAGACGATGAAAGAGACCCTGGAGAAACAGGCCCCCATGTTGAACACCGACGCAAGGGCTGCCAAGGAGAAGGAATACCAAAGCAAGGCCCGGGATTTCCAGAGATGGGGGGAGGATTACCAGAACGAGCTCAAGCAGAAACAGGCTTGAGAAGGAACGAACCATCTCCATGAGCCTCCAGAAGGTTATCCAGAAGTTGGGGGCTGATGAGGGATATACCGTGATCCTGGAAAAGAATGAGGCCATTGTTCTCTATACCTCGAAGGCCATTGATATCACCGATCGGGTCATCAAGCTGTTCGACACCCAGAAGAAATAAGAAGCACCAAATCACAAACAGCAAATCACAAAACAAATTCCAATATTCAAAATTCCAAACTCTTGGGGATGATTGTTTCGATTATTTGAAATGGGTGCTTGGAGTTTAAAATATAAATTTGTGATTTGGGATTTAAGAACTGCTTAAGGGATCGGAGGTCCTGCTTAGGGACGAGGAAGGAAGAATGAAGAAGAAGCTCATCGAGTTAGCGGAGTGGACCAATGGGACGGTCGTCGGAGATGAGGAGGTGGAGATTCACGGTGTTGCTTCTATCGACGAAGCGAAAGAGGGAGAGATCACTTTTATTGCCAGTCCGAAGTACCTCCCAAGGCTCAATCAAACCCGGGCTTCTGCCGTTATCGTCTCATCCGAGGTAACCTTCAGAGAGAAGCCCCTTCTCTGCGTCAAAAATCCTTACCTTGCCTTTGCAAAAATTCTCACTCTTTTTACTCAAAAACCTTATCGGCCCAGAGGGATAGATCCCAATGCGTGGGTCAGTCCGACAGCCCAATTAGGCAACGATCTCACGGTTTATCCTTTTGTTTACATTGGAGACCGTTGCCGTATTGGAGATCGGGTCACCCTCCATCCAGGGGTTTATGTTGGTGAAGATTCCTCGATTGGAGAGGACTCCATTCTTCACGCGAATGTCTCCATCTATCCTGCAATGACGATTGGAAAGCGGGTTATCCTGCACAGCGGTGTGACCGTGGGAAGCGATGGGTTTGGATATGCAAAAGAGGGAAGGAAGAACTTCAAGATCCCTCAGGTGGGGAGGGTGGAAATCGAGGACGATGTGGAGATCGGCTCCAACACCTCCATTGATCGGGGAGCCTTGGGCAACACGATTATCCGAAGAGGAGTGAAGATCGATAACCTTGTCCAAATCGCCCATAATGTTGTGATTGGAGAAGATTCGATCGTCGTTGCCCAGGTCGGGATCGCTGGCTCCACCAAGCTTGGAAGCAATGTTACGTTGGCCGGGCAGGTGGGGTTGGCAGGCCACATTCAAATCGGAGACAATGTCATGGTAGGGGCTCAATCAGGGGTAGGCCAGGATCTGCCGCCCAACCAGGCCTACTCGGGAAGTCCTGCCATCGCCCATCGAGAATGGCTCCGCATGGTGATGACCCTCCCCAAATTACCGGAGATGAGAAAAGCGCTCTCAGAAATGGAGAAGCGCCTCACCAGGGTTGAAGAGACGGTCTCTACAAAAAAAGGAGAAATAGATGATTGACATTCGAGAAGTCATGAGCTTGCTCCCTCATGCCTATCCTTTTCTATTGGTGGATCGAATTGTGGAATTGGAACCTGGAAAGCGAATCGTCGGGATCAAGAACGTTACTTATAACGAACCCTTTTTCCCCGGCCATTTTCCAGGCCGGCCCGTCATGCCGGGCGTTCTGATTGTGGAAGCCATGGCCCAGACAGCGGGAGTCCTCGCCTTCAAATCGATTCCCGAAGAGCATCAGAAAAAGCCCGTCTACTTTCTGGGAATCGATCATGTCCGATTCCGAAAGCCGGTAGTTCCTGGAGACCAACTCCATCTCGAAATCGAGATAATCAAGCATCGCCAATCGATCTGGGGGTTTAGAGGGAAGGCCTTTGTCGATGAGAAACTGGTGGCCGAGGCAGAGCTATTAGCTATGTTAGGAGAACAGATATGATCCATCCCACTGCCATCGTCGACCCGACGGCTGAAATCGGTGATGACGTCGAAGTTGGTCCCTATACCGTTATTGAAAAGGACGTCGGTATTGGTTCAGGCACCCGGATTCGATCTCATGCCTTTATTGGGGCAGGAACCCAGATAGGCAAAAAATGTCAGATCTACCAGTTTGCCTCGGTGGGTGAGGCCCCGCAAGCCCTCGCCTACAAGGGAGAAAAAACGTGCCTCTGTATGGGAGATCAGAATATCGTTCGGGAGTATGTTACATTGAACCGGGGGACCGCGCAAGGAGGGGGAAAAACGGTCATCGGCAACGACAACCTCTTCATGGCCTACTCCCATGTCGCACACGATTGTCACCTCGGAAATCACGTGGTCCTTGCCAACGGAGCTACCTTGGCAGGGCATATCCGGATTGAAGACCATGCCATTCTCGGGGGACTGTCTGCCGTCCACCAGTTCTGCCAGGTGGGTGCCCATGCCATGATCAGCGGCCTTACCGGCGTTTCCCAGGACATCCCTCCCTATATGATGGCAGCTGGAAGCCGGGCAAAACTTTTTGGCCTCAACACCGTGGGTCTGAAACGGTTCAAATTTTCGGAGAAAGCCATCCGGGCCCTGAAGAAAGCCTACCGCATCATTTTTCGTTCCAACCTGACCCTGGAGAATGCCCTGAAACAACTGAGAGAGGATGAGTTTGCCCAGTTGCCCGAGATCCAGCACCTCCTTCAGTTTATCCAACAATCGAAGAGGGGGATTACACGCTAGGTGGAAAAGATCAAGGTCGGTGTCATCGGTGTCGGCTACTTTGGCCAGTTCCATGCTGAGAAATATGCAAGAATGGAGGAAGTAGAACTGGTGGGGGTGGCGGATATCGACCCGTCTCGGGCCAGAGCCGTTGCCAAAGAGGTTCGGACCCAGCCCTTCTTTCATCACTCAGAGATCCTGGATCGGGTCCAAGCTGTGAGCATCGCCGTCCCGACCCCGCTCCACTACGGGATCGCAAGGGATTTCCTGGTTCGAGGAATCGACGTCCTTCTCGAAAAACCCATCTCCAAAAACCTCGAGGAGGCTGAGGAGTTGATCGATCTGGCAGAAGCGAAAGGCCTGATCCTGCAGGTGGGTCACCTGGAACAGTTTAACGGTCCTCTCCTCGCTCTCGAAGGAATCATTCAGAATCCGATGTTCATTGAGTCGAATCGACTCGGTCCGTTCCTGACGAGAGGAACGGACATCGATATCGTGTTGGATCTGATGATTCACGATATCGACATCATCCTCAGTTGGGTCGATGCCAAGGTCAAGTGGTTTCATGCCGTCGGAATCCCGGTCCTCACGCCGCATATCGATATTGCCAATGTTCGGATCGAGTTCGAAAATGGTTGTACAGCCAATCTCACCGCCAGCCGGGTCTCCCGGGAGAAGGTCCGGAAGATCCGTCTTTTTCAACCCAATGGTTACCTCTCCATCGACTTCCTCACCCAAAAGGTCATCTTCGCAAGCAGGAAGGAGAATCCGAGAAAGGAAGGGTTTCCCGAGATTCTCGTTCAGAAGATCCCTGTCAAGAAGGTCGACCCCCTCGAAATCGAGATTCAATCCTTTCTCCAGTGCGTGAGGGACCGCAAGCCTCCTCGGGTCTCTGGAAGGGATGGGAAGCGGGCCCTGGACTTGGCCCTCCGGATCATCCAGCAGATCAAAGAACATCCTCGAAAAGAAGAGGATTGGGAACCAATGAACGGATGAAATCGAAGAAGATTCTCATGGTCGCAGGAGAAGCCTCCGGAGACCTCCACGGCGCTCATCTCGTCGAGGCGATCCATCGGATCGATCCCGAAATCCAATTTCTTGGGGTGGGAGGAGAAGGACTCGAAAGAGCGGGGATGAGACTTCTCTATTCATCCCGGGCCCTTTCCGTCGTGGGGATTACAGAGGTCCTTCCCAAAATCCGATCGATCCTGAAAGGCCCTCAGGGTACTCAAGCAATCCTTGGATCGGGAAAGACCTGATCTGGTCATCCTGATTGACTTTCCTGATTTCAATCTCCGGCTGGCTAAGCACGCCCATCAACGGGATATCCCTGTTCTCTACTACATCAGCCCTCAAGTCTGGGCCTGGAGGTCTGGCAGGGTCAAACAGATTGCCCGATGGGTGAAGAAGATGATCGTCTTCTTCACCTTTGAGGTTCCCATCTATGAGCAGGCAGGGGTGGATGTTGACTGGGTGGGGCATCCTCTCATCGATATAGCCAGGCCGACCCTCTCACGGGAAGAGGCCTTTCGCCGTTTTGGTCTGGACCTTCACCGGCAAACGATTGGTTTGCTCCCTGGCAGCCGGGCAAGTGAAATTGAGAGGCTTCTTCCAACGCTTCTCGATGCGGCTCGAATTCTCCATCAGGAGATTCCAACCCTTCAGTTCCTCATCCCCTTGGCTTCAAGTGTCCCGAAGGCTATGGTCTCCCCTTTCCTTGAGGAAACCTTTCCCGTCACTCTGATTGAGGGCCAAACCTACGACGTGATGAATATCTCCGATCTCCTGATCACGGCATCGGGAAGTGCCACTCTTGAGGGAGCCATCCTGGGGATACCGATGGTCATCATCTATAAGGTCTCAAGGCTCTCCTACTGGATTGGCCGGGCTTTGATTCACGTCGATCATATCGGCCTTGTAAATCTGGTAGCAGGGGAAAGGATTGTACCCGAACTGATTCAAAAGGATGCCAATCCTCAGCGAATTGCTGAAGAAGCCCTTCGGATCCTGAAAGATCCGGTCCGTAGCCAGCAGATGGGAAGGCGATGGCACAGGTCCGGCAGCAGCTCGGAGAACCTGGGGCGGCCGAACGCGCAGCCCGTATTATCTATTCCTTCGTGAAGAAAAGATGAATTTAGAGTATAATGCGTGGGTTAGAAGAAACAGGATTCCAGGTGTCGCGGATTTAAGGATTCGAGGGAATGGTCAGAAATTAGTCTTGAAGGGGATGTAGAATTAAGATGCTTCTTTATCGCCGACTTCTCGAATTGGTAAAACCCTACTGGAGCAAGGTCATCCTTGCCATGATCTGCATGGTCTTTGTCTCCCTCCTCACTGCGGGCCAAGCCTACCTGGTGCAACCCGCCTTGGATGACGTCTTTCTTAAAAAGGATGAGAAAATGCTTCTTCTCCTTCCGATTGTCATCATCCTTCTCTTTCTTCTGAAAGGAGCCTTTGATTATGGCCAGGCCTATCTGATGAACTTTGTCGGCCTGAGGATCATCGCCGATATGAGGGAAAAGCTTTACAGTCATCTTCAAAGCCTCTCCCTCTCTTTCTTTACCAAAACCCCCACGGGGATCCTTATCTCTCGAATCACCAATGATGTCAACCTCATCCAGGCCTCCGTCTCCAATGCCATTACCGGCCTTTTCAAAGATGTCTTTACCATTATCGGGCTTACGGGCATTGTTTTCTACCGTAACTGGAAACTGGCGGTTCTCGCCTTCTTTGTCTTTCCTTTGGCCCTCATTCCGATCAAGGAATTCGGGAAGAGGCTGAGAAAATTCAGCCGCAGGAGTCAGCAGCGAATGGGGTCTCTCACCACCTTCCTCCATGAGACCATCACAGGAAATCGGATTGTCAAGGCTTTCACGATGGAGGAATACGAAAAACGACGATTCGCCGAGGAAAACAATAATTTTTTCAGAACGATCCTCAAGCGGGTGAGAATCAGGGCCCTCTCGAATCCACTGATGGAGGTCATCGGAGGGGTTGGCGTGGCCCTTATCGTCTGGACCGGAGGCTATAGCGTCTTTCGGGGAGAACTGACCCCTGGAGCCTTCTTCTCTTTTATGGCGGCCCTCTTTTTGCTGTATAACCCTATTAAGGATTTGAATAAAGTGAACCTTGAAATCCAGGACGGCCTGGCAGCGGCAATACGGGTCTATGAACTTCTCGACACGATCCCGGAGATCAAGGATGAGAAGGGTGCCATTCCACTTCCTCCAATTTCGAAAAGCATTGATTTTCGGAAGGTCAACTTCAAATATGACGGGGAACGGGTACTCAAGGAGATCTCCGTTTCCGTGAAGACAGGAGAGGTGATTGCTTTGGTGGGAATGAGTGGAGCCGGGAAGACCTCCCTTGTCAACCTTTTGCCCCGTTTCTACGATGTGGAGGCGGGGGAGATCCTGATCGATGAATATGACATTCGAAAGGTAACACTCAAATCTCTGAGGGATCAGATCGGGCTTGTCACGCAGCAAACGATCCTCTTTAATGATACCGTTTGGAACAATATTGCCTATGGAAGCCTTGAGCGGTCTGACCAGGAGATTCGGGAGGCGGCCAAGGCGGCCAACGCCTGCGATTTCATCATGAGGCTTCGGGAGGGATACCAAACCCTCATCGGGGAGCAAGGCGTCAGGCTTTCAGGTGGGGAGCGGCAGCGCATCTCGATTGCAAGGGCCCTGTTGAAAGATGCCCCCATTTTGATTCTGGATGAGGCGACCTCTTCCCTTGACTCCGACTCCGAGACAGAGGTTCAGAAAGCCCTCGACCGATTGATGAAAGGCCGAACTGTCTTTGTGATTGCCCATCGTCTCTCAACAATTCGAAATGCCCATCGAATCATTGTCCTTTCGGAGGGTCAAATTGTTGAAGAGGGAACCCATGAGGAGCTCATTGCCCTGAATGGAGAATATCGCCGCCTCTACGAGCTCCAGTTTAAGGACGATGGGGGGGTTACCCGGGAGATAGAAAAGACAGCGCAGGTTTATTAAAATACAAAATTCTAAATAAGAAATCGTAATGTCGAGAAATATCTAATCATCAAAATCCAACAGTCCATAAAAAAAATGAAATTTGTTCTATCCCTTTGAAAATTTGGATTGCGGGTAGGGATGGTTGGATTTTCAATCGATATGGCTCTGAAGACGCTGCGAAAAAAACTTGTGGGTTGGTTAGGGCCCTCCCTGGCCTATTGGACGATTAAGGTTCTTGGCTGGACTATGGCGTTCGAAGAAATCCATCCCGAGATTCCGGAATCGTTTCGAGAGAAGGGAAATCTTGGCATTGGGGCGTTCTGGCATGGGAGGCTGCTGATGATGCCTCTGGTGTACAAGGGAAGAAAGTTGAGCTTTCTTGTCTCGCCCCATCGGGATGGCCAGATCGTTGGAAGGGCCTTGAAGCGGTTTGGCTTCCATGCGATCCCCGGCTCAACAAACCGGCGGGGATTTTCCGCCTTCAAACAGATGCTCAGGGCGATCCAGGATGGATCGGACATCGCTCTGGTCCCGGATGGACCGCGAGGTCCCCGTTACCAGGTACAGATTGGTGTGATTGAATTGGCGAAACTGACCGGAAGGCCTGTCGTGCCCCTAACCTTCAGCGCTTCCAAAAGAAAACTGTTTAAGACCTGGGATCAGTTTCTTCTCCCCTATCCCTTCTCAAAGGGCGTCTTTATTTGGGGAGAACCGATCCACGTCGATCCGAGAGGTGATCGAGCCCACCTTGAAGAGAGGAGGGCTCTGCTCGAGAGGCGCCTCAACGAGTTGACTGAAGAAGCAGATCACCATTTTGATTCTGCGAATGCCAAATTTCAAAATCAAATATCAAATGAAAGTCAAAGTTAAAGTCAAAATTTATAATTGATGGTCTCGTAAAAAGTTCCAGTCTGTCACCCTGAACTCATTTCAGGGTCTCTCAAGTCCTTGTTTTTTATAGATGCTGAACCAAGTTCAGCCATGACATTTCACTGCTTTTTGACTTTTTACGAATTCATCGTCGTTCGAACCCAATCAATACCTTGCTGGGCCTTGTGGCCGTGACGCGACACCTGTAAAGGGCTGCGCTACAGGTCATGATGGATGGCGTTTGTATTCGTATTTGAAATCCGGAATGGGTTTGACCTTTGAACGTTGGCATTTGAATCTAAAAAATGATCCTTTTCCTTTATAATATTCTTTTTACCTTTTTCTTGATCCTTTATGTTCCTTACTCTCTTCTGCGATGTCTCTTCCAGAAACGTCTTTGGGAGAAATGGGCCCATCGGATGGGAAAGTTTCCAAACCTTCAGAGGAAAAGGCCGGTCTGGATCCACGCTGCATCGGTTGGAGAGGTCCTCTGTTCCATCCCCCTCTTCAAAAAGATGAAAAAGGAATTTCCGGATGTTCCCATCCTTTTGACGACCATGACCCAAACCGGAAATGATACTGCGAGAAAGCTCATCCCTGAGGCAGAGGAGATCCTCTTTTTTCCTTTTGATCACCCTTTCATCATCCGAAGGGCTGTCCGGAGAATGGAGCCCTGTCTTCTCCTCATCGCAGAAACAGAACTTTGGCCCAATCTTCTCCGAATCTGCGAAAAGAAGGATATCCCCGTCCTCCTCTTTAATGGAAGGATTTCAAAAAAATCACTGAAAGGCTATCTCTCGTTGAAGTCCCTATTCGAGAATGGCTTGAAATCCATCTCCCTCTTTCTCATGCAGACGGAAGAGGATCGAAGCCGAATCGTTGAGATCGGTGCTCCTCCGGATAGAATAAGAGTGATGGGAAACTTGAAATTCGACCAGACCTTTCCTCCCGTGACTCAGGAAGAAAGGGAAACCATGGCTCAATCCCTCGGACTCCGGGGAAAAGAGACCCTCCTGATCGCAGGATCGACCCATGCGGGGGAGGAAGAGATGTTGCTCGGCCTGTTTAAGGAACTGAAGGCAAAAGCTCCAAACCTCCTTCTCATCCTTGCTCCCCGTCATCTCGATCGATTGGAGGAAGTGGAGAAGATTCTCAAAAAGGAATCACTCCCGTGGGTGAGGAAGACCTCTCTCCTCCTGGACGGGGAACGGTCCACTCAGGGCCGAAAAACCATTCCACCTGTGATCCTCCTCGATACCATGGGAGAATTGATGAGACTTTACAGCCTCGGTACACTCGTATTCATCGGAGGAAGTCTCGTCCCTATTGGGGGTCATAATCCCCTCGAACCTTTGGCCTTCAAGAAGTGCGTCCTGTTCGGGCCCTACATGTTCAATTTTTCCGAGATCTCAAAGAGATTGATCGAAAACGGAGGCGCCATCCAAGTGGAAGGAAAAGAGGACCTTTCCTCTCGTCTGAAGCGCCTCCTTACAGAGGAAAAAGCGCGAAGGGAGATCGGAGAAAAAGGGTACCAATTTCTTCAAAAACACCGGGGGGCAACCGAAAGAGTCTTTGAAGGGATTCGGCCCTACCTCGAACGTCGAAAGTCGAGAGCGGAAGGTGGATGAAAGTGTGGAGTTGGCAGCTTAGAGACAGAATGCTCTGAACTCATTACCCCTACGATTTATGAAGAGATTGGCGTATCGATCGATTTCTGTATCAGAGAAAGAAAACACTGGGGAGGAAGATTCTTCTCTCCCCCCTCTTTCTCCTATCTATACCATATGGGTGGGTGGTCCGGTTAAGGAGCGCTTTATACTCCTCCCATCGATTAATGATAAACCAGCTTCCCTGCCCCGTTATCAGTGTGGGCAATATCACCGTCGGAGGAACAGGCAAGACACCCTTGGTGATCGCTCTTGCAGAGGGTTTGCGGGAGAGAGGAATTCCTGTCGCCATTTTAAGCAGAGGGTATAAGGGAGAGAAGGTTTCTGGATCGATCGTGAGCGATGGGAAAACGATCTACCTCTCCGCTGAGGAGGCGGGCGATGAACCCTACCTTATGGCGACGAGACTCAGGGATACCCCTATCCTGATTGGAAAAAACCGTTTCGCCAATGGCAAAATTGCTCTTCAGCGGTTTGGCAACCAAGGGATCCTGTTGGATGACGGGTTTCAACATCTGCAGCTTCATCGGGACTTGAACCTCCTCCTGGTCGATTCAACGATTGGGTTCGGAGACCACCATCTCCTGCCAAGGGGCATTCTAAGGGAACCCTTAGCCCATCTGCGCAGGGCCGACCTATTCGTTCTGACCAAAGTGGAGAGCCCTGAAGCCTGCCAACCTCTCGAGAACCTTCTCAAGAAGATCCATCCCTCTGCTCCGGTATTCCATAGTTCCTATGAGGCTTCGGGCCTCATTGGAACTCATGGGGAATGGGAAGATCTCAGCTTTCTCAAAGGGAAAAATGTCCTTGCCCTGTCCGGGATTGCCAACCCTTCCTCCTTTCTGTCCCTGTTGAAAAAGAGCGGGATGAAGGTTATAAAGGAGGCAATTTTCCCAGATCATTACCGTTATACCCAGAAAGACATCGTCTCAATCGAAAAAAAGGGGAAGGGGGCCGATTGGATCGTGACTACCGAGAAAGATATCGTCCGGATGGCCGATCTTGAGATTGGTCGTCTTCCGGTCCGAGCCCTCCGGATCGAAATGAAACTGTGGGAAGAGGCCTTATTTCAGGAAGTGATGAGGCTCTTTTGAGGGCAAGAGAGGAAGAGAAAAATGAACAGTCACGTAAAAATCTTTGATACGACATTGCGGGACGGAGAGCAGTCTCCCGGCGCTTCCATGAATCTGGCTGAAAAGGTGAGGATAGCCCAACAGCTCGAGAAACTGAATATCGACATTATCGAGGCGGGATTTCCGATCTCTTCAGAGGGAGATTTCAAAGCCGTGAAAGCGATCTCAGAGGTCATCAAGCGCTGTGAGGTGGCTGCCTTATCCAGGGCCAATGGACCGGATATTGATCGTGCCTGGGACGCGGTCAAGGGAGCTAAATTTCCTTGCATCCATACCTTCATCTCGACTTCGGACATCCACCTGAGACATCAACTGAAAAAGTCGAAAGAAGAAGTCCTTAAGATTGCAGCCCAGTCCGTGGCGAGGGCCAAACGTTATACCTCCAACGTCGAATTCTCGGCCATGGATGCGACGCGAAGCGATATCGATTTTCTCTGTGCTGTGATCGAGGCGGCCATCAAGGCAGGGGCAACAACCATCAACATTCCTGACACGGTCGGTTATGCCATCCCCTCGGAGTTTGTAGAACTCATCCAGACCATTCGCCAAAAGGTCCGAGGGGTCGAGAAGGTAATCTTGAGCGTTCACTGTCACAATGATCTCGGGTTGGCCGTCGCAAATTCCATCGCCGCGGTGCAGAATGGGGTTCGTCAGATTGAGTGCACCGTGAATGGCATCGGTGAGAGGGCAGGTAACGCCTCATTGGAAGAGATCGTCATGGCCATCCGGACACGGAAAGATCTCTTTGCGTTTTATACCCGCATCAATCCTAAAGAGATCTTTGCTACAAGTCAACTCGTTTCCAAGATCACCGGTATGGTCGTTCAACCCAATAAAGCCATCGTCGGAGCCAATGCGTTTGCCCACGAGTCCGGGATTCATCAGGATGGTGTCCTCAAGGAAAAACGGACCTATGAGATCATGACTCCGGAGTCGGTCGGGATTCCGAAGAGTGCGATCATCCTCGGAAAACTCTCGGGCCGCCATGCCTTTCGGGAGAGGCTGAAGGATCTGGGATACCGGCTCGCCGAAACCGATTTCGAACTTGCCTTTAACCGGTTCAAACAGCTGGCCGACAAAAAGCGCAAAATCTACGATGAGGATATTGAGTCCATCGTGGTGGAAGAGATCTTAAGAATGCCGAAACGATTCAAACTGGACTATCTCAATGTGGTTGCCGGAAACCTCACCGTCCCAACGGCCACCGTCAAGATGGTGGTGGATGGAAAGGTGATGCAGGAGGCCGGGTTTGGAGATGGGCCGGTCGATGCCGTTTTCAAGACAATAAAAAAGATCACCCGCACACGGTCAAAACTTCTCCAATTTGCCATCAATGCCATCACCAGTGGCACGGAGGCCCAGGGAGAGGTAACCGTTCGACTCAAAGAGAAAGGGCATACGGTCATCGGTCAGGGCGTGGATACGGATGTGATCGTGGCCAGCGCGAAAGCCTATATCAATGCTCTCAATAAAATGGAATTTAGGAAGCAGAAATTTTTGGGGATGTGATCATGAAAAAAGCAGGACCCATGACCATTACAGAGAAGATTCTGGCCGCCCATTCGGGAAACAGGAAGGTTACACCGGGTGACCTCATCGATGCCCGGATCGACCTAGCCTTGGGAAACGATATCACGGCGCCCCTGGCCATCCAAGCCTTCAAAGAGATCGGGGCCAAAAAGGTCTTTAACCGGGATCGGGTTGCCCTTGTCCCGGATCATTTCGCCCCTGCCAAGGATATCCTTTCTGCCGAACAGTGTAAGGTCCTCAGGGGTTTCGCGAAAGCCCAGCACCTCACCCATTACTTTGAGATTGGAGAGGCCGGCATTGAACACGCCCTTCTGCCGGATAAGGGCCTGGTCCTTCCAGGCGATGTGGTGATCGGTGCCGACAGTCATACCTGTACCTATGGTGCCGTTGGCGCCTTCTCGACAGGGGTCGGCAGCACGGACCTTGCTGCAGCCATGGCCACAGGGAAGGCTCTGGTTCAAGGTTCCGGAGACACTGAAGCTCCTCTTTCATGGAAAAGTGAATCCTTGGGTTTCAGGAAAGGATTTTATTCTCTATACGATTGGACAGATCGGTGTCGATGGAGCCCTCTATCAGGCCATGGAATTTTCAGGCGAGGCGATCCGGTCTCTTCCCATGTCAAGCCGGTTCACCATCGCCAATATGGCGATCGAGGCTGGAGGAAAGAATGGCATCTTTGAACCCGATGAGATCACACTCCAGTATGTCAAACCGAGGGCCCAAAGGCCCTATCGGCTCTATTAAAGTGATCCCGACGCCCATTATGCGGATATAAAGGAATTCAATGCCTCAGTGATTCATCCCCAGGTTGCCCTTCCCCACATTCCTTCCAATGTAAAGGACGTGAGGGAGGTTGGGTAAGATCGAGATCGATCAGGTGGTCATTGGCTCGTGCACGAATGGTCGTCTCGATGACCTTCGGGTTGCAGCAAAGATTTTGAAAGGGAAAAAGGTTGCTCCCTACGTGCGCCTCATTGTCATCCCGGCCACGCAGGAGATTTACCGGCAAGCACTCAAGGAAGGGCTCCTTGAAATCTTTCTCTCTTCGGGAGCGGTAGTCAGCCCTCCCACCTGTGGTCCCTGTTTAGGGGGCTACATGGGAGTCTTGGCGGAAGGGGAGAGATCGCTTGCAACAACGAACCGCAATTTTCGGGGAAGGATGGGCCATGCCCAGAGTGAGGTTTATCTCTCCAATCCAGCCGTCGCTGCTGCCAGCGCAGTGAAAGGGAGAATCTGTTCATCCTGAAGAAGTGATAAGAAAAGGGTCCAGGGGCTCAAGGATTCAAGGGACGAGTGATTGAGTTTCCTTTTTTTCACTTGAACCCTTGTTAATACGCTGCTAAGGAGAGGATCAGAAAACAATGAAAATCGAAGGAAGAGTCTGGAAATTTGGTTCCGATGTCGATACGGATGCCATCATCCCTGCCCGGTACCTCAACATGTCTGAGGCCAAAGAACTGGCCAAGCACGTGATGGAGGATGAGAGGCCCGAGTTTAGAACGGATGTCAAGAAGGGTGACATTCTTTTAGCAGATAAGAATTTCGGTTGCGGTTCGTCACGGGAACACGCCCCCCTTGCCTTGAAGGCCGCGGGGATTTCATGCGTCATTGCCAAGAGTTTCGCCCGTATCTTTTTCCGGAATGGATTCAATCAGGGACTGCCTCTTCTGGAATCGCGGGAAGCCTCAGAGGCCATTCGTGACGGAGACCGGGTTCAGGTCGATTTTGCAAGGGGAGCGATTCTCGACGTCAGCCAAAATAGAAAGTTTTCCGCAAAACCGATTCCAGCCTTTATGCAGAATTTAATCAAGGACGGAGGACTGATTCCCCATCTTCGAAAAAAAAGGACGAAGAAAGGATAAAATTTCGATTTTTGATTGCCGATTAGATTTTACACCGAAAATCAAAGTCCATAAATTTTAAATATTGTTTAGGGAGGATTCCATGAAGAAACAGACGTACAACGTTGCGGTGGTCGGAGCCACGGGAGCTGTCGGGAATGAGATGGTCTCCATCTTGGAGGAGAGAAATTTCCCGGTCGACCATCTGAAACTCCTTGCCTCAACACGAGGTGCGGGATCGAGAATAGAGTTTAAGGGGAAACCCCATACCGTAGAGGTCCTGAATGAAACTTCCTTTGCGGAACGGACATTGGCCTCTTTTCAGCGGGAGGATCGGTCAGTCAAACGTTTGCCCCCATCGCAGGAAAGGCCGGATGTGTGGTCGTTGACAACACCAGCGCCTTTCGAATGGACCCTCATGTTCCCCTTGTCGTTCCAGAGGTCAATCCCCATGCGATTGCCCATTATACGAAAAAGAATATCATTGCCAATCCCAACTGTTCCACGATTCAGATGGTCGTGGCCCTGAAACCCATCCATGATGTGGCGAGGATCAAACGGATTGTCGTTTCCACCTATCAATCTGTGTCAGGAACCGGAAAACGGGCCATCCGGGAACTGGAAAACCAGGTCCTGGCCATCTACAATCAGCAGGAAGTCAAAAAAGAGGTCTATCCTCATCAGATTGCCTTTAACTGTCTTCCCCACATCGATGTTTTCTTGGACAACGGTTACACCAAAGAAGAGATGAAGATGGTGAATGAGACCAAGAAGATTATGGAGGATGATTCCATCCGCGTCACCGCGACGACGGTGAGGGTTCCGGTCTTCTACAGCCACTCCGAAGCAGTCAATATTGAGACGGAAAAGAAATTGACGGCAGACGAGGTAAGAAAGATCCTTTCCAAGGCACCTGGAGTTGTCGTGGTCGATAACCCAAAGCTTTCGAATACCCTCTGGCCATTGATGCCGCGGGCAAGGATGAGACCTTTGTCGGAAGAATCCGGGAGGATGAATCGATACCCAATGGAATCAACCTGTGGGTCGTGTCCGACAACATACGGAAGGGCGCGGCACTGAACGCCGTCCAGATCGCCGAGATCCTGATCCAGAGGTATCTATAGAAATTCCCCAAACCATTTCTCATTCCACCAGTCCTTCAACCGTTCCCACCACGCCCTCTTTTCAAAGACATAGAGACCTTCTCGCATGCGTAAACGAACCCTTTGACCTATCCGCAACTCCGTTGGATTTCTATAATCCGGATTACAGGCCATCACCTTTTCTCCTCCCCTTGCTCGAACAAGACCCAAAGTCAAAGGCGAGCGGAACCCTTCCGGTGTAGCATAAAGAACGGTGAAGGTTTCCAAGAGCCCTGTGCCCTCCGCCGGCGGCGGAACGATCTCTTTCTTTAAGACTTTTAACTCCGGATGATAATCAGGTCTCCAACCCTCTGCCAACATTCTTTTTCGATCGCTTCGCTCAAGGATCGTAACGATGTTATTATTCCCCAATCCTCCAATGCTCTGGGCAAGGCCGACCTCTGACTTCTCCAATTGGGCCCCTTTCCCTGCCTTCCCTCTGAGCTGCTGGATAATCTCTACCATTTGAGCGAGACTGGAGGCGCCCACGGGATGGCTGCGGGATTTTAGCCCTCCGGAGGGATTGATGGGAAGACTTCCTCGAATTTGAGTGGTCCCATTTTCAAGGGCTTTCCACGCCTCTCCGGGTTCGAAAAAACCCAAATCTTCTGTCCCGATGATTTCAAAGAGGGTGAAGGCATCGTGAACCTCAGCAAACTGAATATCCGAAGGATTCAGTTGGGCCATGGTATAGGCCTTCAAGGCCGCCTCTTTTGTAGAGTTAAAGGAGGTCAGGGATGCCCGGTGTCTCACCGCAGAGGTATCTGTCGCATGGCCGATGCCGGAGACTCTCACCGGGGTGACCTCGGAGGTCAAAACGACCGCAGAAGCCCCATCCGTGATGGGAGCGCAATCGTGAAGACGGAGCGGATAGGAAACCATCTGGCTTCTGAAATAATCGTCTATTGTAATCTCCTTTTGAAACTGGGCATAGGGATTGAGAGAACCGTTGTAATGGTTCTTGACAGCCACCTGAGCTAGGATCTCTCCCAATCGTCGAGGAGAAAACCTATATTCCTGGCCATATTTCTGGGCTACCATGGCTGCGAGAGCAGGCATGGTAGCCCCATATCTCCGTTCGGAACGATCGATGACCTCGGAGAGAATGCGGGTCGTCTTCGCCGTGGGCAGATGGGTCATCTTTTCTCCAGCAAGGACCAGGACCTTTTTCAGATGGCCGGAGGCCACGGCATAAAAAGCGGCCTCAAAGACACCGGCTCCTGTTGAGGAGGCCGTCTCAACCCGGTCGAAGGAACACCGGTTAGGCCCAGGGTATCGGCTAAGAGGGTGGCGAAGTTGGAATCCCCTACAAACTCTTCAGCGTTCATGACCCCGATATAGATGGCATCGACTGTCTCCTGTTCGGCGTCTTTCAGGGCTAAGGCAGCCGCCTCGGCCATCATTTTCTCCAGAGGATCTTTCGATTTTCCGAATCTTGTCATCCCGATTCCAGAAATAAAGACATCCATCTCCTGTGTAGCTCCTTTGACTTGCGTTCTCCTCCCGCTTCAAGGGAAATGCATGTCAGAGAAATTCTGAGGGTTGTTTCACGTTAATCTTAAAATAAAGCTGTCTATTTTTACAGGCTGGTTCTGTCATTTTCTTCATACCTTAAGGCTTCTAATGATTGGGGCAGCAAGTCTCCTACAAGCCTGCCTTTGGGTGAATAAATATTTTCTAACCTATTGTAATTGATCATAATTGCTGTTTTATAAAAAACCCTTTGACCTTGAAAGAGGAGGGTATTATACTGTTATCATGTTGTTGGAGGCGGGACATCATGGACGAAATCAGCTATCAAAAGTTCTTAACGACGAAGATCTGCGATCTCGAACTCAATGTCGAAGAAAGCTTCGATTCCTATTTCAATCGGCTGAAAAGAGAACTGAAGGCTCACCGAATTCCTTTGTGGCCGGACTTTTATTTCGGAAACGAATGGGGATGTGTCAACAGTCGGGTTTCGATCAGCATCCCCTTTTACTTAGCCACTCCTGAATTGAGAGAGCTTGAAGGCGACACCCCTGTTGGAGAGGAGCTCGTCAAGATCCTGCGCCATGAGACGGGACATGCAATTAATTATGCGTACAGGCTCTGGCAGCAAAAGGAGTGGAAAGAGATCTTCGGAGATTTCAGAAAAAGATATCCCACGCGATATCTCTCCCGGGTAAATCCCTGGTCGAAGAGTTACGTCCGCCATCTTCACTACTTGGGTGACCCTCATTACGCCCAGAAACATCCGGATGAGGACTGGGCAGAAACCTTTGCGATCTGGCTTGATCCCCGGTCACACTGGGAGACCAAATACCGCAATTGGCCCAATGCACGGGAAAAGCTCTCGTATGTGGAACGCCTGATGGATGAAGTTGCAGGGAGGGAACCTCATTATTATGGAAAGAAGCGGGAAGGCGAGTATTTGACGATTGAGGAATCGGTGTCAGAATGGTGGGGAATCAATGGTGAGATACTCGATCAGGAGCTACAGGAATACATCAACGATATGAACGAACTCTTTGTTAAACCAGCCGATGGACGGAGAAAGTTCCTGCCCGCTTGGAAGATGATCCGAAAATATGCCAGACTCCTGACCGAAAGGGTCAGCCTCTGGATCTCAGGGTCGAATAAGCACACGGTCCGGAAATGCCTTCGCCAATGGGAAGCTATCTGCAGGAACGAATCCCTGGGATATCTTCCCGATGACGAGGAGCGGATGCTGATCGAATTGACGACCCTCCTCACCTATCATGTGATGGATGGCGTCCATCATCTCCGCAGTTGACCTCTTCTTCTCATCCCTCGGCCAGCCAGGAGGTTTGCCCGGCTCACCTCACCGGAACGCCTTAACCCCCGAGAAGGTGAATTAGAACCTGAAACGCTAACTCGGTCATCCCTCCGAGGAAAAGAAGGGACCTCCTCTAATCGGTGAGGTCATTACGGAAGAGGAGATCCGGGAATGTGCCTATGGGAAGATACCAAAGGAGACCCAGTTCGCTTTCCGGAATATCGAGGACGGGGTATAGGGTTTTCCTCTTCTGGGTGCAGACTTTATGCTCTATGCCCTTTGCGATTTTTGCTACAGGATGACTTTCTTTTTGATGGTCTTTATGATTTCCTCTGGTTCATCGATGATCTGGAAGATGTCCAGATCATCAGAAGAGATCTTTCCTTCTTTCAAAACCACCTCCTTCATCCAGTCGAGAAATCCTCTCCAATAATGCGTTCCCACCAGGATCACGGGGAAAGGCTTAATCCTGCGGGTCTGGATAAGAGTCACCGATTCCATGAGCTCATCCATGGTTCCAAAGCCACCGGGGAGAATGATAAACGCCATGGCATATTTGACAAACATCACCTTCCGGACAAAGAAGTAACGGAAACTGAGGGGAATGTTGGCATAGGGATTAGGCTTCTGTTCAAAGGGAAGCTGGATGTTGAGTCCGATCGATTTCCCTCCGGCTGCCGATGCCCCTTTATTGGCTGCCTCCATCACCCCGGGTCCTCCACCGGTGATAACGGAAAAACCATTTTCAGCAAGGATTCGGCCAATCCGCTCCGCTTTTTGATAGACCTCGTCCTCAGGCTTAACCCGGGTTGACCCGAAAGATGCTGACCGCTGGATGGCAATCCGCGAGCGTTTCAAATCCTTCGACAAACTCTGCCATGATATGGAACAGCCTCCAGGAATCTTCCACGGTCTTCTCGTTGATGAGATACTGTTTAGTGCCAGGCATAACTCCTCCTTTTTGCCCGCTTGTCGTAATGGATGGGGTAGATTTATTTCATTGATAATTCAGAGATTTTATATTAGGAAAAAGGAAGTTCAAAGTCAATTCAAATATAAATTTAATTTAAATGTCATCCCCCAGTAAATCATGGATATGATTGGGTCGGAATCGTCTCCCCTCCGAAACCTTGAAAAGCGGATCATCAGAGGGAGGATCATCGTGAGGTAGTGCTAAAGGGACCGTTTTAGGGGTATCCGGCCTGCTGCTGAGCTTCAAGTTTTCTCCGTAGAGACCACCCCAACCCTGAGAACAGGATCTCCGACCGTAACTGAGAGCTGTGAATATTTTGCGGCTTGTGCCTCGGCCCGCAAATCGAGATGGATGAGGCCTTTGGCCGAGGGGTCGGGGGATTCGAGATAAAAAAGATACAGGGGGAAACGATGAAAAAAGTTATCTTGATCCCTTCCATTGTGATGACAATCCTTCTCTTAATGGTTCAAATATCTCCTGCAGGTGTGGTCGTTGAACAGCAGGTGAAGGATCGAGAGGGAAAAGTGACCCGGGTTATTCTCAACAGTTCAAAAAATCGGCTGCGCACCGATCATCCGGAGAGCGGACAAACGACCATCTTGGACTTTAAAGGCGATCAAATTGTTTTGGTCGATCACCGCTCGAAAAATTATTTTTCAATGAAGCTTTCTCAATGGGAAAAAGAGATGGCGAAGCAACTCAGGCTTAACAATCCTTCTATCCGGCCGAAGGAAAGAGTGATTACGGTAAGAAGGTTAAGCGAGACAGCTACCGTCAATGGGTTCAATACGGAGAAGATCCAGGTTCTTGCCGATGGGGAATTGATCGAAGAACACTGGATGACCAAAGACATCGAGATGGATGAAATCGATCAGGTGATGGAAAGGGCGAGTCAGGGGGCCTCAAAGGAGTTTCGGTCGGAGCTCAGAGAGGGGAGGGAGATCCAACAGAAATTGAAACCTTACGGATTCTCCATCCTGATCAAAGATTACGCTCTTACTTCTGGTCTCGGAGCGATCGATGTCCTTGAAGTCAAAAGAATCGAACGAAAAGCACTAAAGGACGAGGTCTTCCTTCCTCCAAGCGGCTATGAACGGGTTGTCCCTCAGCCTTCTAAAAAATAATCCAATGAGCTTTTAAGACCTCCTCTTACGGGGCAGGGACCTTCACATCGATCTGATTGATCCTTGGGTCTAAGCCTGCCTTGATATTCGATTCTTCGATGACGCCAATTACCACAACTATCTTAATAGAGGTGATGACTCCAGGGATCAGATGTCCCCCCAGAGTGACCACTTTGTCTCCCATCACAGTGGAGGCAGAAAAGTGAGCGTGAACCTCCAGGGCTCCATCCTCGTTCGTTGCAATCCACCCTGGCAAAGAAACAAGTTCCATGGGTTGATCCAATTCAAGATAAAGGCGATAGCGGTCATCCACCTTATAATCAGGAGGCATGATTTTAACATTTCGAAAGACCGCCTTTTTCAGAGCCCCGATGCCTGAAAGGATGACTCCGGTTCGGACGCCCTCCTTTTGCGAGAGTTCTTTAATGCCCTCCAAGAGATCGACGCCAACCTTCAGCTTTCCCATGACAACCCTTACCAATTGTCCCCTGCCAATACCCTCCAATAAATGGTGGTCCTCGTTCATTTTGGTCCTCCATCTCCGAGAATAGGAAGATTATACCCGTCATTTATGAAAACGGCCACGTCAAAGAGATTTGCCCTTAGATACTATGGGGCCACTTTTATCTTGTCAATCCTGTCGATTCTTTTATAATATGAACTGAATTCAAACGAATCTTGGTCACTATCATTCATCCATCGTTGGTGGTCATGAAGGGGAAGGTTGAGAATGGCAATCTGGAAGCAATTGCTTGAGAAGAAAAAAGTGCTGATTGCTGACGGTGGCTGGGGAACGGAGTTGTTCAAACAGGGGTTAAAGCCAGGCGATGCCCCAGAAGTCTGGAACCTCGACCACCCGGAGGATGTCCTTGCTGTAGCTATCTCTTATGTGAAGGCCGGAGCCGACATTATCCTGACCAATACGTTTGGTGGAAATCCCTTGAAACTGACCAAGTTGGGGCTTGGTCATAGGACAGGTGAGATCAACCGACTGGGGGCGGAAATTTCCAAGAAGGCCGCGGGCGAACGGGCCCTCGTGTTCGGGTCGATAGGACCGACCGGTGAGTTGATGAAACCCCTTGGAACTGCCACGGAACCGGAGATGGTGAAGTGTTTTTTGGAGCAAGCGAAAGCCCTTATAGCGGGAGGCGTTGACGGAATTGTTATCGAGACGATGACAGACCTTGCCGAGGCCAAGGCCGCATTGCGTGCGACCCGGGAGAGCACGTCCCTGCCGGTCGTCTTATCCATGACCTTCGACAAGAAGCAGAGTGGCTATGCCACGCTGATGGGAGTCCGGCCGGAGCAATCCGCCCTGGAGTTGGAGAAGGCAGGGGTGGATATCGTCGGAGCCAACTGCGGGGCTGGTATCGATGATATGATTGAGGTGGCACGTCTCATGCGTCAGACCACATCCCTTCCGATCTGGTGTAAGCCCAATGCAGGTTTTCCGGAATTTGTTGATGGAAACACGGTATACCGAGAGACCCCGGAAAAAATGGCGTCTCAACTTCGGACCCTCGTAGCGGCAGGTGCGAGCATCGTCGGTGGATGCTGCGGGACCACGCCTGCCCATATCCACGCACTCGTGCTGGAACGGACCCGGCTCATCGTCTAAGGAGCGGGGCGGCTGCAAACTGTTTCAATCCCGGGGTACAGCGTCCATGGAAGTTACCTTACGAGAAGATCTCGATCCAGATACCGATTTTTATTTTTCCCACCAGTTCGAGATCTATCACGAGCCCTATCTCCTCTGGAATAAAGAAACCTGGGAGACGATTCTCACGGCATGTGATGTCTATCGCGTTGAAGTCAACGGCAAATATGCTGGAGACATCCTATTGGAAGAGAGGGGAAGGGAAAGAACGTATATTATTGACTTCAGCCTCTTACCGGAGTACCAAGGGAAAGGCATTGGAAAGGCGGTTCTCGAAAAACTCAAAAAGATGAGCAAAAAGCTGATGGCCGTCACGCGGAAGGAAACCCTCGATTTTTTCCTGAAATCCGGGTTTGTTCTAAAGAAGACGGTTAAGAATTATTATGATCCTGATGTGGATGGATATTATCTTCTTTTATCTCAGCGGACCAAGGACGAGAGTCTGATACCGAATTCGACCCAGAGGAAGCAATGAAGACCAGAATGACAAGCGACCCCATAGGAGATTGCTACAGGGCAGATCATCCCTGTTCCTTCCTCTTGGTCAGGTGGATGGGTTTAATCTCGTCCAATGACCCTTAAAATATGATGTAATTGTTCTGCAAATGAATTGGTTTCATCAATGCTAAGACTTGCGGGCTTGACCCGTTTAAGATAGAGAGGAGATCATGGAGAATATTTTTGGGGCCCTGATATTCATCGTGGGCATTTTAGTTGGCGGGTTTTTGACCTGGCTCATCCTTCGAACAAAAATTCAAAAAGCAAGAGACCAGGGCAAAACAGAAGGAGAATCGGAACGGGCCACGCTGACGGAACGACTTCAGGGCAGGGAAGAGCAACTGAAAGAACTGAGAGGTTCCCATGAAAAGAGGGGTTCGGACATCGATCAACTCAGGCAAGAGATGAGGTTGGAATCGGAGAAAAGGTCTGCTGCAGAGGAGAGAAATTCAAGGATACCCGAACTGGAACTGGCGATGAAGGCGAGGGAGGAGGTCCTTGTTCAACTGCAGAAAGAAAACACGGATCTCAAAACAAGGCTCTCCGAAACGGAAACGCGGCTGGAAGATGAGCGGAAGGGAGCAGAAGAAAGGCTTGTCCTCCTGAATGAGGCGCAACAGAAGCTATCGGATGCCTTCAAGGCCCTTTCTGCGGAGGCCCTTAAAAGCAATAATCAATCGTTTCTTGAGCTAGCGAAGGCGACCCTGGAAAAGTTCCAGGAGACGGCGAAGGGCGATCTGGAGATGCGGAAAAATGCCATTGATACGCTGGTAAAACCTCTCAGGGAATCGCTCGAAAAGGTGGACAACAAAATACAAGAAATTGAAAAGGCTCGGACGACGGCCTATGTGAGTTTGACGGAACAGGTGAAGATGCTGGGGACGACCCAGGTTCAGTTGCAGAGCGAGACTGCTCACTTGGTCAAGGCCCTCCGGGTTCCAACCGTTCGAGGTCGCTGGGGAGAGGTCCAGTTGAAACGGGTCGTCGAGATTGCCGGGATGGTCGAGTACTGTGATTTCGTCCAGCAAGAGTCAACCCTCACGGAGGATGGCCGTCTCCGACCTGATATGGTGATCAAACTGCCGAACGATAAGAAGGTCGTCGTCGATTCAAAAGCACCCCTCCAAGCCTATCTCGAAGCGCTTGAGGCTGTCGACGAAGATGTACGAGTCCAGAAGCTGAAGGAGCATGCCCGGCAGATCCGCAACCATCTTTCAAAATTAAGCATGAAGGCTTATTGGGATCAATTCAAGCCCACTCCGGAGTTTGCCGTCCTGTTTTTGCCGGGCGAGAGTTTTTTCAGTGCCGCCCTGGAGCAAGACCCATCGCTCATCGAATTTGGTGTAGATCAGAGAGTCATCCTGGCCACTCCTACCACGTTGATTGCCCTGCTTCGAGCCGTGGCTTATGGCTGGAAGCAGGAGCAGATTGCTGAAAATGCCCAGGTCATTAGTGAACTCGGCAGGGCACTCTATGATCGACTCCGCATACTCACGAACTACTTTTCAGAAATGCGCAAGGGACTGGATCGGGCTGTGGATGCTTACAACAAGGCGGTAGGCTCTTTTGAAGGTCGCGTTCTCGTCTCCGCACGAAAATTCAAGGAACTGGGTGCATCCACGGGAAACGATATTGAAGTCCTGGAAACAATGGATAAGTCCACCCGGCCCCTCACTGCGGAAGAGGTGACGATGCCCCCGGGACCTATTGATGGGGATGATGAAATATCATCCTGATGACGGTTGGCCGTGGCCTTCAAGAGCATCCGATCTATTTGGGATCATCCATTTCGAGAATCGATGAATGAGGCCGATTCGGGAACTGTTAAATCGAATTCAGCCCCCGTTCCACATTTTGATAAAGGAATACGTGACTGAATTTTTCAGTCAAACAAGCAGTGGATTATTTCTCATCCCCTGGGAAGAAAAAAAGACAAAATCAAGCCTCCGGTCGGCAGGAGCAGGAGGAATCTTAACGCCCCTTCCATTCCCAGCGCATCGGCCAGTGCTCCGGTGCCCAGAACTCCACAGCCAGCCAAACCCCAGGCCATGCCCATGACGAGGCCTGAGGCGGTCCGAGCCTGCTGTGGAACCATTTCTTGAGCTAGGACGATGCAGGAGGGCTCACTCAAAAAAAGAAGGAAACCCAGAAGGGCCAGAATGAAATAGCTCATTGGCCCTTTCCAGCGAAGGAAAGCCGCAAGGACCGGAATCGCTAGGACGAAGGTGGCAATAATTACCTTTCGACGGCCAACCCGCTCGGCCAGGAATCCGCCGGTCACACCTCCGAGGGCGCCACAGACCATGAAGACGGTGTTGGAACTCCCAGCAGCGATCAGGGAAAATCCTCGAAGCTTCTGAATCATGGGAAGAAACGTCAAGAGACTCAGGACCGTCGCCACTCTTAGAACAACAATAGCCATTAAAGTGCTGAACGTTAAAACCCGCCGGTTCAAAGGGGATACCATCGCTGTTTCTGAATGAGATTGAATCTTTGGGGCCTTATCAGGTAAAAGAAGGGAACGATGGAGAAACCAAGACATACCTAATGCTGGCAGTGAGGCAAGGAAACTCCATTTCAGGCCTAACCCTGCGACGACGATGAGGATCAGAATGGGTCCCAAGCTGTACCCCAGGTTTCCGCCGAACATGAAGATAGACATCCCCCAGGTCCTTCTTTGGCCACTAAGGGAAGCGGTCAAAGCCGCTGCCTCCGGGTGGTAGGAAGCAGTTCCAAGTCCACCGAGAATCAAAAGAAGGATCAGGAATGAATAATGAGGAGCGACCCCGATGAGGCTCAAACTGAGCCCTGCGACAACAGGGCTGAAAACGATCATCTTCCGGCCACCAAGCTTGTCAAAGAGAAAACCAAAGAGGGGTTGGGTCAAGGAGGCTGAAAAGCTTAGTACCGTGGCCAACAAACTGGCTGAAGTCAAAGAGATTTGAAACTTGCCAATAAGAAGGGGTAAAAGAGGAGGAAGAAATGCCGGATAGAGGTCAGTGACAAAATGACCCAGGGTCAGATAAGACGTTTTAGTAAAAGCCTGCTCAACCCCCTGCTCACTCATAGACTCTCATCATGACTTATCCCTTTGTAAAAAGAAAGGATTGAAGTTCTTTGAGCCGCCACTTTTGTTTCCCTGCATGGTTAGAGACAATGGGAGCATCGACGTCTTCTTCTTATGGCAGATTTTTTCTTCGCCATTCCGTTCCTGAGGATCGAATCGTCCCGTTAAAAAGCTGAGAGCGCCCCATTGGGCAAGGTGTGGATCACATTTTTAATAATGGAATTTAAAATCTATTTGAGTTGCTCATCTTGCAGGGTTGTGTCCGGGAGCTTGTTTCTTTAAAACTTCTTCTTTCAGGTATGGATCGTGTTTGTTTTGCGGTGAGGGTACTGACGGTTACCGGGCCATTATATTGGCTGTTTCACAATGTTGCCTACCTCTTTCCTTTGCTATTCCCCACCTTTACTCTTCAAGGAGGTTGGCGGATTTCCTATATTCAGCGGATATTTTATTTTTATGAGAATCACCGATGAGATGATACCCGCCCCAAAGAGTAGAAGAATTATGTCATCGGGGATTGGAACACCACCGCTTACCAAGAACTTGCCAATCACCCCTACGAACGACAGAGCCAGAATTGCCACAAAGTCAATCCACTTTCTCATGCTCTCACCTCTCTCCGTTAAAATGCATCTTATTTACTCATAGTCAAAGAAAAAACCGGATTACCTGCTGTATGAAGCCACGGCAATCCGGTCCGGTTTTTTTGATTTCGGCAACCCGGCTGTCCCAGGGGGACCCGTGGCTTTCCGTCCCACGATCACTCGTGGTTTGGCTTTATCGGCATTTTTGTACGAATACGATTAACTAAAAAGCAATTTTAATGCCAAAACGGGTTGGATAGTGAAACTCCTTGATCCCTAAAGGATTTATTGAAGAAACGGGCTGCTGTAAAGGATTCAGAGAGCGTCTTATTTTGTCACAGAGTTGAAATAAATAAGGATTGAATCATAAGAGGCAAGATTCGATGACAACTTTCTCCAAATTGTTCTATTTCAACCGGCCATACATAGTGACCGCTGATTTAGATCTGGATAAAATTCCAGGAAGCAAATATGACCTCGATGTGGTTGGTCATTATTCGCGACCGGATATTTTTGGCCTTTACGTCAACACCCAGCCGATGCCATCCGTAGTGGTCTCGTCAGGCGGCTTTGCCGATCCATTTAAGATGGAGAAGAAGGAGCATAGCAACACTCCTGAGAAATAAATTCTTCAGGTTGGATTACCCTTCAGCCCGATGGCTTCCGCAACCTCCTGCATTCCCTTAATCGTGTCGTCGATCAGGTCGTCGAGGCTGACGTGCAACATCTCTGCCCCTTTTTCGATGACGGACCGGTCGACACCGGCGGCAAACCTCTTGTCTTTCCATTTATTCTTTACGGATTTTACCTGAACATCCAGAACGCTCTTTGACGGACGGATCAAAGCCGTCGTCACGACAAGCCCGGTTAGCTCATCGATGGCATAGAGGAACTTCTCTAAGTCCGACTGGGGCGTGAGGTCGGAACATATTCCCCATCCATGGGAGAGGGCCGCCCGAATATATTCCTCCGGCCACCCATGTTCTCGAAGAATCTCTCCTGTCTTGGAGCAGTGTTGATCCGGAAACTTCTCATAATCGAGGTCATGAATCAGACCGATGACCCCCCACTTCTCTTCGTCCTCGCCCCGTTTCCTCGCGATGTAACGCATTACCGCTTCGACGGCATAGGCGTGTTTGCGCAGGCTGTCAGTTTCATTATGCTGGTGGAGAAGCTCCAAGGCCTCCTGGCGTGTCGGTATCTTTGGTTCCATCGTGGCCCTCCCTTTCCTTTTTTCTATTTCATTTATCACGCCTCCCCCATGCCGGTCAAGTCTCTATTGGGCCCTTTGCCCTTACGCCCGATGTCGTTTGCAGGCGCATGGGAGTGAAAATGTTTTTTGAAATATTCTATAATGAAAAAATTAGGGACATTTCCCCTGATTATCAGAGGGTACGTCTGGAGGTGATGCGCCTTCATTTTCATCGGTGGAATACAACCCAGAAAAGTGAAGGTAGATGATCAGCCGAGGATCTGTCCCAGGTGTGGCTTGCCCTCAGCCCGACTGAAACGGCTGGACCATTACATCAGCATTTTCTTCATCCCTCTTATCCCGGTCAAGCGGGGAGAGCGCTTCCTGGAGTGCAGCCGGTGCGGAGGGGTTTTTGATGAAACAGGGAGGGCACAGCCGGGCGCTTTCCAGGATAGGCCCAGTCGAATTTGCTCCGGATGCGGCCAGGAGATATCCCCGGATTTCAAATTTTGCCCCCGGTGCGGCCAAAGAATCTCTTGAGTGGTAAAAAAGAAAAAGCCCCTAAAATTTCCAGGGGCTTTTCCTTTTAAGATTGCACTATGCGCGATCCTATTTCTTGTGGCATTTGCCGCAATTGGCGTTATCATTTGTTTTAAAAGCCTTTCCACCGTTATGGCATGTCCCACAGGCCTTGCCAGCATTCAAATCCGCCATTTTAAACCCTGACCCCTTCTTCATCGGAAAGAGCTTTGGATGGCAGTCACTGCATTTTAGACCCTTGTCCGCATGGACTTTACCATCAAAGATCACCTTGCCATTCGATCCATCAGCATACTCAACTGTTTTTCCTGAAGTAACAGCAAGGGCATTCCCTATAAATGCGACCGTTACAAACAGAGCCAAAAAAGATACCGTCAAGCGCATCCTGTCACCCCCTTTCATAAACTAAGTTTCTATTCCCCAAGCCCGTATGAAAAAATCATGCACAAAAAACAATAATATGAGGCAAGATGATTTTCAAGCGCATCTTATCGAAAAAAGAGGATTCAATCTTGATGGTCTCGCAAAAAGTCGAAATATTGGTCGTTTGTCATTCTGAGAAAAGCGAAAAATCTCATCAAATCAATACATTATAGATCCTTATAGATCCTTACGCAGTTTAGTCTGAGAAAAGATGAACCCTTGGTACTCAGCGTGCCTGCGCGAAGCCGCTTGGCGAAGGCAGGGGTGACAGCGAAGGGTTCAGGATGACAAAATGTGGCTTTTTACGAAATACCCATCTTCGTTGCTCGATTTTACCTATCCATCCGTTTACTTGATATAACATCTGGGTTTATTGCAGATTGGCCTTTCTTTGGTTTTGACCAAATCATAGATAGTTTGCTATTGTTATGAGTTGAGTGCAATTGAAACAGATATCTATGCCATGGCTGAAGGCGACTCAGAAGTGACTATCACGCGTGAGAGACCTCGCTATCCGATAAAGGAGTGCCGAGCCCATGATCGATTATTCTCCCCTCGACCAGCCCTCCATACTCAGGTTTATCTTTTATCCCCGGAAAGATTTCACCCCGTGTCCGGGAAAAGCCTTTGATTTCTCCGTTTCAGTTGGAGACCAGGCCTCGATCTCCTGCCGTTTTTACATGGGCCATCAGGATTGGCCCTGGGTTCTTTTCTTTCACGGGAATGGTGAAGTCGTGAGCGATTATGATGAGATTTCTCCTTTCTATCACCAAAAAAAACTGAACCTTGTCGTTGCCGATTACCGGGGTTATGGAGCCAGCAGCGGAGTTCCAACGCTCACGGATCTCGTTCGGGATTGCCATGGGATCTTGAAAGAAATCATTGCAGAGCTCCCGAGGAGAGACCTCCGTAAAGACCTATGGGTCATGGGAAGGTCTCTGGGAAGCATCTCTGCCCTGGAACTGGCTCACCAGCATCAGGAGGTGATCAAGGGGCTCATTATTGAGAGTGGGTTCCCGAGTGTGGTCAGGATCATCAACCATCTTGGAATACCCGCTCCGGGCATTGATCTTGAAAAGATAGATCAGGGATGCCTGGAGAGGTTAAAAGAGATAGAGGTCCCCTCCCTGATCATCCATGGAGAAGCAGATACGCTCGTCCCTCTCGAAAATGCGAGGGATCTATACAAACACCTTGGAACAAAGGAGAAAGAACTTCTCATCATCCCTGCCGCAACCCATAACGACGTCCTGATCTTTGGGTTTAGGGACTATTTCAAGGCCCTTCAACGGCTGATCAATAAAGGAGATCCTGAACCAAGTTCACCATGACGTCAGTGAAAGAATCTATTTCACTGCCATCCCGAGCCTTGTCCTAAATTCATTTCAGGATCGTTTCGGGATCTCATTTGTGGTTTTTGAAGAGGGCCGAAACCACCCCGGGCGTTTTTAATAAAGATCAAATTTATCGACTAAATAGCTGGATAAGAATAGTAGGAGGGACAACGGGACTCCTCTGAAAGGAAGGGGTAACCGGAACCGCCTGGTACTGATCGGGAATCCCTTTCGACTGAGGGGGTCTATTTTTTTCCCTGGAATCTTCATGCTAAAAAACCGCCCCAAGAAGGTCCCCATTTCCAGATGCGAGAGGGGTCGAGTAATGATTTCGATCTTCTTCTGGCGAATCGCCTCAAAAATGGCTTCAGGGTCCTTTCTCCGCATAAACGAGAGAATAGGTGGTCCCCAATTGTGGAAGGAAATGGGTGTCTGAATTCCCGACCAGTGGGACTCCATATAATTTGGACACGGCAACGGCCTTCTGGTTAAAATTAATCCTGGGGGAATAAAAATGGCAATATTCGAGGGCATCAAAAAGCTTAAGATTTTTTAAAAGATACCCATTGAGAGAGCGAGGGTTCGGGAAATAGGGATGGGGAGCCATAATCAGTCTATCTGGACGGCGCAGGCGAGCAAGGGATGAAAAATCGGAAACCTTCTTCCCGTTGGGAGGATTTAAAAAAAGAACATGGCGGTGATGGATATTGATCTCCATTCCCGGGATGAGGAGGATTCCACGTTCCCGTGCATAGGATGAGAGTCTCTGGTTAAAGGTCAGGCACTGGTGATTGGTGATGGCCAGGACCTCAAAACCTTGATCAGCCGCTTTTGAAATGAGTTCCTTTGCCGTGTGGGAGACCCGGTCATTGGGGTCTTCAGCCGTGTGCAGGTGGAAATCCGCTTTTAGCGGCTTCGGTCCCTTGGTTCGTGAATCCAAATTGGCAGATCCTCTTATGGTTCTCACAGATTTCTTCGATGGTTATTGAAATATCATAAGACTTCAATAGGATTATATCAACCGTTTAAACCTATTTCCCAGAATTTCAAAGGTCTGAGATTGATGCGGATGATAGACAGGCAGAGAAGTATTGAAAGGATCTTTGGCCGAAAATTTTCCCGCGCCACCCGCGTCCAGCTCCTGTGGAAAGGAAAGGATTCCTTTAAGACCATCTTTGATGCTGTGGCCGACGCGGAAGAAGTCATTTGTCTCCAATTTTATATCTTTAAGAATGACGGGACAGGAGCTGATTTATCCAACTTATTAAAACAGAGAAGCCGCTCAGGAGTGAAAGTCTACGTTCTATATGACCATTTTGGCTCCATAGGAACTCCTAGAAGCTTTTGGAAAGATATGAGCCGTGCAGGAGTTCAAATAAGGGCGTCCCATCCATTTAAATGGAGGACGCCCTTTCATTATGTCCATCGCGATCACCGAAAGCTCATTGTCATCGATTCAAAAAGGGCCTTCACGGGCGGACTGAACATTGCCAATGAATACAGTGGCTTTCACCTCCGAAGGCAGAGCAGGGTTTGGCGTGATACAGGAGTCATGCTTGAGGGCCCCATCGTAAGAGAACTCTTTGAAACCTTCCAGATAAGCTGGTGTACCTGGGGCGGAGAAAAAATCGACTTTCAAGAGGTGGGGGATGTCCCCCTTACCAAAACGGAACAAGATACCCTTTCCATCGATGACCCCGCTGCTACAGAATGTTATGGCAACCTACCAGCGATCCCTATCTTTGTTTATACGGGAAAAGGGAGAAGAAGAATGAGGAATCTTCTGCGCTACAGTGTGGATCAGGCCCAGGCAACGGTCTTTCTAACGACCGCTTATTTTATCCCGAGCCGAAGGATGATTGCTCTCTTAGAAAATGCGGTAAAACGCGGGGTGAGGGTGAGGCTTCTGGTCCCAGGGAAAAGTGATATTCCTGCAGCATCGTATGCAGGAAGGGCCTTTTTTACAAGACTTTTAAAGGCAGGAATTGAAATCTACACTTATCTGGGAGAGATGCTCCATGCAAAGGCATATCTCTTTGACCAGTGCTGGAGCGTCATTGGCTCTACCAACCTCGATTATCAATCTCTCATGTATAATGACGAGGGGAATGTGGGAATCCTGGATCCTTTTTTTGGATCCAAGATGACCGGAGTATTTGAGGAGGATCTAAAAATCTCCATTAAAATTGATCTGGAGGCCTGGCAAGGACGACCTCTTTTAGACAAAATGAGGGAACACTTTTTTGCCCTATTCAGAAAGAGACTTTAGCGTTTCGGACATTAAATTGCCTTGACAGGCTGGACATGCTGACGCCATGATTAATGCAGGGAGACCCATCAATGAAGAAAATGGACCGCAGGGAATTCTTGAAGAATTCCGGGTTGATTGGCGGTGCGTTGTTACTGGGGATGAAGGGAGAATCAGTGATGGCGATGAATGGAAGCCCTGTCACTCTGGTAAAGACATCGGATCGCAGGGAAGGGGTTAAGGCCTCCTTAAGGGCCTTGAAGATCAATCCTGTGAAAGGGAAGGCGGTCCTGATCAAACCGAATTTCAACACGGCTGATATCACGCCGGGCTCCACACACAACGACACCCTGGTTGCCCTCGTGGAGGAACTGTGGGAGATGGGCGCCAGATCGATCAGCCTTGGAGAAAGGAGTTATCCGCCAACCCGGGAGGTCATGGAAGAGAAGGGGGTTCTGCCCATTCTGGAAAAATTGAATGTGAGCGTCATCAATTTCGACGATCTCAAAGAGAAGGATTGGATGCTTTTCAAACCTAAGAAGAGCCATTGGGCCAATGGATTCCGGGTAGCAAGGCCGATCGTCGATGCGGAATGTCTCGTCTCCACAGGCTGCCTGAAGACCCATCAGTATGGAGGGATATTCACGATGTCCCTTAAGCTTCACGTCGGCGTCGTTCCCACCTCCCGGCACGGGTATACCTATATGCAAGAGCTTCATGGCTCTCCGCACCAGAGAAGGATGATTGCGGAGATCAATGAACCCTTCAGACCTGCTCTCGTCGTCCTGGATGGTGTCGAAGCCTTTGTGGATGGAGGTCCAATGACAGGGAAACGGGTTAAAGCTGAGGTCTTCCTTGCTTCGACGGATCGCGTGGCCATCGATGCAACCGGGGTAGCCATTTTGAAGCTTCTCGGTAGCAACGAGCAGCATCATGAGGCCGAAGATCTTTGACCAGGAGCAGATTGCAAGGGCCGTAGAACTGGGGCTCGGCGCCTCGTCTCCTTCTGAGATCGATTTGATCCCTGCTGATGAGAAGAGCAAGGAGTACCGGGACCGGGTTGTTGAAATCTTGAAAAAGGGTAAGTCTCGGTAGCGTCCAAAGACTTGTTATCCTAAGGGACTATTTTCGTAGGGCAGGCGGCCCCGCCTGCCGCAAGGAGGACCAATGGATTCATCACCGATCTTAGAAATCTTTTCCGATTATGCTTGACCCTGGTGCTATTTCGCTACCGTGCGTATCGAACAGTTAAGGAAGAATTTTGAAATAGAAATCAGGTGGATTGCATTTCCCCTCCATCCCGAAACACCCGAAGACGGAATGACTCTCGAAGAGCTCTTTGCGGGGCGGAACTACGACATCGGAAAGTCGAAGTTAAGGTTAAAGCAGGTGGCTGATGAATTGGGCCTGCCCTTAAGCCCGAGGGAAAGGACTTACAACAGCCGCCTTGCTCAGGAATTGGCAAAATGGGCAGAATCGAAAGGCAAGGGAGACTCCTTTCATGAAGCTATTTTTCGAGCCTATTTTGTGAATGGAAAAAACATTGCTAAGAAGGACGAACTGGTCAGCCTTTCGAAATCGATTGGCCTGCCAGAGAAAGAAGCGAGATCTGTCCTTGAACGAAGAACCTATAGGGAAGCGGTGGATGCGGACTGGTCCCGTTCTCACGAGATTGGAATCACCGGGGTTCCAACCTTTGTGATTGGCAACCAGGCGGCCGTAGGATTTCAACCCTATGAGGCTCTCGATCAGCTTCTAAAATCCTGTGGAGCTAAGAAACGCAAGAATTAGGGGAAGTGATGTATGTGTGCAGCCCCATCAATAAAACTTTTCAAGTCGTTTGAATCCTTATTGGTTAGCCCTTAAGATCTCGAATATCCAAGGCTATGCTTAGAGCCCTATTAAGTTCTTCAGTTTTTTGTGGAGAAAGCGATCCGACAAAGTTGGTCAGAAGTGACTTAGGCAAACTTACAAGCTCATCGCAGTGAACACTGCTATCGTGCTTCAATCCCTCATCCACGCCAACCATTACTTGAGTGGAAAGACCGTCATAAGTTGAATAAATCGGAGCGCAAATAACTGTGGAAAAGCGAGAATCAATCAGAACTTGGCGGCTTACAACAACAAAGATTCTAGACTTTTTGGGATCCCCTGGCTGAAGGATTAGCAACACAATACAATTCGCCACGTTTCACAGATCGGCCTGGTAGGTTAGAACATCCGCTGCTTCTCGGTTTAGATAATCCGCATGCTGATTGATAATCTCAAGGTCTCTGGCATCTTCCTGCCTGCGAACCATTTGTACGATAAATGCCCGAACCGCATCCTCGATGAATTCGGACCGGTTTTTGTGTTCCCCTGTATATTCGTCGATTGCTTTCACAAATCTTCAGACAAGGTGATAGATGTCTTGACTTTCATAGTACAAACATACCCCAAGAATAATACCCTGTCAAGAAAATCTTTATCGTCCTGAAATCAGCATTCACCCTCAACGGCATGACTCCATTGATTGGGACGTTGGGCAACGCTCCTTACTCTGACAATAATGTAAGAACTTTTTGTAACACTTCAGCTACAGTCCTACGCGGCAAACTGCATATCCGTTCGGCACCCCTGACACGCCAATCCAAATTCTTAACTTGATCAGCCAGGATTGCTCCTGTGATGGATAGGCCTGGAGGGACAAGAACCTCGAATGGATAACCTTTGATTTGATTCGTGAGGGGACAAAGAATAGCAAGTCCTACCTTACCATTATAAGCTGCGGGAGAAAGCACCAGGGCAGGTCGCCGTCCAGCTTGCTCGTGCCCCGCCTGGGGATTCAAGGTAATCCAAATCACATCACCTCGTTGAGGAACATAAAGTTTCGAGTCTACCACACCTCACCTCCCATTGCTGAGCCAGTATCAACCTCATGGTGAAGGTTTTTTTCGGTGACCTGTGCTAAAAGTTGTCTGAGGGTAAATTTGGGTTTCTCGGAAGGGACTACAACGAGTTTGCCGTCTCTCAGTGATATCTCAACCGACGAATTTGATTCAAGTCCCACTTCAGCCGCAAATGATTTTGGAATGCGTAGGGCAAGGCTGTTGCCCCATTTCTGCACCCGTGTTTTCATAACATTACCTCCGTAATGTATCTACAAAGAAGATACTATCGCCTTTGTTGTATGTCAAGGGTAATCAGGACAAATGGATAGGTTTGCCCTAACGCCCAGCGTTCAGCGGCCGGGAATGAGACGTGGAAACTGGAAAGCTGACACCGGTGAAGCAACACCGGTGAAAAAATACACCCGTGGACCGGTCCGCCGCACCGCGTTGTTAGGCCGTTCTCCTTCAGTGTTTCTGATCATTTGTGGGATGTCTCCGTAACAATCCATTACGGATTTGTTTGAGTAATGGACCTTATGTAGCGAAGTGTTAACAACGCCGCGACCATTGGTGGAGCGACCAGAACAGCAATACTGACCTTAAAATAATTCTGCGGCGAAAGGAGGTTAGAGAAGGAAAGGAATACGATTAATAGCGCGGACACAAAACTTGAGAGGAAGATACCTTGGCCGAAATAGGCATTTGCTTCATACCAGACGAAGTTATTTTCTAATGTTGCTCGTGTGCGAAAACCGTAGACTACGTTTCTTGGCACCTTTCGGAGGATTAATGGAATAGCGATAATTACGAAAAGAAGATCCCAAGCCAGAATTGTCACCAGACCTTTGAATAGCACATGGGCTCCGCAGGAAGACATTGTCTTACATCAACGGCCTAACCGC
>CAWEAV010000003.1:0-42047 GCA_963806715.1 uncultured delta proteobacterium
TTTATTCCCCTCCTTTTTTACAGTGTTAAATCAATTTTGCAATTGTGACTGGGAAGATCTAAATCACCTAAGAATTAGGATTCGAACCTTTCTATTCAGAATGAGTGGGAATTGTCCTCATGGGGACGATCGCAGTGGCACAACCATAAGCAATCCTGAAAAAGTCCCAAAAAAGTCATTCAACAAATTCTCTTTGCCGTTTGGATCTCGTGCTGGTCCTGGCAGAATCATTTTCATATTGTATAGGCCTTTTCCTTTTTTCGTCTCTTTTAACGAAGTACAAGGAGCAACTCCTGTGCCAATTCACTTTTACAAGGAATTTGAGAAAATAATATTCTACTCCTCCCGCACTGATTTGTTTTGAATAATTAAGGAGTTGAGGCCTTTTCTATTGCGGGATGGATTTATTCATTGATAGGAATGGAGATTAAGGGTTTTGGTTTTAACCCGGAATGGTTTGTCGATCCTTATAAAGCGGTAGATGCTTTTCCTTTTAAGATTTCGGTTATTTAAGGAGTATCGACAAATTTAGCAAACAATCGACACAATTTCCGAAGAGATTCCTTGCTGAAATTCATAATAAAAATAACTTTCCTCTTACTCTTCTTCGACAGATTTTTCCTCCTACGTAGGGACCCAACAAATAAAGTCAAATTCAAAGGTCATAATTCTATTGATAAAAATCTGATGGATCTCATCTTCTAACAAATGTCAACCCATCGAAAATTCGAAGGAAGATTGAATTCTCTTTTCTTCTCGTCTAAATTTGAATTAACAAAACATTTTGATCAGCCAAACAATGAATTGAGTTGGCACTGAGTTTGCTTCGTTGAGGAAATAGAATTCAAGGCAAAGGAGATGGAACAAATCAAACAGAGGATCGCTACTCTCGGATTAGTGACAGCACTTATGTTCTTTGGGGCAACCCGTGTTAGTTACGCACAAAGCCCGGCTTTGGTCCTCGCCCCGGTGTTGTGCCTCGGTGGGGAGAAAGACCCCGCTGGGGGTCAGCGGAACTGGATTGGGATCTCCATTTGACTCCAGAGCAGAAGGCCAATTTGGGAGAGATGCACCAGAAATTTAGAGGTGAGAATGCTCACCTGATCGGAGCACTCGTCGCAAAGAAACTGGAGCTTCGGTCTCTCTGGACCGATCCAAAATCTGACCCCGAGGCCATTGTAGTAAAGGAAAAGGAGTTGAGAGACCTTCAGAATCAGATGAGAGAAAAGGTCATTCGAGTGATGTTGGAAGCTCGTAAAATCCTCACTTCCGAGCAACTGGCCAAGGTTGGGTCAGCCTGGGCAATGGGCCATGGCGAAGGAATTGGTTTTGGCTGGCAAAAGGATTATTAACTCTCAAATATCCCAAGGGTTATGGTTAACAAATTTCAGCTAACTTTTAATCTTCTGTTTCTACAATTGCCAGTCTAATGAGGTATTTATCAGAAACTGCAATACTCTATCAATGGGGAGGTCACTATGAGATGTCATCGCTGCAATGGTACAATGGTTTTCGAGCAATTCTATAGTGAAGAAGGAGATTTTTTGGGATAGAGGTGTGTCGTCTGTGGAGAAGTCATTGACAGTGTGATCTTGGTGAATCGAGAAAGACCAAAAGGCTGAATAACTTTAAAACAAACACAGCACATACCCTTAATGTATCTTTCAGCCTGTGTCGCGTAAGTCCGAATGGTCAACGGAGCTTGTTATGCGGGTACAAACCAAAAAATCAGATAATGACGAAAGTTCACGAATGACCAAATTCATCGTATGTATCGGGTGTGGAAAAAGGATAGAAGTCGGTAGAATGATCACCAACGGAATTTTTTACAAGGTCAGCGATGGTTATTTATGTGGACACTGCCACAGGGAAAAAGGGAAAGGTAAGAAACGAACTTAAAAATGAGTAGAATATTTTGTCAGAAGTCATACGAGATCTGTGATGCGGTCAGGTCCATGTTCGGGCATAGGGACCTCTGTCACCATGAATGCCGATGAAGCTGTGACGGATACGTTCACAATATCTGCCCCGACTCAATCCACCTTACAGTTCTGAAATCGGGGACAGGACTGGAACAATTACCAACAATCCGTCCGGGAATGCTCTCATCTTGGAAGCATAAAGATTGGAAAAAGAAGCAACCAGGACAATAGTGATCACTAATAAAGGGTCAGGAGATCTGGTGATAATGTTGAAGGAAAAGGTATTATCATGAAAATGGGTGGTATTATTCGCACTCTGACAGGGTTTTTCATTCTCTTGATGACCATATCATCGTTGGGTTTTGCCCAGGATCAGATTTCACCAACCGAATTTCAGCAAGAAGAGTTGGACCAGATGCTTGCACCCATTGCGCTTTATCCTGATTCACTGCTGGCCCAGGTCCTGATGGCAGCAACCTACCCCTTGGAGGTTGCCCAGGCTGACCAGTGGGTGAGGGCAAATAAGAGTCTTCGGACTGATCAGCTCAACGATGCCCTGGATAAAAAAAACTGGGACCCCAGTGTAAAAGCCCTGGTACCCTTTCCGCAGGTCTTGTCCATGATGAGCGAAAACCTGGAGTGGACCCAGAACTTAGGAGATGCCTTTCTGGATCAACAAGACGAAGTAATGGATACGGTTCAGGATCTCAGGGGCAAGGCGGAAACTGCGGGTAACTTGAACGACACCCAAGAACAGAAAGTAATTACTGAAGATAACGACATCGAGATTGTGCCCTCGGATCCGGAGGTGGTCTACGTGCCGGTCTATGACCCGGACGTGATTTACGGACCCTGGTGGTACCCGGATTTTCCACCCTTCTACTTCCCTCCATCTTCCTGGATGGTTATTGCCTTCCACGGAGCAATCGGGTTTGGGAGAGGCATAGCCGTGGGCAGAGCCTGGGGTTATGGCTGGGGGAACTGGGATTGGCGGAATCATTACCTTAATGTGAACATCAGTCGCAACAAAAACATAGACCATACAAATATCCAGACGACTCCGTGGCAACATGATGCAAGTCATCGGAAGGGGGTTTCTTACAGGAATGAGGCGACACGAGAACACTATGGCCAAACGGTAAAGGGAGCGGAGACGCGTCGTGACTTTCGAGGCTTTGAGACAAGAACTCAACAGGCTCCAGTGGTTCCCCGGCCAGGCTTTCCACAAACGAGAAGCAGGCAAACTCCTGCAGTCACCCAGCAGGGTCTCGATCGTAGTAGAGACAGAAGTGCCTTTGGAAGCATGGATCATGCGAGCGCAGTTCAAAGGCAGAGCGATCGTGGTCGCCAAAGCCGGCAGAACATGCCTGCAAAAGGGGCAGGCACTGTGAACCGTGGTAATGTAGCCCCTCGCCGTTAAGGGTTAAGGGAACTGATTAAACATTTTAGTTGATGGAGAGAAAAGCGATGCTTATCAAGATATCAAATCAAGAGAAGCGTTCGATTTACTACTTCAGTTTTACAATCATGGCGGCAGTAATGATATTGGTTGGATTTTATCAAAAAGTGTCTGCCACGGATATCAATCCAAAAAGCTTCAAGTCCCCTGACGAAGCCGTTAAAGCACTGGTAGATGCTGCCAAGGGAGATGATACAAAGGAATTGCTGGCGATCTTTGGTCCTGCGGGAAAAGAGATAATATTTTCTGGCGATGAAGTTGCCGATAAGACGGGAAGAGACCGTTTTGTTAAGTCCTATGGGGAGATGAACAGATTGGTAAAAGAGAACGACAAGAAGATCATCCTCCATGTGGGAAACCAAGATTGGCCCTTTCCGATTCCTATTGTCAAAGCAGGCGAGGGCTGGGGTTTTGATACCAAAGAAGGAAAAGAAGAAATTCTGAATCGAAGAATTGGAAGAAATGAACTCAATGCCATCCAGGTGTGCCTGGCCTATGTGGATGCTCAACGTGAATATGCACTGAAAAAACGGGAGAGGGGAGGATTACCGGAATACGCCCAGAGATTTGTGAGCGAGAAAGGAAAGAAGAACGGCCTTTACTGGGAAGCAAACGAAGGGGAAGAAAAAAGTCCCCTTGGGCCTTTAATGGCTAAGGCTGTGAAAGAGGGGTATGTGGGGAAGAAATCTGGTGACAAACGAGCTCCTTATCATGGGTATTACTATAGGATCTTGAAATCCCAGGGCGGGAATGCGCCGGGAGGAGAATATGATTACGTAGTTAAAAGCAAAATGATAGGAGGTTTTGCCCTCGTGGCTTACCCTGCAGAATACGCTAACTCCGGGATCATGACCTTAATGGTGAACCATGAGGGTGTGGTGTATCAAAAGGATTTGGGCAAAGATACCCAGAAAATTGTAATGGCCATGAAGCAATTCGATCCGGATAGAACCTGGAAGAAGGCACAGGAATAATGATACAATAATGATGCAAGGAAGAAAAAGCACCTAAGAGCTTCTTCCTTCATTTCCGTGTTTACGGAGTCGAAATGCTCTTCGTGGAAAAGATCTTGAAGCTGAACGACCTTGAAAATGGGAAACAACCCCAACCTATGCTTCTCTACTCCCATAAAAAATAAAGGAAGAATATTGTTCATCTTCTATGGGTGCAGGCTCTCAAGAACTGGAGGAATAGTCTACCGCTATGAGAAAAAGAATGTATTCCCTTTTTGTCATCCTTGTGCTTTTGGTAACAATTTTTGCGACAGCCCACCGAGTTCAGGCTGCCCTTGGCGAATCCGCCGATTCGGTTGAGTCGGACAGGAAAGCCCTTTCAGCAGTACGGAGTGCCGTCACTGTCTATAATGAGTACACGGTTCACCAGATTGATTTGGATTCGACCGTCGTTCGGGAATACGTTTCAGCATCCGGAGTCGTATTCGCTGTCGCCTGGAATGGACTGGTTCACCCCGATCTGACGCAGCTTCTGGGATCTTATGCAGGTGAATACGAGAGAGGTCTGGAACAAACCCCTCGTGAACCGGGCCGTAGGCGCCTGCTGGTTAAAACGAACGAGGTGGTTGTCGAGCAATGGGGACATATGCGGAATCTGCAGGGGCGGGCTTACGTCCCCACCCTAATCCCCTCTGGAGTAAGCATTGATGAAATCAAGTAACAAACTCCTTTTTTTGCTGATATTTGCGATAGCGACCGTCTGCGGAGCAGCCGGCAATACTGATGCAGCAATAAAGAAACTTGTTTCTATCGCGGTGACACCGAGCAATCCGTCCATTACCCTTGGAGGGACGGAGCAATTCGCAGCCACTGGGACTTATTCTGACAGCAGCACGAAGGACATCACGACATTGGTGATCTGGAGTTCTTCGGCCAGATCCGTTGCTACAATTAACAATGTATCAAGATCAAAGGGAAAAGCCACCTCAAAAGCTATCGGTACAACGACGATCACGGCCAAATCAGGAAGGATCTCAGGTTCGACTACCTTTACAGTCACTCCTGCAACCCTTGTTTTTATTACCGTTATACCGACCAATCCTTCTATTGTCCTTGGGGCGACCAAGCAATTCGCAGCCATCGGGACTTATTCTGACAACAGCACGAAAGACATCACGATATCGGTAATGTGGAGTTCCTCGGCTGAATCTGTTACCACCATGAGCAATACTGCAGGTTCGAACGGAAAGGCCAAGTCTGTAGCTGCCGGCGCGACGATGATCACGGCCACGTCAGGGAGCATCTCGGGCTCGACTACCCTGACAGTCACTCCTGCAACTCTTACTTCTATCACCGTAATACCGGTCGATCCGTCCATTACCCTTGGAGCGACGAAGCAATTCGCAGCCATGGGACTTATTCTGACAGCAGCACGAAGGACATAACGGTATTGGTGATCTGGAGTTCCTCGGCTGAATCTGTTGCTACCATCAGCAATGCCGCAGGATCAAATGGAAAAGCCACGTCTGTAGCAGCCGGCACAACGACGATCACGGCCAAATCAGGGACGATCTCAGGCTCCACGACACTGACGGTGACGCCCGGTAGCAGTGAAGGGAACAATGTGCTTCCCATTACCGTGAACGGCTCGCTTTGCTCGACCAACTCCTATATTAACAAACCGTGCGTCAGCGTTACGGTTTGCACCCCTGGCACTTCAACCTGTCAGGCGATTGATGACATCCTCCTTGATACCGGAAGCTTTGGACTACGGATCTTCAAACAAGTCCTGAATGTGTCCCTTATGCAGACAACGATCCGCTCCGGCTCTCTTGCCGAGTGCATCCAGTTCGGTGATGGCTCATCAGAGTGGGGGCCGGTTCAGATAGCGAGCGTCATATTGGGGAATGAGCCTGCTGTTCAGGTTCCAATCCAGGTCATCGACTCCACCTTCGGCACTCTCCCCGTAGCTTGCAGAAATGCGGACCAAAGTCCGGCAGCCGCTGGGTTCAACGGGATTCTGGGAGTTGGCCTCTTCGTTCAAGATTGTGGTTCAGCCTGCTCAAGCAGTGTTAGAAACGGGATATATTATTCATGCAATGGATCGGTCTGTAGCGGGACTTCGGTCCCCTTGTCGAGTCAGGTCCAGAATCCGGTGGCACATCTTCCTCAAGATAACAACGGAGTGATTGTACAGCTTCCGGGCATTCCTGCAGGCGGGATAGCCTCTGTCGATGGCAGCCTCATGCTCGGCATCGGTACCCAGTCGAACAACGTGCCTTCCGGAGTAACCGCGTACCCTGCTAACCAGGTCGGAGACATCGTTACCCTTTTGGACGGTAACCCCACTAGCAGTTTCATTGACAGCGGTTCGAATGGGCTTTTTTTTGCTCCATCCTCCACAAGCCCGATTCCAAACTGTCCGTTCCCTTACTCGCCCTGGTTCTGTCCCGCCTCCACCACGAGCCTTTCCGCCACCAATGAAGGAGCTTCGGGCTCACCGAGTGGTGTAGTCTCATTCCAGATCGGCAACTTTGACAGCCTCCTAAACTCGTCCAACAACGTGTTTTCCGATATCGGCGGCAATGGAGTGGGCCAGTTTGACTGGGGACTTCCGTTCTTCTTCGGGCGGGATGTCTATTATGGGTTCGAGGGGAGTACATCCAGTCTGGGCAGCGGTCCCTACTATGCGTACTGAAATTAACTCGAAAATAGCAAATCCACTGGTTCTACCGACGTGACCTTTCTATTAGAGCTTGATTTTTCGATTTTACCCAGAAAGGGGCGGATCTAAGCTCCTTACACCTTTCCCACTCCTCTACCCATAAGTATTATCAATCCACTTTATGCCTCAACGTCACTCACGGTCACAAGATTACCGCTGCGTCGAGAGAGATTCGCATGTCTCAAAATAATCTCATCGACAATCTCTATTGGTGCACAGCACCTGAGCGGGCAAGGAGATGGGTGTATGTCTTCTGAGATCATGAGGAGATCTCACCCCTTCTTCTCGACCAGGAAGTACTGTCATACGGCTCATTTAGATGTACCCCTTTTTCAGTTCAAGATGTATCCTAATAAGAAACGATAAGAGCGCAATTGGGTTAATGACGGTATCCTGATATTGGACCTCTAAAAGACACCGAATTGAACGGTTTCTCCGGGTTAGATTGCGTGGATTTCTTACGCGTGAGGTGGTTTAAGAAAGAGGAAATCTAACGGGATGGATGAAGATGAGTAAACGGGTCTTTGTGAACTGGACTTCTTTGAAGGGGCGTAGCAAGAACTTCTCATATTAAGGGATAAGAAGCACCCCAACCTATTGGGCTTTTGCCTTACTGAGTACTTCCTGTAACTTTCTCTTTCCTTATTTTTGAAAAGGGTGTATATTACCGCCGTAAATCGATTACGAGGAAGGGACCATTCGATATTTATGAGTAAAACGTTGAGTGACTTTCTGGTAGGCTGGGGACCGGTGATCATTCTGGTCATCGTGTGGTTTTACTTCATGAAAAGAAGAGGAATCATAGGCCAGTCCACTACTGGTAATTCGGACAAATTCATCAAGGAGTTATTGACCGAAATAAGAGAAATGAATGAAAAGCTTGACCGGATCGTCTCTCTTCTCGAAAAGCAAAATCGATTAAAATGAAAAAACGGCATAAAATCCGCCGCCTCATCCTTAACCGTTATTCTCACTTTCAAAGCGTAATCTTCGCCCTCAAGGATCACACTCGAATCAACATTGGTGTAAGCGTTAAATTTGGCGCCGGGAGGGAGATCTTCCAGGAGATTGATGACTCCTTCCTCGTGATAATTGAATTTTATCCCTTAATACAACCTTTCCGGTCGTAATCAGTAAAACGGGTCAATTGCCGAATGAATAGGCTGGCATTGAAATACAGTGCTTTTATCCAAAAAATACGGTGTTCAGTGTATTTACGTATGCCTATTATTCGAATAAGATTACTCTGTATAAATTTATCGGATATGAAAGGAGACCACAATGCGAATGCTTCTACACGTGAGGATCCCTCACGAAGAGTTCAACGCTGCTGTTCGAGACGGTAGTGTAGGGAGCAAGATGAAACAAATTCTCGAAGCAACAAAGGCCGAAGCCGTTTACTTTACTGAGTATGAAGGCAGGCGTGGGGCCATCATGATCATCAACATCAATGACCCATGGGAAGTGCCAAAATTTGCGGAACCATGGTTTCTATCGTTCAACGCCGACGTCCAATTTCATATCGTCATGACTCCGGAAGAATTAGGACGGGCAGGCCTTGAAGACCTCGGAAAGAAGTGGTCTTAGGATCGACCTTCGGATCCTCTATGCTGCCCAGGCTAACTATCGATAAACACCCGCGCTGCGTCCGTATTCACACATTTCGATCAGGGCCTCCAAAAAGATCCCCTCATGGGCAGAGCCGGCAATGGAGAGCATGACCCCCCCTCCCTCCATTCCTGCTCCTAATTCCATACCGTGGAAGTCTTTATTCCCTGCTTCAATTAGCAAGAAAATGAACCGACTCCTGAACAGTTCCGGCTTCAGTTGTTCAAGAGATGGACAAACACCCCGCTCAACAGCTTGGGCTCGAACCACGTCGATTTTGGCGGCATGACCTGACCGGCATCGGCAACATCCATCAACTCCTTTAACGTGGGAGGATACATGGAAAAGGCCACGGCGAATTCGCCCGAATTGACGAGTCTCTCTAACTCCGCGACCCCGCGAATGCCACCGATGAACTTGATCCTCTTGTCCGCCCTTGGGTCCTGAATGCCCAGGACCGGGCTCAGCAAATGGTCCTGAAGCAGCCGCACATCCAGTTTCTCGATGAGACCCCTCTCGCCAAGTTTATCCCCTGTCACTTCCAGCCTGTACCATCTCCCCTTGAGGTACATCCCGAATTCGTGGGGCCGGGTTGGGGATTTATCTCCGAAATGAGGAGAAACATTGAAATTTTTCTGAACCCTGCGAATCATTTCCCCTTCGCTCAGGCCATTGAGATCTTTGACGACGCGGTTGTAATCCATGATCCTCGCCTGGTTATGGGGAAACAGCGCACCCACAAAGTAATTGTATTCCTCGGTGCCTTTGTGGGCTGGATTTTCCTTTTTCCGCAATTTCGCCACTGCCGCAGCTGCCGCTGCCCGATGATGACCGTCGGCTATGTACAGCGCGTCAACCTTCAGAAATTCACGCTTGATGGCCTCAATCGTTTTCTCATCGCTCACAACCCAGGCCACATGGTGCACACCGTTATCGAAGACGAAATCGTATTCGGGATCCTCTTTAACAATCCTATCCACGATCCGATCGATGGCCTCCCGGGCCGAGTAGACCAAAAATACCAGCCCCGTGTTGGCATTGGCAGCATCGATGTTCCTGATTCGTTCCTTTTCTTTATCGGACCTGATCAATTCATGTTTCTTAACCTGACCGGAATCATACTCGGCAACGCTCACACCACCGACAATCCCATACTGGGTATGGTCTCCTTTCTTCTGACCATAGATATAAAAACAGGGCTTTCCTTCCTGGAAGAGAATTCCCTCCTTGATCAATCGTTCTAAATTGGTTTTCGCTGCCGCAAATACCCTGTCATCATTTGGATCCGTTCTGGGAGGAAGATCTATTTCAGATTTCTCTACGCGAAGAAAATTTCTGGGGTTTCTTTCTCCGATCTTTCGAGCCTCGTCCTCCTCCACCACATCATAGGGATAAGCTGCTACTTCTTTTACGAATCTCCTGTAAGGCCTTAATGCCCTGAATGGAATGAAAGCCGACATGACCTGTCCGCCTCCTTTCAAACGATCTCTGGCAATTCTGGGTCTAAACGATTGTCGCCCAAATAATGTCTCAAAGGATTATACATAACGGATATATGGTAAGTCCGATGGGACGGCCCATGGTGGTCACCTCATGGAGGCCCGTGTGCGACCCATTCTTGAGGTGATCGTGGTCGAATCCCCGGCTCACTTACATCGTAAGCTGGACAAAGAGACCGGACTGGCATTGATCAACTTTGAGCCGGACTAACTCAATTCATCTCCGACTGATCAAGAGTGGTCCTCGCCGTGAATCCACAAACAAACAGAACATGAGGAGACTATTTCGAGACCTTGGCATCCTCGATGATGACCGCGTAAGTATAGCCCGATCCGAAGTCGCGCTCCAGGTGCACTGTGCCTTGCACCAGTACGACGTTACCGACTGCCACGGTGTCCAGGGTCGTCACGGTGATGTCGTCGTCCTTCTTCTCGCGAGAGCCTGAGCCGTCGCGAATGTGTATCCAGTTTTTCCCCATGATTCCCGGGTTGTACTTAACGACCTTGCCTCGCACCGCGACGGTAGCGTCCTTAAGCGAAGCCTTGGCGGCGAAGATCTCAGCCACGGTTTTACCGTCGGATCCTTCGGCCTTCTTTACCTTGATCTCTCCGGCGCTCACCGGAGCATTGGCCACTGCAGCGTGCTGCTCGGCCATGGTTGCTTGCGCCTCTTTGCCGGCTGGCGACGCGTGCCCGGAGCCGAGCGGTGAAAAGCCCGCCGCCCCGCTGGCTCCGGTGCCAAGACTCCCGAAGACGATGTGGTCGAATTTCCGTTTGAGCGTCTTACTCTCGAAGCCGTCCATCGGCACTGCGTTGACGACCGTCACCTCCAAACCCTTCTTCACGGTCGTCCTGTTAACCGCGGCCCAAATCTCACCCGTGGGTGTTTTCATGCGCATGTACGTATAGCTCCCGGCATCCATCGTCTCGAGGATGGTCCCTGTGATGGAGCCGGGTGTTGCCCCGGGGGATGCGGGCTCGGCGGCTATGGAGGCCTTGCCTGCAAAGCTGAAGATAGTAACGACGAGGAGCAGATTGATAATGATTCTCATATGCCGGTTCTCCTTTGGGGTGATCGATTTAGGCGAGAATTGAATTTTTTTAATTTTAACTTACAAGAAGGTGAATACCAAGCCCCTAAGCCATTTAGTTCCACGGCTCGATACCCTGGATAAACTATCCTCTTTTGACTCCAGGTCTGTTAAAATAAGGCGTGGACCAAAAAGAGATCGGGATCGACTTTTTTTCTCACAATACGATCGAAGTAGCCATGGACCTCCTTGGGAAAGAGATCAGGTATAAAGGCTGCTCCGGTGTCATCGTTGAGACGGAAGCCTACCGGGATGATCCGGCATCCCATTATGTCCGAAGATCTAAGAAGGCTCAAATGCTCAGAAATACCTTCGGTCACATTTACATCTTTCTAATTTATGGAAGATATTTCTGCCTCAACTTCACGACGGAAAGTGAGGGAATTGGAGCTATCCTCATCCGGGCCGTAGAACCTACAGGAGGAGTTGAGGTCATGAAACAGAGGAGGAAAACAGAGAACCTTTACAACATGACCAATGGGCCGGGTAAAGTCGGTCAAGCCTTTGACATCGGGATGGAATTATTAGGCAATCCGGTGGGCAGATCTTTAAAGATCTTTCACAGGATCAAATCTCCTCCGATTCAACGATCTCAACGGATTGGCATATCCGAAGCGAAAGATTTGGAGTGGAGATTCTTCATCTCGGGGAATCCCTTCGTCAGCCGCAGATAGGCAATCCTCGGCCATTACTGCTGAAGCTGGGATCAGACCTTAACGTTCGATGACCATCACCGGATCCCGCAGCAGGCGGGATGACTTTCAAAGGTGTCCCAATTCATCATACGCGTAAAGGAGGATGATATGAATGAGAAGGCATTTCAGGACTATTACCCGGATCATCTTAGTTACTGCTATGGTTGTGGCCGGTTAAATGAGCATGGTCTCCGCATCAAGAGCTATTGGGATGGCGAGGAAACCTTCTGCACGTTTGAGCCAAAACCCTATCACATCGCAATTCCCGGCTGGGTCTACGGTGGCTTGATTGCGTCTTTGATCGATTGCCACGGCACCGGCACAGCGGCGGCATTTGCTTATCGTGCCGATGGGCGAGAGATGGGTACAGAACCCCATTTCCGTTTCGTAACGGCTTCGTTACATGTCAAGTATCTTCGTCCGACCCCGCTCGGTGTGCCACTCGAGGTACGTGCCTATGCGGAGGAAATGAAAGAGCGGAAAGTGATCGTTGCTGTCAGGGTATTGGCGCAAGGCGAGATCTGTGCCCACGGTGAGGTAGTAGCGGTTCGCGTCAAGGAATCTGATGCGTTGGGGTCAGGAGGAATAGGAAATCACGGAGCATAAACGATTAGAGGAAACATTACAGGTAGGGCGTCTAATGGATGCGATTGGGTCGGGATAGTCTCCCCTCCGAAACCCTGACAAACGGATCATCAGGGGAAGGATACTGAGTTGTTAATTTCGGAGAATGTCGTCTGTGACAAATCAACCAAAGATCACTGTCGGGATTGTGGATCGGCAGACCGAAGTCAACGGTCGTCTCGATGGAAATTTCCGAGGAGATGGGTTCGGTCCTGCATCGGACTGGTTTTCAGCTAAGGCTGAGGCAGGAATGATCGCGGTCACCGATGAGGTCCATCGTGAAATCTGCCGCTCCCCATCGATCAGGCTAACGGCCCCTAAAATCTCGACCCCTTCGATTACGCCAACCCACGCCTTTCAAGACGGAGTGGAGAGACGCGGCTCAGGCCAAGCATTTACACTCTTTCATGTGACCATAGGAAACCGATTTCACTGGGAGAGGACGGAGGATCAGACCTTTCAGGGGGACCTGATTCTCAAGCCCCGCGAGGACGGAACAATTTGCGCCATCAATGAAATTCCCGTGGAGGCTTATCTGACCAGCGTGATCTCCTCGGAAATGAGTTCCGACGCTCCTGGGGAATTTCTTAAGGCCCACGCAATACTGTCCAGAAGCTGGATTCTGGCGGCGATTGATCGAAAGAAGAAAACAGAAGAAACACCCATACAGTCAGTCAAGATCACTGAAAAGGAAGGCGAAGTCATACGCTGGTATGACCGGGAAGACCACGACCTCTTCGATGTCTGTGCCGATGATCACTGCCAGCGTTACCAGGGCATCACAAAGATCGTATCCGCACAGGCCGAAGAAGCTGTCCGGAAGACATGTGGGATGGTAATCACCTATCAGGGTGAAATCTGTGATGCCCGGTATTCCAAGGCCTGCGGCGGAATCACGGAAGAATTCGACACGGCCTGGAATGATAAACGAGTCCCATACGTCTCGAGCATCTCGGACGCATCGGTTACTCATCGCCCGATCGAGACGGAGGAAGAGGCTTCGCGCTGGATCCTCTCGGAGCATGAGGCCTACTGCAACACAAAAGACGCAGGGCTTCTCGGGAAGATCCTTCCAGACTCTGACCGCGAGACTAAAGACTTTTTCCGCTGGAGGGTCGAATATTCCCGGGAGGAACTGGAAGGGATCATGCGGGAAAAATCGGGTTTTGATTTCGGGACTCTGCAGAAAATCGTACCTCTTCGCCGTGGCCCTTCGGGACGGATCTCCCGGTTGAAAATCGCCGGTTCCAAGAGAAGCGTGGTCGTGGGAAAGGAACTTGAGATACGACGCTGGCTCTCCCGGAGTCACCTTTATAGCAGCGCATTCGTTGTGACAGGCGAATATAGTCCTGACGGGGAAGCCAAGAGGTTTGTATTTGATGGTGCCGGATGGGGACACGGGGTGGGGCTCTGTCAAATCGGCGCAGCCGTCATGGCAACCCGGGGATTCTCAGTGGAGGAAATCCTGAAGCACTATTTTCGGGGCATAGAAATAGAGAAAATCTATTGAGGTTTTTCAGAAATTTGTGTTTTTGAATCACCCTCCCCTCAATCCCCTTACGTCAAGAGAGGGAAAATAAGCGTAGATCATGTCCACACCAAAACCGACATCGCGAAACCCCTGGGTCTGGGTCCCCTCTCTGTACATAGGCGAGGGGATCCCTTACGTTATGGTGGTGACGGTTTCGGTGGTCCTCTACAAGCGACTCGGCATCTCAAACACCGATATCGCCCTTTACACAAGCTGGCTCTATCTTCCCTGGGTCATCAAACCCTTCTGGAGCCCCTTTGTCGACCTCATCAGGACGAAGCGCTACTGGATCCTTCTGATGCAGCTTCTCATCGGAACATCGCTTGCCTGCATTGCCTTCACCATCCCCGCTGTGCGGTTCTTCCAGTATTCGCTTGCCTTCTTCTGGTTGATGGCTTTCAACTCGGCAACCCATGATATCGCTGCCGACGGTTATTACATGCTGGGGCTTCCGGAGGATCTCCAGGCCGCCTTTGCTGGGGTGCGAACGACTTTCTACCGCATCGCCACGATCGGGACCAAGGGCGGACTCGTCATCTTTGCCGGTTACCTCGAAGGAAGCGGCCATGATATTCCCACTGCCTGGTCCATCGCCATTTTTGTGGCGGCTGCCTTCTTTGCGGCCCTCTTCCTTTATCATCTTTTTCTTCTTCCCTACCCAACTGCGGACCATCCGGCTGGCCGAGACCCTTCGACGTCCCTCTCTTCGGAATTCCTCCACATCTTCAGCCTCTACTTCAGGAAAAAAGGGATCGTTTCGATTCTTGCTTTCTTTCTCTTTTACCGGTTCGCGGAGACCCAACTCGTCAAGATCATCGTGCCCTTCCTGCTCGACCCACGGTCAAAGGGCGGACTGGGGCTTACCACATCCGAGGTGGGAATCATCTACGGCACGATAGGAGTTATGGCACTCATGCTGGGAGGGCTTCTCGCCGGGTATGCCATCTATAGAAAAGGGCTCAAATTCTGGATCTGGATCATGGTCTGCGCAATGCATTTGCCGAATCTCATCTTTGTCTATGTCTCCCAGGCCGTTCCTGACAATTTCTATTTGATCAACCTCTGCATTGCCGTGGAGCAATTCGGTTATGGCTTTGGCTTCACGGCTTACACGATGTTCATGATCATGGTGTCCGATGGGGAGTATAAAACGGTCCACTACGCTATCTCCACAGGGATCATGGCTCTCGGCATGATGATGCCGGCCATGTTCAGCGGCTGGCTCCAGGAGCAACTGGGCTATCAAAACTATTTTCTCTGGGTCATGGCCGCGACGATCCCGGGGTTTATCGTGACGGCCCTGGTAAAGATTGATCCGGAGTTCGGAAAGAAAAAGAGGTGAGTGGGAAAATTCATCTCACACAGAGCACGCAGAGAACGCTGAGGACAGTAAGAACGACAAACTACCAGCCACCTTTCCTCTTCTGGGCAGAAGGCTCTGCGAGAAACTCACGCAAGAGTGAGCCATGACATTGAACGGACGGCGATTCAAGACAGCCTTTATCCTGGGTGCCGGGCTGGGAACACGGCTTCGCCCTCTGACGGAGCGATGCCCAAAGCCGCTGCTCGAGATCGGAGGACGTCCCATCATCACTTACGCGATGGATCATCTCCTGAATGTCGGCGTGGACCGCTTCATCGTCAACACTCATCATTGGGCGGAAGTCTACTCGGAAACATTTCCTGACAGGCAATGGCGCGGTGTACCCATATTCTTTCGCTATGAACCCGTCCTTCTCGACACGGCTGGGGGATTGAAAAACATTGAAGATCTCCTGGACGAGGACGAAGCCATTCTCTGTTACAATGGAGATGTGATCACCGGTCTTCCTTTGCAGAGATTCCTTGAGGCGCATGAGCAGAAGCGGCCCGAGGTCACTCTTGCCCTGCGAAGCAACGGCCCCCTGCTAAATGTGAACATCAATGAGCGTGGTGAGATCTGCGATCTTCGGCACACCCTGAAAAACGCCGGGATTCAGAGCTGTCTCTTCGCCGGCATCTATGCCGTTGAGAGATCGTTTCTCCAGTTTCTTGAAGCGGGCAAAATCGAATCGGTCGTTCCCATCTTTATCAGCAGAATCATGAAAGAACCGGGAGCAATCCAGGGGATTGTCATAGACCAAGGCGAGTGGCACGACATCGGTTCCATCGAAGCCTACGAAAATCTGAGAAAAAAGCGATCAGTATTAAGGGCTGAGGACTGAGTAGAAGAACGAAATGGTCTTGCATGATGCCTTTACGCATAGCTCATGACTCACACCTCAGTCCTTTCTTTTGAGAGGACTGATGATATCGAAAGATGACATGATCGGTTTTGCGCGGGGGGCACTGGGGCTTTCAGAGTCCATCTCCATGGAGCTCTCAACCTTCGACGGTAGAGGGTCGGACCGGACCTTCTTCAGGCTGAAATGGAACCGTAAGGATTCGGTCATCCTGGTCCATTACGATCCGAAGCGTGTAGAAAATACATACTACGCCGACATTGCAGCATTTCTCCGTGATATCGGTGTCCCAATCCCCCAACTGATCCGCCACGATCCTGCCGGCTGTCTCATCGTCATGGAAGACCTTGGCGATACGGACCTCTGGTCTCTCAGAAAAAGTCCTTGGGAGACTCGACGGGCCCTTTACCGAGAAGACGCTTACGATTGTGCACAGACTTCATTCCTTCCCTGAAAAGGACTTCCCTTCTGCGCGTCTGAGACTCATGGACGGCTTTGGTCCTGATCTCTACCGCTGGGAGCGGAACTACTTCAGGGATCATTTTGTCAGAGATCTCTGCGGAATCGAACTGGAGCCTTCTTTTGAGCGGGAACTCGAGGCAGAGCTTGCAGGCCTGGCAGGGCGACTTGCAGGAACGGTACACTGCCTCGTGCATCGGGACCTGCAATCCCAGAATGTGATGATCCGTGACGGAAAACCCTTCCTAATCGACTTCCAGGGGATGCGCTTCGGAAGCCCCTTCTACGATCTTGGCTCGCTTCTCTGCGATCCCTATGTTGAGTTTTCCAGAAGTGAACAGGAGGATCTCCTGTTTTTTTATTACGGACTGTGGAAATGGGACCTTGACTCGGTCACCTTCGAGAACAGTTTCTGGGAGGCATCGGCACAGCGCCTCATGCAAGCCCTCGGGGCCTATGGATTTCTGGGCCTCAAGAAAGGGCTTAAAGCTTTCCTCGAACACATCCCAGCTGGACTCCGCAACCTTCACCGTGCGGCCTCACAGGTAGCAGCCCTCCCCCGACTCCAGGATCTCTCCGCGAACTGCCAAAACCGCATAGAGCAAAGCGCATGGCGCATAGCGCATAGCCTCACGGCCTAAACCATAGGCCGTAAAAACAGCATTTGACAACCAATGGAAAATGTAATAATCTTGCAAGCCAAATGAAGCCGGTTACCGCAGTCACTTCTCACAGATCAGGACCTTTCTTTGAGAAGACCCTGCTTCCCCTGGCAGAGTCATCGCTGGTCGAACGGGTCATGATTGCAAGTCAGAAACCGGTCCATTTCAAAATGGAAACGTGTCATTTCCTTCCTACGGGGCCCATTCCATCATACGAAACACTCAGTCTGATTCTTGCCGAGATTCGAACGAATTACCTTCTTCTATTTCCCGGGAACCAACAAATTTCCTTCAAGCCTGCAGCCCTGGAGAGAATGCTGGGAGTGGCCGAAGCCACGAAGGCAGGTCTGGTCTATTGCGATTTCTACGATCAAAGGAAAGATGTAAAGACCCTTCATCCACTCAATGATTATCAGCCGGGGAGTGTCCGCGACAATTTTGACTTCGGCGCGATGATCTTATTGTCGGTCCCCGCCGTCCGGAAGGCCCAGAAAAAATATGATTTCATACCCGGCGTTAAATCCGCCGGCCTCTACGATCTGCGCCTGAAGGTTTCAATCGACCACTCTATATACCATCTGCAGGAGCCACTCTATTCTGTGATCGGAACAGATGAGCCTCCAGGCAGGGAAAAGATATTTGCGTACGTCGATCCCCATAATGAAACCGCCCAGAAAGAGATGGAGACCGTCTTCACGGATTACTTGAAGAAGATCCGGGCTTATCTGCCAGATCACTACCTCAGGGAGGTGGAGGAAACACCGGAATCCTTCCCTGTGGAAGCCTCTGTCATCATTCCCGTGAGGAACCGGAAAGAAACGATTGCCGGGGCCGTAAAGAGCGCCCTGTCGCAGGAAACCGATTTTCTGTTTAACGTCATCGTCGTCAACAATCACTCGACAGACGGAACAACAGCCGTCCTCTCCGATCTTGCCAGGCAGTATTCTTGTTTGAAGCACATCGTCCCAAAGAGGAATGACCTTGGTATCGGTGGTTGCTGGAACGAGGCCCTTCATGCCGAAACCTGCGGCCGCTACGCCGTTCAGCTCGATTCGGATGATCTTTACAGTAGCACCCACACCCTGCAGAAGATGGTCGAACAGGCTCTGTCAGGGCAATTATGCCATGGTGATCGGTTCCTATACCCTTGTCGATTCCGGACTGGAAAGGATTCCGCCGGGCCTCATCGTTCACCGCGAATGGACCGATGAGAACGGTCACAACAATGCGTTGCGAATCAATGGTCTGGGTGCACCGAGGGCCTTCCATACCAGTCTCATGCGCAATGTGGGGTTTCTCAATGTGAGCTACGGCGAGGATTACGCAGCGGCGCTGCGAATCTGCCGGGAATACCGGATCGGGAGAATCTATGAAAGCCTCTACCTCTGCAGACGCTGGCCGTGTAACACGGACGCGGCTCTCAGCATCGAACAGGCAAACCAAAACGATGCCTTCAAGGACAGGATCCGGACCACTGAGATACTCGCCCGGCAAGAAATAGCAAAGAGCATAGCGGAAATAGCAATCACAATGAGAAAAACAAAGGTAGGCCATATGATCGGATGGAAGAAATCAAGACAGGGACCTTCATGTGGTCAGAAGTTTCATGCCCTCTTCAACGGTGGGGAATGCCAGAAAAGTCTGACTGCACTTTGTCTGGAACTACTGGTGGAACAAAAGAAGTCGTGGCTCGATCTTCGGGAAGGTTGTGGATCGCTTAAAAACGTCAGGGACCGGGAGATCTCTTGCAGAGGATTTTCAGTCCGCCTCCAGTATAACCCAGGAAGAATCAAAAGCAGCCTGGCCCGCGTGGGCGAAGAGCAGGGAAAGGATCAACGATGTTTCCTATGCCTGGATCATCTCCCTGAAGGCCAGAAAGGGATCCTCCACCGAGGCAAATACCTGATCCTCTGCAATCCCATGCCTGTCTTCTCTTCTCATTTCACCGTCTCCCATGTATACCATCGCCCCCAGGCCATCGCTGACAATATGGATACCTATCTCCAACTCATGGCTGATTTTGGTTCCGGCTGGATGGTCCTTTACAACGGACCCAAATGCGGAGCTTCTGCGCCGGACCACCTCCATTTTCAGGCCATCCCATCGGGACAGATGCCAATCGAGGATGAAATTCTGGAGGAGAAAAGACTCACGTTGACGACACAGGTTGACGGTGTTCTCCTCTATCGCGCGAGAGGTCTTGGACGGGAGGTCATTATCCTGGAGGGAGATGACCGGGTCGCTGTGGGGAATGCCTTCAAGCGTTTTTTGGACACCCTAAAAACCGTTCTTCTCACGGACGAAGAGCCCATGATGAATATTGCGGGATTCCATAAAGAAAGGAAATGGAGTCTCGTGATCTTTCCACGCCAAAAACACCGTCCCGACACATTTTTCATGGAAGGAAATGCCCGGGTTGTCGTCAGCCCGGGTGTGATCGATATGGGGGGCGTCATGATCACCCCCGTGGAAAAGGATTTCGATCGGCTCGATGCAGCTTCAGTTGAAAGCATCTATAGAGAGATGTCCTTGGATGAAAAGACCATAGAAAGGGCCATCAAAGCGATGACGACATTCTCACCCGCACTTTCTCTATAGGCTACTTCTCCGAATTAGCCACCGCCCATCGATAGTATCAGCAAACTCTTGCCACCATCATCCCGGTACGGGCCCTGCTCTGCATCAGATACCGGTAGAGTGTCTTTCGGGAAAGGACAACCTTGCCCTCGATGCTGGAGGCATGGAGCAGGTGAATCCGGTTTTTCACTCTCGCTGCAAGCCCCACATGCAAAACATCAAGGCCCTCGGCATCCGTCGTGATCGCGATCAAATCGCCATTACGAACCCGAACCTCCAGACACCTCAGGGCCTTCTTGGGAATGAAAAACAGGGATCTTCTGCTGATCGTCCTTTCAACTGACTTCATTCTTCGAAGATTCGCCGCATTTTTTAGCCGAGGGTAGAGGTCCGGATGTCTCGTCATGAAGGTCACGGTCTTCTTCAAAGGCTCTCCCCCGATTTCCCCTGTCACATCTCTTATAATGCCCTTCTTCTGGTTATCGTGAATCCAGTCAGAAAAATAGTGAAGCCGGGAGGCGTAGCCCTGCAATCGCCCCTGTCTGTAACGTATCTTCCGGAGTAAACTCCGAAAAGCTTCAAACGATTTCTCCCGGGAGGTCACGACCCATGCCAGAGCGACCACGTTTTCGACGAAAGTGACACAGTCGTGCTCTCTCAGATTGACGACCAGGTCTTCACTCCCCTCCGTTTCGAGTGTACCGGTTACATAATGCGCTCCCAGAAAGAAATTGCCAATCTCAAGTATAAACTCATCAGGGAATTTGGCTAAGGTTTTCTTCTGTTCGAGAAACCTGATCAGGTTTTCAAAAATCCTTCGGTCCTGTCCGTGGCGATTCAAGGCCCATCCTTTCTGCCCGGGGCGTGCCCACAAACACTGTTTTGCGGGCTAGTTCATCGTGGTCGGCTCTTCTAAAGGACTGAAGGATAAACCCTTCCACGCCTACTGTTCCGACCCATGATTTTCGCAACCTTAAAACACTTTCCTCTTACCAAAAATACACTATCCGCTCCCGCCACGTCAATGACTCGCCTGAAATTTGGCCCCGGCAGACCTATTTAGGCTAACGGGAGCTGGTCACATTTTGAGGTTGTACCCGGCGCTTCTGAAGCCATCATCATGGAGCCCCATGGGCAAGGACGTGGCACCTCTCCTACGTCAAGGTTGAAACGCAGTCCACGCGCGAAGAAATACATGATTTCAACCCCCAAAATACAGGGTTCTACCCATTCATTTCCAAGGCCATTCTGGTGGATAATTTTTTAGTGTAACCGATTGACAACAATTTAAATGGCCCTTTTCCCACCGTAGGAAGATCGATTGAAATATCTTTCATCCTCAGGGGGCAGCCGGATATGAAGCTCCAAAAAAATGAACGAAAGGCCTTATGTGGCATATGCCCGGCAGGGTGCTGGGTAATCGTCACTTACGATGAGGGTGGAAAAATAGCGTCGGTCAGGGCTGACGATAGCTCTCCTTTCGGAATCGTCTGCAAGCTCGGTGATCATTCGGCCGAGATCGTTTATTCCGAGAATCGGCTTCGCCACCCATTGCGCCGAAAGGGTCCGAAGGGCACCTATGCGTTTGAAAAGATAAGCTGGGAAGAGGCATTCCAGGAGATCGTTGACAGACTCAATACCATCAAAAATGAATATGGCCCGGAAGCAACAGCCATCTATACCGGACGGGGAAGCTTTGAACTGGCCATGTGCGACATTTTTCAGCCCAAGGATGTCGCAGTGTCGTCGGCCTCCAGCGTCCTTTTCCCTTTCGGATCTCCGAATACCATGGGCGTAGGCGCTCTCTGCTACGTCTCCTTTGCTATGATTGCACCCCATGTCACGATGGGCGGCATGCTTATCAATATGTTTTCGGATATAGAAAATTCGGAGCTGATAGTCGTTTGGGGCGCGAACCCGGCAACGGATTGCCCTCCACTCGATCTGAAGAGAATCTTGGAAGCAGTCAAGCGGGGGGCTAAAGTCGTTGTGATCGATCCGCGCCGGACCAAGACGGCCAAGCTGACCGATGCAGAATGGGTCCCCATCCGGCCGGGAACGGATGGGGCTCTGGCTCTCGGGCTGAGCAACGTTCTCATCGAGGAAGAATTGCATGATGAATCCTTCGTCAAGAATTGGACCCACGGGTTTCCAGAATTTGCACAACACGTCCAGCATTTCAGACCCGAGGTGGTAGAGTCAATCACCGGGGTCCCCCGGGAAACCATCCGTTCCCTGGCCCGGAGGATCGCGAATGCCCGCGGGGCCTCTCCGGTCATGTATTCCGGCCTCGAGTACAGCGATAGCGGTGTCCAGGCCATCCGGGCGACACTGGTGTTATGGGCTCTGGCCGGACAGTTGGATGTTCCAGGCGGGCGTTGTTTCGCCATGAAGCAGAATTATTTCCCCATCAACAGGGAAGGGCTCATTCCCAACCCGAACCCGAAGAAAGCCCTGGGGCTCGATCGATTTCCCGTCTACAGTGCCTACCGGGGAGAATCGCACGCCAACTGCCTGCCGGACTCTGTATTGAGAGGAAAACCTTACAGGATTCGTTCCCTGATCATTCTGGGTGCATCCATGATCACCGCCTGGCCCCGTCCCGAAGTCTGGCGGAAGACGCTGAATGCCCTCGATTTCCTGGTCTGCATCGATCTGAATCTGACAGCAGATTGCGCTTATGCCGACATCGTTCTGCCCGCCGCCACCTCATATGAAATTGACTCTTATATGACCTACGGTCCCATCTTTCGCATCCGGGAGAAGGTGATCGAGCCCGTAGGCGAATCACGAAATTCTTTCTTCATTCTCACGGAGCTGGCTGACCGACTGGGATATGGCCACCTCTACCCGCGCAACGAAGAGGAAGTTGTCAGGCATGTGCTGAAAGGATCACCTTTTTCCCTCGAAGACGTTCGTGCTGCAGGGGGTCAGGTTCAGGTGGAAACGGTCATGATGCAGTATAAAAAATGGGAAAAAGGCCTGCTCCGTAAAGACGGGAAGCTCGGATTCGAAACCCCGACCGGGAAGTTCGAGATCGCCTCAACCCTCCTGGAAGAACACGGCTACGATCCCTTGCCTGTTTACACCGAACCTGCAGAAAGTCCCCTGAGTCAGCCTAATCTGGCCAAAAAGTTCCCCCTGGTGTTCAATTCAGGATCACGGGTCACTACGGACTTCCGCAGCCAGTTTCATGGGATTCCCGGGCTGGCGAAAGAACGGCCTGAGCCTACTGTAACGATCCACACCCGTGATGCAGCCGTCAGAGGAATCCGCAACGGGGATGCGGTAATCCTTCGCAGCCCACGCGGCTCTGTCCGGCTGCGGGCTCTTGTAACCGATGACATTGTGCCAGGTGCGGTCGATGCGAACATGGGGGGCGGAGGACCGCTTGGCCCCAAGGCGTGGCAGGAGTGCAATATCAATGATCTCACCGATTTGAGGTATGATCCGATCTCCGGGTTTCCAATCTACAAGACCCTTCTCTGCGAAGTCGTCAGGGCCTCTGAATCCGGGGAGACGGTTGAAATTGATTCCGGAGAATCGAGCCTCATTCAATCGCAGGCCCCATTGTCTCGGTTGGCGACAGAAGACCGGATTTACCTGGATCATAACGCCACCACCCATCCTGATCCTGAAGTGCGAGCCCTGATGGACGAATACATGGACAGGCGGTACGGGAACCCCTCCGCCATCCACCGAGAAGGCCGGGAGGCAAAGGCAACCATAGAAGAAGCCCGCAAAAAGGTGGCCAAACTGCTTTGCTGCACCGCCAGGAGGATCACCTTCACCGGGGGTGGCAGTGAAGCCAACAACCAGGTGATCAAAAGCCTGGCAATGGCCAACTGGAACGGCAAAAAGCGTCTGATCACCTCATCGATCGAGCACCCTTCCATCCTGAAAATCTGCGCCTGGTTGGAGAAATTCGGGTTCGAGGTGACCTGCCTCCCGGTGGATTCATACGGAAGGGTCAGGGCCGAAGACCTCGAGGAGGCGATTACTGACCGGACCTTCTTGGTGAGCATTATGACCGCAAATAACGAAACGGGTTCGCTTCAGCCAATCACGGACCTCGTCAGGATTGCCCACCAGCGCGGAGTCCTTTTCCACACGGATGCCGTTCAGGCTGTCGGCAAGATCCCTTTAGACACAGAGGCACTGGGAATCGATTTTCTAACTCTGTCAGGCCACAAGTTTCATGGGCCCAAAGGTGTGGGCGCCCTGTACATCCGCAAGGGGATCGATCTCGAGCCTTTGATTCATGGGGGTGAGCAGGAAGGAGGCCTCAGGGCAGGAACGGAAAATACGGTCGGCATCGCTGGAGTTGGAAAAGCTGCCGAACTGGCTGAGGAACGTCTTCCCGATATGAACCGGCGAGTTTGCGCCCTGAGGGACCGGCTCTGGGAAGGTATCCGGCGTTTGCTCCCTGCTGCTAAGCTCAACGGTCACCCGGAACACAGGCTTCCCAATACACTGAATGTCTCCCTGCCGGGTATTCGGGGAGAAGCAATGGTTCTTGCCCTCGACCAAAAGGGTGTATACCTCTCTTCAGGGTCCGCCTGCCGGGCGGGTTCTCCGAAACCGTCCCATGCCCTCTTAAATATGGGCTTATCGGAAGAGGAGGCTCACTGCGCCCTTCGTATTTCCCTTGGGATTGGCAACACGGAAGACCAGATCGATCAAACCCTGAAGCAAATGGAAGAAGTGGTCCGGGAATCCATGATGACCGTTCGTTTCGTGCCCTGTCGATAGGCCGCGAAATAGTCCCCTCACCCTCGCCCTCTCCCCGCCGGGGCGAGGGAGGGGTGAGGGGGAATTTCATATGTTTGGTTAGGTCTTCAGGCAACATTAGGGCGAGGGAGGGTTGAAAGGAGGAGGGGTATCCGAAAATGAATCATACAGCGACGAAACTGGGCGAAACGGAATTTGAAGGACCGGGAATACGTCTGAGTCATATCCATAAGGAAAAAAGGGAGCCTTTTACTCTCCAAGGAAAACTCTTTGAAATCGTGAATTTTTTGGACGAAAATCATCGGGAGGAGATGGTCCGGGATATTCGACGGGGAATGATGAGGATACAGAAATCCATTCCTTCCAAGTATTTTTACGACGCCCGCGGTTCACAGCTCTTCGAACAGATCTGTATGACGCCTGAATACTATCCAACGAAAACGGAACTTTCGATCCTGGAGCGGTCGGGTGCTGAAATCATGCAATTTTTCTCCCGGAAAGGGGGGACCTGATCGAGCTTGGAAGCGGGTCAAATCAGAAAATCCGGAAACTCCTCGAGGTGGTGTGCCCTTTAGACATAGGCAGGATCCGATATGTTCCCGTGGATATCAGCAACAGTTCCCTGCTTGAATCTGCAACCGAGCTCCTGAAGGATTACGAAAACCTCGAAATCCTGGGTGTGCTTGCAGATTTCACCCGTCATGTTGGGGTGCTCCCCCGGTGTAGGAAGCTCATCGCTTTTTTCGGCAGTACCATCGGGAACCTGACGGAAGAAGAAACCATCGTTTTCCTGAGGAGCATCAGAACGATCATGAATTCTGACGACCGGTTCCTGCTCGGGATGGATATGTTTAAACCCATCGAGGTCCTCGAAGCGGCCTATAATGACAAGCAGGGTGTAACCCGTGATTTCAACCGGAATATTCTGGAGCACATTAACAGGGAGCTGAAGGGCGACTTCAATCCTGAAGATTTTGACCACCTGGCGTTTTTTAATGCCGGAAGGGAGCGGGTCGAGATGCACCTGCGGGCCAGGCGAACAGTTAAAACCCACATCGCAGATTTAGGGCTGTCTTGCGATATCAGGGAAGGCGAAACCATTCACACAGAGATCTGCAAGAAGTTCAGCCGGGAAAGTGCCGGACGACTGTTCCAGCAGGCCGGACTGTCCATCGCCCGCTGGTTTACTGATTCCAAAGGCTGGTTCTCACTGGTTGAACTCGCAGCCCAATAAATAAAAATGGATTTGCTCCTGTCCATCCTATCCGTTCTTTGCTTTCTTAACCCGCCAGATGCCAAAACGGCTATGCCTGCGTGCCGAAACGCCACTTCGGCGTGCAGGCATGGGCAAGCCGCTCTTCAAGGCTTCAGACGGCGGTCGATTTGACATTTTAAGGGAAGGGGAAGACGCCACTCAATGTGAACCCCGGCAGGGGTCTGGGACGTAAGTATTCCTTTCACAAAAGGTTCGCCCTGAAGTCTTTCCGAGGGGCCTGCCAATGTCCGCTTGCTTAAAGGAGGATTCTGAAATGCCAACAATCCTTGTGCTCTATCCAGCTTATGGGACGACCTCCTGCGGACAGGTCGCACGTTATGCTCAGCAAATCATCGGTCTAAAGCTTGCGCTCGCCAACAATGAACCGACCGCTTATGACGAGGACATATTTAATGAAGTCATAGAAATTCCACCTCCTGAGCAGCTCGTCCGGACCTACGAAATCATGCATCGCTGGTGTGAGAAACGGCGTCCCGACGGCATCTTTTTGCAGTCGGAGAGGGGACTGCTCCTTGGCTCCCTCCTGGCACGCGAGTTCGACTTAAAGGGACCAACGGTAGAAGCAGCGCACCTCTGTTCAAACAAGTACCTTCAGCGAGTCGTCCTATCACGTGCTGGCATAGGTGGCCCCCTATTTGCACTGGCTGAGAGCGCCGCAGACGTACATCGTGCCGCCCGCGATTTTGGCTTTCCCCTCGTACTTAAATGCGTCATTTCAACGATGTCGCGACTGGTTACGCCGGTCTGCGGCGAGGAAGACATTGACGTAGCAGTGGCACAGATAGGTGCCGGACTATCCCAGTCTCTTGACGTCGCCCGGCTCGTGAGCTTCGCACAGGCAGGAAAAGTCGATCTGGGCTGCGATCCGAGGCGTCAGTTCCTGGTCGAGTCTTTCTTAGGGGGCGATTTTGTGGAGACAGACGGACTGGTAGTTGGGAAGAAGCCTTACACTTTCGGCGTTACCGAGCAGGTGCAAAGCGTAACCCCTCCCTTCTTCATTGAGGGCTACCTCTTCCCTGCCGAATGCTCGGACAACAAGCCTATTGAGGCTACGTCGAATGCGATCATTGACGCCGTAGGTCTGGGAGATTCTGCCTTCTCCATCGAAATGCGCGTCTGTGGTCGCGAGATATGCGTCGTTGAGGTCAACGGACGCCTTGGCTGGGATGAGGGTTTCAGCGATTTGTTTCAGGTTCGCACCCATCGAGAAAGAATTTTCCAGACATTACAGCTTGCCCTGGGAATGAAGCCTGACCTGATTCGAGATGTGAGTCGTTTTGCGGCTTTGGCCTATCGTCCCTGCTACTACAATGGCATCATCGAAGATTTACCGACACGTGAGGATCTTGCTCGGCTTGCGCACGATCAGCTTAAACTCGGACTGGCCACACACGAAGGGGCACGATTCGTTGCGCCTCCAAACCCGGAGGCCTACCCCCACGTCGCCTGGGCATTGGCGACGCATCCCTCTTCCAGTCATATGGCGTATGAGATTGCACGTAAGGCGGTAGACGAGCTTGATATCTCGATTCGACGAATCTGAACCTCTCCACAAGAACGAGAGATCAGCTTGTCAATACGCTTACTTCTTACTTCCCAATGAGCAAGGATTCAGACTTGCTTCCCTCAGTATTCTTTTATAGGCTTCATATTGAGGACGCGCCTGAGAGTGACAATTTCTCCAAAGTGATAGGCGTTGTGATCAGCCAATGTGAGGATTTCCAGAAATACAGTGTAGTCCTTGGCATGGGGAATCGGACTGAAGAAATCCGTTTTAGGATCTTTTACCATTTTTTCTGCTGACTTGAGGTCAAGACGGAAGCCTTGGATCGTCTTCTTCCACTGGCTTGCTGTGGCCATCTCGTCTTCTTCGGGCCAGTATCCGCCGGGGAATTCGGGCGAGATATGGTCAGGATTCCTGGCGAACTCGACGATATCCCACTGGGCGATGCGCATGTGCTCAAGAAGATGCCAGACGGTGTAGCTTGCGTTCGGCAGCCTCCTGTTGATTTCCTTCAAAGGAAACCCGGAAACAGCATCCCCAAAACTCATATGGGCGTTCCCGCCTCTCAGGAGAGCAAGCAATTGTTCACGGATTGTCTTATCTGCATTCATGGTTTGATTATCCTCCTTTACGACAGTAATACCAGAGGTTTTTACCATCGTCAATCATAAAATGGATGTGTCGTAATATACCGTTTCTTGAAGGTACCCTTCTCCAAAATGCAGGCGTGGTCTTCTGCGTAGGTGGATAAATCCCATCTTAACTCAGATGTTGACCGCAGTAAATTCAATTCTCCCTTGTTAACCAAAGATTTATTTGATATCCTGGAATACAATCTCATATCACCGGATCGTGTTTAGGGGGCGCGCTATCCCCAATGGGTAAACAACTCGTTCGTGCTGGAGCGGGACATGCTCACCGTGCCTCCCTCCAATATCTCTCGACCTATGCGACGAAAAATTTGATCGCCTTGAATAAGGGATCGTAAAGAGGTGAAGTATGGGTATCCTTAATTATTTTAAACCGGTTTCGACCTGGTCGGCGGAAAAGGTCCGCCTTTTTCTGAAGGAAAAGAACCTGGAGGATTATAACCTGATCGACGTCAGAACACCCAAGGAGTACGAACAGGGCCACCTTCCCGGGGCGCGGTTAATTCCGGTGGGAGAGCTGGCCGGTCGCCTTTCAGAGATTGATCCTAAAAAGACGACCCTCGTCTATTGAGCTGCTGGAGTGCGCAGCCGGGCCGCTGCCGCAACTTTATCGAGTGCAGGGTTTAAAGAAGTGTATAGCATGGAAGGAGGGATCAAGGCCTGGGAAGGTCTCGTTGCAGAGGGAGTCCCGGAATCGGGCATGGCTTATTTTTCTCCAGCAACAAAACCGGTGGAGTTGATTGCCATGGCATGGTCCCTTGAGGATGGATCGCGCAAATTCTATTCCGAATTGGCCGGGTCAGTAGGAGATCAAGAGGCAAAGAATCTCCTTAGCGATCTTGCCGCGGCGGAGCAACGTCATCAGGCCTCGCTTCTCAAGCTTTACAAGGAATTTTCCGGTAAGCTATCCGATTCGGAGTTCATGGGTCCGGGAATTTTGGGTGGAGAGGAAGGCGATGTGATGGAAGGCGGGATACGTGTCAGCGAGGCGTTACAATGGGCCCATGGAAAAAGCTTGGCAGATATCCTCGATTTTTCCATCTCTCTGGAGGCGAATTCTTATGATCTTTATGTCAAAATGGAACGCCATATGGAAGATCAACGTTCAGCCCGGGTGTTTCATGTCTTGTCTGATGAGGAGAAACAACACCTCCAACGATTAAGTTCCTTGCTTGAAAAAAGAATGTAGGGTTCGCTGCACTGTTTGATATCTCTGTTCTATACTTCCATGTTTTTAGTTGAGGTTGTTTTACCTACCCCTCCATTCTGGTTCGCTAGGGCGGTTATCTTCACTCGTCCACCCCTTAGGCAACATCAGTCCCATCTATGTCTTTCACAACATAAGGAGGCATCAACGATTTGACTTTAATTTTTACGATTTTCCCCAAGGAGGGTTCGTCTGGGAAGAGGTCTTGTTCCCACCGGTATAAAATCTGAACATGCGTTCCTTGTTTCAGGCCATCCTTAGCATGATAATCCACACAGATATTTGCCATTTCCCATCTGAGCTCTTGCTTAATCATATTCATGTTAAATTCTCCTTTGATTCCTTGACTGTAAACTTCTACCGCCTTAAAGTGTAGGTCTTTCCATGTCTATCAGGCTTCCTTAAATTGGTCCAGGGATTTTTGCCGTGCCTCTTAGATACTTTTTGTTTTAATATTTTATTTTCTCCACACACCTCCTCCGACTGCATCTATCTCTTTATTGAAGGTATAACTTGGTGGTACAAGTTTGAAAAAGGAAGGCTGGATAGATATCTGCCCAAAAAAGCTAATCTTTAGGACTGGCTTCTTTTGGCGGACTTCGAAATACCCCTTACGCTTAATAGACTATCTTTAAATTAGCGGCACTCGGACCTTTGGGACCCGCAGAAATTTCGAATTCAACTTCATCCCCCTCGTTGAGCGACTTGTTGAAGGACTTAAAAACCCTCCCTGTAATGGCGGAATGGTGCACAAACACATCCTTTGCATCTTCTACTTCAATAAATCCAAAACCCTTCTGATCATTGAACCATCTGACTCGTCCTCTTGTCATGAAATGACCTCCTGATAAACCGTTAGGGTTAAAATAAAAAACCCGCCAAAGAGGGAAACTCTTTGCGGGCTTCCTTTTTTCGAAGCCCGCTTTTCACCAGAAATTCTGTTTCTGGCTATCTTATCTTCTCTTCCCTCAAGGTTTTACCCTTTCTGGGTTTCTTGATAAGATTTATGGGTTTTGAAAAGTCTCTATTTTTACATTCTATTATAACACAATAAGGGTGTTTAGGCAGTGAATTTCTACACCAGGCTTATGGGGTTGCAATAAGGATGACCGGGGCATACCGATCAAAAATAGAAACACCAAATCCCAGCCCGACTGTCCCTACCCCAATCCTTCTGAAAAAATCCCTTCTCGTTAATCCTTTAGGGGCAAATCCAAGAGAGTTTGAGATCGATTAATTCTCCTTTCGAAACTTCTTGATGATTTTGGGGATGAAGAGAGAAAGGACAAAGAGGGCCACTGAGAAAAATACCTTGAAGGAAAATAACTGCCTCCAGTTACCGCTGGCCCAGACCTCTTTCAGGGTTCCAACAAAAAAAGTAAAAATGAAGGTACCTACGAGGATGCCCAGTGCGGTGCCCCAAAAGTAATCCCAGAACCGAACCTTCGTCAGTCCCATCCCAAAGTTCATCAGCGGTGAAGGGAAAATAGATGAGGCGCAAATAGAGCACCGTGGCAAACCCATTTCTCTCAATAGCATCATCATATTTTTTTAATCGGTCGCCAATCAGGGAAGCGGCAAACTCCCTGCCCAAGGTTCGCCCGATCCAGAAGGCAGCACTTGCCCCTGCCATGGCTCCTATCCAGACGTATAAGAATCCCCAATAGGCACCAAAAATGGCAGCCCCTAGAGCAGTAAGGAGCGTACCAGGGACAAATAGACATATCCCCGCCGTGTAGACCGCCACAAAGGCCAGGGGGGCCCAAAAGCCTGCGGATTCTAAAAAATGACCTAACGCTTCTTGTGTGAGAAACTCTTTGACTGAAGTGAAGCGGATAACATAGATTGCCACGAGGATGAAGACTACAAGGATAGAGGCCTTTATCATTGCTCTTTTGCGACTCGTCATCGACTCTTCAATATCCTTTCTCATACAGGAGAATCCACATTCATAAGGTCTGGAACGACTTGGCTAAATGATACCTCTATTGAGAATTTTTTTTGAAATAGTGTGGAAAGTAAATACGATGAATCATGTATTTTTCCAGGAAAGAAGCTGTATTTTTAGATTGGTCATGCACAAAGGCAAAATGAATCGTTTTAGAGTTTTCACCCCGCTATTAGTCGCTGGTGTTTGAACAACTCACAGCAATGGCGGAGGCTTTATTCAGCCTCTGCCGTGCCGTTGGAGAAGATGTTTTTATTTTTCTGCGACGAGAATGCTGTCCTTACCAACAGACTCCGCCAATTGTAAATATCAAGGAAAGGAGAATCATTCCCGAAGCTGTTATCCATTTCTTGATGTTCATAACCCACTCCTTCTTTAACGATGCACCGAGTCGATCCAGCCTTGCGTGCGAGAGTTCACTTTTTGTCGAAAAGTTTCAAATACTCCCCGTAGCCCTCCTTTTCCAGGTCCTCTTTGGGAATGAATCTCAATGCCGCGGAGTTCATGCAATACCGAAGCCCTGTCGGCGGTGGCCCGTCATTAAACACATGGCCGAGATGGGAATCGCATGTTTGCTCCTTACTTCGGTACGTTTCATAAAAAAGCCTCTGTCTTCCTTTTCAACGATATTACCGGGTTCAAGGGGCTTGGTAAAACTTGGCCACCCGGTCCCGGAATCAAACTTGTCGACGGAACTGAACAGAGGCTCGCCAGAAACGATATCGACGTAAATCCCCTCTCTATGATTATCCCAGTATTCATTTTGAAACGGGCGTTCTGTACCGCTCTTTCTGGGTCACCTCATATTGCAGAGGGGTTAGCTTTTTCTTCAGAGTTGCTTCATCCGGCTTTTTATATGTCCTTTCATTCTTTGGCTTTGCGGTTTCCATATCTTTCCCCCATACTTTCTCCAAAAATTGGTCACGGCCGGAATCGTATCTGTAAAATTTATATCGCAGAGGATTTTTCTTATAGTAATCTTGATGATACTCCTCTGCCTCATAAAATTTGGTGAATTTTAAATCTCCGTGACAATGGGTTTATCGAACTTCCCCGATTTGCCCAGCTCTTCCTTCGATTTCTCCGCCAATCGTTTCTGCTCCTCATCATGATAGAAGATAACGCTCCGATATTGGGAACCTCGATCAACAAATTGTCCCCCCGGATCGGTGGGATCGATATGCTTCCAGAAGTAATCGAGCAATTCTTCATAAGTTATTTTGGCATGGATCATAATAGACTTGAACCGCCTCGACATGTCCGGTCGTTCCCGAGGATACCTCTTCATAAGATGGATTCTCTTTCTTGCCTCCGGTGTACCCTGAGACTGACTTTCACAACCCAGGCAATTTTTCGAAATCGGCTTCCGTGCACCAAAAACAACCTCCGGCAAATGTTGCGACTTGCAACATTTTGTCCTCTTTGGCCATATTATCTTTCTCGCCTGCCTGCTGACCGGAATCAGCTCTTTGGCATCCAGTCATGATAAAGATTAGCATCATCGCCAATACGAATAAGTTTTTCATTTTGCTCCACCTCCATCGATTTGTTGTGGCCATTTGCTTTTCTCCTTTGCTTTCAATAATATAATAACCATTGATGTTAAAGATACGATAAAGAAAATGTAAAGATTGGGTAAAGATTAGGCGGGTGGTGGAGGATCTTAAACGGGCAGGGTGAACCAGATGCGTATTTCATCATGAGAAATCTCAGCCCCAACATGGCCGTTGTGAGCTTCGATCAACTCTTTGACAATGGCCAGGCCGATGCCTGCTCCTCCATGTTCACGGGAGCGCGACTTTTCGCCCCTGTAAAAACGTTCAAAGATAAAGGGAAGATCTTCTTCCGCTCAATTCCCCACCGGTATTGGCAAACACGACCTTGATCTCTGCCGGCATGAGTTCGATGGAGATCCTCACGAAGTTCCACCCGATGGAGTATACTGCCAGGCATTTTGCAAGAAGATTATGGATCACCTGTGAAAGTTTATCAGGATCGGCCTGGAGTCGCCCGATTTCCTTCGATGCAACTGCGGTTTCCACACTGATCTTTTTGGTCATCGAATTGGGAGCTGAAAGGAGCTCAAGAAGCTGCGCGATCAAGTCGGTCAGTCCGGATCTCGATTTTATGAAGGTCAGCCCTCGCGGCATCTGCTTTCGCCAGGCGGAGAATGTCTTCCACCAGGTGGACCAAGCGCATGGTTTCCTCATGGAGCAGTTCAAAGGTTTCCTTGGATGGGGTACGACCCCATCGATTAAGGCTTCGAGATACCCCTGCATGTTCGTCAAGGGGGTCCTGAGTTCATGGGCGACATTAATCATCATCGTTTTCCGGAGTTGTTCGATATGCCGAAGGCTTTCTGCCATGCGGTTAAAGGCTACTGCTAACTGGCCCACTTCGTCTTGAGTCGTGATCGGGAGCTCTCCCCGAATAATCTCCTGATGCGATTTCCCGGGTAATACTCGTCATCCGGGTCAGCGGACCTAACACCCGCTTCACGAGCAAAAAACTGAGAGACACAGCCAGTAAAATAGCGGCAAGACTGGCCCAGATGAGATATCGATGGACTGAACTCACAAACATCTGATGGCTTGCGGTGGGCGAAATGTTGTACTTTTCCATCAAGGTCATAAAATAACCTGCGGCGAGGTAGTTAATGGCCAGCCAAACGATCAGGATAACAAATACGATGACCAGACTATTGATCCCGAGGAGCTTCCAGAGGAGGCTTCGTGTCACGTTTCATCCTGCCTTTCGTTACTTTGACTTTCCACGAATTGATATCCAATGCCTCTCACGGTCAAAATATACTTGGGATTCGATGGGTCCTTCTCAATCTTCTGTCTGAGCTTTCCAATGTGGACATCCACAACACGGTCAATCACAAGGGCCTCATGCTTCGGATAGATATGGGCCAGAAGTTCATCACGTGTGAAAACCTTCCCTGGAGATGACATGAGGGCATGAAGGAGATTAAACTCGTGAGGTGTAAGCACGACAGGATTTCCGTTTAAGGACACCCTGCGTTTTTCCTGATCCAAGACAAGACCTCCAAAGGACAAGATCTCTTCATCTTTGATGGATGCCAGACGGCCTCTCCTGAGGATGGCCTTCACCCGGGCGACCAGTTCCCTGGGACTGAAAGGTTTGACAACATAATCATCCGCACCTAATGTTAACCCTGAGACACGGTCGACTTCCTCCTCCCGGGCACTGAGTATCAGAATGGGAACATCGGAGGACTGTCTGAGCTGCCTGCAAACTTCCCAGCCATCTACCTCGGGAAGCATCAGGTCAAGGATGACGAAGATCGGCTTGTTACGCCGGGCCAGTTCCAGGGCTTGCCGACCATCATAGGCCGTCATGACTTGAAACCCTTCCCGCTCAAGGTAGAGGGCCACAAGAGAGGCTGTTTTCTTATCGTCTTCTATGACTAAAATAGGACCTGTCATGGCATCAAAACCATTGCTCCATCTATTGATGAAAGATCAAGCTCCTTTTCCTTAAGTAGGACCGCCTTTCTAATATAAGCTGGCTGGCCGCCCCTTTTATAAAAGGGGCGGAAGTTATTAGTGGATAAGTCCCGAGTCGTTTGACTTCATAATATGCTCTTATCAATTTATCTCTAAACGAAAAACTTGTAAAGTGGTGAAGAAGGGCGCCTTTTGAATTGAGACATCAGTTGTATTAAGATAAAAACATGTGGACACGAAGGAACCTTCTTAGAAGTTGTATTTGGATGGCTGGGGGCCTCATCTCTCACATTCTTTCTGTATGGAAATTCATCCCGAATTCTTGGGCCAACGCTAAAGAGCTCGTCCCAAGAGGATTTTCGAAGAACCAGATGATCAACATGAATCCCGCTGAGATTGACAATCGTAATCTTGAAATCGATCCCCTTGAACAATTTGGAACGATGGGACCTACCGATATCCCGGTAGATATAAAGACCTATCGGCTCAAGATTTCAGGGAAAGTGGTACGGCCTCTTTCGCTGGCTTATGATCAAATTCTTAACTATCCTTCGGTGACAGAGAATGTTCTTCTCATCTGCCCCGGCTTCTTTGCCAACAATGGTCGTTGGACCGGCGTTCATTTAAAGACTTTGCTCCAGGATGCACAAATGAAAAAAGAGGCAAAATATGTTGATGTCAAGGGGGGTAACGAAAAAGTTGTCAGAATTTCAACAAAAGAGATCTTCCAAAACAAAATCTTCTTAGCCTATCGAGTGAATGACACACCCCTTCCACGGAGGCACGGGTTCCCCTTGCGACTCGTTCTCGAAGACACCTACGGGTCTGATTGGGTAAAATTTGCGCATGAAATCGTTGTTTCTTGATTTCCTTAATTCCCTCATTGCAGTTCGTGGAATAATGCTGGCAATTTTATCAGGGATCTCCTCACTGGTCTAAGCATCGTTAATGACCCTGTTTTGCTAATTAAGGGTCGTTACCCAGAACATATGATGACCCGTCTCGTAAAGCTTCGACAAGATGCCCGTCCTCGTGGGCCGAAACAAAGGCCACCAATTTCTTCACACCTTCTCAGTTATGGATGCGATTGGGTTGGGAAAAGGTTCCGCTTTGAGTTTTCTCCGGAGCAACATGGCAGCTCAAAAAAAGGTTCTGACAAAGGGACAAACCGTTAGCCACTTCGCAGGGAAATTTGAGATATCCAAGAAGGCCGCTGCATCCATTATTGAGGAGTACGCAGCCCTGGCAATCGCCGAAACGAAGAAAAAGGGGGCCTTTGCACTACCAGGCATTGGTAAATCGGTTCTTGTTAAGAGGAAAGCTCGTATAGGTCGGAATCCGCAGACAGGGAAAGAAATCAAAATTCCAGCCAAGACCGTCGTGAAGATTAGACCAGCCAAAGCATATAAAGAAGCGATTGTTCCACCCAAATAAGGAATGACCTTAGCGAAAGGAAGGAGACAGGAATGCCTACCTATGAGTATCGATGCCCTAAATGCAGCAAAGAATTCTCGGTCATTCTCAGCTTCAAAGAGCATGATGCTAAGAAAGCAAAATGTCCAAAATGCGGGGGGAAAAAGCTCGATCAGATCCTTACGGCCTTCCAGGTAAAAACCTCAAAAAAGAGTTGATTCCAATTATCTTATGCGGAGAAGCAGGGAAAGATCCCTTGTTTCTCCACTTTTTCTCCCCGAATTCAATTCCGAGATACTCCAGTGTCCTACGGATCAATAATTTCCAGACCAGATAGTTTTCTTCATAGTCATCAGTGGCATTGCCGAGTGGATTCCGAACTTTCGTGCTTCATAGGAGGCTGTTGAGACAACCCCCCTCTTTGTCGGGTCGCCGCCGCCTCCGATGACCACAGGTTTCCCCACCAGTTCAGGGCGCCTTTTCTGTTCAACGGATGAGAAAAAAGCATCCATATCGATATGAAGGATTCGTCTCATTTCAGCCATATTAACATATCCAAACTATCCTCCGTCTCCGTTTAAAGAGAACGTAAGCGATGAACTCCATCATAATTGTATTGATTTTTTCTTCCAAACTGGTAGACTCTTATCAAAAGAGAGTTCCCTTGAGCCAATAGTTTCCAAATCCAGGGGGTAAAATGACTAAGGAAACAAATTTAGACCATAAGGAAGAAGCAAATGGAATGTTATCTATTGAATACGGATGCTAAAAGCATGACGGATGGAAGAAGCCCCCATGACAAGTGGTTTGAATATGAGATGGCCTTTTGTGCGGAAGACACATGGGGAATCTCAAAACACAAGGACATGATTCAGTCGAGTAGCCCGGGGGAATTTCACCCCCAGGCCCTCACAGATCCGGACGTGACAGTCTCCCGTCATCCGGCTCTTATCACCCCGTCGCCTTCTTCAGCGAACCTTGCCTTATCGTCCGGTTCCTCCCATCACTGGTTGACCAAGCAGTAAGGCCAGATGATCCAACCCCTTCGCTCCATCTCCATTACAGAGACTTCAACACTACTACGAGTTGGTCCGTCCCCGTGCTCCGCATCGGTACTCTCACTCTTGTGGGTCCTCCACTTGAGCTTCTCCCTTACCATCGGAACGACAGGTTCCCGCGTTCCACACAAGAGCCTGATTCAGGTTCACGCCACCTTTATGCCGGACGCCGCCCAAGCAGTAAGCAGGTCTCTCTTGGACTTATCCTGGAGTTCCATAAGCCCCCAGTTTTGACGTCGTCTAATTTCATTTCGACACCTCATCAGTGGTTCGCTTGCGCTCGTCTCCCTGAACCTCACCTGACATAGTCATAGCCATGTCTTTTCCTTCAACGCTCACCACAAGGGCTCTTGACCCATGCAGCTTGAGGCGGTTTGGAGCCTGCTCCTGTAAGCCGACTCCGAGGGACCTACCCTCATCTCTTGTGCAGCCTCGTGGCGCACTTATGGTCGAAATTTCTCGAAACTAAAGCCTAAAGATATTTGCCTGATGTATGTGAACGAAATAGGAGTTGTTGGTGTTGGGGAGGTACTTGAAGAGTATGATAGGAAATCCTATTCTGGTACCGAATGGTTAGTTTATGGCCCTGGGTCAAATGGATTTGGGACAGAGCACAGAATTAGAGTGAATTGGTATAAAGATTTAAGGTACAACCCAATAAGTTACAGCAAATTGAAGAGTGTGAACATCATCCCCAACAGTGCTTTTAAGCACATTGTATCTTCAAAAGAGGGAATTCTGGAGCTGATTAGTCGAATGCCCGATTTGAAAAGATAGAGATCGAGGGAAAAAGAATTAAATTTCACACATCCTTGAGTGTTTTTTTATTTAAAAATATATATATATAAATATTAATAATAATACCTCCCACCCGTGTTTACGCCTTACTCCATAAGCATTTTCAGACGCCCGACTGGTGCCCGACCGCCCGACTTCCGTTACCTCCTGGGTTCGGTTTTAACTCTTTACTGCTCCCCTTTAAATCTGATTCGCAAGGATCACGGCCAGACTTGAATCGGACACCCAGAATAGAATAGTTGAGACCTAGAAAAAGGAAATCAAAGGACATTTTCTATGAACCCGTTTTGATTCTTCCCTTTCCCTCTCCATCCCCCCTCTTTCCAAACTCCTGCAGTACCAAATTGCTCAGCTCCTTCATCGCCTCCTTGCTCAACCGGCTCCGGAATCTCGGAAATGTAGAATGGCCTGGGGAAAACCCTGCTATTCGGTTGGCAGTTGGGCACGGTTCCCCAGTCTGTTTCTAAACCATCCTTCCAGCCTGTTTAATCCTTCATTTTGGACTTCCTCGCTGACACAACATGAAACTCTAAAGTGTGATTTACCAAATTCCCCAAAGTGTACACCATCAATTACAGCCACTCTTGATTCCTCCAGGATTTCTTCCCAATGTTTCTCTTAAACGGGTGTTTGGGGAATAGATAGAACGAACCCATTGGCCAATGTACCTGCAAACCCATTTGACGTAATCTTTTTGCGGCGTCTTCCATTCTACGTTGGTACTCAACAACACAGCATGTAGCCACTCCATTCCATACTCAACAGCGGCCAGCGCGCCGTATTGACCAGGTGTATTGGCACACATAATGTTATATGCAATGGATTTTCTGACGTTATCAATTAACTTCTCGTTACTTGAAAGAACCCATCCTACACGAATACCCGTCATGGCATGGCTTTTTGACAGTGTCCTTACGGCGATTGCATTGTCTGATAACCCGGTCATTGAAGCCTGCTGGTGACCATGAAAAACAATATCACGATATGCCTCATCGTGGAGAAGCCACAATCCATGCTTCTCGCAAATACGGAGGAACATTACCATTGTCCTCACCATAAACAGCGCCTGTTGGATTACCGGGAGAAATTACGACAAGCATTTTTGTTCGCTTTGTTATGAGCTTTTCCAGTTGATCCCAGTCAGGAACGAAATTGTCTTCAAAATATGTCGGGACAAAAACCGGCTTGCAAATGAACATTTTCGCCGTCTGAATAAACGGTACCCATACAGGGTTAAGAAGCAACACCTCGTCCCCGGGGATACTATGGATTGATAAACAGAAAAGACCGCATTAACCCCGCCGCTTGATATAACGATATTCTTGTAAAGGTGAAGTGATACTCCCCTCAAAGCATTTTCGCTCTTAATAATCGCTTCTCGAAGAGCTGGCATACCCGTATCGTCCTCATAGTGTGTACACCCTTTTTGTACTGCCTCTACCATCGCATGGGAAACAATCTCCGGCACCTTAAAGTATGGATCACCAATACAAAGATTCATAATGGAGGGATCTCCTTTAACCCTTTTAAAAGTCTCCCTAATGGGTGAAAGTTGCGCCTCGAAGATCCACTCTGCCAATTCGGGCCGAATATCCATAACTAAATTCCTCCTTAGTTGCTCCGACAGGAGCCGGACAAAATTTCAGACTATCCTCTGTGCTAAATCGACTGACTGACATATTCAACGGAAATTCCTCAAGCCCTTCCTCAAAGACTGGTTTGACCGAGCCAGTGGCAAGCGGCATAAAAAACGCTCGTCAAATTCGGCAACTCCCTAATAGCCTCTGAAAGCGATAGCCTCGCATACTGCAATTTCCTCATATCCACTGGCCCCTTAAGAGGTACAAACAACAAGATTAATGTCATGAAAGGCAAGCCTAAGGATTCAGAGACATGGAATTCTTCAAACTCAAAATGATGGCTATGCATCACTCAAAGTACGCTTTAGTCGGATGAACCAAAAACACTAGGCGAAATTGCAAGTATTGAAGATGAAGAGAGGGCACCTACGATAACATTGTTTCCGAAAATCGCAAATTGAAATCCTCGTAGGCGCCCCAGAAAATCACAAACTTTATTTACTCCAACAATCCTTTTTCGGCTTGGTAGCTTTTTGAACAACGCAAAGATCTCTTAATTTAAAGCATAAATTTCAAATCCACGAGCTGAAATTTTCCATCCTTCACCACAGCAACCCAGAATCCCTTACCCACTACGTCGGTTTTGTTAAATTTCACCGGACCTGTCACAAGATCAAGAACGGGAGTTTTGGTCCCGATACCTTGAACATAATTGGCCACTTTTTCCCGGGTTTCGCCTCCCTTATTGATGGCTTCAGCAAGGGTATAAGTAGCGTCATAAAAAAGAGCCGAAACTGCCTCAGGAATTTTTCCATACTTCTTATTGAAGCCCTCGACAAACGCTTTGCCTTTAGGAGTTGGCAGGTCAGGATGGAACATTGCAGCAATATAGAATCCTTCAATGTCCTTCCCCCCAATTTTCATTAATTCCTCGTTGTAACATGCATCGCCATCAAAGAACTTGACGTTGGTCATTCCCAGCATATGAGCCTGCTTCACGATCAAGGCGGCTTCTAAGTAATAAGCCCCGGTATGAATCACATCTGGGTTTAATAATTTTATCTTGCTGAGTAAAGCAGTGAAATCTTTATCGCCTCCCATGTAGGTTTCGGTACCAACGATCTGACCACCCTCTTGACAAAACTCTCTTTGAAAGCTCCAGCAAACATCACATCTGAGTCGTCAATTTCATGTATGATTGCTGCCTTTTTAGCCTTCAAATATTCCCATGCGAAGGCAGCCATCGTTTCTCCCTTAAGGCTATCCAATGGACAGACCCTATGAGTATATTCGCTCAAGGTGCTTACTTTGGGGGAGGTGGCCGCGCCTAAAATGTGCGCCAACTTGCCTTGCTTGTATATTGGTCCGGCAGCCATTGTAGATGAGCTATCATATGGACCAATCACGCCAATAACCGCCTTGTTAGTCACGAATTTCTGTGCGATATTCGCGGAGTCCCGGGGGTTCATTTGGTCATCCTCAATGATAAGCTCGATTTTTTTCCCATGGATGCCGCCTTTCTGATTGATTTCGTCCACTGCCATCTCAACGCCTTGGCGAATATGCAACCCGTCTGCTGCGTTCTGCCCGGTCATGGTTCTAACAAGTCCAATAGTAATAGTCTTCCGGGCATACGTCGGGATCACAATACCCGTAATTAAAAGGGACAGGGTGACAACTATTGCGAAGAACAACGTTTGCTTCTTCATATTCAATCCTCCTTTCTTACGTTGGTAAGAATACTGCTGATAGGTCTGGTAACCCACAAACCACCAAAGATCAATTGCATTATTGTTATGTCACCGTCGGAATTTTTCACCCCCTTTCGTTCTGGATCTATGGTTCAAGTCATTTCTTTGATAGTTTTTCTACGGCTCCTGAAACCATCATGGCAGTATATTCTACCGTCTTGAGGTCAACAACCTCAAATGCAGAATGAGAATATCGGCGAGGAATACCCATGGAGGCGCTGATTACTTCAGGTCAAGCCTGTTGAATGCCAGGAAGGTCATCGTAACCTCTTGGCGATTGTCCCGTAGGAGTAAGGGTGACCGAGTTCTTCTGCCGTTTTCGAAAGTGCTTGACCCACTGTCGGATGTGCTATGGTAGATCATCCCATCATTTATACTTCTGATAAATCGGAAGATGACGGGACCACCATCAAGAGGTCTGGCTAAGGTTTTTGGGATTGAAGGGTCATCGCCAAACCACATATCGATTACGATAGCATAGTCAGGTTTGAGGTTACCGGCAAGGTATTGACTGCCGAGGGAACCTACTTCCTCCCGAACAAGGCCTACAAAGTAAATCTTGTTCTTGATCCCTTTTTTCTTTAGCGTATGAGCCGATTCTACCATGACGGAACAAGCTGCGCGAGGATCT
>CAWEAV010000004.1:0-35106 GCA_963806715.1 uncultured delta proteobacterium
CTGCGCGGCGGGGCCGGGCCGTGGATGTCGCGCCGATCGCACCGGAATGTCGCCGACGCTGCGGTGCGAATCCCAACGTCGCCTTTGACGGACATCTGATTTTCGCGACGTCTCGATCGACTTGACCGGCAGGCGGTCTGGTCGGCATTCTGGCCCACGGGCCGGGCAAGACCACGCCGCCGAGAACGTCGTCGGAGCGCTCGCGGCCACGAGCGGACGCGTGCTGTTCGACGGCGAGCCCATCGGCGGCCTTTCACGTATCGTGCTCGCGAGGCGACTGGCCTTCCGGCCGCAAGACACGCACCTCGTGTCCGATAATCCGCGATCGAGCGCCTCGATGGGGCGGGACCCGCATCTGGTCCGCTGCACATTTGAGAGCCCGGCCGACCTCACGTCGGCGCACGCGCGCTCGGCGGGACTGGCACCGACATCTGGCGGCGCGCGCGTTCCACGACGCTCAGCGGTGAAAGCAGCGCGTCGTGATCGCGTCGGCGCTGGCGCAACTCCGCGAGGGCACGACCGCTGCCGCGCCGAGGGCGCGTCCTGTTGGTCGACGAGCCGACGGCGCTCGACTTGCGGATCAGAATCCAAGTTCGCCCGCTGGCCGCCCGCACGACCGGCAGGACATCACCATCGTGTTGACGACACATGACGTGCACTTCGCCGCGCGCCTGTGCTCGCGGTTGATCCTGCTCGGCGAGGGCCGCGTGCTCGAGCAAGGCGCGCCAGCGGACGGTACTGACCACACGCGGATCGCCGCGCTGTATGGCATCGATGCCGAACACGCGGCGCCATACGCCGCTCGAGGTGGCGCATGACGAATCAGCATCCGCTCCGACGAAGAATCCCGATCGTCGTGGCGCTGTTCGTGTTGATGACGATCGCCATCGTGCTGGCCCCGCTCGTCGGCTCGACCCACATCAGCCTCGCGCGCGTCTTCGACCGTTCGATTCCGTTCGACGACAACATCGATGCGCAGATCTTCTTCATCGCGCGTTTGCCCGGTCGCTGGCGGGCGCGCTCGTGGGCGGCGCCCTCGCCGCCGCGGGCGTCGTGTTCCAGGGACTGCTGCGCAACCCGCTCGCGTGAAGGATCGGATCGAGGTCCAACTGTGACAAAAACGGGGCGAACAGGAAGAGTCCAGCGCTGGAAGAAAGGATCTGCTGACCCTCCAGATCCTGAACGGAGATGGATTTGGACTTCTCTGGGATATGGGCGCCTTTGACAGTCATCTTCATTTTTAACCGGGCTCTTCGGGGGAGTTTAGGAAAGCCTTCTTCTCGAAGGACTCGTTCCACGGTACGGACAGAGAGCTCTGTACCTTCATCGGAGAGGCATTCAACGATATCGCCTGCGGAGAGTTGGTGGGTGCGGTAGGATTTGATTTTTTCTCGGGTCGCGGAGTCAACGCGGTGTCGGGTGGAGAGACCTTCGGGGACCGGTTCGGAGAAATCCAGTTTTCCAGAAGTGAAGAGGTGGCGAAGCAAGCGGACGTATTGGGGGGAATAATGGAATCGTTGGGCAACGATGTGGGCAGGGAGACGGTGGACAAAGGAGGCGCGGAGGGCCTCATAACGACGTTGCCAGTCCGGGATGGGATGGATAAAAAAGGTAGCATCCTTCACGAGAGATGTTATACAATATGACGGTGATAATGTCAATATAAAAGAACATAAAACATGATCCCAGGAGAATCGATTGAGGGGCCTTTGGGAAGCAAAGGCAAGAAATATAGCTGTTTTAGCTTATTTTTATGGGCAACTCAGATTTCAGGGAACGATATGATAATGGGGAAAGGGAGTTTTAAGTATTGAGATTAACAAACTATAACCGCCATATTACATAACATAATTAGTGTCGGAGATTTTCCGGAGGCCATGTTTTAGGGCCATTCGACCGGCTGGGCCAGAAAAAGTGTTATATCGTGTACGTTCTGCGAAAATCGCTGTCAAAGAAAGAATCGGCGATATCTTCTGAAGCCAAATGACCGTCAAAAAACCCGGCCTCCTTGGGAGCGACAAAATCTCCTCCCATCATTTTCCCTATTCTTCATACGATTCTTTGACAACATGTTGGAAAATACGTTAAATGATTTAGCCAACTGGGTAGTAGTTGTATGACTGAGAGTGGAAAACCAGATGAAGGCTGAAATCATCACCATCGGCTCAGAACTTCTTTTGGGTCAAATCGTGGATACGAACTCTGCCTTTATCGCCAAGTGTCTTGCAGAGAATGGAATCGAGCTCGTTCAGACCCAGACGGTAGGGGATGACTTAAGGCGGATTGAAGAGTCAATCCGAGATCAATTCATCGATCATCCATTGTTATCACCACCGGCGGGATCGGCCCGACGGAGGATGATCTCACCCGGGAGGCCGTTGCAAATGTGACGAATCGACCTCTCACCTTTGAACCTCAACTCATGGAACAGATCGAACGCATTTTTAAAAGGCGCGGGTTCCGGATGTCAGAGAACAATAGGAGGCAGGCCTATATTCCCGAAGGGTCTCTACCCATCGAAAATCCTAAAGGGACGGCCCCGGGGTTCATTGTCGAGGGACCCCAGTGGGTAACCCTTGCTCTCCCGGGTGTTCCCTCGGAAATGGAATATCTGATGGGGCATGCGGTTATTCCCTATCTTCGAAAGCGATTCGACCTAAAGAAGCAGGTTATCCGGTACAAAACATTAAGGGCCTGCGGCCTCGGGGAGAGCGGGATCGGTTTACAGATACAAGATTTGATGAAGAAGAGTCGTAATCCTACGGTCGGGGCTCTGGCCTCCATTGGAGACATCAGGATCAGGATTACGGCTGATGCCGATGATCCTGAAGAGGCCGATCGGTTAATATCTGAGATGGAGCGGGAGATTCGTAACCGGCTTGGCGTCCTGATATATGGAGTAAACAATGAAACACTGCAGGGAAACATCGTTCATCTTTTAGAAAAATTTAATCTTACCCTATCTGTGGTTGAAACATTTACAGCGGGGGTCGTCTCGCAAAAGCTGGAGGAACCGGGTAGCGCTTCTTTTGTTCAGGGATTGATCCTGCCTGCTGAAATTTCTCAAAGAAAGTATTTGAATCTCTCTGCGGACGAATTCAATTCCATTAAAGGAGATCCAAAGAGGCTCGCCGATTCGTTTGCCCAAAAGTCCTGTAGCACGATTGGAACGGATCTTGGGTTAGCCACCTTTGGAATAATCTTGGAGGACCGGACAGGAGACGATTACCGCATGAAGACCTTTTACTCCCTCTCAACCTCTTTGGGAATCGAACATCAAGAACTCCCTTTGGGAGGTGAACCTCCGATGGTTCGAGAAAGATCCTCTATCATCGCCCTTGATCTTCTCAGAAAGTTCCTTCTTAAACTAAATTCTAAAACATGAAGCATAATCACTTGAAATTAAAATGAAAAAGGAGCAGTAATAATGGGCCGCCGGACCATCCTCTGTCCCAGGTGTGAAGGTGAGATCGAGGTCTATCAGAATCCTATTCCCACTGTTGACATCATCATCGAGTATGGCGAAGAGGGAATTATATTGATTAAGCGGAAGAACCCGCCTTATGGCTGGGCCATCCCAGGAGGCTATGTCGATTATGGGGAATCTTTGGAGGAAGCGGCCATTAGGGAAGCCAAAGAAGAGACCAACTTAGAGGTCGAATTAGTCATGCAGGTTCACACCTATTCAGATCCAAATCGAGATCCAAGGCACCATACAATTTCGACTGTTTATTTAGCAAAAGGAAAGGGAATACTTGAAGCAAAGGATGATGCCTTGGATATCGGGATCTTTAACCGATCCAACCTGCCCGCTCAGATTGCCTTTGATCACCGCAAGATTTTAAGAGATTATTTTAGCCAAAACAAATTACAGTTGAGCGACATTCAAGTCACGAACCCTCCATGATGAGGGTTTTGGAAAAATATGGGAGACCTTCTGGTCATTCCAATATCTTGAGGGCTTCTTCAATTCGGCTCAATCCTTCCCGGATATCTTCCATGGAGGTGGCATAAGACAGCCTCTGAAAGGCACCTGCCCCGAATTCAATCCCCGGGACGACGGCAACCCTTCCCACATCCAGGAAAAAGGCAGCCAAATCCGACGAATTGCCGATCTTCTTCCCCTGGTAAGATCTTCCGTTAAACGATGAGAAATTTGGAAAGACATAGAAGGCACCAACCGGTTTGTAACAGGAGACCCCCCTCATCCCATTCAATCGGTCAACGATATAATCTCTCCTTTGGGCAAAGGCTGCAACCATCTTGTTAACCTCTTGTTGAGAGCCAAGAAGGGCTTCCACAGAGGCCTTCTGAGCAATGGAGTTAGGATTGGAGGTACTCTGACTTTGGATGTTATTCATTGCCGTGATGATTTCCTCGGGGCCGGCTGTATACCCGATTCTCCATCCAGTCATGGAGTAAGTCTTTGCGACTCCGTGAACAATGATCGTGTTTTTCTTGATCTCTTCAGCCAGGGAGGCAATACTCACAAACTGGAACCCATCATAGACAATCTTTTCATAGATCTCATCTGAGATGACAAAGATATTTCTTGATATGACAATCTCTGCAATCTTCTCCAGTTCTTTCTTCGTGTAAGCGCTTCCCGTTGGATTGGATGGGCTGTTCAGAACAAGTGCCTTCGTCTTTGGGGTAATGGCCCTGATCAAGTCCTCAGGTTTGAGCTTGAATTCGTCCTCCTCATTGGTTTCAACGATCACGGGGGTAGCATTAGCCAATTCAACGATCACTGGATAGGAGACCCAGTAGGGGGCCGGGATGATCACTTCATCTCCTTGATCAAAAAGGGCCTGGGCCAGATTATAGATGGAATGCTTGCCTCCGCAGGAGACCAAAATCTCTGACCGTCTGAAGGTCAGTTGATTATCTTTCTGAAACTTCTGGATAATAGCATCCTTTAATTCATCGATTCCTCCTACAGGGGTATATTTGGTGAATCCACCTTCAATGGCTTTAATGGCAGCCTTTTTGATATTGTCCGGGGTATCGAAGTCGGGCTCCCCAGCACCAAAACTGACCACGTGAATTCCCTGGGCCGTCATCGATTTGGCCTTGGCAGTGATGGCAAGGGTTGGAGAGGGTTTTAAATTCTTTGTCCTGCTTGAAAGAATCGACATGACGCGTCCTCCTTTAAAGATTTAGGTTTTAAAAAGGATCTCTGATACCCGGCCGATCCTTTCCACTCCTTTGACCTCGTGAGGAAAGAGCGGGCTCTCGATCAATTGGATCCGGTGGGAATATTGATCTCTCAGTATCTTGATGTAGGCCTGTTGCATCTCTTGTCTTATTTTATGGAAATCACAGTCGGCCTGCTGAATGACGTAGTTGACGATCAGATAATTCACCCTCAAATGGTATTCGTCAAAATCGTCTATGATCCGTTCGGTCTGTTTGACCCCCAATCCCTCCGGAATCGTCACAATGATAAATTCAGATTTTCGGGGGTCCCTGATAAATTGAACGACCTTTTCAGCCAGATCCTCCCATCCACTGATGATCTCGAGGAGGGAGCGCTTCCCTTTTTTCAATCTTACGGTATCCTTCAATTTTTCGAGATAACTATATAGATTCATATAGAATTTGGTCGCCGCCTCAAGATGTTTTAAAAAGATCTGCGGGAGGTGGAGGAGTCTCAAGGTGTGGCCGGCGGGGGCGGTGTCCCAGACGACCAAATCGTACTGTCCGCTATCAACCAGTTCTAGGATATAGTTGAGCATATACTCTTCTTCAATTCCGGGTGCACTTCCAATATAGTCTACGAAGTCATAGTCCACGGAGGCAAACGATGAGACAATCTCATAGATCTCCGGACCAAACCGTTCCTTCCATTTTTTTAATACGGCCTCTGAGCTGACCTCGATGCCGTAAAGATTTCTCGCTGATTTAACCGGTGTCTCCTGGTCACCGATCTCCATTTCAAAGATATCTGAAAGGGAAGGGGTGGGATCGCTTGATATGATCAGCGTCTTTTTTCCTTGAAGGGAGAAATGGAGGGCAATGGCCGAGGCGCAGGTTGTCTTGCCGACCCCGCCTTTCCCTCCAATCATGATGAGTCGTTTCGATTGTTGATCGAGGTACCTTAGAGAAGGATGCATCTCTGTCCCCAGACAAATTGCAATCCGAATTATTAAACTTTATAATGAAAGCATAGGAAGATCAAGATCCTTGCTCGACAAATAAGATAGAATCCATTAATTCTATTGAAACTTCAGGAGGAAAGCTTGCCAACAGGGTACATTGAAATCGATTCTGAGTTGTGTAAGGATTGCAAACTCTGTATCCATGTCTGTCCACACCACCTTATTATCCCTTCTGATCGAATGAATCAGAAGGGATTCTCCCCCGTTTATTTTGATGAACGGCAACTGAAGAGAGAGGAACGAAAATGTACGGGATGCAGCCTCTGTGCAGTCTCCTGCCCTGAAGTTGCAATTGAGGTCTATCGTGGCTAAGGCTCTGATGCGGGGCAATCACATCATTGGAGAAGCCGCCATTCGGGCTGGATGTCGCTTCTACTTCGGGTACCCCATCACCCCCCAAAATGAATTGCCGGAGTATATGGCTGAAAGACTCTCAAAATTGGAGGGTGGGGTCTTTATTCAGGCCGAAAGCGAAATCGCAGCCATCAACATGGTCATAGGAGCAAGCATGGCGGGAGGAAGGGCGATGACTTCCTCCTCCAGTCCTGGGATCAGCCTTAAACAGGAAGGAATTTCCTTTCTCGCAGCACTGGAACTTCCTGCTGTCATCGTTAATATGAGTCGAGGAAGCCCGGGGCTCGGGAATATCGCCCCGGCGCAGTCCGATTATTTCCAAGCTACCCGGGGAGGGGGACATGGAGATTACCGGACGATTGTTCTTGGACCCAGCTTTGGGCAAGAACTTGCAAATCTCACGTTTGAGGCCTTTGATCTCGCCGACAAATACCGGATCCCTGTGATGCTTCTTGGAGATGGGGTGCTTGGCCAGATGATGGAGCCTGTGGAATTTCCAACTGAAATCCAGACCAAGAAGTTACCGCAAAAAGATTGGGTTCTGACAGGGGCTAAGGGGAGATCAAGCCGAATCATCCGATCACTTCTCCTCGACCCGGTTGAGGAAGAGGAACACAACTGGAAACTGATGAGAAAATATGAGAGGATCTCGAAGGATGAGATCCGATATGAAACCTTTGCACTCAATGACGCGAAGATGATTGTGGTTGCCTTTGGAACTGCTGCCAGGATTGCAAAAGGAGCCATAAAGAGAGTGAGGGAACAAGGATTGAAGGTTGGACTTATTCGGCCCATCTCTCTCTGGCCCTTTCCTTTTAAGGCGTTAAAGGAGCACGCGAAAAAGGCACGACACTTTTTCGTTTTTGAAATGAATATGGGCCAGATGTTGGAGGACGTTAAGTTGGCCCTTGAGGGATCCGGGGAGGTCCATTTTTACGGAAGACCAGGAGGGATCATTCCGACTCCACTCGAGCTTTCAAGGGTGATCTCCAGTCAATATTATCAGAAACGATTGGGTTAACAAGAAAATGAAGAAAGTCTTTTCGAGGCCCAAGAGCCTAAAGAAAGGTCCTTTTCACTATTGCCCTGGCTGCGGCCACAGCATCTTGCACCGATTGATCGGGGAAGTCATCGACGAGATGGATCTGCAGGAGAAGATTATTGGGGTTCCTCCGGCAGGGTGTGCTGTTCTGGCTTACAACTATTTTGATATCGATATGGGCGAGGCGGCACACGGAAGGGGTGCTGCCTTGGCCACGGGATTAAAGCGGGCTTTACCGGATCGAGTGGTATTCACTTACCAGGGAGACGGCGACATCGCTGCGATTGGCACTGCGGAAACGATCCATGCGGCTGCGCGGGGTGAGATGTTTACTACGATTTTCGTTAATAACGGGGTCTATGGAATGACCGGGGGGCAGATGGCCCCAACGACCATCCTTGGGCAGTCTACAACCACGTCCCCGGGGGGAAGAATTGGAAAGAGGGACGGCTATCCGGTCAACCTCAGCGAGATGTTGTCCCTTGCAAAGGGAAGTGCCTATATCGAGAGAACTGCATTGACCAGTCCTGCCAATATCCTGAGGACGAAAAGGGCGATCGCCAAGGCCTTTCGGGTCCAAATAGAAGGATTCGGGTTTTCCCTCGTTGAGGTTCTTTCGCCCTGCCCAACCAACTGGAAAATGATCCCTGTAGAAGCCTGGAAATGGATTGACGAGGTGATGTCCAAGACTTTTCCTGTCGGGGTCATCAAGGATATCACGGGAGAAAAGCGAGATGCTCATTAAAACCGTTTTCTCTGGATTTGGAGGGCAGGGGGTCATCATGATGGGTTATCTCCTCGCCATGGGTGGAATGTACGAGGACAAAAATGTGACCTGTCTCCCTTCTTATGGAGCGGAAGTCAGGGGAGGAACAGCAAACTGCACGGTTGCCATTGCCGATGAAGAGATCGCCTCTCCGGTTGCTTCAGAGCCTGAATTTGCTGTTCTTATGAACAATCCTTCCTTGTTTCGATTTCAGAACCAGGTCCAATCCGGTGGGACTCTCTTTCTCAATTCAAGTATGATTGAGTCTCGTCCCGTTCGCGGCGACCTTGAAATCTATGAAATCCCAGCCAGTGATCTGGCAAAACAGTTGAATGAGGATAAAGTCACGAACATGGTGATGCTGGGAGCCTTCATCAAAAAGTCAGGGCTCGTCTCTTTTGAAACCATGGGGCGGGTTCTAAAAGACACCTTTTCGCACCGAAATCCAGGAATCGTAAAATTGAATCGGACTGCTCTTTTATTGGGGTATGATTATCTTGAATAGAAGAAGGGGAAGTGGAATGCCTGTGAGACAGATCTCCGTCAGTCTTGAAAATGCCCCCGGAAAACTCTCCGAGGTCAGTGACTATCTGGGAGAAAACGGGATCAATATCATTGCCCTCAGTGTTGCGGATACCGCCGATATCAGCGCCGTGCGCTTTGTTGCCAATGATCCTGAAAAGGCCGTTAATGTCTTGAAGAGTCATGGCTATGCCGTTAGGGTGACGGACGTGTTGGCTGTAGGGACTCCCAATCACCCCGGCGGTCTCAATGCGGTTTTAAGGCCTCTTAAAGATCAAAATATCAATGTCCTCTATCTCTATACCTGTCTTGGCACGGGTGAAAATACGGTCCTGATCGTGGGAGTGGATAAGATGGATGAGGCCATTCAGGTCTTGAGGAAGAACTGGGTTCAGATGTATGATGAGGAACTCTACACGTTTTAGATAAAGAACCCCATTTACAGATAGCTATGAAGTCCTGAGAGAAGGTAATTAACCCCGAAATAGGTAAACAGAACAGCCACAAACCCAACAATGGATAAGATCGCTGTCTTTCTTCCCCTCCAATCCCTTGTAAACCGAGCATGCAAAAAAGCAGCATAGATGAACCAGGTAATGAGAGACCAGGTCTCTTTAGGGTCCCAACTCCAATAGGTCCCCCAAGCATAATTTGCCCATGCTGCACCTGTTACGATACCGAGAGTTAACATCGGAAAGCCGATCACGATCGATTTGTAGTTGATCTCATCGAGTACCGGTGTTGACGGTAACCATTTCGAGAGCCCCATGGGTTCCTTTCCCCTTCGATCTCGAATCAAATAAAGAATACTGATTCCAAAGGAAACGGCAAAAGAGGCGTACCCGAAAAAGCAGGTTGTCACGTGGATCGTGAGCCAATTGCTTTGGAGAGCAGGAACGAGAGGGGTAATCTTTGCATCAATTCCCGGAATGATCGAGGTGAGCGCAATGGCTAAAAAGGCGAAGGGCGTGACAAAAACGCCGATGATTTTTTGCCGATATTTGAACTCCAGAATCAAATAGATGAAGACAATGGTCCACGAGAAAAAGATGAGGGACTCATACATGTTGGATAAGGGGACATATCCATACCCCGTCCGGTGCGTTTCAATCCAACGAACCACCAATCCCGCGGAGTGAAGGATCAAGCCAATGGAGAGGACGATCGTCGCAAGGCCTCCTAATCCTCTGTGCTGCGAGGTAACATAGATTAGGTAACCTAAGAAGCTAACCAGGTAGATCCCCATCGAGATATTGAAGAGGAGTTGACTTGAAAGGGGAGACGACATGGGAGACTCCTTAAAGAAACTGATCAGCCCTTCGACCCCCCAGCATGACTGCCGGAGTTTGAATCTGACATGAGATCAGTCGAACCCTCAAGGGTTATTCTGAACGGCGTTCTCTATTTCCTTTTAAAGGGATGTTCGTCGCCGCAGATTGGATCAAGAATAACCGACGGGAAAGAGCTTGTCAATTTTTCCCGTTCACTTATCCACGAAAACGAAAAAAAAGAAGCCATCGGGAAGGAGTGTAGGGATCAATAGGAGAGACAAAGGGGTTCAATCTGATCTTTCTCTTCCGTGCCCTCTTCAGTCTCTTTCAATGAGGATAAGAAGGCGGAGACCAGGTTAGGATCGAATTGTTTTCCGGCCCATTTCAACAATTCCTTCTTGGCTTCCTCCTTGGAGAGGGGTTTTCGGTAGGGGCGGTTGGAAATCATGCTGTCATAAGAATCCGAAACGGCAATAATTCTTGCTCCGAGGGGAATCTGGTTCCCTTCTAACCCTTCAGGATAGCCGGTCCCGTCGAAGTGTTCGTGATGGTGTTCAATGTAGGAGAGGATATTGGAGGATAGATTGAGCGGAGATAGAAGTTCGATCGCCTTTCGGGTATGCTGCTTGATGATGGCCCAATCCGTAGCTGTCAGGGCCCCTTTTTTGTTGATGAAACGGTTGCTGATCCCGATTTTACCGATGTCATGGAGGAAGGAAGAAATCTGAAGCTCATTCCGGTCATTGGAAGGGAGAGAAACCTTTCTCGAAATGAGGTCACAGTAGTAGCAGACCCGTTCGGAATGGCCTGAGGTGTATGGATCTTTTTCCTCCAGGGTAGAGGCCAGGACCTTTGCAAATTCGAGGCAGGTTTGGTGATCCGAAACGCCGAGATCATTCAAAGGGTACTGATTCAGTCCCTTTCCCTGTTGGAGGGAGAAAACGTGTGAATCCCGAGGCGGGGGAGTCGACGAGGAATGTGAAAAAGGTTGTTTCAGAAGACTACTTACTTTTAGATGAAATTTTCTCTGTTGTACGGCCTTTTGAATAATGCCCGTAATCTCTTTGACATTAAATGGCTTCGCAATATAGTCGTAAACTCCATGACGGATCGCTTCGACGGCACTCTGTAAGGTTCCGAATCCGGTGATGATAATGATCATGACACCCGGGTCAATCAAACGGATCTGCTTTAACGTTTCGATGCCCGACATGCCCGGCATCTTAAGATCTAAGGTGATAACATCCATTTCAGTTTCTTTGAGGATTTGGATGGCCCCATATCCATCTTCGGCACAGTAGACATTACAATTGGGCTTTAAAATCATTCTTAGGGACTCTCTTGGGCCGATTTCATCATCAACGATAAGTACATTCGGTAAATGGGAATTGATATCCATTTATCCCTCTCCAATCGACAAAGTTATGAATTGATGACCTGACTTTTCACGAGGCCACAACAGACGAACTTCGTAAAAGCAAAAAGGTTGCCATTTAAACGGAAAGTTTTAAAAGATTTTTAACTATTGGATATTAAATAACAATTTTAACAACAACAAGGTTTTTGGCGAAAGAGGTGAAAGAAAGGATTCTACTCGGAAACTAACTCGTTAAACCTTTGCAACTGGTCATAACTTGTTGTAATTTAATTCAAAACGATAGGTGACCAAAATTGGACACAAATTAACAAAACTGTCGTTATTCTATAATCGATCTTGAGATATTTTGCTGGATTCGCAGTTTGTCCATTTTATATTTTAAAATGCGGCGGCTGATTCCCAATAACTCTGCAGCATGGGATTGGACGTAATTTGTTCTTTTGAGGGCATCGGAGATCAGTTCCCTTTCGAACGCTTCCTCTGCCTTTAACAGGGAGATACTTCCCTTGAGGATCGTTTGCTTCAGTCCGTCATCCGGTTTCGAAGTATTCAGAAAGGGAAACGGTAACTCATGGGGTTGAATGTACTCGTTCGGAGTAAGTGCCACCATCCGCTCGATTAAATTTTCCAGTTCCCTAACATTTCCGGGCCAATCATATTGAGTCATCCATTCCTGGGCTTCCTCACACAAGCCTTTAACCCTTTTGTTATTTTCTTCATTAAATTTTCTGATAAAATGTCCGATCAGCAGGGGGATATCTTCTTTTCGTTCTCGCAACGGGGGAATGATGATCGGAACTACATTGATCCGATAATAGAGATCTTCCCGGAATTGTCCTTTCTTAATCTGCTGAGTCAGGTCTTTGTTGGTTGCAGCAATGAGCCTCACATCGACTTTGATCGTCTTTGAGCCTCCGACGCGGTTAAACTCCTTTTCTTCCAAAAAACGGAGAATCTTCGCCTGAGTTACAAGACTCAGCTCCCCAATTTCATCAAGAAAGAGAGTCCCCTGGTGGGCCACTTCACAGCGACCCAGCTTCTTTTCAATGGCGTTCGTAAAGGCTCCCTTTTCGTGGCCAAAGAGCTCGCTCTCTATCAATGTTTCTGGAATGGCGGCACAGTTAATCGTGATAAAGGGATAATCTTTCCGAGGGCTTTGATGATGAATGGCCCAGGAGACAAGTTCTTTTCCAGTCCCGCTTTCCCCCATCACAAGTACCGTAGATTTGGAGGGAGCGATTTGTTGGATGAGATGGAAAATATGCTTCATCCCAGTGCTCTCTCCGATCATCTTCCCGAAGTCGAACCGTTCATCGATTGCTTCGCGGAGATATTTTACTTCCTTCTGTAAGGCTTGGTTGGAGAGAGCACGACTGACAATCAAACGGAGTTCATCTACATCGAACGGTTTGGTCACATAGTCATAGGCCCCGAGTTTCATCGCCTCGACGGCAGTTCTGACCGTCCGCGTGGCGGTGATCATAATGACAATCGTATCTGGATCTTCCTGCTTCATTCGTTCCAACACCTTCAGCCCATCCAGATCCGGAAGCAAGATGTCCAACAGGATGATGTCCGGGGCGTGTTCTTTCATCTGCTCAAAGGCCTCTTCTGCGTTCTTTGCGAGAAGGACCTTATAATCCTCCTCTAAAGACCATCTTGAGTGATTCCCGCGCTCCGATTTCATCATCCACAATCAAGATATTATTCAAAGAGTCCTCCTCTCCTGCTTAGATGTTGGCCGATGGATAGTAAATAACCCTTCTTCTCTCAACTGGAAATCGAAGGGAGATGAGGGTCCTTGGTTTCTTCTCATTGACTTCAATGGTCATCATTCCCTGATTCTTCTTCAGAATTTCGTGGATCAGCCTCAGTTCCAGTTCCGCGGTTTCCTCAGGTGGGATCGACGAAAGGCCAAAGATCGTTTCATAGCTTCCCATCGGTTTTTTAAAGCCTGTAAAAATCATCAGGACCTCAATTGCTTCCTTCTCTTTGTCGGGCTGGGCCCTACCTTCTTTCAATTGCTTTGGCATCGCAGTCAATTTCGTTAAAAAACCGATGCTTCCATGGGGAGGGAGGGAGGGCAGGACATATTGAAGCAACGAGTGAAAGATATAGCGCAGCTGTTCATCGTGAATCATGGTTTCCGGAAGATCCGTTTCGAATTTCTTGAAGATTTTGATCTTCTTTTCCTTCAAGAGCGACCTCCTGCTGCTTCAAGACCTCTTCCAGAATCTGATGGACGGTATTCGTTTTATTAAGTGGCGTATTCATTTTGACGTAATTGAGGAGGCCATTGAGCACCAAATCAATCCTTTCGATGTCATCGGTCACCACTTTATAAAACGACTCCCGGTATTCACCGTCATTAAATTTCTCCCGGAGCAGTTGCGTAAAGGTCTTAATCGAGACCAGAGGGTTTTTGATCCGATGAACCAGTTCTGCAAGAAAAAAGATCCAAGGGAGCGACTGGTCCTCACGGGGCGAGTGGTCTCCGTTCGATTCAAAGGGATTTTTAAAATCAGGTCTCTTAAGAAAGGCAAAAAAGGAGTTCTTCTCATTTTCCGCATTGAAGAAAAGGTCCTTTTCCATCAGATATTCTCCCTCTGAAAAAATGGCACTTCGGAGGATCACCGTTTCCAATTCCTTGAGGTTTCCGGGCCACCAATAGCTCTGGAACAGGGATAGGACGTTCTGAGAAATTCCTTCTTTTTTCAGATTCATCCGGGTGGCATAATCGACCAACAGATGACGAGCGATGGTTGAAATATCTTTACTCCGGTCTCTCAAAGGGGGAACATATATCGACAAGGTATTCAACCGTTGGTATAGGTCCTCAGAGAGTTTCCTCTGAACCACCTTTTCTCTCAAATTTTCGGAAGAAGAAGCGATCCATCGGACATTCTTGACGATCCGTTTTTCAGCGTTATATTTGAAGTAACCCTCTTCAAGCAATTCGAGGAGCTTGAGTTGGTCTGCATGGTTTAAATAGCCCACCTCTTTCAGAAATAGGGTGACTGGAGTGGATCCGTAATGGATTTCTTTGAACAGAGGGGAAGTTGGGACAGGAGGCTTCCCTCGCGAAGCATCTTGCAATCGATCTTATAAAAGCGGTGATATTTCCATTCTCCCGATTGGTGTATGCCTTTTGCCACCCACTCCTTTCCGACCCCCTGTTCTCCCTGAATGAGGACAGGGACACTATTTTGACCAGCTTTTTTGATCAGAGGGATAACCTGTGGGGGAATGATCCGAGCGTTTAAGGCGTCTTGATATTGCATCGTCTCTCAGCCTAAAAATGATTTTGCCGATTTTCAAACTCCCTCTTTCGAGTCAGATCACTATAATGGAGGGGTAAATTGACATAGAAAGACGACCCTTTATTGGGTTGGCTCTCAACATCAATGTACCCCTTATGCTCCTGGATAATTTGATTGGAAATCGATAATCCCAGCCCACTTCCCTTGTGCTTGGTGGTAAAGAAGGGGTTAAAGATGCTCTCAAGATTCTCTGCAGGAATTCCGCATCCGGTATCCGTGAACTCGATCTGGATATAGTGCTCTTGGTTAGATTTGATGTAAGATCTCGTTTTAACGGTGATTTTTCCATTCTCTTCCGTTGCATCAATTGCATTAAGTAAAAGGTTCAGGAAAACTTGTTTAATCTGTTCCCGATCGATCAGAACGAGAGGTAAATTCGCGGAAAAATCCTTCACAATATGGATGTGTTTTTTCCTTATGCCGTTGGAAACGAGGAAAACGATCGAGTCCAGGATGGTGTTGACATCTTCTGCCTCTACCTTGGGATCGGAGGGTCTGGCAAACTCTAGAAGCTCATTGATCAGGGTGGAAATCCGATCAACCTCTCCCGAGACGATATTGAGAAAATGATTCCGAAACTCCTCATCATCAAAGCGTTCCGGTAACAGTTGGGTGAAGGTTTTAATCGCAACGAGGGGGTTCCGGATCTCATGGGCCAAGGCAGCCGTGAGGGTTCCTAATGAAGCCAATCGGTCCGCCCTCTGGATATGAGACCTGGATTTCCTAAGGTCTTCTCTCAGTCTTCGGTTTTCGAGGACAACTGATGACTGGTTTGCAAGCGTGATTAACCATTCGACATCCTCGGGGGTATAGGGGTCAGGAAGGATCTTTTGGCTGAGATTAATTATCCCAATCAGATTCCCATTTAATGTTAGAGGAATGCTGATAGCGGCTTCTAAGAGAAACATTCTTTCAAGAAGATCAACTGATTCAGAGGAGCCCCCCGCTTTAACCAGTTCATCCCGAAGAAGGGCTCCCCCCTTCTTCAGCAAACCCTGAAGCAGGGGGTCTTCTTTGACGAGGACAGGGGAAAGGTTTGTCCGAATCCTTGGATTAGTCGATTCGACTAAATGATAGCTTCCCTTTTCCTCATCAAGTAAGAAGAGAGCCGCCTTTTGAATGTCCATGGTTTGCACCATTGTCTCGAGAATCATCTTTGCAAGTGATTTCAGGTCTGGAATAGATGCGAGAGCAATACTAAAATTCTTGAACACTTCGCAGAAGGTCTCTCGATTGTCTGAAGGCGATTCCTGTTTGAAATGAGTTACCATGAAGAGTAGACCAGACTAATCATCAGGACGTTATAAGAATCAACAAAATAGACCTGAATTTATGCATTTTTCTTCGCTATTATTATCCTTATTTTTGATTCTGTCAACAATTTTGTACACCTTTGTTCCTTTTACCCAACCCTTGGTGGCAGGACAGGGATGCTCGGACAATAACCATAATAATTGCCAATGGTTCATTATTGTTGCAAAACATCTTGAAATGATTGAACGAATATGCTAACTTTTGTTTTGAATTTTGTGAAAGGGAGAGTGCGATGCATACAGACGAGAGCAAGCGATTTGATAAGCGAAATATTCAAAGTAAGCTCCGGAGAAGGGTCGTGTCCAAAAAGGATTATGAGACCTACCTTTCAAAATTACCTGATGTCAGCGATAAAATGTTCAGTTTTGAAGAAAAATCTTCTGAGATCGGAGAAGACCTCGAAGAAAAGAGAACCCTCGATGTGGCTTCAAAGAAAAAAGGAAAGATAAAGGAAAAAGGGTAGTTTATATGCCAATTTATGAGTACCAATGCAACCAATGCCATAGGGAATTCAGTTTTCTCCTCATCCATTCATGGGAGTGGAGCAGGGTGAGTTGTAAATTCTGCGGTAGTAGAGAAGTGAAACGCTTGCTATCCTCTTTTTCCGTGCATCAGACAGAGGAATCCCGACTCGCAAATCTCGATGTCTCGAAAACCCCGGGAGAAGATTTTTACAGGGATTCACGTAATATCGGTCTCTGGGCGAAGAAGAGAATGCGGAACCTTGGGGTAGATTTGGGATCTAAAATGGATGAAATTGTGGAAAAGGGACGAACCGGAAAGATCCTCGACGATTATCAAAGATGACCTCATCATCTTACTCATTTTACTTAAATAATCCAGATGGAAGAAAAAGACTATTATAAAATATTGGGTGTCTCCCGGGACGCTACAGAAGAAGAAATCAAAAAGGGCTACCGCCGCGTTGCGATGCAGTACCACCCCGACCGAAATCCTGGAAGCAAAGAGGCGGAAGAGAACTTTAAAGTAGCCTCGGAAGCCTATGAGGTTTTGAGGGATTCCGAAAAGAGGAAGGTATATGACCGATACGGAATCGAAGGCCTAAAAGGTTCTGGTTTTACTGGGTTCCGAGGATTTGAAGACATTTTTTCAACCTTTGGAGACATTTTTGAAGATTTTTTTGGTTTTGGCCGAACGGTCAGAAAAGGAACGAGAATTCGCCAAGGTGCCGACCTGCGATATGATCTAAAGATCCTTTTCCAGGATGCTGCTTTCGGAAAAGAGACTGATATTGACCTACCCAAGACGACGGTCTGTGATGTCTGCGAAGGGTCAGGAGCAAAACCTGGGACATATCCTTCTGAATGTCCCGTTTGCCGTGGTTCTGGACAAGTAACACGTTCTCAGGGTTTTTTCAGTATCAGTACGACTTGCCCTCAATGCCGTGGGGAAGGGAAACTCATTCAAAACCCTTGCAAGCAATGCAGGGGCATTGGCAAAGTCAGAAGAAATCGAAAAGTTCACATCACCATCCCTCCAGGTGTTGACACCGGTTCGAAATTGAGAATTCGAGGTGAAGGAGATGACGGAGAACACGGAGGCCCTCCAGGAGACCTCTACATCTTCGTCTATGTTGAACCGCACGAATTTTTTACGAGGGAGGGTGATGACGTTGTTTGCCAGATCCCTGTTAGCTTTCCGCAAGCGACCCTTGGAACGGAAATCGAGATTCCTACCCTTTACGGAGGAAGAAATCTAACAGTCCCTCGAGGAACTGAAAGTGGCGAATTGTTTCGGATCCGCGGAGAAGGTTTTCCCAAATTGAGAGGGCACGGAAAGGGTGATCAAATCGTTCAGGTCATTGTCAAAACGCCAAAGAACCTGACAAAGCGGCAGGAAGAATTGCTCCTGGAATTTGAGGAGATAGGGAAGAAGAGAGATGCTCGGGAAGATGGGTTTCTAAGAGGTTTTATAAAGAGAGAACGTTAGTTTACATAATATTTATTATCAGACATACTTTCATGGTCATCTCCACCACCCTCCACAATCCTAAGCCAATCACCGGTATCATTCTCTCTGGCGGCAAAAGCGTCCGAATGGGTAAAGACAAGGCTTTTATTAAAGTGGAAGGGATTCCGATTATTCAAAGAATCATAGATCTTTTTTGGAAATTGTTTGAGGAGACGATAATTATCACGAATCAAAGGGATCAGTATCTCCATCTGAAGGCAACCATTTACGAGGACCTTCTTCCAAACTCAGGCGCATTAGGAGGCCTGTATACGGGTCTTTTTTACTCCTTTTTCCATTATTCGTTTGTTGTTGCCTGCGATATGCCATATTTAAAAGCCGAAATGATCAGGTATTTAATTGACAGAATCGAAGGATATGACGCTGTTGTTCCTAAAACAGAAGATGGCCTTGAACCTCTTCACGCCGTTTACTCGAAAGAGTGTATCGACCCTATTCACAAGGTTCTTCTCGAAAAAAAGACAAGAATCATGGATTTTTATCCCTTCGTTCGGGTCCATGTAGTCGAAACAAGCGAGATCCTTCCCATCGATCCTGGCATGGAATCTTTCATCAATATCAATACGCCGGATGAGTTAAGCCGGCTCAAGAAAAGAAACACAACCGCATGATCAGAAAAGAAAGACTCTTCTTTTTCATTCTTTCCATCTTTTTGCTGTTCAAGATCATTTTCATTCCGGTGGTTTATTCGAAAGACCTGAGTGAAGAAGAACAATTGATTCATGTCGGAATTGGGGCTTTTGACGACGGCCTATATGACATCGCGGAAAAACAGTTCTCTCTTTTTCTCAGAGATTTTCCCCATCATGGAAAGGTGGGTGATGTCTCTTATTTGCTCGGGAAGACCCTCTTGCTTCGAGAAAAATGGAAGGAGGCAAAAGTTGTCTTCTCAAAAATCGTCCAGGAGAATAGAAATTTTGACTCGATCGATTATCTCCTCTTCTGGATGGCCCAAACTGAAATGAAGTTAGGGAACCCCGAAATGAGCCGAAGATGGCTCCTTTCACTCATACAAAATCATCCCAAGTTTGAATGGATGGATTATACCTATTACCTCTTAGGCTGTCTTGATGTTGAAGCGAATCGGTTTAGCCTTGCCGATTTTTCCTTTAGGAAGGTTTTGCTTCTTTCTAAAAGGGAAGAATTGCTCCGTTCCGCTTCCTTTTGGTTGGGAATGGTATCGCTAAAAGAAAATGCGTTTGAAAAGGCGACCCTTTATTTAAAGCCCTTGTGGGAAGATCCAAAGTCCCTTTCTCCATCCCAAAGGAGGGAGACCCTTCTTCGGCTTAGTGAGGCCCAGCTCAAATCGGGTCGATTTCAAGAAGCCCTGCAAAACTATCAAACCTACTACAACCAATTCAGATCAGATCCCTTGATCCCTCAAGTCTATTTCCGGATGGGATTTTGTGAATACCTGGACGGAAATCTGAGAAATTCGGTCGATCACTTCAAAAGTTTTCAGGGCCTATTTAAGGAAAGCCCCCTCAATCCCTACACGCACTATCTCCTCGGGGAAATTTTTCTGTCCCTTGGAGATCATGCCACTTCCATCAAGGAGTTTAATCAGGTTCTCCAGGCTCCCCAAGCCCAGCCTTTTTGGGGAACGAGTTTACTCTTGCTCTACTGGAATCATCTTCAGTCCGAGGAGAGGGAAGAAGCCAACCGCATCGCTCAACGACTCCTCAAACTCCATACCTCTGATGATGAAAAAGGGTTGATTCAATGGCTGACCGCTCAACGCCTGTTTTCAGAGGGAAAGATCTTAGATGCGCTCCCTTATTACTTTAGCATTCTCAACTCCCGATTTCGAGAGAAAGCCCTTTTCCAGATCGGAAAGGGATATTTTCTGGAGAACCAATTTCGAGAGGCCTTAACCAATGTCAACCTCCTCCTTCTTGAATTTCCAAATCTGAAATCACTCGACGAAGGATTATTTATTCAGGGGGAATGTCTGTTCCACCTCGGTGATACCCTCCGAGCATTTGAGGCCTATGACCAGATCTTGGCCCACCCTGGGAAGAATCCTTGGACCCTCATGGCTTTAACCCAGATTGGTATTTACAATTTATTCCTGCAAAAGGATGAGAAAGCAGAGGAGCTTTTTAAACGAATCCTTCAAGACTTCCCAAATCATCCCCTTTCCTATCATGCGGCATTTCAGCTCGGAATCCTATCCGAAAAAAAGAAGGAACTTCAAGGAGCGTCTCATTTCTACGGTCTCGTTTTGAAGGGAGCTCTTCCGGAATTGCTTGTCCCAACCTATTTTCGAATCGGTGAAATCTTAATCAAACAGGGGAAAGAGGAGAAAGCCCTCGCCAGTTTTAAGGCAGCCCTCCCTTTTCTCTCGGATCATTCTGCCTGGTTCGGCATCCTCCAACTCGAAATCGGGAATTTGCAGAGCCGATGGGGACGGACTAAAGACGCCCAAAAATCCTTTCAGATGGCCGAAGATCAATCCAAGGATGAAGAGATCAAAAGCGCTGCTAAGGAATTATTGAATCGACTCGTAATGCGTTAGGGTCTCGAATCCTTGCCTGGATTAGGCGTGTCATGTGTCTTGATAAAAAGATTGCAAAGATGGAAGTCTCCGATCTTGGAGAAGTCATTGAGATAGACGCCGCTTCCAGGCTGACGCCCTGGTCACGACAATCCTTTCTTGAGGAGTTAAACAACCCTTTTGCCTATTGTTTTACGCTGAAGAGGATAAGAGGACCCGATGATCAGGCCATCGGATTTATCTGTTTCCGGATTGTGAAAGAAGAATCCGAACTTCTCATACTCGCCATCCATCCCCAATACCGGCAGAGGGGATTGGGTAAGAAGTTGATGACTTTTTATGTTGACTTCTGCTCCGAGAGAAAGATTAAGACCTTTTATCTCGACGTGGGCGTCTCCAGTCAACCCGCAATCCGTCTCTACCAATCCTTTGCCTATCAACCTATCGGGAGAAGATCCAAATTCTATCAAGGGAGAGAAGATGCCCTCCTCATGATGAGGAGGGTATGAACACAAAGACCTTCTAAAGTGGGAACAGTCGTTTAGATCTGGTCTTTGATGATCCTGGGTGAGATAAAAAGCATCAAATCTTTTCGCTGATCTACTTTGGCCTCGTTCTTGAAGAGCCATCCCAGCAAGGGAATTTTATTGAAGAGAGGAATCCCTTCGGTGTTTATTATCTTTTTCAATGGTGTAGATCCCTCCGATCACCACAACCCCGCTATCCTTGACCAGGACCTCGGTAATGGCCTCTTTTTTATCAATGCTTGGCACGCCTTGAACGACGATGGACTGATCAGGGGCATCTTTTCTCACCTTGATTAACATTTTAACGTGGCCATCGTACGTGATATGGGGGGTAACCGTCAATTTCAGATTGGCCTCAATAAAATCTGTGGTCACGGTTCCTTCTGTTGTAAGTTTAAGATAGGGAATTCTAAGCCCCTGTTCAATGGAGGCTTCCTTGTTATCAAGGTTGTGATCTTAGGGCTCGAAATAATCTTCACATCCCCATTCGCTTCGTGGGCCGAGATGGCGATATCGAGCTCTTTCAGGGCATGAACGGAATTGAAGAGAAAATCGATGACTCCTGCGGTTCCCGCCTTCGGGACAGCGGGGAGATCACGACTTTATTTCCGGGCTGAATGCCCCCTTGGAGCGTGCCCTGGCTACTTTCGTCAGTTTCCCTGCTTGGATCTGCATACCCCAGGAAACCCCGAGCTCTCTTTGGAAGGTCAAGTTGGCCTCAACGATCCTTGCCTCGATCATCACCTGCGGGGTTTTAGCATCCAGTTGTTTCAATATTTCTGATTTTTTCGATATTTTGGGGGATATCTTTCACAATCAGTGTGTTGGTCCGGTCATCCACCTTGACATCGCCTCGATCGCTTGAGAGGCTCTTGAGCTTGGGCAAGGAGTTCTTTGGCCGTGGCATAGTTCAACCGGGATGAGTTCGGTCGCCAAATCCTCAACTTTTCTTTCGACCTCTTTGCCTCCAATACCGCTTGTTCCTCCTTTTTGAGTGTTTCGAGCGGGGCGACGCGGATCACATTTCCTATCTGGGTCATTCCAAGATTTCTGGCGTTTAAAATCACATCCAATGCTTGTTCCCAAGGCACATCCACAAGCCTCATCGAGATTTTTCCTGTCACATCATCTCCAGCGATGATATTTAAATTGCTCACCTCCGCAATGAGACGAAGGATGTTTTTAATATCCGCATCCTTGAAGTCGAGGGAGATCTTACTTCCCTATAGGGCTTTCCCTTGAAGAGGGCTTTGCTCGGGAGTCTTCTTCTCTTCAGTTGTTTTTGTCAGAGGCACTCTGCGAAGTTCTATTTTCGGTGGGGGCGGATTGAGGTCCTTTTTTTTCACTCATCCCTATAGATTCCGAAGTCGGTTTCTTAAGTTCACTCGGTCCCTTTTCCTGCTCTTGTTTTGGTGCTTCTTTCTTGACCTCCTCCTTTTTCATTTCCTCCTTCTTCATCTCTTGTGGAGGCCTTCCTCCTTGATGGGTGCGGCTGCTGCCACCGTTTCCTTGGCCTCAGGTAATTTTGGCTTCTCGATATCGATGAAGAGGGTTTTCCCCTCTTTGGTCGTCTCGTAGGGCACCTCCTCTTTCAGTTTGACCAGAACTCTTACATCGTTCGATTTTCCTTTTTTGATATTTTGGAGCTGAATCGATTGCACCGCACTTTTAAACTCACTGGTATCAAGCGTTCTTTGGAGTTGTTTGGGCACGGTCACATTCCTTAAATCGAAAGCCAGGATTTTCTTGGAAATCAGAGAGGATTCCACTTGGGGTTCCTCGGTTAACGTAACCACGATTCTCGATTGATCCTCCATCTGTTTAAAATCAATTCCTGTTAACGTGTTGGTCTTGCTTATTTTGGCAGGACGACTGGATGTTGAAGCCGGGTTTTCCTTGGGCTTTGAGGGTTCTCCGAGCCTTCCTTCTCCTTCGATTGTTCCCGTCCCCGGCCGGCTTTCTCTGGGAGAGCGATCTGGGATGCGGAGGGCTGGGGAAGATTACCGAGAGAAACGACGAGCTGATCTTCGAGACGATCGATCTGATAAGGAGGCATCTGTGATTTCGAACTATCAAATACCAGCCGGAGCTTGTCTGGGTATTGTCCAACGCGAATCTCTTTAATATAAGGGTTTGGGAGTTTGATATTTTTCTTAGGAGCCTTGATATTCGACCTCCCAGATGTCGATGACCAATCGTGGGAGGCGAATCCAATTTAAACGAATCGTAGTTTCCAAGCTTTCCATCCGCCAGAATACGGAATATAACCGAATCCTCTTTTTTCTCTAAAGACGATATCCTTGATCTCTCTGGCTTTCGTCTCTTTGCTCACCAGCTCCGGTGCAGGCGAGGCCTCTGTGGATGGTGCAGGGAGGGGGAATTCTTTTTTCACCTCCACGGGAGCCACTTCGGTTTCTTTTCCCGCGGTCGGCGTTTCTTCAGGTTTTTCCTCCTTCACTTCGGGTTTTTTCTCCTCCACTTCCGCCACTTTCTTCGCCTGTTCGATGTCAATGTAAAGAACCCGTTCTTCTCTTTGGATGTTATAGTTGGCTGATCGGGTCAGCTGGATCTCAACCCTTCCCTTGTCATCATACTGGGTGGCCCAAATTTCGCCGATCGTTCCATTCTCAACCTTGATCGGCTCTTTCACTTTCCTTAAATCGACATTGGGAAGATCGATTACCAACCGCAGCGGATCGGGGAGAAGTTGATAGACCGGAGGAGCGAAGGGCTCCGATCCTTCCAATCGAATCCGGGTGTAACTCCCCTCCTCTGAATACGAGATGTTCTGGAGGACAGAGGCTGAAGTGCCTTGAGGAGGGATGGCCGACGGAGGTGCCTGTGGTAAAGGATGGTCCGTTGCACACGCCAGGATCGAAATCAAAAAAATGAGCAAGAAAACCCATTGGAATATTCGCAACGATTTCATTTTTCTCCCCCTTCCTCAGCCTTTTGGAGTGACAGTGATACTTGGTTCACTTTTTTCTGTCCCAATACGTCGACATAAAATTCCTCAATGATCACGCGGTCAGCCAGTATTTTAGTTACCTTCCCGTCATTCTTTCCGATCCATGTCCCCTTCTTGATGAAATAGCCTTTTCCAGTGGCGTCTTCTACCAGTCCGATATTGCCTTCTGGCCCGGAGAGAAGAGCCACGAGTTTCAGCTGACTAATGTCATACTTCTGAAGGGGCGTCGATGGGAGAGACCGGGCTTCCCGAAGCGGGGTTGATTGAAGGAACGGTTTGAAAGGATCGGGTTTGCCCGAAAGGTTGTAGGCATACTCCACCTTACTCTCCTCCTTTTTTCCTTCTGTCTTTGCAGGCTCCTGTTTCCTTCTCTCGACAACAGACTGAACTCCTTTTTTCGATACAGAGATAGGAGCGGTTCCTTCTCCGCAGCTTGCGAAGAGAAAAAGACACATGAGAGATGCCCAAAAGAGTTCAGTTTTTGGCTTTCGAGGTCCCCTCTTCTCCATCTTTTGAAACGGTCTTCTTTTCACTTTTCTTTTCCTCGCTTGTCTTTTCGATGAAACGGTAGGTATTGATCATACAAGAGGTCCTCACCAGCACCTCTTCGGCCCCTCCCCGGGGGGGCTCTTTGGTCCTCGCCATGCTAAAGTCGACAACATTAATAATCCTCGAAAGTTTACTGACCCTGTCAAAGAAAAGGCCCGTGTTATGGTAACTTCCCACCATAACCAACTCGATGGGGACTTTGGCATAAAACTGCCGGGGTTCTTCCGGTTTGGGCCGAAAGAGGACAAAATCGAGCTGCGATTCCTTTCCGAGACTGGAGATATTTTTTAAGATTTCAGGGATCTCTTTTTCATTGGGGAGTTGCATCAAGACCAGTGCGAGTTCCTCCTCCAGTTTTTTTACCTGCCCTTTGTAAGTCTCAAGATCTCTTGCAATGGACCTGCTTTCAGTCAATTCCTTCATGGATTTGTCCAGTTGCATCTGTATATCCGAAAGGTCCTCCCGTTCAGGAAGAATGAAAGTCTTCAAATAAAGCCCTCCTAGGATGCAAAGGATGGCAACCAAAATCAGTATCTTCTTCGTATTCGAAAGTTTCAAAATCGAATCCATTGTCAAAGGCCATGATGCTTCCCTCATCCTTACATGAAGCTAATCTCACAAGAGAGCATAAACTTCTTCAATTTGATTCGGCTCTGTTCACTCTGTTCGCTCACGATGAGATCGACATTCTTAAAGAGCTTCGATTTCCGGAGATTGGTCATGAAATTTGCCACGGTCTCATCATCCAAGGCGATGCCCTCAATCCCGAGTTTCGCCCCCTCTTTCTTAAGAGATTCCAGTTGGATCTTTTCCGGCTTCTGAATGCACTGATCTCGTCCAACACCCGTGCGGGGCTCGGATTTTTCTTTCCGCAGTGTATTGATCACATTGAGTTTTTCTTGAAGAACTTTTTGGTCCTCCTTGGCCTTATTCACCTCCATGGTCAACGATTTATAAGTGAGCGATCTCGCTTTTGGTTTTAGAGATCCGATCCGAGGGTCTCTTCCTTGTTCCTGATAAATCTTCCAGTGAATACATCCCAGGATCAAAAACAGGAGGACGACCGAGACCGACGAAAAGGTCAATTCTCTTCTGATCCCTATCTTTTTCTTCTCTTTTCTTGCCAGGAGTAAATTAATCTTGATCATCGATCTCCCACCTTTCTCGAGGCAAGGCCCACCCCAACCGCCATGGCGGGTCCAATTTCCCTCATATATTCCATATCGAAGTTTTTCTCACTGAACTCGATTTTCTTAAAGGGGTTAATCATTTCGACCGGGAATGCCAATGTGTTGTTGCAGGAGGATATCAAAATCTTTAATCTTGGAACCTCCGCCGCTGAGGTACAATTTGCTAATCTTTTCGTAAGTCGTTGCCGACTGGAAGAAATCGAGAGAATTCCCAATTTCAACGGCCAAGGATTCGGAGGCCTCTTTCAACACTTTTTGAATCACGGGTTGGGTGGTCACATCTATTTTGCTTCCCACCTTGATTTTTTCCGCCTCATCGAAGTCGATATGCAGTTGCCTCTGAATTTCTTCCGTCACCTGATTGCCGCCTTTAAAGATGTCTCGGGTGAAGGCAGAGGCATTATTCTTCAGGATATTGATACTTGGTAATACTCGCTCCAATATTGGCAATCGCGATCGTGTCCCCTTTTTCAAGATCATAATTGATGGTCAGCATGTTTTCGAGGGCAAAGGCATCGACATCCATGATCACCGGATATAATCCAGCCTCCATAATCACAGAGACATAATCATTGATGATATCTTTTTTGGCGGCGACGAGAATGACATCCATGACTTCCGGGTTTTCAACAGCGGAGCCGAGAATCTGGAAATCAATATTGACATCATTGATATCAAAGGGGATATAGCGTTCCGATTCCCACTGAATCGATTCTTCCAATTCGGCCTCGGTCATAAACGGGAGGGTAATTTTTTTGACGATGACAGAGTGGCCAGAGACCGAAGTCACCGCATTTTTCGTCTTTGTCTTGGCCTGGCTGATCAGGTCTTTGATTGCATCAATAATCGTAACCGAATCCATCAGGGCCCCATCCACAATGGCCTCGGGTGGCAGAGTAGAGAGGGCCAGATTCTGCAGCCGATAACCGTTTTTTCCCTCCTTGCAGTTCGACCAGTTTGATGGAACTTGAACCAATATCTAACCCGATAATCTCCTTCTTTTTTGAAAAGAACATGGTTGACCCCGTTCAATTTTATTTCATCATAACTAGAAAAGTTACCTCAATGATGACCCGTCTTCTTGGAACATGATTCCAAGCGAGATGAGATTTCGATGAAGGTTCACCAAAGTTTAAGGCATCGTCATAATGATGTTTTATTCAACAGATAATGAGACCTGCTAATCATTTTCCAACTGATATCTCTTATCTTTTCCCTGAGCGTTGCCCTCGAAATTCCTAAAAGTTTTGAGGTCTTAGATTTATTTCCTTCAAAACGTTTCAAAACCCTGCAGATATGTGCCTTTTCAACCTCTTCGAGGGAAATTCCAGAGGCCTCCGGGCTTTCCCTTTCTTGATGGGCTGGGTCGATTTCTCCCCTTCCCTCATTTCAAAGGGAAGATTATCGGGTGTAATCCATTCCTGATCGGTCAGGATCATGGCCCTTTCAATCACATTTTTCAGCTCCCGAACATTTCCCGGCCAATGATACTGCGTCATCAGCCGTTCTTGCATCATCCTAAATCCTTTGATATTCTTGGCATGTTCCCGGTTATTCTCTTCAATGAAAAGGTTGGAAAGAAGCAGGATGTCCTCCGGCCGGTCTCGCAGCGGAGGCATTTCCACCACCATGACTTTCAGCCGGTAATAGAGGTCGTTTCTAAAAGATTCCTCCTTGACCGAGGTTTCAAATTCCGATTCGTTGCCGCAATGATCCGAACATCCACTTTGATCTCCCGTTCTCCTCCAACCCGCATAAAGGTCTGGGTTTCAAGGAACCTCAGGATTTTGGATTGGAGGAGGGGTTTCATATCTCCGATTTCATCTAGGAAGACAGTGCCCCCGTCGGCGAGCTCGAAGAGCCCCTTTTTCGTGTTTTTTGCATCCGTAAAGGCCCCCTTCTCATAGCCAAAGAGCTCTGCTTCAAGCAGGGTATCTGGAATCGCACTGCAATTGATCTTCATTAAGGGCTTATCGGCCCGCTTGCTCTGATAATGGATGGCATTGGCTGCCAGTTCCTTTCCGGTTCCACTTTCTCCCTTGAATGAGCACCGAGGTCTTCTGGGTCTTACTAATCATTCCAATCAATTCAAGGACATACTGGATATGAGGACTGACTCCGTGAATATGGAAGTTCTGCAGGGTCCTTCTGTTGCCGATGAAGGCGACGAACCTCATTGATCAGACGTTTTGTTTCAAGGCCCTTCTCGATCAGGAGTTTCAGTTCATCTAATTCGAAGGGTTTGTTGATGTAATGGTAGGCCCCGGATTTCATCGCAGCCACTGCCGTTTGAATGTCGGTACAGTAGGCGGTCATCATGATCACTAGGATCTCACTATCGAATTCTTTGACCCTTTTTAGAACCTCTAATCCATCAATATCCGGGAATCGCATATCCAGTAAAATCAAATCGATGATATTTTTTTTGATCATCTCCAGCGTCTCTGTTCCCGAACTGGCCAGGAAGATGTCGTAACCCCTCTTCTTTAAGACATCGTAGAGGGTTTGCTGGATGACTTCATCATCATCAACGATCAGAATGGATGGTTTCATAGGCTCTCAATCGTTTCGGGTAATCGGATATCAAACATTGTTCCCCTCTCCCATTCGCTCTGGACTTGAATGGTTCCCTCATGTTTCTTGATGATCTGATAGGCAATGGAAAGCCCCAGGCCGATGCCTTTCGGTTTCGTTGTAAAAAAAGGATCAAAGATCTTGTTGACCAGGTTCGCCGGGATTCCTTTTCCGGTATCGGAAATCAGGATCCGGATAAAGCGCTGGGAAATCCCATCGGACCCGCTTGAAATGAGGGGATGAACCTGGATTCTCAGTTGACCGCCGGTGGGCATCGCCTGAATGGCATTCAAGAATAGGTTGAGAAAGACTTGATGCATCTGATTCTTGTCAACCCGGATTTTCGGAAGCTCTGGATGATAGCTCTCGATGAACCGGATCCCCTTATCCGCAATCTCTTTGATGAGAAAAGGGATGATTTCATTGACAATATCTTTGATGTGACAGGTAGCCAGGTTCAATCTTTGGGGTTTGGCGAAAGAGAAAAAGCTCTTGAGCAGCTCGTTGAGGCGATCGATCTCTTTGGTGATGCGGCTGAGGTATTCCCTCTTGGAGTCATTGAAAGACATCTCTTCGCTGAGTGCCTGGGCCGTCGTCTTGATTCCGGCAAGAGGATTTCGCAATTCATGGGCAATGCCTGAAGCCAGTTTGCCAAGTGAGACCAGTCGATCCATTCTTAAAATTTCCTCTTGAATTTTATACACTTGAGTGAGATCACGGAAGATCACGACCTTGCCAATGGTTTCTCCCATGGGACTCACATGGTTGTTGATCGTAAACCCAACAGGAAAATCGACCCCGTCTTTCCTCTTCATCCATCCCTCTTTTCTCATGTCCAGATCGTCGGGATGGTCGAGGAGTGAATGGACAATGCTTCGTTTTTCTTTCAAGCCGAAGATGTCAAAAGGTCTTCCGACCAGTTCATGTTTGCTGTAACCCAGGATCCGTCTCTCCGGCCCGATTAATATAAGTGATCGTGTCGTCCATCGGGTGAGAATGATTCCGCTCCCGATGCTTTGGATGATGCTCTCCATAAAATTCTGAACATCTTCCAGTTCATGTTTCAACCGTTGAATTTCTTCATCTTTGGTAGGGGAGCTCTGCCCCCGCTCTTGCATCGAAAGCATTTCTTTCATCGCCCTGTGCCTCGTTACAGCCTCTTGAGATCCAGAATCAAGACCTCAACAGGATGGGCCTGGTAAGTCCAATGGATGGTGCCCAACAGGGGCTTCCCATCCTCTGTCCGATCTTCGGGTGAGATCGTGAGTCTCTTCAAGACTTCTTCCACAATCAGGCCCTTGCATTCCCCTTCCTCTTGGGTCATCAATAACTTCGGTGTCACCTCTGGGTGCCAGGATTCCATCTGAAAAGTCTTCTTCAAGTCGATCAGGGTCACGTCCATGTCTCTCAGTCGAAGCTTTTGTCGGTGGGTATATTTCTGCTCAAAGGAGGTAGGTATCTTGTATAACTTCATGATCTTTTGACTTTCCACACCATAGAGCTTTCCACAGGCCTTAAAAACAGTAATATCCATCTGAGGTAACTTTGCCTTCTCCGAGGGAAGCCAGAGACTCCCCCTGAGCTTTCTCGATTAGGGATAAACGCTGGTCAATCTGACAAAGAATGCCTTCTGCTTTCAAGAGAAACCCATTCCACTGGGCTAAAACCTCTTCCACCCTTTTCCATTCGAACACTGGCTTTTCAGGGACTGGTTCTTCTTGGACAGAGGAAGCAGCTTGGGTCAGAGGTTTATTCTGTTTCCTGAGGCCTGTAAATCGGGCCTCGATGCCTTCTCTTGCAAGCTGTTTGTAAATGGTAAACTCATTTTCGGTCTCTTTCCTGACTAATAGCTTGACCGTTTCTTTAGCATCCAGCAAGAACTTGATCATCGGCGGCTGAATATTCTGTTCGCCAGCGATCATCTGTTCTAAAACACTTGCCATGTACCCCAATACAGATCCAACCTCTGCCTTCTGGTTAATCGACTCATCCAAATGTTTTACCGCTTCCTGGGTCTTGCGCAATTTCTCATCGGTGATCTCCCATTCTAACGATAAAAGTTGGGCCTCCAGATGATCGATTGATTTCAGATAGGAGGGGGGCTGAGGTAGTGGACCCGAAGGAGCTGGCGTTGGGTTAGGTGCAGGTTCAAAATCGAAGCTGCTTGGGGCCACTTGAGAAGTTTCAGGGGAAGGGCTCAAGGGCACAGGCTCCTGGAACGAGCTCTCGCTTAACCCTTTTCTCTTCTCCACAAATAGACGATCCACAGCAGAGTCAATTTCTTCTTCCAATTCTTTGATCTCATCCTCTCGAAGGTTCTTCTCCATAAACCATTACCTCTCCACAATCATCGCAACTGTTTGTCAATAAGCAAGATTTTTCGGCTGACATCCTTCACGACGAGCTTGCTAATCTCCCGCAATGTTTCGTAAACTCCCCTCCCCTTCAACGCACTGGCTGGGAAAGAGGGGACCTTCAGCATAGAATTGAGATCCTTTTCGAGCACCTCAATGGGCAGGATCTCTGAATCGGTCCCATCTAAATCGCGCTTGTTATACTGGATGACGAGGGGAACCGTTCGAACGCTGATTCCTTTTTCGGCCAGGTTTTTTGCCAGGTTGATCAGGCTTTCGATATTTTTCTTCCTTTGGACTTTTAATGAATCAGCAACAAATACAACGCCGTCGACGCCTTTGAGGACGAGTTTTCGAGTTGCATCATAATGAACCTGTCCCGGCACGGTATAGAGTTGAACCCGAATATCGAAGCCTCTGATTTTGCCCAGACTTAAGGAGAGAAAATCGAAAAAGAGGGTCCGGTCCCCCTTCGTATCAATAGAAACCATTTTCCCCCGGATTTCATCACGGGTATTGCCGTAAATATATTGGAGATTGGTCGTCTTCCCGCAAAACCCGGCTCCATAGTACACAATCTTGCACTGAATCTCATCTTTACTAAAATTAATGAAAGGCATTTCCGCTTTCCACCCTTCGCGTATTTTACTAGTCGAATTAGGTCCTTTCCTTGCCAAAGATCAAGGAAAGGATCTGAGAAAGCTCTTCGTGAACCTGATTGATTCTTAGACGAATCAAACCGAGGGAAGTCTTGTCTTTAAACAAGGTCACCATGATCACATGCTCTCCCATGGCGGAAAAATAGACATTTTCATTCTTTCCTTTATGAAACAAAAGGGTGAACTCTTCTTCTCCCAGTAACTTGGCGATCTCCGCTGTTGCTCCGAAATTGGCAGCCGTTAGTGCAGCGAGGGCTGAAATGTCTATCTCCAATGTATCTCCTTGATGCGTAATCAGTTGACCCGATCGGGCAATCAGCAGGACCGAATCAGCTGAAGAAGAGGAGACCATCTTCTTTAAACAACCGTTTATTTTCTCGATCTCTCTTTTCGTGATGACAACGTTCATGATTCTCTGCAGGCGCTTTGAGGAAACTTCTACCTTATCTATACTTTATCGTCATCCCTTCTCATGGCTTCGACGAGTAAGTGTTCCCAACTCTGGTAAATGGTCTGAATAGGCGGGACAAACCCGATATTGGAAACAAACTCTCCTTCTTGCCAACTGAGGATCTTGTAAAAGGCTTCGGTTCCTTTTTGCTCCCCACACTCGGCGTGAACCACCTCCCCCTCGTTAAAATAGATGACCCCTTTTTCGCTGTCACGGGTCACGATGAGTGCCGTCGTTAAGCGGCTAAGGCAGTTCATTTGAATAATATCCGTTAATTGAAGACCTACTACCTTGCCATGAAACCCCCGCCTCTTTCCAATCAGGTCGATGATAATCTTTCGGATCTCCGATATTTCAAAGGGCTTTTCGATATAGAAAAGGGAACCCCTTTGGTTCGCCTCTTTCTGGACGTCGGAGGATCCATAAGCAGTCATGATGATGACTTTGGTCTCAGCAAATTCCTTTTTGATCATCACGAGAAGATCCAGCCCATTAATATCCGGCATTCGGATATCTGTAATGACAAGATCAATCTTGTTTGTTTTCAGAAGCTGGAGAGCTTCTCTCCCGTTATTGGCGATCAGAACTTCATACTTATCTTTATCTTTCGATAGGCTTTTGGCCATGCTCCAAGTTAATGTCTCTTCGTCATCAACGATTAAGACTTTCTTCAAACCCTTCGACATACATAGCTCCGAAGTCACTGACTTTCCACTTATCATGAAAGCAAACAAGCAAAATAAGTGCCAATATTCATTGATATTCTAAGGAGTTAATTCGCTAAGGGGTTCGTATACTTTGACGATAAAGTAGACTTTCTAATTATACGCATTTGGAAGAAAATGGTCAATATTTTACCATTGGTAAAAAAATATCTACCATGTTTGCCGGGATTTTGGAACAATCAGAGAAAGGCCATTCTTTTCAAAAAACGTTTAGACAGTTTTTAAAACTTGACTTTTATCGATCCATTAGGTAAGTTTTTAAAGTATGACTTTACTTTCTGAGGTTATAGATTGAGCCTGGATAAAGAGAAGATACTGGGGATCGCTCAACGATATATTCTAAAGGGCCAATCAAAAAAGGCCATCAAAGAATTACATAAACTCGTGGAAGCATCCCCGCAAGACTTCCGTCTTCGTCTTAAATTAGGCGACCTTTATCTCAAGGATAACGAGAATGAAAGTGCAATTAAGGAATACCTGAAGGTGGCTGAGCTTTATGAAGATGAAGACTTAAACCTAAAGGCGGTCTCGATCTACAAGAAGGTCCTTTCGATCAATCCGAAATACACCGAAGCCCTACGTAAGATGGCGACGCTTTATCTCAAAGAAGGACTTGAAGGAAGCGCTAAGAATTGTTATCAGACGATTCTGAAAATCCGGCCTGAAGACCGGGAGACCCTTTCGGCGCTTGAAGAAATCAATCATCGTCACCAACCTGGGGACATTCCTCAAAAGGCCTCTTCCAGTAATTTTTTCACTTCCTTGCCACGGCCTCCTTCTGAGCCAAGGGCTGCTGCGGGAAGACCTGACCTCTCCTCTCACGGATCGAAGGAATCCTCCATTCCCCCTGAAGAGGCTCCTTCCACTTACAAAGACGCAGAAATGCATTACCACCTTGGCATTGCCTACAAAGAGATGGACCTCTTTGACTATGCGATAACCGAATTTGAAATGGCGTCCGAGGATCCCTCCATCCGGTTCGACTCTTTGATTATGCTTGGAGCTTGTTATATGGAGAGGAGAGATTATAATAAATCGATTGAGTATTTTGTGAATGCCACTAATATCAAAGACTTATCCAACGAAAGACTTGCACGTCTCTACTTTAACCTCGGACTGGCCTATGAAGCGAATGGTATGGTTTCTAAAGCACTTGATACGTTTAAGCTTGTGTTGGAGTTCGATCAATCGCTTTCAGATGCCAGAGAAAAGATTGAAAAGCTCCAACTTCTCCCCAGGTAAAGAAACGCACACGTCATTAAAACCAATCTCCCGAAACTGAACTGAATTCAGACAAGGTTCAACTGCAAGGCTGGAAACTTCTTTCTTCCTGTGCTCCTGAACCCATTTCAGGATCTCATTTTACTTTGCCTTCGTTACCTCTCGCCACGACTTGATCTTTGCCTTGGTCACGGGAGGAGCGGGAATTTGAGTGTCGCCTGCCTCAATCTCGATTACAGCCTCGATCGTAACTCTTCCAGCATTCGGAGAATTGGGAGCAGTTCCCTCAGCCGTTACCTTGAAGATCTGATATGGAATCTCCCCATCGTCTGAGTCCCGATCCGGTCCCATTTGTAGCGGTAAGTGTTGCCGCTTGTCCCGACTGGTTTAAAGCTACTAAAAGGAACATTATCGTTCGAATCGCCCAAGGGGGGATGAAGACCGAAATTCGTCGAAGCCGCTTTCTGCTGCATAGAAAGCTGCATTATAGACCCTCTGGTTCCCCACGATATTAACTTCATAAAGACTGGCATCGAGAGCCATGATCCCGAGAATCGTCAAAATTAGGAGCAAGACAAGGGCCACGATCAGGGCCGCTCCTTTCTGACGGTAAAGAACAATCCTTCTCATCTTTCGGCTCTTCCCCTTCACGTTCCCCAAGGGGGAGGGATGGGACCAGGAAGTTGCCTTCAAAGTCCCATATTTCTCAACAGAATGTTTGAAGCCACATGCCTCCGACGATAGCCATCCCCTGCCCCTGCCTTAAACTTCAGGTCCGCTTTTTTCGTCCGCGCCGTGACAGCGACTCGAATGGTCCGAAAATCCAGAGGGGCAAGGGTTAGAATTCCAGTCTCATCGAAGTATTGAAATGTTACGTTTTCAATATCTTCAGCCAGAGGCTGTGCTCCCCCTCCCAGATTCTCATTCCTCCTCAATACCGTTGTGCCGGAAGGAACCAGATAAGTAATCGCCCGGATCGCATAGACAGGTGTGTTCCCACCCGTCTTGAAAGAGGTCGCCGCCTTTCGATCAAGGGTCAATGTATTTGCTGAAATATTCATGATCCCATAGCTCTCGATTCCGGCAATCGAGATATACTTCCGCTTTATTGTGTCAAAGAGTGCAGTGCCACTAACCCTAATCTGGTCCTGATTAGGAGGAGGATTTACGCCGGTAAGCGTAGTAGCCCCACCGATAGCAGCAAGAATCGTCAATGCCCCTTTGCTTGGCACATCGGGATTGATCACATAGTTGTAAGTCTTCCCGCTGAT
>CAWEAV010000005.1:0-48581 GCA_963806715.1 uncultured delta proteobacterium
TAAAGCAATGATCCTCCATCTCCATACGATAAAAGCGAAAAGAAAGAATTCGATCAACACAGAGACGGGAGAGACCACGAGATAGATGCCAACGGCTGTTGCCACTCCTTTTCCGCCTTTAAACCCGAGAAAGATAGGAAAGATATGGCCAACAATAGGGCTAAGCCACGATGCCAATCCAGAGCTCATGGATGCCCCATAAGTCATGTTGAGACCACATAATGGCCATCCATACCGGGATAGCTCCTTTCACCATGTCTCCAACCAGGGTCAAGACTCCAAGGGTCTTTCCTGCGGTCCGATAAATATTGGTTGCCCCAATATTTTGGCTGCCTGCCTTCCTCGGGTCCACCCTTGAAAAAAACCTGGTCAGCACGATTCCAGTTGGAACCGAACCTAAAAGATACCCAAAGAGAGCGATGAAGATTCCGGACGGCATGTCAACCGCTAACTCGCAGAGTGAGGAACGTGCTAGAAGAACGGAATGTCTCTTAATTTCACTAATTCCATGCTTCCAGCTTTTATGGAGCCATCCTCCTTCTCCAGTTCACAACGAGGATTCCCGTGGAGACCATGGGGAGTCCTACCATCAAGGAAACGGTTAACTCTTCATTGAGGAATAGAATACCAAAAAGGACTCCGAAGACAGGGGTGAAAAAGGTGAAGGCAGAGAGCCTGCTGACAGAATATTGGTGAATGAGCTTAAACCAGATCAAAAAACTGATAAAGGCAACAATGACCGATTGGTAGAAGAGGGAAGCGAGAATGGTCGGGCTTATTTCAGAAATCCACTTGGGTTCGAGCAGATAACTCGCGATCAGAAGGATGGGAATAGAGAAGAAGAGTTGATAGAGAAACGTATTGATGGGAGGGATCTTCTCTGCCATAAACTTCTTTATATAAACCGTTGTTGCTCCCCAAAAGAACGCTCCAAGAATCTCGAGCGTATCTCCGAAGAACATGGTCGACTTGGCTGATTTGGGTCTTCCTCCAAAAACCACGCAAATGCCTGCGAAGGCCAGAATGAGTCCGATCCCCTTCAAGAGGGTCAGCCGGTCCCCCCTTAGAAAGAAATGGGCGCCTATTGCTACGACAAACGGGCTCATGTAGACGAAGATGACAGACCGGGCTGCATCCGTATAAAGCAATCCAAAATAGATGCAGGCAAATTCCAAACTGAACAGGAGGCCAATCATGAAACCGTGGAAGAGCATGATATCGGTGTGAATTAATTTTTCTCCCTTTCTGAGGCAATAGATTCCCCCAAAGATCGAAGCCACAATCGATCGAAGAGTCGAAGCAAAGACAGGGGATATACCCTGATTGGAATATTTGATGGCAGGGTGATTGAGCCCCCAAAGCAACGTCAAAGAGAGGATTGCAACTACACCCTTCCAATCGAGGTAATCTCGGCCTGATGAATCTGCCATCTCTTCACCTTTCGACCCATTCAACCTGTTCTATTCTTTACCCTATAGAAGGCCCTTTTGGCAATAGAAATCATAGACCGACGGATGATGGAATCTTGGGGAAGAACTTATCCGATTTCTTTATCGTCTCCAGGCATTAGGACGGAACCCGCTGCGGACAACCCTTTTGAGGACTGGTCTTGGGTGGGATTGAATGATGGATTGAAAGACTGAGTTTAGGTAAGGAATTTGAAACCATTGACAAACTCAACACATATGCTAATAAATGAACCAGAAAGATTGGAGAAAACATGATAGATGATTTAAGGAAAAAGGCATCTCCGTTAGATTGACTCCCGAAGGAAACTTTGGGGCATAACATAAGCTTGAGACGGGTCCGTATTGCATATCGAACTCCAATCGGTTAAGAAAGTACCAACCAAGAGTTGGACACCTACTCTATAGAAGGGTAACCAAAATGAAAAATACCGTTCACGAAGCAGTTCTCAAGGAGATTTTTCCGCGAAAGTACAAGAAACGCCAGATCAGCCTGGATATATACGAACGATTGAAGAAAATGATCCTTTCCGGAAAACTCGATAAAGGAGAAAGGCTGGTGGAAGAGAAATTGGCGAATCAACTCAATGTGAGTAGGAATCCCGTCAGGATTGCTATCTTACAACTCCGGAAAGAAGGACTGGTGACCTGGAAATACAAAAAAGGGACGTTTGTTGCTTAAGATTCGGAAAGGCTAATGGCAAGTAAAAAGATAAAGTAATAGGTAAAATGTTTTATATAATTAGTTTAATTTATTCAATAATATGGATTTGATCTGGACTGACCACGTCCTTTGATTAAAGAGGAGGATTTCTGATAGTGAACGAAGGGAAGAAAGTGACAGATAAGATATCCTTTTCTTGTCCAGTTTGTGGCCGTAAGACCGATTATCCAGTGGAGGAGATGATGGAAGGGGCCATCCTGAATTGTCCTTTTTGTAAATTAAATCTGACGCTGCACGGTCATATGTGGCGGGATATCGAGAAAGAGATTGAGAAGTTAGAAAAAAAGCAATAAAAATTGTCCGCCATCTTTTAGCTTCACAAAGAAAATCAACTCCCTTCTTGTCATTCAAAGCTTCCGTGGATAGCCCTGCAAGATAGATATTACCTCCTCGATCGATCGTTGATCTCTTGGATGCGTGATGGAATCGTAAAAAGTCCAAAAATACTTTATTCTATCATTCCGGCGAAAGCCGGAATCCAGTTCTTATCTAATAGTTACAAATTCTCTCGACTCCGGTTTCCACCGGAGTGACGACTTTTTACGAGATCATCATATGTGACTTTATAGATATTCTTTTTTTGATTCTTTCAATCTCTCCGCATTTTTTTGAATACGGAGTAGGCTTCCATAAAAGTTGGAAATCCTGCGGTTTGTACCAGAAGAAGCAGGGCATGTTTCATTTCATCGTCTGTCACTCCAGCTTCTCTTGCCTTCATAATATGAGTTTCAAGAGCGATTCCATGGCGACTTGCTCCGGAAATGGCAATCTTTATCAACCAGCGAATTTTGTCTGACAGCGGGCCGGAGTTTTTATGGATCTCTTTGCCCAATGCCTCGTGACCTGAGTAAACGTTTGGAAAATCTTCCTTGAACCGTGTAAAAATCTCATGAAAGTCTTCCATAAGAATCTCCTTTCATTAAAGGTATGAATTTACCCATCCCATTTGGGAGAACCCCTAAGAAATAAACTTATTAAATTACAATAGATTGTAAACGATAAGGATTCGCCTTTCATTCTCTTGGCCCGGAAAGGAGGGCAGAGCGATTCTTGATTCTGCCTCATTGTTATTGCTCAATCCTTATGTGAAGGGTTCCTAAATAGACGGCCATTTACCTATGGATAACACAGCGCAATCGGCTTTTTCTAAATCTTTAAGAATCGGCTCGTATTTTTCTGTTCTGATCCGGATAGCAGCGATTCTTTTTCCCTCTACCATGAAAGAGGGAAGGACCATGCTAATAACATTCACGTCATATCTCTTAAACACTTCAAGCACTGCATGCATCGCCCCAGGTTTATCTTCGAGAGCAATCGTCAGACGGGTACCCTTCTGCTTGAGGCCAAATACGTCCACAAGGTGGTTCAGGGCATCTGTTTCTGTAAAAATACCATAGAGGTTTTCACCCTCCAAAATAGGAATACATCCTATCTTATGATCACTCATGAGTTGAACTGCTTCTTCAATCAGAGTATCAGGAGTAATCGTAATCAGCTTATTTTTCGGTGTCATGAAGGTTGAAACCTTCAGCTTTCCTAAAAGATAATTGAGTTCATGGACACTCAGTGACGTGGCATCAGAAGGGGCTGCTCTCCGGATATCCCGGTCTGTCACGATTCCAACAAGCCTACCGTTCTTGTCAACCACAGGCAAATGGCGGATTCCTTTTTCGTGGATCAGGTTCCGGGCCTCAAAAAAAGATGCATCTGGACTGATCGTCGTTACTTCCCTTTGTATTTTTTCCCTCATAAACCCTTTGTAGCTAATTTTCATAATTCATTCCTCCTTTCCCTCAATCAGGTTACTCCACCTTGAACGGAAAATAAATCAGATGAGTACCGTATTTTTATGGCAAACAGGTAGTATTTTTTTATCCCCCCTTCCTTTTGAAAGGCGCTGATCCTGAGCCAATTTCTTAGAGATGATCGAGACAAACTGAATACCTCATACAAGTTCAGGTGTAATCTCTGAATAAAGTGTGCCACGTTTGACGCTCTAAATTTGCCTTTAACAACATTTCGAACACTCATAAAACCTGCTCCTTCTTAGATTCATTTGATTTAAAGTACCTTTCAGAGGCATTATTGTCAAGAAAATAATCTAAAAGGTATCCGTTAAAGGCTCGAATCCACACATGAAACTGACCTAATGTTTTTGAGAGATTCATTTGAGATATGAAGGTTTCAAATGGAAATCGGTCGCAGTCTCAAAGAAGGCCTTAACAATACTCTTCAAAAAGACGAGGAGAAACTGACAGTGGATTGTAGCGACCATTTCTTCTTCATGCTATCTTTCTTAGGGGTACGCGCGAATCACTTCATCACCCAGGGGCGTAGGAGGGTATTTATGGAGGTACCACGGGCTTGTCCAAGGGGATCCATGATAGACTTCTGGAGAAATATTGCTAAAAAAGGAGGCGTAACTCTTGGATAAGAGATCGAGGTTCAGTGATTTTCAAAAAGGGGCGATGTTCTTCTTATTCATAATGACGTCCGTCTTCCTATCCATTTCATTTTACGCGAACAACCTCAAAGGGAATGAACCACCGCCCACCATAAGTCCGTTTATCGAAGAATTCATTTCCCAAAAGGCAACACAAATAGGTAGATCCAGGCAATTGATTTTTGCAACCAATAGAGACGCTTCATCCTTTCTCGTCGCGATCCATGTTCTGGAAAAGAATGATGCCATCTGGACACTCGTATTCCCAGTATTCAATGGAACAATTGGAGAGAAAGGTTTTGCTTCTGTTAACAAGAAGAAAGAGGGAGATAGTAGGTCCCCAACCGGTATTTTCCCTTTAGGGACCGCCTTTGGGTATGACCCTTCGGGTGCAACAAAGATGCCTTACAGGCAAGCTACTGAGAATGACTTCTGGGTGCATGACATCAATTCAGAAGACTATAACAAGTGGGTTATGGGTCAGCCCAAAGCAGCCTCCTCGGAGAGAATGAAGAGAGAAGACGATCTTTACAAGTATGGGATAGTCATTGAATACAACACCAACCCTGTTGTGAAGGGAAAAGGGAGTGCAATCTTTCTGCACGTATGGGGAGGTGAAAGGAAGCCTACTCTTGGCTGTTTAGCCATGCCTGAGGATAAAATTCTTAGACTTCTCGGGTGGCTCAATCCAGCAAGCAAGCCTCTGATTATCATGGGAACAGAAGCTGAACTTCACGCGATGAAGTCCAGGGAGTGACGCTTCAGTTGGAGGTTTTCAACAAGGCCATGATAAGGTCGGAGATCTATGGAAAAGTAGTGATAGTATAATGGGCTGCAAGACAAAGGGTTTTTGCTCGGGACAGTATTCTGGCCGATCACGCCTGTAAGAGGTGACGTGTTGCGCCTTCGAGTCGATACGAAAACCTGTCCGCAGTACCCCGAACCCGCAAACAGTCCTGCATGCAGAGACTGTGCTACAGCGCCAGAAAGTAATTGCGGCAGGCCTGGACCACAGCCTCATGATCGAGGAGGGGATCCTTCTGGAGGTAGCGTGCTCCCCAGACGATCTGCTGCACGATGTCGCGCGGGTAGCAAGCTCGCAGGGGTTCCTTATAATCCTGGCCGATCATCTGGATCAGGCCATCCACTACGGCCGCATCGTACTTGAGGCCGGACTGCAGGCAGACACGCCTAAAGATCTCGTGGAACTGTTCGGAAGTGATGAAGTCCACCTTGATCTTGGTCTGGATGCGGCGCAGAAAAGCTTCATCCACCAGCTTGGCGGGATCTAGGTTAGTGGCGAAGATGACAAAGAGGTCGAAAGGAATCTCGATCTTCTTGCCGCCCGCCAGGGTCAGGAAGTCGATCCGGCGGTCCAGGGGAACTACCCATCGGTTGAGCAGTTCCTCGGGGCTGATGCGCTGGCGCCCAAAGTCGTCCACGATGAGCAGGCCGTTGTTAGCCCTCATCTGCACCGGCCCGGAATAGAACTTCGTGCTCGGATTGAACTGCAGATCGAGCATCTCAATGGTCAACTCGCCGCCCACCAGGACACGCGGCCGCCGACACAACACCCAGCGGCCGTCATGGTCGGAGTCCACGGGCTGGTCCGCCTTATGGTGAAGAACCGAGTCATAAACCGTGATGATCTGGCCGTCCACTTCCACTGCGTAGGGAAGCCAGATTCGGTCGTGTTCGAAGAGCCGGGTGAGGGTTTCGGCGATGGTGGTCTTACCCGTGCCCGTCGGTCCGTAAAGGAAAATGGCGCGGCCAGACTGCACCGCAGTCCCAAGCTGGTTCAGAGTCTGGGCGTCAACTACCAGGTGCTCGAAGGTGTGGTTCAGGTGCTTGGGGGTGATCTTACTGCCGCGCACGCTCTGAGCGCGGACTCGGCTGACGTAATCGTCGAGGGATACGGGCGCGGGGCCGGCATACTGGTTCTGGACGAGCAGTTCCAAGGCGCGTGACTTTCCTCCCGATGTGGTGGTGATACGGTGTACGCTCCCCGTCATGCCGGTGACCTGGCAGAGCTGGTCCTTGCGCAGACGTTGGAACAACTCTTCCACTGCGGCCAGGCTGAGCCCCATATGGCGGGCCAGTTCATGGAGCGACATTTCACCCACCAGGTAGAGGATCTTGAGCGCAAGATCTTCGAGAAGGTTTCTCCGAACGCCAATTTCCTCGATGGACCTGGATGCCGAGATCATTGCAGTTGCCATGATCGCCTGTCCCTCCTTTTTGGTAAAAACTCGCTCCCCTCAGTGAAGCTCATCAAGAATATAAGTTAATTTGGTCGGGGAGAGGAGATTTGAACTCCCGGCCTCTTGGTCCCGAACCAAGCGCGCTACCAAGCTGCGCTACTCCCCGAATTCCATTAAGATAAAAGATTTGCTCCAAAAAGTCCAGAAATTTTAGAGAGAGGAGGAATGTCGAATATCCTCTGCTGTTCAAGCTTTCGGAGGTCAGACCACTCCAACCCGATCCCCTCCGTAATTGAGGGAAGACATGAGAGGTTGACAATCTACGGAGAGTTGGGTTAATTTTCATCAATTTCTCAGTTTTAATATGGGGACAGGTGTGAAAATCGAATTCATTCAAGCAAGAGATCTGCCGGATGCCTGGTTTCAGTGTGTATACAACATATTCGATAAGGGGTACGAATATCGAATCGATCGTGGAAGCTTTAAGGGACAGAAGCGACTGGAGTACGACTACATTGTTGTCCACATCGCCCATCCTGGAACAAGGCCCCTCATCCCCGATATTCCTCCGGGAGTCAATGTTCCTCCGCCGACATCGATGGAATATGTGGAGCAATATCTCGAAAAGCTAATCACCTCAATTAAGGGGAAACATGAATCCTACACCTACGGTGAGGATCTGGAGAAACAGATTGAGGAAGTCATCCGGATGTACCAGGAAGAGGGATATAATACGAATCAAGCTTATATGGCGGTGGGAAATGCAAGATCCATCCTCCTTGAGGACCCACAATGTCTTCGCGGAATTGACACACGGGTCCGGTACGGAAAACTCCATTTTATGCTCTATTTTCGCTCGTGGGATTTGTGGGCAGGCTTCCCATCAAACCTTGCCGGCATCCAGCTCCTGAAAGAATACATGGCAAAGGAGATCGGGGTGGAGGATGGGGAAATGATCGCCTCAAGTAAAGGCATGCATCTGTATGACTACTGTTGGGATCTTGCGATGGCAAGAACAGGGAGGAAGAAATAGTGGTCCCCTGTTTCAAAAAGGGACGGAGGATCGAATGCTATCTTACGTTTCCCTTTTTTCGACGAAGGCATAGGCGCTATGGTTGTGGATCGATTCGAAATTCTCAGACTCCACAGTAAACCAGGTGATGTTCGGGTCCAGTTTTAACCGCTTGGCAATCTCTCTTACCACATCTTCCACAAACATCGGGTTTGCATAAGCCTTCTCCGTCACATATTTCTCATCGGGTCGCTTCAAAATAGAGTAGAGATCACAGGACGCGCAGTCTTCGATCAGTAGAATGATGTCTTCGATCCAGATAAATTTTATGAAACGAAGACGAACGGTGACGATGGACCTCTGATTATGGGCCCCGTATTGACTGATCTCCTTAGAACACGGACATACGGTCGCTATCGGAACAACGATTCCCACATAGAAATCATCTTTTTCCAATTGACTGCTTGATCCACAGAATCGACAGATGTATTCCATCAGGCTCTTTACCCTGGTGACCGGTGCTTCCTTTTCAATGAAATAGGGAAACTCGACCTCCAAGTGGGCAGATTTTGCTTTCAGTTTCAGTTTCATTTCCGCCAAGATACTTGAAAAACTCTTAATGGAGATGTCTCCTTTAAACTTATTGAGAATCTCGACAAAACGGCTCATGTGGGTGCCTTTAAATTGATGAGGGAGATCCACATACATGTTCACACTGGCAACCGTGTGTTGGACACCCTTCGCTTTATCGAGAACCGTAATCGGGTACCGGATGTTTTTCACTCCGACCTTGTGGATCTCAATTTTTCGATGATCTTTTTGATTTTGAATATCGTTCATCTCATCTTCCAAAATAGCTGGCACTGGCCGTATCGGTTTCCCAAGCGGTCACCCGTTTGAGTCGGATAGGGTATCGTCTTAGCTCTGGCTTCAGCCTATCGAAGATATATTTCGCAATCCGTTCAGAGGAGGGTTCTTTCTTGTTGAAGTAGGGGAGATCATTGAGGTAGGTATGATCCAGCGTTTTAAGGACCTTCTCGACTTTCTCTTTCAGGATCCCGAAATCGAGAACAATCCCCTCCTGATTCAGACGATTCGAAACAACCGAGACTTCAATCTTCCAGTTATGACCGTGAAGTTCTTCACACCGACCGCGAAGGTAACGTAACCGGTGGGCCCCTGAGAAATGAGAATAAACAGTGTTTTCAAACATGACGTGCATCCTCTCTTCTGTTCTGTTACAAAAGTTGGTTTCAAGTCGCAGATCAGTCTGCTGCGATCTGACCTAATCGTTCGATTAATCCACAAGAATGATTCGAACATCCATTACATTCGTCCGTGTTGGTCCGGTCATTAAGAGGTCCCCCAATTTCTTGAAGAAGGGGTATGCGTCATTTTCTTCAAGATGAGTTCTTGGGTCCAGTCCCATCTCACGAGCCTTCTGAATTGTCGTAGAATCGGCAATCGCCCCTGCGGCATCGGTAGGCCCATCGGTCCCATCCGTTCCCCCGCTCAGAAGAACAACCCTTTCAAGTCCATGGAGCTCCATCGCTCCAGCCAGAACAAATTCCAGATTTCTTCCACCTAGCCCCTTTCCCCTTATCGTGACCGTAGTCTCCCCACCGGAGATGAGGCAGGCTGGTTTTGGGATGGGATTCCCGTTATAGACAACCTCCCTGGCGATGGCGACATGGAAGCGAGCCGCTTCCCTCGTTTCTCCCACAATCGAAGAGGAGAGAATGAGTGCATTGAACCCGAGAGAGCGTGATTCCTGGGCTACGGTTTGAAGGGCAAGGAGATTCGAACCAATGAGGGTGTTACAGACTCGGTCAAATGAAGGATCCCCTGGCTTCGGTGTCTCTTCGATCTTTCCTTCCTTTCCCAATTGGAGATGGCGGCGAATGGATGGGGCTACCTCCTTCAGCAGTTTGTATCTTCTGAGAATTTCCCAGGCCTCTTCAAAGGTGGATGTGTCCGGCGCCGTGGGACCGGAACCAATGGCGTCGAGAGGGTCACCTACGACATCGGAAAGGATGAATCCAAGCACCGCCGACGGAAAGGCCAGCTGGGCAAGCCTTCCCCCTTTGATCTCGGAAATATGTTTCCGAATGGTATTGATCTCTTTGATATCGGCTCCGCAATCGAGTAGGAGTTGGGTTACCTCTTGCTTCTCTTCGAGCCGAATCGCATCAGCAGGCATGGGCAGGAGAGCAGAGGCCCCCCCTGAAAGGAGAAAGATCACAAGGTCCTGAGGCCCTGATTCTCTGAGGAGATCGATGATCATCTGAGTTCCAGTGAGGCCCCTATGGTCAGGGATGGGATGGCCTGCTTCAACAATTCTTGTCCATCTGAGACGGAGGCTATGGCCGAATTTCGTCGTAATAATCCCTTTCGTGATTCGGTCCGCAAGAAGTTCTTCAATCGCCTGAGCCATGGGGACTGAGGCCTTCCCTGCCCCAATCAGGATGAGGTTCTTAAACTCCCTTAGATCAAATTCCTTCACCAGACCTTCTGACATGACTATGTGAAGATGATCCTTCTCGATTTTGACAATCTCTTTGAGTCTCTGATAAGGATCCACTGCAGCAACTGCCTTTAAAAAGAGGGATTTCGCCATCGTTCGCAGTTCGTCAACAGAAAATCTTTTCATGTAGCCAACCGGAGGAAGGATCAAGCTTAATGTTGCATGACTCTAACGGGTCCCGCCAAAGGCGGGATTATATTGTAGCCTTATCAAGCGGGGCTTCATAGAGCAACAAAAGTAACCTATGACATCATCTTCGGTGACATTTGACAGGACTTAAAACCGCACTGGGCCTGCCTTTGAAAAAGGCCTCTATAATGTTATTTCAGTCCCGCTGAAAGCGGGGCCGGATTCGTTGTGTCTCAGCTTTTGCACCTGTCAATCAAAGTAATCTTATAATTGAAACCTCCATTAGTCAAATCCGTTTTGCACGACATGCTCCTATTTGTTATATTAGACTGAATTGACGAAAATCTCTCCCGATTTCACTTTACGAGAGGACCCAATTTTAGGAAATCCCATGGATATCGACTCGAAACTTCCGCTTCGTTACATTCTGACCATTACAGAACTGACCCAAGAGATCAAGGACATTCTGGAAGAAAACTTTTCGGAAATATGGGTGGAGGGTGAGATTTCGAACCTTCGCATCCCACCCTCGAACCATCACTATTTCACTCTCAAAGATGATTTCAGCCAGATTCGGGCCGTTCTTTTTCGAATGCAGGCTCGCACCCTCCGCTTCTTACCTGAGGATGGTCTTCATGTGATCTGCAGGGGACGAGTGAGTCTCTATGAGAAACGGGGAGACTATCAACTGATCGTAGAATCGATGGAGCCGAAGGGAATCGGGGCCCTTCAACTTGCCTTTCTGCAGTTAAAAGAGAAATTGGAAAAGGAAGGACTTTTTGCTCCAGACCATAAAAAACGTATTCCCATGGTTCCTCAAAGGATCGGAATCATTACATCTCCAACGGGTGCAGTGATCAGTGACATGCTCCATATTCTTCAGAGACGGTATGAAAATGTCCACGTCCTTCTCTATCCCGCACGCGTTCAGGGGGAGGGGGCCTGGCAGGAGATTGCGCAGGGAATTGAATATTTCAATCGAGAGAGGAACGTAGATGTCCTCATCCTTGGAAGGGGAGGAGGTTCCCTCGAAGACCTCTGGCCTTTTAACGAAGAAGGCCTGGCGCGGGCAATCTATCGCTCTAAGATTCCAATCCTCTCCGCCGTGGGGCATGAAACCGATTATACGATTTCGGATTTTGTTGCCGATCTCAGAGCGCCCACCCCTTCAGCAGCGGCAGAGATGGTCGTTAAGGATAAACGCGAAGTTAAGAAGACCCTTTACCATTCAACCTACCGCTTAGAAAGTCAGATGGCTCAGACCCTTCAGAAACAACGATCTCACTTGAGCCACCTTCGAAAGATACTGGGAAGCCCGAAAAAGGCTGTGGAGGGGTACTTCATCGGGGTCGATGAGCTTCTCAATCGGCTCCAAAGATTGACCTCTTGGACCCTCCAGCGACGCCGTGAAAAAACCACCCATTTGAGCCGCACACTCTCTCTTCAGAATCCAAGACAAAGGATCATTCATCATCGATTAATGGCCTTGGAGGCCCAGAAGCGCCTTGAGCAATCCCTCAAACACACGATGGAGATTCTGGGAGAAAGAGTTAAGGGAGTTTTAGGAAAATTAGATTCGCTGAGCCCTCTCTCGATCCTTCAAAGAGGATACAGCATCACACGAAAGGTCCCGACATTGCAGATCTTGAGGGAGTCGGGTCAAGTCTCCCAGGGGGATCATGTCGAGGTTCAACTTTATCGTGGATCGCTGTTCTGTGAAGTGAAAGCGAAGAAAGAAACGGAGGAAAGGTATTGACGGAAAGGTCTTTTATTATTTAGAATTAATAATTTGAATCACCTCCTTCAAGGAAGCAGCACTGTAAAACTGGGTGTGGAAATGGCGAAAGAAAAGTTTGAAGAGGCCCTGAGCAAGTTGGAGAAGATCGTCTCAAAATTAGAGAAGGGAGACATACCTTTAGAAGAGTCTCTTAAGCTCTTCGAAGAAGGAATTCGCCTTTCAAGATTCTGTAATCAAAAACTGGATGAGGCTGAAAAACGGGTAGAGATACTCTTGGAAGACAAAGAGGGAATTTTGAAGCCCCAACCCTTTGATCCCTCAGTGAGCTCAGGACAAGGCCATTCGAGTAATACACGGCAGAATGATTCGAGGAAGCCTGAAGATTCCCTCTTCAATGAGGATGAATAAAGAGTTTGTAAACGAAGCAATATGGCCGAGCTTTTGGATCAGATCCACTACTCCTTTGATGTTAAGAAATTAGACATCGAGGAACTGAGAAGGCTTTGTAAAGAGATTCGGGAAGAAATCCTCACTACCGTTTCCAAAAACGGGGGACATCTTGCTTCCAATCTCGGAGTCGTCGAGTTAACCCTCGCCCTCCATTATGTTTTCGATCTCCCAAGGGACAAATTGGTCTGGGATGTGGGACATCAAAGCTATACCCACAAGCTCCTGACCGGCAGAGCGGGTCAATTTCATACCTTGAGGCAGCATGGTGGGGTTAGTGGGTTTCCGAAAAGGGAGGAGAGCCCGTATGATACCTTCGATTCGGGCCACAGTGGAACATCCATCTCTGCTGCCCTTGGAATGGCAGAAGCCCTCAGGCAGAAAGGAGAAGGAGGAAAGATCCTTGCCGTCATCGGAGATGGATCGATGACCGCTGGCCTTGCCTTCGAAGGCCTTAACCAAACCGGCCATGTCAACCGGGATTTGATCGTAGTCCTGAACGATAACGAAATGTCAATCTCCCCGAATGTGGGAGCCCTTTCTTCCTATCTCAACCGACTCATGACAGGAGAGTTCGTCAACCGGTTCCGTGATGAAATCATTGCTTTTCTTAAAACGCTTCCTCGAATTGGAAATTCAGTCTCCCGGTTTGCTAAGCAGGCAGAAGAATCCTTGAAAGGACTTTTAATGCCTGGCCTCCTCTTTGAAGAACTCGGCCTGAAATACATTGGTCCCATTGATGGCCATCGCCTCGACTATCTGGTTGAGACGTTCCAGAACATCCGAAAGATGAAAGGACCGATCTTGGTCCACGTGGTGACCAAAAAAGGGAAAGGCTATCCTCCGGCAGAAAAAAATCCCGCGAGGTTTCACAGTGTTCCGCCTTTTGATGTCGAAACAGGGGAATATCGGGGCCATTCCTCAAGTGAGATTCCGACTTATACAGAGATCTTTGGAAAAACCCTTTGCCAGCTTGCAAGAACGGATTATCGAATCATTGCCATCACCGCGGCGATGGAGAGCGGTACAGGTCTGGAACGTTTTTCAAAAGAATTTCCCAACCGGTTTTATGATATTGGAATCGCTGAACAGCATGCCGTCACGTTTGCGGCCGGACTTGCCTTAGAAGGGATGAAACCGGTAGTGGCGATCTATTCCACTTTTCTCCAGAGGGCCTATGATCAGGTTCATCAAGATGTCTGCCTCCAGGCCCTCCCTGTTGTCTTTGCGTTGGATCGGGGAGGAATTGTCGGAGAGGATGGACCCACCCACCACGGCCTTTTTGATTTTTCTTACCTCCGCCATATCCCGAATCTGATCGTTATGGCACCCAAGGATGAAAATGAAATTCAGCACATGATTCGGACGGCCATCGAATGCGGAAAGCCAGTTGCCATCCGGTATCCGAGAGGCAAAGGGATTGGCGTCAAGATGGATGATTCGGTCCAATCCATCGAGATTGGAAGAGGAGAGGTCCTGAAGGAAGGAAGGGACGTGGTGATCGTAGCCATTGGTTCAACCGTTTATCCCTCTCTTCATGGGGCCGAGCAATTAGAAAAAGCTGGAATCCATGCCACGGTGATCAATAGCCGATTTTTGAAGCCCCTGGATGAAGAGCTCCTGTGTTATTGGGCGAAAAAGACGGGAAGGGTCCTTACGGTCGAAGAGAATATCCTTCAAGGAGGTTTCGGAAGCGCGGTGCTTGAACTCTTCCAAGGGAGGGGTCTTTTTTCCATCCAGGTCAAACGCCTCGGCATTCCCGATCTCTTTGTTGAAAACGGTCCCCAGTCCTTTCTGAGAACGAAATACAGAATCGATGAGAATAGTATTGTCCAAGAAGTGATAGAGATGATTGGAAACCCGTTGAAGGATGACGCAATCATTCAAGGACGGTGAAAGAAAAAGGCTCGATAACCTTTTGGTGGAAAAGGGGCTGGTTTCAAGCCGGGAAAAGGCAAAGGCCCTGATCTCTGCGGGTCAGGTCCTTGTCGATCAGCAGAAAATCGATAAACCCGGGACAAGAGTCAATCCAGATGCCCAACTCCAACTGGTCACCAGATTACCTTATGTAAGCCGTGGGGGCCTCAAACTGGAAGGAGCCCTCAAGGCTTTTGGGATCGACCTGATGCAAAGGGTGGTGATGGATGTGGGGGCATCCACAGGAGGGTTTACGGATTGTGCCCTTCAGCGAGGAGCCAGGAAAGTGTATGCCGTGGATGTGGGCTATGGGCAGTTGGCCTGGCAACTTCGAAAGGACCCCAGAGTGGTCAATCTGGAACGAACCAATATTCGTTACCTTCCCCGGGAGGCGATCGAGGAGCAAGGGATCGACGTGATTCTCATCGATACCTCTTTTATTTCGATCGAAAAATTCCTTTTCCACCTTCTCGAATTCCTAAAAGAGGGAGGGATCCTGCTGGGTCTGATCAAACCCCAATTTGAGGTCGGCAGGGGAGAGGTAGCGAAGGGAGGCGTGGTGAAAGACCCCGCCTTGCATCAAAAGGTAATCGAACGGATTACCGCATTCAGCAGGGCGTTGGGATTGAGTGTTCTGGGCGTGGTTGAATCTCCTCTTCTGGGCCCCAAGGGAAACAAGGAATTTTTCATCCACCTGCAAAAATAGGCAGGGAGCATAGGGCAAAGCGCATACCGTTAAGTCAGAAGACTTAATTTGAAATCATTTGCGCTCTGCGCATTGCGCCATGCATACTTTTAGATAAAAGATGGGCAGCCCGAAAGAAGCACAACCAGCAAGGCTCTTCATGAGCTTGATCGTTTCAGACGATGCCATTCTTCAACAGGGATTATTGGGTCTTGTATCGATCTTTGGAGAGACGGATTTGGTTACTGAAAGGTTCCCCTTTAATTTTACCCTTTACTATACAAAGGAGATGGGCTCCTGCCTCTTTCGCCATTTCGTTACGTTCAAAAACCTGATTTCCATCTCAAGACTTCCGGAGATTAAGCTGGCGACCAATCGCCTTGAAGCGGCTTGGGCCACCCCTGAGGGAAATCGGCTGATCAATATCGATCCCGGGTACCTCTGTCTCCACCACATTATTCTTGCAACGACGAAGGGCTATACCCATCGACCCTATCTCCGGGATGGGATCTATGCCGATCTGACCTTGATCTATCGTAACAAGTCCTTTCAATCTTTGGAATGGACTTATCCCGACTATCGGCAGGCTCAGGTGATCGATTTCTTCAACCAAACCCGAAAAAGATACCTCGATATTTTGAAGAAAGGAGCCACCCATTAATGTTGAAATCGATGACCGGCTTTGGAAGGGCAGAAGGAGAGACGACCGTAGGAAGGGTGGGGGTTGAGATCCGTTCCATCAATCACCGTTTTTGCGATATCAACCTAAAGTTACCCAGGCGGTTCAACCCTTTGGAGGCTCGAATCAAAGAGACGATCCGAGTCGAGGTTGGGAGAGGAAGGATCGATGTCGCCATCAAACTCGACGCAACGGGAGAAGGAAAGGTCCGGTTCGATGTGGACCTTCCCCTTGCCAAACAATACTACAAGGCTCTCCAAATCCTTAAAGAAACATTTCAACTCCAGGGGGAGATCACGCTGGAACATCTGTCCGCCGCAAGGGATCTGATTACCGCAAAAGAAGAGGTGGACGATGTCGAGCCTTACTGGCAGGAGATCGTTCCTATCCTGAAGCTGTCCATCAAGGATATGGATCAGATGAAACGGGCGGAAGGGGTTGCCCTTGAAAAGGATCTGAAGCAGCGATTGAAACGTATTTCTCAATATTTACAAGAGACCCGGGTTCGATTCCCTATGACGTTAAAGGCCTTCCAGGAACGGTTTAAGGAGAAGCTTCGAACGCTGCTCGAAGGGAGCGAATTCGATCCGGCCCGCTTTGAGCAGGAAGTCGCCCTCTGGGTAGAGCGGACCGATATCACAGAAGAGATGGTTCGGGCTGAAAGCCACTTGGCCCAATTTCGGGGCCTCCTCGATAGCGACGAACCGATGGGGCGAAAGATGGATTTTCTTCTTCAGGAAATTCATCGAGAGGCGAACACGATCAGTTCCAAAGTGAACGATGCTGAGATCTCTCAAAAGGTTGTTGAGATCAAGAGTGAACTCGAAAAGATTCGGGAGCAGGTTCAAAATATTGAGTGAATAAGGAGAGGCGTTGGGAGCAGAAGTCTGCTTGAGGAATAAGGGGAGTGGCCTTATCTTCATTCTTTCAGCTCCCTCCGGAGCTGGCAAGACCACCCTGATCCAGAAAGTGATGGAGGGAGTTCCGGGTCTCCAATTTTCTGTATCCTATACGACGCGGCGACCCAGGGTTGGCGAAGAGGAGGGGAAAGATTATCATTTCATTACCCCTTCTCTCTTTCAGGAGATGGCAGAAAAAGGCGATTTCTGGGAATGGGCCCAAGTCCTCGGAAACTACTATGGTACGAGGGTTCCCGATCTGAAGAAACTGGAGTGCGAAAAACGAGATCTTATTTTGGACATTGATATTCAGGGAGCCCAAAAGGTCCTGCAGAAGGTGGACCAGGTGATTGCGATCTTCATCCTTCCTCCTTCCCCTGAAGTCCTGCGAGAGCGTCTCGTGAAGAGGAGACTCGACGCGCCCGACATCATACAACGCCGTCTTGCCAACGCAAAGAGAGAGATCGAAGTGGCTCATCGGTACCACTATTTGATTCTCAACGAGAAGATAGAGGAGGCGGTTGACACCTTGAAGGCCATCATCCTTGCCGAACGGTGTCGAAAAGAGAAACGTTCAATCTTTGAAAGAAAAATCAAGGAATGGGAGGCCTATCATGGCAAGAATCACTGTTGAAGATTGTTTAAAGAGAGTGGAAAGCCGGTTCGAGTTAGTTATCCTCGCAGGACGAAGGGCGAAAATGATCATGAAGGGAGCCAAACCCCTCATTGAAAGAAATAACCGTCCCATTGTCACAGCCCTTCGAGAGATTGCCGCTGGAAAGGTGAAGTCTGTGGATCCAAGTGAGAAGGAACAGCTTCAGGCCCACTCGGAAAACACCTGAAACCTTCTCTGTAAGACGAAGAAATGGAGTTAAATTAGAGGCAGACGAAGGGCTTCCCTTGTCCTTCGCTGCCTTGTTTTGTCCTAGGAGCCATGTTATCATTTTTCTGATTTGAAGTCTGGATTCCGATCATTAATTAGAAAATGACACCAAAAACCTCCTCTCCCCTCCGGGCATGGGGCATTAGTTTGGAAAAGAAAGGATAAAGGAACGTGGAGAAGAATGGTTATCAGGAACGGGTGATGGGGATTTACCGATTGATGAATGACCATCTTTATTTCAATCGCCCGGATCTCGAAATCAAAGGAGAATATTACAATTCAGCGCTTCTTTTCAGCCTCCTCACAGCCTTAAAACAGGGAAAGGAGTTGATTATTGGAGAACCCGGATTAGGAAAAACGACCTCAGCAGAATTCATCTGTTCCCTGCTCTACCAATTTCCCCTCGGGGTGATTTGGGCCAGCGAGGTTTCTGGCCATCCGGAACAAACGGAAGAAAAGATCATTGGCCGCCCTGACCTTGGGAAATTGAATCAGGGAGAGGAGGAGGTGGTATGGACGAACTTCGCTCAAATTCCGGCGAAAATCGTCGACGAGATCAATCGCCTTCCAGAAACCAAACAGAGCATGATTCTTGACGGCGTCGACAGGGGAAACTGGGAATATCTCAATGAAATGATCATCAACGACGAATATTGCCTTTTTGCGACGGCCAACTACCAGGATGGGGGAACGAATACCATCATCGCTCCCCTGGTGGACCGATTCGATGTGATGATCGAGTCGAAATATCCCGGAGCGAACCTCTCTTTTCAGGTTGGGAAGAGCAGCCGAAAGGATCATCTTCTTCGGCATCCCAAGTACGAAAAGGAGTTTCATCGCCTCTTTAAATCCAAAATGGCTTATGAGAAAAAATTGCCTAAAATGGAAGAACTTTGCAATGCCTTCGGCGAATATGTTAGCGAAATGCTGGGGGTCAAACCGCTCCAGAAGCATGACCGGGAACAGATCCGGGCTGAGATGGAAGAGCTCGCCTACGATCTGGATGCGAGTGCCTTTACCCGGATGCTCCTGGCTGAATTCTCATTCTGTGAGCGCTATGGGCAGAAGCGGTCAGTGGAAACCTGTGAAGAGGGATGCCATTATACAGGCTACCTCTGCCACGAGATCAGGAATTGCGCCTCTAATCGGTTGCCCACTTCAATCAAGCAGTATGCTCAAGGATTGGCATGGTTCTTACGAGATCCAGAGATTGACATTGAACATGTTAAATCCGTGATCCCTTATACGTTGGCCCACCGGGTTCAATGGAAAGATCAGGTCCTCTCTCAAAGGGAAAGGGCGAAGCGGGATGATCCCTTTCCCATCCACCTCGTGAAAGAGGCTGTCAAGGTCATCTTACAGAGATACCGGGAGCAGAGTGATCATCTCAAAGATGCCTTAGCTGTGGCCTCGAGAATTTTCCAAGGTGAATCGCTGGAGCCCTTGGAAGGAGACCACCCTCTCTGCCAAGAGATTAAAAAAGATCTCGAACGGCAGAAGTCTTAAGTCGGCTTCGATTCCGATTGTAACCATTTATATCGAAACGGACAGGGGAAGGCATAAGATAATGAAGGCAACCTCAGTTATGAGGAGAGAAAGGACAGGGATTTCGGGAAACGAGGATCGGCTGACCCGAGACCCCTTTGCAGAATTTGGGGCTTATACTGTTTCCCAGAAAGAACTTCCTCTCGACAAGATCATCCAATCCACAGAAGCGGTGATGGACCACATCCGCAGGGGATATGAAAAGCTTCTGGAAGAGGAAGCCAAAGAACTCGTCTGGATGGTTCAGTACAATACCATCATCAAGGCCTATGAAGTGGCGGAGCGATACGTCAAAGAGATCGAGTATACGGCAGAGGACATTGAAGAGTTCTGCTTTGCTTTAGAAAACACTCAGAAGATCCCTTATCTGATCCCCGGGCCCGCAGGCCTTTACATTTCCGCCCTGTGTAACTACGTTCGAGAGGACGAAATCCTGCTAAAACTCTCGGAGCTGAAGACTGAGGTCAACCTATTGGGATTTCGGCTTCCGAAAGGGAAGCGGTTGGTGATCGAGGGAGACACTGGCGATTTTACAGGGATCGGCGTCGAGGGAGGAGAACTGGTCATTGAGGGAAATGCCAAGAATTGGACCGGTGCGGGGATGCGAAACGGCAAGATCTTGGTTCGGAAAAATATCGGCCTCCACACAGGGGAGTGGATGATGGGAGGAGAGATCTATGTTGGAGGCCGGGTGAGAGGTCTCGGAAATATCGTTGAGGGGAAGGTGTACGAAAGGGACAAAATGGTCTATCCCGGAAAGACACGTTGCTCCAATCTCTATTATTGAGTTTTAGGTCGATCCGTCGAGGTTAATCTGTTTGCAAAGATGGCAACAGAAAAAGAACATCAAAAGACTATTGTCGAGAAGATTTGGCCGAAGGTGAAGCGGAAGCATCTCTTTCCTGAGATTCCAATTCCCAGGGTCGGAGAAGCAACCGATTTTTCGGAAGGGGAGGCAGGAGCAAACGAAGGTGTCGGACTTGAAATGAAGGAAAAGCAAATGATCCTCAACTCTGCTTTTCTTTCCAAGTTGAAAGACCAAATCTCAGAAGAACAGGCGATTGAGGCCCTCCTGGATCATGGAATTACTCATTATACCTTCTGTCCCTGGGATTTTCATACCCATGCCCAGCTCTACGCAGAAGCGAAGAAAGTGGTCAACGACAAGACCCTGGCAAAACTCGTGGCCGACTATTTCATGGATGTGGTGGCAGATACTCACTGTGTCAAAAAAAGAAGAACCAATATCCCAGAGTTGCGTCGGTCACTACCAAAAGGGAAGGTGGATCAAGTGATTGCTTCCCTCTACCAGAGGATATGGGGGATCGATCTTGGGGTTACGGCCGCTTCCAGCCACGGGGGTGGGCATGAAGAAATGGTTCGGCGACTAGCCAGGATTCCCTATTTAGACCGATCTAAGTGGCGTGATAGCATTCAGAAGTTTGCTCGGTCCATCAAACCCCTTTTAATGGAAGAACAAAGAGAACAGGACAACCAAGCTGGAAAGGGTGAACCCAACCCCATGGGTGACCACGATTTTCATCATTATTCTATCGATGAGATTGACCAGGGACTTAGGGATTATGCTCAGCAGACCCTGAGGTTAGCAGATTTTTGTGAAATGATTGATGATTTTTCGGAGGATTTCAAAGAAGCAGGCTACGGAATGGAAGGTGGCATGGGACGTGGTCATGGGAGTCCCCTTGATGCCGAGATCCTGTTCTATATGAAATTGGCGGAGAATTACGCTCTTCCCATCCGAAAGATGCCAGTGGAGGAGCAAGGGACCCTGCACCCCCACTCCCATTCTCCATGGGAAATAGGATCACCCTTTCAAGATATCGATATCTGGACGAGTTTTGGGAAGATCATGCCCGGTGTAACTCAGACTTGGAAGAAACGGGAAGGAAAAGGGAGAGGGAAGGTTGAAAAAACACCCGATTGTCTGATTGCCATCGATTCCTCAGGGAGTATGATCAACCCTCGAAAAAACCTGTCCTACGCTGTGCTGGGAGCAGCTTGTGCAGCCGATGCCTATCTGCGGAATCAAGCGAAGGTTGCCGTCTACAATTTTAGCGATGCTCCCATGGGTGGAAAAGACATTCTGAACTATACGTGTCGCCGAGAGGAAATCTACCGGGTCCTGTGCAAATATTTTGGAGGAGGAACAGCCTTGGATCTAGAGGATCTTTTGCCGCTGGTCCAGAGGAAGAAAAACCTCGACCTTTTCATCATCACAGATATGAAAATCACAAATCTCGAAATCTTGACCGGATACTTCGAAAAGATTCAAAATCGGATTACCGCCGTTCACATTGGCGAAAACCCCTATGCGGCAAGGTTTCAAAAGGCAGTGGGAGATCGAAAGAATATCAATATCTTCACGGTCAAGAAGAGAGAGGATATCCCTCATATCGTACTGGGAAGGATCCGTGAATACTTCAGTACAACCTCAGGAGATCAATCGTTCCAATGAGATAGGTTTACGATTCGCCGAGGATGTGTTATAAGACCTCCGATTTATCTTCCTAAATTCATTTTCATTATAAAAAAGAGAGAACGAGAACGGTGAATTATTTTTTACCCAAATAAGTGAGGATGATTGAATGAACCAGAAAATTTTAGAAGCACGTTATACCCATCAAGAGATTGTGCGAAAATATAATTTGATTGCTTCTTTCTATGATCTATTTGCGATATTGATGGTGTCTAAGGCGCAACAACGCGCTTTGGAACTGGCTGCCATTCGAAATGGTGAAAAGGTCCTTGAGGTTGCCTTTGGCACAGGCCTCAATTTTATCGAGGTCCTAAAGCAGAATCCCCAGGGATGGGTGGCTGGCATCGATGTTTCAACAAGGATGCTCGAAAAGACAAAAAAGAGAGTATCGAAAATTGGACACAAGAATTACACCCTTCATCTCGGCGATTGTCAACACCTTCCCTTTGAGGATGAAACGTTCGATATCCTGATGAACCAGTATCTTCTCGATATTCTTCCGGTTGAAGATTTCGCTCCGCTTCTGTTCGAGTTTAAGCGGGTTTTGAAGCAAGAAGGGAGGATCGTCCTCGTTCATATGACCAAAGGAAAAAAATGGATAAACCAAGTCTATGAGAGGATTTATAAACTAAAACCTCCGCTTTTAGCTGGCTGCAGAGGCGTAATGGCCCAGCCCTTTCTTGAGAAAATTGGTTTTAAGGATTTTCGTAGAGAGCTCGTCTGTCAGCTTGGATTTCCATCCGAAGTGATCAAAGGGGTCAAACGATAGTAAAAAAGGGATCAGTTAGAGGAGGGCCTTAACTGATCCCCGCCAACACACCAAATGGGGGTGAAACAAGGAGGTGATATGGTTTGGTGTGCTGACCAAATATAACTTAACATACATCGATATGAAAATCAATAATCTGATCTATTTTTGGCATAATATTTGCTTTGTAACTCTTTGGCGATAAGTGCTATCTTTGTGATATCATAAATTTTTTCTCTACTGACTTCGCCTTTTGTGAATTCTATCAACGGGTGGCGTGCATTCGCATGACCTGCCGCCTATGCTATAGAGCGAAACCAGAATGGGCAAAATAGTGAAAAAATTTCATAGAAATCTGAAAGGATTCAATTTTCAAAGCCGCACAGGAAATAGATAATCTCTTAAATTTTCAAGACTTTTTTGAATCTCGTCATCAACGTCTTCCTAAATTCATCATGAAGTGACAATTTGTTATATTGAGGGGTTACAAAATATGGTGGCATAGATTTTTCCGGATGAACTAAGTCCATAACTTCTTCCAAAAAGGATGAAGAATCGATTTAATTGCTCTAAAGACATTGGACTTCAAGAATTTGTCCATATGGCACTAAAAATGCAATATATTATTTTTGCTCTGCCAAAATGGAAAAGCAAAGTGTGAACAATCAATACAGTCATTCCGATATAAGCCATCAAAATAAGATGGGTGTCCTCGCTATCGAAAAAAGGAAGCATCCCAGATTTAGTGTGGAGCTTCCTTTAGACTATTCTCGAATTGATGGGAAAGCGACCTTTGGAGGAATTGTGGCCAATGCCAGTGAAGGTGGCCTTCTTGTCTACCTGCCTGAAATAATGAAGATAGGAGATTTATTGAAGATCGAGATCCTTTACGCTTCAGGGCTGGAATTGAATTCAATCAAAGCGATTGCTAAGGTGGTTTGGTATGATTTGGCCGCTAAAGAAAGTTGGGGAGAACACCGTTATGGCCTACAATTCCAGTCCATCGAGGAAAAAGACTATGAGAGACTCAAACATTTGCTCAGGGAGGTTGGAAAATAACAGAGGATTATTATCGTATTAAAAGACAGACAGAACGAAAATTTCATCTTTCCCCTGAGAGACTGCTGTTTAAAAACTCAAAGATTCTGCTCCTCTCTTTTCCCCGAGAGGGCAACTTTTTGTTTGTTATTCCCATTTTCTTCCTTTCTTCAATCCACTGAACAAAAAATATCTTGAATTTCTCAAAAATTTTGTATAAGAATAGGATGTATCATGAGTGATTCTTGAACGATTCAGAAAAAACGGAGAATGGATAAAGGAACAAAATAAATCCCAGTTTTCGGGGAAAAATGCATTATATGAACCTTTTTCAGGAAGAGTATCGGGTCACTCTTATTGGTATCGGAAAGAACACTCACCAAGAAAAGGAGCTTTTTTGCACTGAATTCTCTAAAAAATACAGCATTCCCTATCCTCTCCTTAGAAAGATTGTCGATGAATGCCCTATCATCATTAAGAAAAATATCACGCGGGAAAAAGCTGGGGCTCTGGCCGGGATCTTGAAATCCTTCGGGGCCCAGGTTGCCGTGGAAGTTAAGAGAGACGTCCCACCCATCTCTCTTGAATTCCAGAATATGGAGCTTTCTCAACTGGTCCTGGAATCCGCTTTTCTTCGAAAAACCCAGGCTGGAGGCTGGAACGTCGTCGGAAGGGTAAAAAACATCGCTTCCGAAGCCTTAAATGATATCTGGGTACTCATTCAACTGTTCGGAAATTTGAAAGAATTTCTTACCTTCGATGAGGTCCCTCTTGCACTTAATCCCCTTCCTCCCGAAGAGACTCCGCCTTTCAAAGCTACATTTGAAGAAGGCTTCTCGATCCAGAAGATCTCGATCGCCTTCAAGAACGCATCAGGAATGCCGCTGGCAGCATTAGACAAAAGAGTAACGCCAGAATGGAAAACGGCCGAATGGGGGAAAGGCGATGAGGCAGTCATGTCAATTGAGCCGGTTAAATCCCCTCCACCGATCTCATTCGAAACACTCAAAGAAGAAACGGAAATGAACACTTCTTTAAGGCTACTCAGACAGAACCCTCAACCATCAAAGTCTGAATTTGCCAAGGTTGAGGTTGAGAGCCCTCCTGAAGGGACAAGAAAAGCTAAGGCAAGAAGCGCAAAAGAACCAACTTCTCATTTTTTATCAGATAAAGTAGCGATCACAACAACTGCAGACAACGAAAATCGGTCAATTCCTTCAGAGAGCGGAAAAGAAGATTTAGCCGAAATACGGATGGAGATAGAAACAGCTGAGAGAAAGATTGGGAAACCTAATTTTTATCCAATTGAAAGAAGAGAACCCTGGAAAGCTTGGGTCAATTCTCCGCAGGCAAACCCTTTCTCAATAGGATAGGGTACGTTTCCTGATCTTTTTCAAAATTCGCTCCAAATGAACTTAATGAGAATCCCCAATTAAAGATGAGATTGCGAGAGAGACTGTGAAAGAGGCAAATGAAGCAAAACCCCGTTATGGCATAGTCAATTTTGAAAGAAGGAAATTCCCCCGATTTACGATCGATTTGCCCATCGAATATTACCGCGAAGATTCGGAGACCGCTTATTCCGGCAGAGCCCTCAATGCCAGCGAGGGGGGCCTTCTGATTTATCTGCCTGAAAAGGTGGCCGTAGGGGAGATTCTGAAGTTAAGACTCTTTTTCACACTGGGCCATAATTTACACACGGTTGAGATGATTGTACAAGTAGCCTGGGTCGATATTCATCTCGGAGAGGAATGGGGAGATTACCGTTCGGGGTTAAAGTTCATCGATATTTCTTCAGAAGATCTCCATCAATTGAAAAACTTCTTAAGAAGCCTCTTAGAATAGAACCCCTTTTTTCCCTCCTTATTTTAAATCCAAACTCTCATCTGGGAACTGACGGTAAAAAGAAAAATGAAAGGGATTGGTAATGAGCATTTTTGCCGCCTTGTCGACACTCTTCGTTGGAATCGTTAGGGGAAGTGAAGCAATGAACAAACCCGTCCCTACTATTCCGGCTGCAGCCCCTAATGGCCTTGCAACAAGTAGATCGGCCAAGGGTAGTTCGTCATTTGGGGTTTTCGTCTGAGCCCATCCTTCGATACAGAGGGAAGGGCTTACCAACAAGAGCATTAGTAGAATCCCTGATAGTTTCTTCATTCTGTTTTCCTCCTCAACTGATTTTACGTAGAGGCTATCATGGCCGCTCTAAATTGTCAACGATTTCATGAAAAATAATCGGTTGAGAAAAGAAACTTTCATCTGGATCAATGTTTCGAGAATTTTACAACCCAGGCTGAAAGTCCCCTGACAACCAGCAACTTAGTCATATGGAAATGTATCCTCATCAGATAAAGATGAAAGAGCATCTCCTTTTTCGTTACCCTGACCATCCTTTTTCCCGAGTTGAGATTATTTGTATAGGAAACATCTTCAAAACTTAATGAAAGCAAATTATCTGCCATTGATATAAGTCATTGGCTTAATGATTTAACCTATTGGAAGTAAAAGAGAATTAAATATATAATAAAAAACATACCTCCCTCGCATTTTTTTGAGTGACATAAATTGTCACAGAAATGTACAAATGTACAGTTGTTCTGGAATGTTCAGCCCTTCGTTTCTGCTCCATCCAGCCCGCTAATACCGTTACTCAGTGTTACAGGGCTTGACAATTGGGTTGAAAATCGATATATAACCTGAGAATTCAAAAAGATACTTACTGCCTTTCGCCCTATGGAGTGGACACTGCTCCTCAATTCAACCTTTGAACCATTAAAGGTCGTTCCTTGGAGAAGGGCTGTCGTAATGGTTTTGCTGGACAAGGTGGAAGTGGTCGAAGAATATGACCGTATGATTCGGGGTATTAGCTTTGGGCTTAGGCTCCCCGCTGTCATTCGATTAAATCGTCATATCAAAAAGAGGACTCCCATCTTCAAATTTTCCAGACAGAACCTTTACATCCGGGATAGGGGGAGATGTCAATATTGCGGATCCCCCTTTTCCCAGAAGGAATTGACCTATGACCACGTGATTCCCCGCTCGAAAGGCGGCGAAACGGAGTGGACCAATGTGGTCACCTGCTGCGTAAGGTGCAATCTGAGAAAGGGGGGAGAACACCGAAGAGGCCGGAATGACGCTGATTCGAAAACCGAAAGCTCCCATCTGGATCCCGCTTTTGACCATTAGTCTTGGCCTTAAAGAGACCCCGGAGCCTTGGAGAGACTATTTGTATCTTAATTCGGGGTTGACATGCTAAATTGTCATACGAGCCAATATCATTATTTACCGGTGATCCTTTAAAAGGAAGAATAGATGAAATTTCTCTGGGCTCCGTGGCGGATGGATTATATCTTGGAGAAGAAACAAGAGGATTGCCTCTTTTGTCGAAAACGAATCGAAAAGCGAGATCGAGAAAATCTCATCCTTCATCGTGGTAAGTATGGATTTGTGATGATGAATAAATTCCCTTATAATAATGGCCATCTCATGGTTGTTCCCAACCGCCATTGTCCCGACTTCGAAGCCCTTCACGATGATGAAATAGAGGAACTTTTTCACCTTCTAAAAGCGGCCACCGGGGTATTGAAGAATACTCTCCGTCCTCACGGGTTTAATATCGGAGTCAATATTGGAAAGGCGGGGGGGGCTGGGGAAGACCATCTTCATGTCCATGTCGTTCCGCGATGGACAGGAGATACTAATTTTATGCCCGTCTTCAGTGGAACAAAAATCATCCCCCAATATCTGAAGAAAACCTATCAAACCCTTCGCTTGGAATTCAGGAATCAGGCGAAGAGAAGGATAATGCAGAAAGGGGTAAAATGACCATGAAATATCTCAAGACCCTTTTCTGGATGGTAGCCTTTTTCTTTGCCATCCATTTCTCCATGCAAAACCGGGAAGAAGTTACCCTTCGGTATTCGCTTGAAATAATCAATGGTCTTAAGGTGGAGATACCCCAAGTTCCTCTCTTCCTAATCATTCTCTGCTCCATTTTCTTTGGTGTCATGATTGGAGGCATCGGAGACCTCTACAAACGGTTTCAGTTGAAAAAAACCCTTCGTCAAAGTCAAAAGACGATTGAAAAGTTGGAGAAAGAAATTCAGACTCTCCAAGGCCTTGCCTCGAATCCCCCTTCTTTCTTGAAGCGGGAGGAGTGATCCATAAGCCTGAGGAGAGATTCACCGGTCTTCTTCTCGATAAGGAGAAAAATGGATTTCTTCAGCCGCGATCTTCAATCGGTGGTCAACCCGAGTGAGATGGTGAGAGTTCTCACCCGGCAAAAGGCAAAATCCTTAGAGGCATTATTCCTTGAAAGCCTGGCATTGATCACCTTCACCTCCCAGGATCTCCACGCGCTCGTTCAATCGATCCAACAGGCCAGCCCGATTGAGGCCTGGAGTAATCGGAACCCACGGATTTATCGAGGGGAAGGCTGGATCGCGGCCCAAGCTCCCTATGGCGCGCCCGGTACGATCATGCTGTTAGAGGAATTGGTTGCCTTTGGAGTGAGGCGAACTGTCCTCCTTGGCTACTGTGGGGCAATCCAGAGGAAGATCTCCATAGGGGACGTTGTCCTTCCAATGGAAGCGATTCGAGAAGAAGGGACCTCCTACCATTACCTTCCGGAGGGAGAGAAGAGCTCCCCAGACCCCACGATTCAAAAGAAACTCTCTAATTGGACGGCCATGACGGATCTCTCCTTCCATGAGGGCACCATTTGGACGACGGATGCTCCCTATCGTGAAACACCGGAAAAGATTAGGCGGTACCGAAGGGAGGGCGTATTAGGAGTAGAAATGGAGATGGCAGCCGTATTTGCCTTTGGAAAGGCCAGGGGTATCTCTACCGGAGCGATGCTCCTTGTTTCCGATGAGATAAGCGAGGAAGGCTGGCGGATTGGTTTTTTCTCACCCCAAGTCAATACCGCGCGAAAGAGAGCGATCGAAATCCTCATCCATCACCTTCCCGAGTTGATATCCCAATAATCTCAATAAAAATTGCTTGCATCTCGAATTGAATTATAGTATATTTAATTTGAAATTAGGGTCTGCTGAAAAAGCGGGCAAGTGGCCCGCTTTTTTATTGAATTGATCCTTTTTTTTGGGTGTTACTGAAATGGTGCCTCAGGAAATCATCGATCGGATTCGTCAACTTGCGGAGCCTTTTCTTTCAAGTGAAGGGTTTGAACTGGTAGAGGTCGAATTTCGAAGGGAAGCCAGAGGATGGGTCCTCCGTCTTTATGTGGACAAAGAGGAGGGAGTAACACTGGATGATTGCGCTCAAATCAGTCAGGAAATTGGAAGGAGTCTGGATGTGGAAGACTTTATTCTTACTCCTTATACCCTCGAGGTTTCTTCTCCCGGACTAACGCGATCCCTCAGAACCGCAAAGGACTTCATGAAATACCGAGATCGATTGGTCAAGGTGACAACCACCCATCCCATTGAAAATCGGAGACATTTTAAGGGCAAGCTCCGAGGAATCGAGAAAGACTGGGTTCGAATTGAAATCGACGGAGAGGTGTTTCAGATTCCCTTACTGGAGATTGCCAAGGCCAATCTCGAAATTGAGCTTTGAACACGGAGCAAATCATTATGCCATCAAATCTTAACTATATCATTGACCAGGTCGGAAAGGATAAGGGAATTGACCGGAAGGTGATCATTGAGGCCCTCGAGCAGGCCGTTCTAACGGCTTCTCGAAAAAAGTATGGTCATCAAGGCGAGATTGAAGTCCACTATAATGAGGAAGTCGGAGAGATTGAACTATTTCAATTCAAGCAGGTGGTTCAGGAAGTGATAGATCCGACTACCGAAATCGCTCTTGAAGAAGCCCAGGAACTTGATGCGGAGGCCCAAATCGGGGACAGCCTTGGGGTCAAGCTCACCACCGATTTTGGTCGAATTGGGGCCCAAACAGCGAAACAGGTGATCATCCAAAAGGTGCGCGAAGCCGAACGAGAGAACGTCTACAATGAATTCAAGGATCGCAAGGGAGATATTATCAACGGAACCGTCCAACGGATGGAGAAAGGGAATCTCTATATCAATATTGGGAGGACGGAGGCCGTCCTTCTGGCAAAGGAACAGATCCCCGGCGAAGCATATCGTCAAGGGGATCGGCTTCGCGCCTATATCTTGGACGTGCAGAAAAATTCAAAGGGAGTGCAACTTTTTCTCTCTCGAACCCACCCCGGATTTCTCATTAAGCTCTTCGAGAATGAAGTCCCTGAGATCTCGGAGGGAGTGATTAAAATCATCAGTGCTGCCCGAGAACCGGGAGAGAGGGCAAAGATTTCGGTCTACAGTTCAAACCGGGATGTGGATCCGGTGGGAGCCTGTGTGGGAATGAGAGGTTCTCGAGTTCAAAGCGTCGTCCAAGAACTCCGGGGAGAAAGAATTGATATCATCCCTTGGTCTCAGGATCATGCCAAATATATCTGTAATGCATTGGCTCCCGCCAAGATCTCCAGGGTCTATATTGACGAGGAGAACCGGCAGATGGAGGTGATCGTCGCTGACGATCAGCTTTCCCTGGCAATTGGAAAGAAAGGACAGAATGTAAGGTTAGCCTCCAAAATGACGGGCTGGAAAATTGATATTAAGAGCGAATCGAAGATGGAGAAGATCTCTGGCGAGATCTTCGAAGCGTTCAAGCAACTTCCCTATATCGGCGATGTCACGAGCCGGATCCTTTATAATGAGGGGTTCCGTTCGATAAAAGAGATTGGTGAGGTCGATCCAGAAGAGCTGGCAAAGATTCTCGAGATCGAAAAGGAGAAGGCTCTCGAAATCATTCAACGTGCCGTCGAAGGAATGCAGACACAAGGTTCAGAATCAAAAAAGGAGGAAGTCCCGTCCCCATCCACCTCCGCATTGGATTCCGTTGATCGAATCGATGGGGTCGGGGAAAAGACGGCTGAAATTTTGAAAACGAATGGATTTGAAACGATTCAAGATCTTTTGAAGGGTGATATCGAGAGACTCTCGTCCCTTCCAGGGATTGGCCCTAAGAAAGCTGAAAGGTTACTCCAATCCGCTCAGCGGCTTATCGAGGAAGAAAAAAAATGAGCCTCTCAAGGCAGCACGTTCCTTTTCGAATGTGCATCGGGTGCAGAAGTCGAAAGAGAAAAGGCGAGATGATACGGTTCGTTCGGAATGCTTCGGGCTCGATTGTGACGGGCACTAAAAATCTCCAAGGCAGGGGATTTTATCTCTGTGCGGATCTGACGTGTTTAAACACCGCTTATAAGAGAATGAGACGGACTGACTTTTTGAAACGGGTGGATCTCGAAGATTTAAGCTCTCGGATTACCCGAGAGAGGAAGAAGCAGGAGGATGGGGAATGGCAAAGGTAAAAGTCCTCGATCTGGCGCGTGAAGTGGGGATGGGGGATGATAAATTACTCCTGAAACTGAAGCGGATGGGCGTGAAGGTGAAGGATAAAAAATCGGAAGAGCCCGAAAAGACGAAGCCCCTATCTGATGAGCGGGTCATTGGGAGAGATTCCGAAAAAGAGATCGTTGAGAAACGAGTAAAACCCACTGTAATTCGCAGGCGAACCCGAAACCTGGAACAAAAGGTTGAACCTGCAACCCAAGTCGAGGAGATTCCTACACCTGTTCCTTTTCCTTCGTCTCCATCGATCGCGGTGAAAGAAGAGATTGAAGAGAAGGTCCATGAAGAGGAGACGAAGGAAGCCACAGTCCAGATAAAGAAAACCCAGAAAAAGAAGACCGAAGAACTCCGGGAAGGAATAATCGAGGCTGAAACTGCGGCTGAAGCAAGAGAGGCGATTCCAGCCAAGCCAAAAGAAGAGAAGGCCATCCCCCTGCCCATTCCTTCTCATGAGGGCGAAAGAAGAATCGAGGCCCAAAAGGAGCGCCAGGCACCTAAAATTCAGGAACCAAAAATCCAGGGTCCCAGGGTCTTGGAAACAAAATCCAAGGAGTCGTTAGAGGAGAAACCGGAAATCAAGCCTCCTCTCAAGAAGAAACTGTTAGAGAAAGACGAAATGGAGGTCCTTACTGGAAAGAAGAAGGGATTCGTCAAAAAGAGAAGAATGATTGAGGAAAGGATGCTGGTTGAGGGTGAACCCTTGGAAGAGGAGGTACGAGTCGAGAAAGAGGGAGAACCCCTCGTTCGATCCTTCAAGCCTGTAAAGAAGAAGGTGGTTGTCAAAGAGTCCAAAAAGACTACGGTTACGGTTCCTAAACCAATCAAGCGGATCATCCGAATTGCAGAAATGATTACGGTTGGAGACCTTGCCAAACGGATGGGCGTCAAGGGCGGAGAATTGATCAAAAAACTCATGGCCATGGGCATTCTCGCCAATATCAACCAGGCCATTGATACGGATGTGGCATCTCTCGTGGCCAGTGAATTTGGCTACGAGATTGAAAAGCTTTCCTTAGAACGTCAAGACCTTCTGGAAAGAAAGGAAGACTTGCCCGAACAGCTTAAACCGAGGCCTCCTGTCGTCACCATCATGGGTCATGTAGACCACGGCAAGACGATGCTTCTCGATGCGATCCGGAAGACAAATGTGGTCGAAGGAGAGGCGGGTGGTATCACGCAGCATATTGGCGCGTATGATGTTGATCTTGAGAGTAGCCATGTCGTCTTCATCGATACTCCAGGCCACGAGGCGTTTACCGCCATGAGGGCAAGAGGGGCTCAAGTGACGGATATCGTGGTGTTGGTGGTAGCTGCCGATGACGGTGTAATGCCCCAGACTAAGGAGGCAATCGACCATGCCCGGGCGGCTAAAGTGCCGATCGTCGTGGCGATCAATAAGATGGATAAACCCAGCGCCAATCCAGAAAAGGTGATGAAGGATCTGGCCGATTATGGACTCGTTCCAGAAAAATGGGGAGGCAGCACGCTCTTCGCTGAAGTCTCGGCGAAACAAAAAAAAGGGATTAAGGAACTGCTTGAGTTGATCCTTCTTCAAGCCGAGATGCTGGAGCTTCGGGCCAATCCTGATAAGCCTGCTCGTGGTGTGATCATCGAGGCCAAACTGGATCGGGGAAGAGGTCCTGTGGCCACGCTTCTCGTTCAAGAGGGAACACTCAAGACGGGCGATGCGTTCATCGCGGGGTCTCAATTTGGCAGAGTAAGGGCCATGCTAAATGACAAGGGACAGAAGATCGAAAACGCTCAACCCTCCATCCCTGTCGAGGTCGTGGGGTTCTCAGATGTCCCAGAGGCAGGCAAAACCTTTATCGTGATCCCTGATGAACGAATGGCGAGACAAATCAGCCTTCACCGGCAAGAGAAATTGCGTGAGAAGGAACTCTCCAAGTTGAGCAAAGTCTCGTTGGAAGAGCTTTACGATCAGATCAAGCAAGGGGAAGTGAAAGAACTCAACGTTATCATCAAAGCGGATGTTCAAGGATCGATCGAGGCCATGAGGGAGGCTCTGAGAAAGCTCTCCACGGATACTGTCAAGGTCAGTATCCTACATGATGGGGTGGGTGGAGTGACCGAGACCGATGTTAACCTCGCTTCCGCTTCCAATGCGATCATTATCGGGTTCAATGTCCGGCCTGTGACCAGCGCTCAAGTCCTTGCTGAAATGGAACAGGTCGATGTCCGAACTTATTCGGTGATCTATGATGCCATTACCGATATCAAGAAAGCCTTGGAGGGTCTGCTCGAACCCACCTATCGGGAGCACTTCCTGGGAAGGGCCCAGGTGATTCAGGTCTTTAATATCCATAAACTCGGGATGATCGCAGGGAGTCTCGTCATCGACGGGAAGGTCGTACGAGGATCCCATGCGAGGCTTCTTCGAGATAACGTCATCATTTATGATGGGAGGATCGCCTCACTCAGACGCTTCAAAGATGATATGAAAGACTGTAGCCAGGGGCTCGAATGCGGTATCAGCATCGAAAATTTTAATGACGTAAAACTCGGGGATATTATTGAGTCCTATGAAGTCGAGGAGATCCAGCCTCAACTGACCTGATTCTCCAACGGGTTTCAGGAGGGGTAGAAGCAGGGAATAACCTTCCTCTCCTTAAGTCCCACTGAGCTGTAAGATGGTGATTGGAATCTGTCAACTTCACCTTCGGATTCGAGAGAACCATTCTTTGAAGGAAAAGCGCCACGTGATCCGAAAACTGATTGACCGGGTCAGAAACCGCTTCAATGTTGCCATCTCGGAGGTTGAAGACAACGACCTCTGGCAACGGGCCCAGATCGGTATCTGTACCGTCGGAAATGACCGTCGGGTCGTCAACTCGAGCCTTGATAAGATCATTGATTTTATCGAAAAGATGTACCTTGCCGAAGTGATCGAAAGAGAGATAGAAATTATTTCATTCTGAACAAGGCAAAGGCGACAATGGAAGGAAAACGATCCGAAAAGGTGGGTGACTTAATACGGAAAGAAATCTCTGAGATGCTTGTAAGGACAATCAAGGATCCCCGCATCGGCTTCATCACTATCACCCGGGCGACTGTCACGGAGGATTGTCGATCGGCCAAGGTTTATTACAGCGTCGTGGGTACCTCCAGCGAGAGGGAACGATCCATGAAGGGACTTAACAGCGCGAAAGGGTACATCCGAAGAGAGCTTGGCCATCGGATAAAGCTGAAATACACGCCGGAAATTGTGTTCCAATTCGATCCTTCGATTGAATATGCCGTTCATATGGGAAAGTTGATCCATCACCTCCAGGAAGAGAGAGCGCAGGAAAAGGGCGAAGATGGGGATTGATGGGTTTTTGATCGTGGATAAACCGGAAGGAATCACTTCCCTCGATGTGGTCCGGGAGGCCAAACGACGGTTGCAAATCAGGAAAGCAGGCCACATTGGAACCCTGGATCCTTTTGCCACAGGTGTTCTTCCAGTGGCCCTGGGCGAGGGAACGAGATTGATTCCTTTTGTAAACGATGAACCCAAGCGATACAAGGGGACGTTGGAATTAGGCGAGGAGACTACCACAGACGATTTTACGGGGGCGATCGTTTCAAAGAGTCCTTGGACAGCAGTGACCTCGGAAGGGCTCCGGAATGCTTTTCAGTCCTTCTCGGGAAAGGTCCGGCAGATTCCACCCATGTTCTCTGCGATCAAGGTCAAAGGAAAACCCCTTTACCGGTTGGCCAGAAAAGGAGAAGAAATCGAGCGTAAGGAGAGAGAGATCAATATTTTTCACCTCCAGATCGAGAAAATCGATCTGCCTCTGGTCCAATTCCAAATCTCTTGCTCGAAAGGAACATATATTCGAGCCCTTGCAAGGGATATTGGCCGAAAGGTTGGGTGTGGCGCTCACTTGGTCCAGCTCAGAAGGGTACAGAGCGGCCTTTTTTCGATCGAAAAAGCAGCGGCCTGGGAGAAGGTGAAGGCTTTGAGACCTGAAACGATACGGCCGTGCCTTCTTCTTTTAGAAGAAGCCTTGCCCTGCCTTCCGGAGGTGATCGGAGATCAGAAGCTGGTGCGAAAAGTTCGCTTGGGACAGGGGATGTTGGTCCGGGACCTCTCACCCCCATGTCCATTAGAATTTGATCAGGGGAATTGGATCAAGCTCACCGCTCCTGGAGAGGGATTGGTTGCTATTCTGAAATCGGAGGTCAAATGCACCGATATTCCGTGGGAAAGAGGAGATTCCGTCGTGTTTCGGCCTCTCAGAGTCTTTCATCCCAAACATCAGAATACCGATAGGTGAAAAGGAGAGAAACGTATGGGACTCGTTCTGGAGAAAAAAAAGGAGATTATTGATCAGTTCAGAAATCACGAGAGAGATACGGGTTCACCCGAGGTTCAGATCGCACTTCTTAGCGAGCGAATCCGATATCTCACGGAGCACTTCAAGTCCCACAAACGAGACCATCATTCTCGAAGAGGGCTTCTGAAGTTGGTGGGACAGAGGAAAAGGCTTTTAAACTACCTCAAGGAAAGCAAGGTGGACCGGTATCGTCAAATTATAGACAGACTGGGTCTTCGAAAGTAACCTCCCGAGGAGAGACTTGAGTGAGACTCAATGAATTAAAAGGAGTGAAAAAATTATGGTTCAGAAGTCGCAGGTAGAATTTGGCGGAAGAACACTTTCCATTGAAACGGGAAGGGTGGCCAAACAGGCCAAAGGCTCTGCTTTGGTCCAGTATGGAGAAACCGTTGTCTTGGTCACGGCTGTGACTGCTAACGAGAAACGGGAAGGGATCGACTTCGTTCCCCTGACGGTGAATTACCAGGAGATGACCTATGCTGCAGGAAGAATCCCCGGGGGATTTTTCAAAAGAGAAGGACGGCCAACAGATCATGAAATCCTCATCTCCCGGTTTACCGATCGACCCTTGAGACCCCTCTTTCAAAAAGGGTTCCAATACGAGACCCAGATCATTGCGACCGTTCTCTCAGCAGACATGGACAATGAACCGGCGATCTTGGGAATGATTGGAGCCTCTGCGGCCCTCACCTTCTCCGGAGTCCCGTTTAGTGGCCCTATTGCAGGTGCCAGGGTGGGCCGGATCGATGGTGAATACGTTCTCAATCCAACCCATGAGGAACTCGGGATGAGTGACATCGACCTCTTCGTGGCAGGTAGCGAGGATGCCATCATCATGGTGGAAGGGAGTGCGAAAGAGATCAGGGAGACAGAGGTCCTGGAGGCCATCTTCTTCGGTCACCAATCGCTCAAACCCGTCATTGATCTGCAGAGAAAGATCGCCCAAGCCCTTGGAACAAAACCAAAAGACTATAACATTCAGAAGCCGGATGAAGCGATTTACGAAAAGGTGAGAATAGCGGCTGAAGCGCCCCTGTTGGAGGCCTACCGGATTCCGGAGAAGATTAGGAGAAGAGAACAGATAGAGGAGATCTTTCAATCCACTCTCCGTGAATGCGGGACTGAAGAGGAACCCTCTCCGAAGATGGTCAAGGCGGTGTTCGAGGATCTTGATCGGAAATTGATCCGAAGGCTCATTTTAGGCCAACGGAAGAGGATTGATGGCAGAGAATTGGCAGAAGTCCGTCCCATTTCCTGCGAGGTAGGGATGCTTCCGAGGACCCATGGGTCCGCTCTCTTCACGCGGGGAGAGACTCAGGTCCTTGCCGTTGTCACCTTTGGGACTTCGGAGGATGAGCAGAAAATCAACTCCCTCATGGGAGAGACTTACAAGTCCTTTATGCTTCATTATAACTTTCCTCCATTTTCTGTGGGGGAGGTTTCACCGCTGCGGTCTCCTAGCCGAAGAGAGATCGGCCACGGAGCGTTGGCGGAAAGAGCGATCCTGCCGATTCTTCCTTCCGATGAGCAATTCCCATATACGATCCGGATTGTCTCAGAAGTCTTGGAATCGAACGGGTCTTCCTCAATGGCGACGGTCTGTGGAGCCAGCCTTTCCCTGATGGATGCTGGCGTTCCAATTAAATCGCCGGTGGCCGGGATTGCGATGGGCTTGATCCTGGAGGGGAATGAAACAGCCATCCTCTCCGATATCCTTGGGGATGAAGACCATATCGGAGACATGGATTTCAAAGTGGCTGGGACGGCGGAAGGGGTGACTGCGATTCAGATGGACATCAAGATTCGGGGAATCTCCAAATCGATCATGCAGCAGGTTCTTGAACAGGCCCGCGAAGGGAAACTCCATATCCTGGGAAAAATGAGGGAGACCATTGCCGAACCGAGAAAAGATCTCTCACGACATGCTCCGAGGATCATCACTTTACAGGTCAAACAGGAAAAAATTCGCGATATCATCGGCCCGGGAGGTAAGACAATCCGCAGCATTGTGGAGCAAACGGGGGTGAAGGTCGATGTCGAGGACTCGGGAATCGTGAAACTGGCTTCCCCCAATTATGAGTCGATAGAAAAGGCCATTGCGATGATCAAGCGTCTTACCCAGGAGGTCGAGATCGGAGGGTTCTATACAGGCAAGGTCCGGAGGATTCTCGGTTTTGGAGCCATCGTCGAGCTTTTTCCGGGCACCGATGGACTCATCCATATCTCCCAGCTGGCAGAAGGCCACGTAAAGGAGGTCACCGATGTGTTGAAGGAGGGAGAGGACGTGCTCGTCAAGGTGATCGATATCGATCCCCAAGGCCGCATCCGATTGAGTCGAAAGGCCGCTCTGAGGGAGAAGGGGGACGAAACTGGGACAAGAGACAAAGGATAGGGGAATAGGCATGGAAGCACCAGGATATCGGAAGGTTCTCCTCGAAAATGGAATCAAAGTGATCACGGAAGAAATTCCTTATCTCAAGTCCGTTTCAATCGGCGTTTGGGCGCTTAGCGGCTCGAGAGATGAACAACCTCAGGAAAATGGAATTTCTCATTTCATCGAACATCTTCTGTTTAAGGGAACGGAACGAAGGACAGCCTTTGACATTGCCAAGGAGATCGACTCGGTCGGGGGAACGCTGAATGCCTTTACTGGGCGAGAATATACTTGTTTTTATGCCAAAGTGATCGATAAGAATCTTTGCCTGGCCATCGACCTTCTGTCTGATATTTTCCTCCATCCCCTCATCGAGCCGAACGATGTAGAAAAGGAGAGAATGGTCATTCTACAAGAAATCAGAATGGTCGAAGACACTCCGGACGACTATATCCACGATCTTTTCAACCGCGTCTGTTGGGGAGATCACCCTTTGGGATTTCCCATCTGCGGAACCGCGGAACTTGTCCAATCTTTCAGCCGTGAGCAGATCTACCAATTCTTTAGAAAGAACTATCCTCCTGACCGTATCATCATCTGTGCGGCAGGAAATCTCCTGCATCAGGAGGTGGTCAACCAGATTGAAAAGACCTTCGGCCGGATTCCAAAATCCAATTTCTCGAAGGAGCGTTCGAGACCGGTACCGATTTCAACCACCAATATCTGGAAACGAGAGCTCGAACAGGTTCATATCTGTCTTGGCACGAAAGGACTTCCTTATCATCACTCCCTTCGGTTCGCTTCTTACGCGCTCAATACGATCTTGGGAGGGGGCATGAGTTCAAGACTCTTCCAGGAGATCCGTGAGAATCGAGGATTGGCATACTCTGTTTACTCATACCTTCCTGCCTACATCGATACAGGTCTGTTTGTTGTCTATGCAGGAACAAGCGAAAATTCTTATCAGGAGGTTATCGATCTCATCCTGAAGGAATTCAAACGTGTGAAGACCGATTCCTTCAGAAATGGGGAACTGGAAACAGCAAAGGAGCACCTAAAGGGAAACCTCCTTCTCAGTCTCGAGAGCTCGGATGGCCTCATGACTCGACTGGCAAAGAACGAAATCTACTTTGATGCTTACATTCCGGTGGAGCAAATTCTCGCCGGCATCGACGGCATAAAGGAAGAGGAAGTCCGGTATCTTGCAAGTGAACTCTTCGATGACCGATATTTCTGCTTAACCATGCTCGGTCCGATCGACGGGGATGGCCCCCGATTAGAAAACCATTGGATTCATGGAAAAGGTGACCATTCAAATCAAAAGACTGAGTAGAGGTCGGCCCACCCCGCTTCCTCAATATATGACTCAAGGGGCGTCGGGAATGGACCTCTTCGCCTGCTTAGAAAAGGAAGTCACTCTCGCTCCCGGAGAAAGGAAGCTTGTTCCGACCGGAGTCTCCGTGGCAATCCCGGAAGGGTTCGAGGGCCAGGTGAGACCCCGTAGCGGTTTGGCCATCCAGCACGGGATTGGTGTGGTGAACGGGCCGGGGACGATCGATGCCGATTATCGGGGCGAGATTGGCGTTGTCCTGATCAACTTTGGACGGGAGCTTTTCACGATCCGGGATGGGGATCGGATTGCCCAGATGGTCATTTCTCGCGTTTTCCGGGCCTCCTGGGAAGAGGTGGACGATCTTCCCTTCACTGTGAGACGAGGGGGAGGATTTGGCCACACAGGCCGATGAGGAGAGTTAAGAAGAGAAAGGGGGATCCACCCAAGCAGAGGCTCTCTCCCTCTGCTTTTTCTTTCTCGCAATACCGAGCGGAAAGATGCTGGATCGATTTTTGTATTACCTCACTGTTGAAAAAGGCCTCTCTGACAATACGATCGAGGCCTATCGGCACGATCTAAACCGCTTTTTGAATCATCTTCGGGAAAAGGGGATGGAGGACCTTTCGAAGGTAGGGAAAGTGAATCTCCAGGCCTTTTTCGTCGGATTAAAACACCATGGGCTTTCGGCCAGGACCATCGCAAGAAATCAGGTCACTCTTAGGAGTTTTTTCCGTTTTTTGGTTCTGGAAGGAATCTTGAAGACTAATCCTGCTCAGGATTTAGAATCTCCCAAAACGGCAAAGAATCTGCCAAATATCTTGACCTTCCGAGAAGTCGAACAACTGCTGGAACAACCTGATCTGAAAACATACCTTGGCATCCGCGACCGGGCCATGATCGAGTTGCTCTATGCAACGGGCATGCGGGTCTCTGAACTGATTCATCTTCCCATGAACCAGGCAAACCTTGAGGCGGGCTATGCCCTGATTTACGGAAAGGGATCCAAAGAGAGGATCGTTCCCCTGGGAAGTGAAGCCATCAAATGGATAACCGTTTATCTCCAAACGGTCCGGAATCGCCTTTCGAAGGGAAGGGAGAACCCGCTTCTCTTCATTGGTCGATCTGGAAAAGGGATGAGCCGTCAACGTTTCTGGAAAAGCATCAAAGGTTACGGTCGGAGGGCCGGAATCCGGAAGAGAATGACTCCTCACCTTCTCCGCCATTCCTTTGCCAGTCATCTTTTGGAGCGGGGAGCAGACCTTCGTTCTGTTCAGATGATGCTTGGACATGTTGACATCTCGACCACACAGATCTATACCCATGTCACAGGGGAGCGGTTGAAGAAGGTCCATCAAAAATATCACCCAAGAGGATAACCACACTAATGATCTATGAACCATGTTCAATGAACAATACAAAGCTTAAAGAAAACAATCTCGAAGAAGTCCTATGATTCATGCTTCATCGATCATGGATCATTTTAAATTTATTATGATAGAAGTGATTACCACCCATACGAATGCTGATTTTGATGCCCTGGCTTCGATGCTCGCAGCCAAAAAACTCTATCCCGGCGCAACTCTGGTTTTTTCAGGGTCCCAGGAGAGGAGCCTTCGAGACTTTTTTATTCACTCCACCCTCTACGCATTGGAGGTGGAACGAATGAAAAATATTGATCTCCAGGAGGTAAAACGGTTGATTTTGGTCGATACCCGGCAGATGAGCCGGATCGGCAAGTTTTCAGAAATTGTCAGAAAGCCCGATTTGGATATTCATATCTATGATCATCATCTCCCTTCCGCCGATGACCTTCATGGTTCCGTCGAAGTGATCGCTGAGGTGGGAGCAACGGTAACCTTGATGCTTAAGATTCTCCAGGAGAACGAGATCGAAATCACCCCGGATGAAGCCACGGTGATGCTCCTGGGCCTTTATGAAGATACCGGAAACCTCACGTTCACCTCCACGAAAGAGGACGACTTTCTCGCTGCGGGATATCTCGTCCGGAAAGGGGGCAACCTCAATGTTCTCTCCAATATGATTACTAAGGAATTGACGGCCGAGCAGGTATTTCTCTTGAATGACCTGATCCATTCTGCCACCCGGTATTATGTCCACGGAATTGATGTTGTGATCGCTCAAGCTGCCACAGATCATTACATTGGAGATATCGCCATCCTCGTCCACAAGTTGAAGGATATAGAAAACCTGGATGTTCTCTTTGTCCTGGTTCGCATGGAGGATCGGGTCTACTTGATCGGAAGAAGCCGTCTCGAAGAGGTGAATGTGGCAGAGATTGCCAGTGAGTTTGGGGGAGGAGGCCATCCGACGGCAGCTTCGGCTACTCTGAAGGGAGTAACTCTCACAGAGGCCTCTGATCGACTGGTTAGGACCATGAATGAACTGGTGAGGCCCAAAAAGGTTGCAAGGGACGTGATGGTCTTTCCAATCAGAACGGTCGATTCCGATCAAACCTTGGAAGAGGCAGGGGAGGTACTAGCCCGCTATAATTCGAATATGCTCCCAGTCCTTTCCGAAAAGAAGGTTGTGGGACTGATTTCAAAGCAGGTAGTCGAAAAAGCGATTCATCATGGCCTGAAAGGTTCTTCGGTAAAGGAATATATGACGACGGAATTCGCCATTGCATGTCCGGATACCCCCTTCTCTCGAATCCAGGAATGGATCATCGGTCAAAATCAGAGTCTTCTGCCCGTCATTGAAAAGGGCCAACTGGTCGGCACTATTTCTACGGGAGAAGTGATGAGGATCCTTCAGGAAGAGATGAAGTCGATGCGTGACTCCACAGCCCTGGAGAGCCAACCCCTCCATGCGCGCAGGAAGATAATTTCAAGATTGATGAACGAACGGCTGCCCGAGCGGCTGCAGTGCCTTCTCGAAGAGTTTGGAAGGGTAGGGGACGAGCTGGGATATTCGATCTATGCGGTCGGCGGATTTGTTCGGGATCTCCTTATGAGGGTGGAGAATTTTGACATTGACATTGTCGTCGAGGGCGATGGTATCCGGTTTGCCGAAACCCTTGAGAGAAGGGTGTCTTGCCGAATTCGTACCCATAAAAAATTTGGCACAGCGATCATTCTCTTCTCGGACGGTTTAAAGGTAGACGTAGCGACGGCCCGTCTGGAGATCTACGATTCACCGGCGGCCCTGCCCACCGTGGAGAGGGGGTCTATCAAAATGGACCTCTATCGAAGAGATTTCACCATGAATACCTTAGCAATCCAGCTTAATCCGAAGGCCTTTGGTGAAATCATCGATTTCTTTGGGGGAATGAAGGATATCAAAGAGAAGGTGATCCGTGTCCTTCATAATCTTTCGTTTGTCGAGGATCCTACCCGGATTTTTCGGGCAATCCGCTTTGAACAGAGACTGGGGTTTCAAATCGGAAAGCACACGCAGAACTTGATGAAAAATTCGGTCAAGATGGGTTTTTTGCAGCGACTTTCTGGTGGCCGAGTCCTTTCAGAGCTCATTCTGATCCTCAAGGAGGACAATCCCATCTCCGCCCTCAATCGGATGAAGGATTTCGACCTTCTCCGTTTTCTCCATTCCAACCTCAAATTTGATCGGGAAGTCTTTGATCTCTTCGAGCGGATTCATCATGTCACCTCCTGGTTCGACCTACTTTTCCTCGAGGAACATTATGATCGATGGCTCATTTATTTCTACGGGATCATCGACGGCTTAAAAGAAGAAGAGATCGAGGAAATGGCTCAACGGTTGTCTATGAATGAAAAGGAAAGAAAACGGACGGTCGAGGGGAAAAGGCTATCCGATCAAACCCTCCTTCAATTCTTTTCCTGGATCAATACAGGCTATTCGCCGAAACGGTCTGAGATTTACGCAATCCTCGATCCCCTCTCAACAGAAACCAAACTCTTCATGATGGCAAAGACGAATCAGATGGCAACCCGCCGATACATCTCTCTCTATTTCACTCAGCTCAAGGATGTCAAACCGTTGCTCAAGGGAGCGGACCTGATCCAGATGGGAGTAAAAGCGGGACCTTTCATCAAAAAGGCATTGGACAGTCTGCTCAAGGCAAGGCTTGATGAAGAAGTGATGACGCAACAGGATGAGTTCGAATTCATCTTTAAGGAACGCACGGTTCAACGATGACACTCAACGATGTCCTGCAAGAGGAAAACAATACCTATACGGTGCGATTAGAGATGTTCGAGGGTCCTTTAGACCTCCTCCTCCACCTGATCAAGAAGAATAAACTGAATGTTACGGATATCCCCATTGCCCTCATCACCGGGCAATATCTCGAATATCTTAAATTGATGAGGGTCCTTAATCTCGATATCGCAGGAGAGTATCTTCTGATGGCTGCGACCCTTCTTCATATCAAGTCGAAGATGTTACTTCCCACCTCCTCCCGGGGAGAAGAGGAAGAAGGCGAACCCGATCCAAGGGCGGAACTGGTGCGGAGACTCTTGGAGTACCAGCAGTACAAAGAGGTAGCCTTTGAACTTGAAAGAAGGCCCCTCTTGGACCGGGACGTCTTCTCCCGTGCGGTGTCTCAGGAAAGAGAAGAACCCGAGGAGGAACGGGTCGAAGCAAATCTCTTCGAACTCTTAGAGGCATTCCGACAGGTGTTGGAAAAGGCAAAATTGGACGCCTTTCATGAAGTCACCCTCGAACCAATTACCTTAGAAGAGAAGATTCAAGAAATTCTCTTTCTTCTAGAAAGAGAGAAGAGAAGCATGGCCTTCCATACCCTCTTCCCAGAACAGGCTTCTCGGCGGACGGTCGTGGTTACCTTTTTAGCCATTCTTGAACTCGTCAAAGCGAAAGCTGTCCGCATTTTCCAGGCATTCCCCTTTGAGACGATTCGGATCTCTCTCCTTTAAGGAGGGCTTTGTTTGGCAAACAAAGCCCTTGACCCATGCATGGCCAATCGGAGGTATCCATGAAACGTAAACGAATCTGGGTTGGACTCTTGGTGATTGTGGGATTGATCATCCTCTTTTTTTCAGCCCTCCTTCTGATGGTTCAATTATCCGGGAGGCCCGGCCACCTATCCTTTGGTGATAAGATTGCCATCGTAGAAATCCGCGGCGTGATTACCCAGTCCTCAGGGGTCATCGAGGAAATCCATCAGCACCTCGCAGACGAGGGAGTGAAAGCCATCATCTTGCGAATTGACTCTCCGGGTGGAGGGGTGGGACCCTCCCAAGAAATCCATCGGGAAGTCGTAAAAGCAAAACTCAAAAAGAAGATTGTTACGTCCATGGGTGCAGTAGCAGCTTCAGGAGGGTATTATGTGGCCTGTGCCTCGGACCTGATCGTCGCGAACCCAGGAACCATTACAGGTTCAATCGGTGTCATCATGCAGTTCTCCAATTTTGAAGATCTCCTGAAGAAGATCGGGATCAAAGGGGTCGTCCTCAAGAGCGGAGAACATAAAGACATAGGATCCCCCTTCCGGGAAATGACCCCCGAGGAAAAGAAGATCATGCAGGAGACACTCGATAACGTCCACCAGCAATTCATACAGGCCGTTGCCGCCGGTCGGAAGCTCGATCGGGAAAAAGTCATCCCCATCGCCGATGGGCGCATCATGACAGGGGAACAGGCCCAACAGTTCGGCCTGGTCGATAAATTGGGAAACCTTCAGGATGCGATTGATGAGGCAGCCAAATTGGCTGGGATTGCTGGAAAACCTCAGGTCCTCTACCCAAAGAAAAAATTCAGTCTCTGGGAACTTCTGATAAAAGAGATGGCATCCGCCCTTGTCGAGACTTTAAACGAAAAGGGACTCGAATTGAACTATCAGTTGTTGTTACCAGCGAACTAACTCGAAACCCCAAGGGATTTGAGACACAGTCAACGCTCACTTAACTATTGTCAATCCTTCCGACTCACCGAAACCCCAAACTCCTTGAGCCAACAAGCGATGCGTTTCATGTCTTCCCAGACCTCCTTTTTTCGCTCAGGGTTTCGCAGCAGGAAGGCAGGGTGATAAGTGGGGATCACCCGGATGCCATGGAAATCAAAGACCCTTCCTCGAAGGGCAGAGATCTTTTCCACCGTTTGGAGAAGCGACTGAGCCGCGAAAGTTCCGAGGGCACAGATGATCCTGGGCTGAATGGCCTGAATCTGTTCCAGAAGGAAGGGACGGCACGCGGAGATCTCATCCAATTCTGGGTTCCGATTCTGAGGGGGTCTGCATTTGACGATATTGGCGATATATACTTCCTCGCGCTCGAGATGGATGGACTGGATGATCTTGGTCAGGAGTTGTCCCGCTTTTCCCACAAAAGGTCTTCCCTGAACGTCTTCTTCATATCCAGGCCCCTCTCCAACCAGCATCAGGATTGCCTTGTCGTTTCCCTCTCCAAAGACGAGCGTCTTTCGCGTCCGGTGGAGCTTGCAACGTTTGCAGTCTCCTCGTTGGGCCCGGACCTCCTCCAGAGTTAATTTCGATAAAGGCGAGAATGGAAGGGCTTCAATGCCCATCCTTCTCAGATATTCGAGATAGGCCTTGAGATCATGGATCACTTCATTCAGTCTTAATTCCATTGGTTTACCCTTTCCGCACATTCTCCACCTCGGTTCTCTCCAACTGCTACGGGGAGAATTCAAAGGATCAGTGACCATAAGGCTGGCATACGACACAAACACGGCCACGTTATTTCGGGCGCAAATCCTCCCGCTCAAACAGATATCTTTTAATCTTGTTCGTTGTGGTCTTCGGGAACTCCTCTATCCTTATCTCAAAACGCACGATTCTCTTGTAGGCTGCAAGCCTCCTGCTTTTTTCGTCAATCTCCTTTTGCAGAACCCTCCTCATCTCTTCCTCGTTTGGAAGTTCGAACCCTTTCTTTAAGAGGCGACGCTCCAGTTCCTCAATGTTAGGATAGATAATGGCCTGCACCTCTTCATCCCCTGTCTTAGAATGATAGCCTCTAAAGACAAGGATCTCTTCAATGAAGGGAGACTCAAGCATAAGGCCCTCAATCTCTTCAGGAAAGATATTTTCTCCACCTCTTGTAACAATCATCGATTTTCGTCTACCGGTAATGAAAAAAAAGCCGTCCTTATCCTCATACCCCACATCCCCTGTTAAAAAGAACCCATCTGGCGTGAAGGCCCGACGTGTTGCCTCTTCATTTCGGTAATATCCTGCCATCACGTTCCCGCCCTTTATTGCAATCTCCCCTATGTCTTCAGGGTCTGGATCGACGATTTTGATTTCCACATTAGGGATCGGAAGGCCAATACTTCCACGTCGGGTCTTCCCGGGAGGATTCAAGGTAACTACTGGAGAGGTTTCTGACAGGCCATAACCTTGAAGCACGACGAAGCCGAAGTCTTCCAACCCTTTCTGAACCCGGGGGGCCAGAGCTCCTCCTCCTGAAACAAAGAATCTCAGCTTTCCGAAACCCATTTGATTCCTTAGTTTCCTGAAAAGGAGCTTGCTTCCAGACTGTCTTTTGACCCTGTCCAGAACCGTGGCACATCTCTCTATTAAAGGCATAAACGGTTTGAAATGGCCGAGTGATTCATCCAATCGTTTTTGAATTCCCAGAATCATCTTCTCCAAGAGGAGGGGGACTGCAAGCATCACAGTGGGTTCTGTCTCCCGAACATCTTCCATCATCTCTCTTGATTTGAGGGAACGCGAATAGGTAATCGATGCCCCCACACTTAACGGCAACCAGTTTCCAGCCGTCCCTTCGTAGACATGGTGAATTGGCAAGACAGAAAAGAATCGATCCCTTTGATCAAAAAAGACGGCTTGAAAAAGAGAATTGATATTGGAGAAAATATTTTTGTGGGTCAGCATGACCCCCTTGGGGGTTCCTGTCGTTCCAGAAGTATATTGAACAATGGCTAAGTCTGCAAGGTCCACCGGTTCTCTTCCTCCCTCGTCCGTGGATTCGCTTAAGATGCGAGAGAGGTTGTCGTGCTCTCGGACATCTTGGGTCGGGATGATCAACACCTCTCTTTTCAGGTCGTTACTCTCTTTCATCCTTGTCAGCATTTCAAGAATCTTTGGCGGGGCAAAAAGGGTCTTCAGCCCGGAGTGACCAAAAATATGGCCAAGTTCCAGTTCCTTGGCCCTTGAATCGAGAGGGATGGCAACTCCTCCAATCCATTGAATGGCCATGAAGGAGATGACCCATTCCGGCCCATTTTCTGCAATAAGACCAATAAAATCGCCTTTTCGATGGCCTACCTCCCTCAGGTGATTTGCTACCCGTTTTACTGAAGAAAGCAACCTGGAATAGGTATATTCGCGCCAGCCCTGGGGCGTCCTTTTTCTCAGGGCAATGTTGGCCCCGTAAAGCTGGGCACTTCTTTCGAGCATTTCATTGAGAGAAAATAAACCCAATGGTCCTCTTAGGTTTGGAAACTTCATTCGGTGCTCCTGTCCCATCTTGAGCCCTTCTTTCCTTAATCTTATCCATTTCAGTGAGGGATAGCAACTCAAGGTGTACGATTCTTTTGGCGTAGATCGGGTGGATGAAGCAACAAATACCTATCATATAATTTTTCTCTTAAAATTCCAGGGGTTCAACAACCTGCTAAAGCTTCCAATCACAGAACCGCTGGGTTCTCAAAAAAGTTGTTGACAAAAGAAAACGGATCAAATAAAATGCAGTTGGGTCAATCTCATGGAAAACAGGGGAGTTACGTTAATTGAGCTCGTTGTGGTTATGGTTATTATTGCTATTGGCGCTGTTCTGGTCGCCCCGAATATCGGGGCTTGGATTCCCAATTACCGTCTTCGAAGCGCAACCCGGGACATCGTTTCGCTCATGAGAACGGCCCAGATGAAGGCCGTCTCCAGCAATAGGCATTACGGGGTTTATTTCGATCCAGGGGGAAGCATCATTCTTCAGCAAACCACGGCGAGTGACACCAGTGTGGATGGTAATTGGTCGAACGAAGGGGAAGCGGTAATACTTCCTCCAGGGGTAGCCATTACCGGGATTAGTTTTCCAAACAGAAGAGCTCATTTCAATAGCGATTCCACATCAGCAACCGGAAGCATGACTCTGCAAAATACAAAGGGGAACAGCAAGAAAATCACGCTCACCCCTTCCACTGGAAGGGCCAAGATTGAGTAGAGCGATTCAAACCACAAACGGCTTTTCCCTCATCGAAGTACTGGTCAGCCTGATTTTCTTGGCCATTGGCCTTTTGGCTATCGCAGGCATGCAGATCACTTCTATTCGTGGAGGATTCTTCAGTGGCAATCTCACACAGGCCACGTATCTTGGACAGGACAGCCTCGAGACTCTTAAAGAGCCTTCCCTTGCCAGGCGGGAATTGGCCACCCCCTCTTTCAGAGGGACAGCACAATTTCGGTCAAACCCCGGATGACGCCAACGGTGCGATTCCAGGGACCAATTTTGCAAGGGTTTATACGGTCACTCGGCATCCAACCCTTGAAGCCGCCAGGATTATACGGATGGAAGTCAACTGGGATGATCGGACGAGCCATACTGTTTCCTACACCACCACGAGAACGAATCTTCAATAGAAATCAATAAGGCGAATAGAGTGGGTCGGAAAGGTGTTACGCTCA
>CAWEAV010000006.1:0-45889 GCA_963806715.1 uncultured delta proteobacterium
TCCCCTGCTTGGGCTCGCCATCGGCTTGCTCGTGCTCTACTCCTCGTTCGGCATTTTGCGCGAGTCCACGCACGTACTTCTGGAAGGGCGGCCGCGCGAAACGCGGATCGATGAGGTCGCCCGCGCCATCCTCGCCGTCGAATTTGTGCAGGAGGTCCATGACGTGCACATCTGGTCGCTCGGCGGCGGCCATAACGCCATGAGCTGCCATGCGCGCATTCCTGACATGCACATGGACGAATGCGAAAAAATACTCGCCGCGATTCAGAAAAAGGTCGCGGAAGAGTTCGGGATCGAGCACACCACCGTGCAGCTCGAACGCGCGGGATTGCCGGCCGTTTCGGGCTACGTTATGCCACAACCCCTGCGCAGGAGTTGACGCAAGCCAGACCAGGGCCGGAATTTTCCGAAAATAATCGTCAGGAAGGAAGGCGCGGAGACAATCCGCGCTGTTCGTTGAACTGTTGTGTCGCCGCAAGGTCAAGGCTCGCCAGGGGTGCGGTCTTGCGAAAACCATCCCGGGTAATGTAGCGAAGATTCGCGCTATCGAAGGTGAACGCCACGGCAAAGAAGACCGTGCCGTCCCGCCGCACGAACACATATTCAGAATCCGGCTCGGCCGGCGCGCTCGAATTCGCATGGGACCGCACCGCAACATCTGCCGGGCGCGCGGCAGCTGCTTCCGCCGGTGCCGGTTGCTCCGCTTCCGCTGGGCTGCTTTCCACGGCAAGCTCCGCGGGCGCCCCACCCTCCATGTAAACGGCGTAAGGTACATAAATGCCACCGCCCACAAAGGGCACGATACCTCCGTTGGAGTGACGGCGTCCGCCATTCGGGTGGGTTGCCGCATAATGCACGTAGTCAAATCCCAATCCAGGCACGCCGAGGTCGTTTTCGGCAGCAGGTGCGTCCACAAAAGCTGGATTTGCCGGGACATTCTGCGGCTTCACAGGAGGCCTCGGCGAAGACGCTGGGCGCAGCGTGCTGCGGAGCGAGGATACTGAGTGAACGCCCATCACGGGGCGCGGATTTGGATGCGCGGGTACCGTGTGGGCTACCGGAGCATTCACCATGGGATGCATCGCCAGCGCCGCCGGGGCCGCAGCCGGCCTGGCCGCGTGTTGCGCATTTGCGGCAAACGGAGTGAAGAGAAGAACCAGTACAAGGGGAGTGATTTACACATGGGGTTACCCTAAATTCCCGCTGCCTTGCCCTACACCGTATTAGACGCGGGCGCGCTTCACAATGTTACCTGAGTTTGATGGCACTGGCCCCCGGGCCGCCTGCGCTTTCCCCCGAACTGGGGTTGTGCTATAACCGAGAGGCCGTGGAGAATACCGGGAAGCAAGAATCAGCTCCGGAAGATGTCCGGGGCGAAACGGTTGTGGCGTCCGCGAGCGGTGGCGATCACGCGGCCAAAACGTCCGGAAGCTCCTGGGAAGATGCCTCGCGGTTTTGTCCGATTTGCTCGCAGCGGCTGGAGTCGCGGCGTTGCAAGCTTGTTTGCAGCGTCTGCGGCTACTATATGTCCTGCGTCCTGCGTCAATCTCAATTTTCTCAATTTTCTCCGCCTGTGCCGCTACGGCCAACAGCCCGACCACGGCCACGACGGCTATCGTCATCCACGCGCGTTGCCTCATCGGTAGTCTCTTCTCGAAGAACGGGCGTGTGTTTCGCCACTGGTTAGTTCGTCGGGTCTACGCGAGGGGCGCAGCCCAACACGGTTGCGTTACTCCTCAAAAAATCGCCAAGCCTCAGACGAACCACCTGCGGCCACCCGCCAGCAGTGCGGGCAGGCTATCGCAGGCGTTTCAGGCTCGGCAAAAACGCTGCCTCAATCGGGCACGTTCCCCCGCCACCACATCGTGGATACGTTCCTGGAAGGGGACGGGGGAGTGGGACACCGGTGAGCTTATCATGCTGCGCGCACGGTTGCAAGCATCTAGGAGACCGCGGGGGCGTAAATCTCGGCATATTTGCCACCCCCCCCGCAAGAAAGAGTACACGCAGCGGCGGTTGCGATTGCCGCTTCCCGAAGTTCATTGGCGAACGGCACGGCCGGGACGGCCGCGCTCCATGAGTCACGCAAGGCCGTTAGCCGCCCTTGCCCTTCAGTCTCGCGCGAATCGCCTGCACCACGTTGCGCGGCAGGAATCGGGCCAGCTCCTCGTCGCCGGCCACCGAGGCGATCTGCTTGATCAGCGAGCTGGAGACGTGGGCCAACTCCCCGTCGGCGATCATGAACAGCGTCTCCACGTCGGGGGCCAGCCGGCGGTTGGCCATCATCATCGTCAATTCGGCGGCGATGTCGGTGATCGGGCGGACGCCGCGGACCATGATCCGCGCCCCGCACTGCTTCACGAACGCCACCGCCAGGCCGGTGAAGGTGCGGATTTCGACGTTCTCCAGGTGGGCCGTGGCCTCGCGGATCAACTCGTGCCGCTCCTCCGGCGTGAACAGCGTCTGCCTTCTCGATGTTCACGCCGACGCCGACGATCAGCCGGTCGAACAGCCGGCTCGCCCGCTCCATCACGTTCAGATGGCCGAGCGTGATCGGGTCGAAGGAGCCCTTTGTCTGAACATCGCAAAAAATCTTTCGTTCCATCTTGAACCCTCCTTGCGAATATTCTTATTCCTGCCCTTTCAAGTGAATTGATCGAAAATATCCGGCATCGGAGCCTTGGAATCTCCCTGGAATTCTCCGGCGTCAATGGCTCCTCCTGGATCTCCTGGCCGGGCTTGAGGGTCCAGCCTCCCTCCTTCATGCTCTGGACTCTGTCGGGAAGGCCATCCGTTGTTGTCTCCTCCTGCCTTGGCATCGGTTCATAGATACCTTCGCCTCTCCCTGTAAAGCCCGCGAGGTGCCTGTCCCGGATTGTTCTTTCCCAGCGCAACGTCCGAGAAGAAGAAACCTGTATCCATTTCATTGGAACGGATTTAGAAAAATCATCCCGCAATTCCAGCCCGCGTGCGTCGATGTCGGAGATCCTCTTCAGAAGCCTTTTCTTTTCTTCTGCCAGTTCTCAGCTTCTCTCTGGATGGGAAGATCGTCGCTCGGCTTTTTCCTGGAGTTCAAGAGTCTCAATCTCCGAGTCAATAGCCCGTATCCTCTCCTCCAAGGCCGACGTTTCGAAGAGGAGCCTTTCCGCAGTTTCGGATTGATTCCTCAAGTCCTTGTAAGTTTCGGAAGCTTCGGACTGATGTCCAGGAGGGCAAGGCGCTTCTCGCTCAGTTCCTTTTTAATTCGCTTTCTCCGCTCTTCTTCGCTTCGATTGGACTCAAAGCGGTGTCGCCGTGGGGTTTCACCGTCTCCGTCTGTGTCCCTCGCTTCCGTTCCGTCTGTCCCATTGGATTCCTCCTTCTCTATGTCGTTGACGTCCTTCAGATAATCTTTGAGGCTGGGGAGTTTCTTGGAGTGTGATCTTGTGGTTCCATACGCCGCATCCAAGTTGTGGCGAAGCACGTTCATATAGGAAAGGTAGCTATTTCGCAGGCAGGCAACCAACTGGCCGTCCTTTTGGACTACCCCTTTCGGATTCGACAAACGCGGCCATTTTGTTTAGCATGATTAGGAAAAATGACACTCTGGTCAATCATGGTGAGTTGGAAGGTATTGATTGCCTGTATTCCGCCCAGGTCTTGAATCGCGCTCTCCTTCCATTGGTGCAAGAACCGATGATCCTCACGACGCAAATCCAGCTTTCTCGTTTCATACAATCTGACGGCCTGACCGGCACCGTGTTTGGCGGTGAAGGGTTTCTCTTCGGCAGCGGGGTTGCTGTTCCCACCGTTGCCGTTGTTGCCGGTGTTGCCCCTTTGGAATCGGCTCATCGTTTCACCCCTCCATTCGGGAACAAGTCCGTAACTCTGAGGCCCAGGGCTTTGGCTATCTTCTGCTTCTTTTTGGCTTGGGCGGATAATATCCCCTCTCGATAGTGCTGAGTCGGCTTTGAGGGATACCCGTCCGAATCATCAAGTCCAACTGCGTCATACTTTTCTCGAAACGTGCCCGCCTTAGATTTGTCATCTCTTTTTCTCCTGCCCCCTCCTTTAAAGAAAAGGGCCACTTGAAATCAGGTGGCCCGCCTGTATCTCTCTTTATTAAACTTTTTCCTTAATAATTAATTATCATTATCGAACGCCCTTTTCGATTAAGCAACAACAAAATTAGAGACGTTTTTCAAACCATCGCTCCTCTCGCTTTATTCTTAACCATATCAACCTCAGGCTGTCCCACTACGGGAAGGGCATTCCACATTCAAATTTTCATTGACAAAGAGCAACTTAATGGGTAGGATTCTTACAAATAACAGATTGCAGTACAAGAATTGTTGGCCGGGAAGAATATGATCGGAAAACATTCGCGACAGGCTAATTGAGCATGGGCAGACGCTATTCCAAGCGCCAAAGCAGTTGATCCAGTTCACTAAGGTGCCGGAGGCTGACGCATTACTGAACGATCTGGGATATACCCGCACGCTTTTGTACTGGCTTGTGTGATGGATCGCCAAGTCAAAGCCGAAAAGGCTTGGCTCATTCCGTACCGGATTTCCGAAAAACTCAGCGGGTTCTCAATGGACACGCTCCGCCCTCTCTCGCGGGTAGACGTCAACCGCCTAATGACTCAACCGGAACCCCTGCACCGTTTCGTTGACAAGATGAGTGGGTTTTTCCAGTCAGCAGTGCAAAGGATCAGTACCGACTATGCGGGCGATGCCGCCCGCATCTGGGCGGGAAACCATCAAGCGCAGAGGTTGTCTATCGTTTCTTGGAGTTCGACGGCGTCGGTCCTAAGATCGGAAGCATGGCGGCAACATCCTCGCGCGGGAATTCAAAATTCCATTTGCAGACTACTTCTCCATCGACATTTCGGCGGACGTACATGTCCGCCGAGTATTTGCCCGACTTGGTCTTTGTAGCACTAATGCCAGCACAGAGCAGGTCATTTATAAGGCGAAGGCCCTATATCCAGAGTTTCCCGGGATGATGGATCTACCGTGTTGGGAGATTGGTAGGAACTGGTGCAAGTCACGAGGGCCTGAGTGTACTGGTTGCTATATGAGCGATTTGTGCCCAACCGCAGTTGGGGGGAATTAAACGGCCAAAAGGCTCCAGCGGACGCGGCAAAGCCACTGACCCTTCGCGTCAGAGGTGAGGAAAAACATGGACCCGGTGTTCACGCTTCCATATTCGGAATACGCGGTCGTGGGGGAGATCACAGAATACCTAGGCAAGAGGGATGGCTTCTCCGTTTATGTGCCTGCAAGTCGACAGGAAAAGAATGTAGATTTTCTGGTTCACAACTCAACGCATAATAGATCATTGCGCTTCCAGGTGAAAAGTTCGCGATCGTATGTAAGAAACGACCAACGCTCAATTGAAAAGGGACACCTCAAATACACCTTGTGGTTCAGCAATTTCCGGAAGAAATACTCTCCTGGAAAAGCCGAGTATTATGTTCTCTTTGGGTTGTATCCCCACACGGTCAACAGTTCTGTCAGTTCGCAGAAGGAATCTTGGCAGCCCCTGATTCTCTGCATTTCCGGATGTGAAAATGGGTGAACTGCTTGACTCGGTCGAACAAAAAAGGAAAAGAAGCCGGACAAGTTCTTCTACGTTGCATTTGATTCGCCCGAACATGTCTACGGAACTCGGGGTTTCCCGGCCAGACGAGAATTGACCGAATTCTTGCTAAATAGGCAAGTGCCTAATATCAAAGAGATACTGACCTCTAACCAGGCAACGCAGCCGACCGGCAGAGCCGGCGGCTGATTTCTGCGTTTCGACGGATGAACAAAGGATAACGAAATGGCCATACCGGATTATCAGGCCTGCATGCTCCCACTGTTGAAATACCACGCAGATCGCCAAGAGCACACGAACCGCGACTCGATTGACACGCTTGCCAACGAATTCGGTCTCACAGACGTAAAAGGCTGTTTTCTCAAGCGGCCTTTTTCAATTCGCCCTGGATGACAAAAGGGAGATTAGTCAAATTGAGTTGGTCATGAGCAAGACGTAAAACTGCTTATCAATAAGTATATAAGACTTATCTAAGGCCGGTTTTGACCGGCCTTTTTTTGGCTCCGGCGTTAACCACGAATCGAGAATCGTCACAAAGTTTTTTCAAATCCATTCAAGATTCTGAGAGGGGTTTTCTATGGCAAATGCCTTGAAGGATAGAATTGAGGAGATGAAGGATTGGTTGATTGAGATTCGAAGGACGATCCATATGCGTCCGGAGCTCGGTTTTGAAGAGGTTGAGACATCGAAGCTGGTTGCAGAGCAGCTCGAAAAGTTTGGATTTCAGGTGAAGAAAGGCGTTGCAAAGACCGGGGTTGTGGGACTTCTTCAGGGCATGCAGCCAGGGAAGACCGTGGCCATCCGGGCAGACATGGATGCCCTGCCCATGGATGAAGCCCGTCCAGTCCCCTATGCATCAAAGATCAGAGGAAGGATGCATGCCTGTGGACATGACGCCCATGTGGCCATCCTGTTAGGGGTTGCCCAGTTCTTTTCATCCATTCAGGACCAGGTGAAGGGTAACATAAAATGGATCTTCCAGCCGGCTGAAGAAGGGGGCGGAGGCGGGAGGGTAATGGTCGAGGAAGGCGTGTTAGAGAATCCAAGGGTCGATGCCATCTTCGGAGCCCATGTCTTTCCTTTGCTTCCGGTCGGTAAAGTGGGCGTTTATGAACGAGAAGGACTTGCCGCAACAGACCGGTTCACCGTTAGGATCATCGGGAAGGGGGGCCATGGGGCCTTTCCCCATCTCTGCAAAGACCCGATTCTGGCTGCTGGCCATCTCATTACACAGATTCATTCCATCGTCAGCAGAAATATCAATCCCGTGGACAGTGGAGTCATTACCATTGGTAAGATTTCAGGGGGGACTGCATCCAATATCATTCCCGATGAAGTGGAGCTGGTTGGGACGGTAAGATCCTTTACACCTCAGGTCCAGGAAGAGATAAAAAACAGGATAGAGGGGGTGGCCCGGGGAGTGGCTCAATCGTTTGAGATGGATTACCGGTACGATTTCGAATACGGGTACCCCGTGCTGATCAATGATCCGGAGATGTCGAAGCTTGTGGCGAGGGCCTGTTCTAGAGGAATCGGTAAAGAGAATATTGAGTGGGTGAAACCAGCGATGGGAGGGGAGGACTTCTCTTATTATCTCCAAAAGGTTCCTGGAGCCTTCTTCAGGTTAGGGAATCGAAACGAGGCGAAAGGGACCATCCATCCCTATCACAGCAGCCTCTTTGACATTGATGAGGACATCCTGCCCCTGGGGGTCGAGATGTTTGTGAGGATCATCGATGAATACCTTGGACTGGAAATTGCCGGATGAAGGGGAAGGCCGTTTCGGTAAGAGGTCTATCATGAGCCTTGGTCCAGGCGTATCAAGTGGGTCTGTCTCAACGATGGTAACCATCCCGCGGACTGTCGCCCCAGGCGCCTACTTCATAGGGGCGATTGCCGGGAATAGCACCAATTTCGATCCTACCGGGATCACCATCTGCCTATCCCTCTTAAAACCAACACTTCTGTCTCCCAAAAACAGGGGGATAAAAAAATAAGCATGAGGAATGGACTCACGAGTCTATTCCTCATGCTTATTATATTGATCTGAACTTCTCAAGGGTAACATTAAACTCGCCCTGACTTTACCATCCATTTTCTTTTCGAGTAGTGCCGTTTGACGCTTGACTCCCCATCCATGTCTTTCGGTAAAGTAACGACAGGACTTCCTTCTTGGCTCAAAATCCAGACCTCAATTCTATCCCAGGTCACTGATCGCTTGCAGTATGGGCAGTACCTGTGCCCCTGTCGCTTCCTGAGCATTGAATTTTTGGTTTATCCCAAATTTGGCAAAAAATGTCATCCAAGAGACAAAAATCTGAAATTTTCTATGTATTTTAACTTTTAGATCAATGACAACTTTCCTTGTTAATAGTCAAGATAATTAATAATGCCGAATAGTTCGATGATTCAAATAAGGGTGTTGGCTACCTTAATGTTTGGCATATATTATGCTGGTATTTCAAGTATCTCATGAAGAATTCAAAAAGAGGTGATCAGACGAACGGAGTAAGTTAGAGACTCAGGCGCTGGAAGAGGTGAAGAAAACAATTGAGGAGTAGGAGGTCTTATTGATGCAAAGAAAAGAAGGTTTTACATTGATTGAGTTGTTGATCGTCATTGCCATTATTGGGATTTTGGCCGCTATTGCCATCCCAATGTACAGGACTCAAACCATTAAGGCAAAATTGACTGAAGTAACCAATGCGATGAGTAATGTGGCAAGTGCTGTTGCAGCCTATTACCAAGAAACAAATGGCTATCCCACAGCTCCTGATATTTCTACGATTAGAGGAAGTTTAGGAGTCGCCCTTGCTAATGTAACCAGAGTATCTGCGATGGCTGTAGCAACAGGTGTAATTACGGCCACGGTTGCAACTGGAATCGACAGTGGTGTTGATGGCAAAAATCTCGTATTAATACCTACGACGAGCACGACATCAGGCGATTCTTCAATTACCTGGACATGGTCAAGTTCGAATGGGATGCCGCCTGCATATGTCCCGAAACGGTAATTTTTGGAGTCTAAGCCCGTATAACAATAGATATGTTGGTGGCTGAAGAACAGCCCCCAGCTCCGGAGACCATCATGTCAGACCCAGCATGTATTGTATCAGCTTTGGTCAAATCGGCAGCGAAGTTGCTAAAAGCATATCTAAAACCCAATATGGCCTTGATTTATTTGACAATCAATGAGGATTATCTTAATGTGAGACTTCATCCCAGGAATTAATGGGTATATCATGAGTACCCTCAGACGGGAAAATTACAAAATGAGGGCGCAGCAGTGAAAAAATACTCGCCAGTAATTTGGGGAATCACGTTATTACTTCTATTGGTAGGTTCTGTGGGTTGTAATTTAATCGAAGATTCTTATCATCCCAAAAATATCTTAGGTTATCCCTCTCCTTCCGAATCAATCATTCAGTGGGGCGGTCATACGCCGAAAATTACTGCGAATATCATATCTGTTGATGTTGAGTGTATTCCGCTAAATAAAGGGAAGGCGGATACACGAATCATTGGGGGGAAAACGGGAACCGAATATGAGATTGCTGCGACTGCGCATATCCGTTACCAGATTTTCGATAAGGGATTTTTCAAGAAGGCAACTGCTTCTTCAGATCTTGAAGCTAACTTGATCTTTGAACCCGTTACCGCATCTGGCTGCAGACGGGCTGTAGTCAGGGGAAAGGTAAAATTTATTGAGAACAAAGACTTGACTACAACATCTGTAAAGATATCTGGTTTTTCCACTGAAGAAATTAATAGTGTTGTTGGGGTTCAGGCCAGATGGGAATAGGGTAGGTAAGTGTTTATATTTAAATCGCAAAGAGTAAAGGGCAGCGTCGGACATGACGCTGCCCTTTTTTGGGGAAATCTTCCGTAAGGTTTTTTCGATCCGTAAGTGTCCATGAAACTTCACAAGAAATGACGGTGGGCGCCTTGAAGTCGGCATACAGGTGCAGGCTTCAAACGGCCTCAAACTGCATGGGCAAGAGCCCTTGAATAAAAACTTTTGGAAGATACCTCTTTTCTTTAGCCTTCCTTATCCAGAATATCCCTCCTTGAACTCTTCGCTCCATTGACCGGTTAATTACTCCACCCCAAAAAGGACTCAAGAGTGGTCAACGGCCTGGTTTGAGTTCCTTGACTTTTGGGAGACATTATGGTTAGAAGTAGTTGCTTGCCGTGTGTTCGCGATGAGTAATAGTCATAAGGAAGGACAGCCATGGGCAGAGTGGTCATCTTTTCCAACCTCAGCAGGGACCTTCCCGGATGGGACAAATTTATACAGATGATTCTCGATGCAGGCCATGAGATTTTTGACCCTGGCGAGAAAGATCTTAGTGATAAGGAGGCCATTAGACATCTCATCGATACGGATGCTGTTTTTGTAGGTTTGAACAAGTTTTCCGGAACCGCCATTCGAGCGGGGAAACTTCTCAAGGTGATCGCGAAAACAGGCGTCGGCGTGGACAATATCGACGTAGTTGCGGCTACTGAGGAAGGCATCATGGTTTGCAACACTCCCGGGTCAAATACCCAGGCGGTTGCTGATCACCTCTTTGGCCTCATCCTCTCAGTAACTCGCCAGCTGCCCTATCTTGACCGCATCACGCGGGATGGAAGAGGCTGGGAGAAATATCCACCGGTCATGGGCATCGAGATTTACGGGAAGACATTAGGGGTCATCGGCACCGGGCAAATTGGCAAAGCCGTCATTCAAAGGGCGAAAGGGTTCGCCATGGAAATAGTGGCATATGATGCCGTTGAAGATCCCGAGCTCGTCAAGGATTACTCTGTTCGGTACTTGCCACTAAAGGACGTGCTGAAGGGTGCTGATTTAATAACGTTACACTTACCCTTATCGGAGAAGACGCGTGGCCTCATCGGGGAAGATGAAATTCGGACGATGAAAAGGACCGCTTACCTGTTCAATGCATCCCGAGGGCCCATCGTGGACGAAAAGGCTCTCATTAGGGCGCTGAGGGAGAGGCAGATTGCAGGTGCAGGGCTAGACGTGTTTGAAGAAGAACCCTTGGTTCAAAGCGAATTATTCGAGCTTGAGAATGTTGTGCTCACTCCCCATATGGCTGGATATTCACCCGAAGCAAGCATCCGGGCGCGTATCATGAGCGCAGAAAACATCATCAATGCTTTGCGTGGAGTTGAACCTCGCCTTGTGAACCGCGAGGTATTGGGACTGCCCCAGATGAGGGTTCAATTGAACAACCGCATGGGACTTCACCCCCAATAATCCGTCATCTTAGATTGGATCCGCCCAAAAGCCTTCCACCTTCTTTTAACCGGTTCGCTTGCATTCCCGCCACATGCGCGAGGATGGGTCCTGCTGGGCACAAAAAAGTCCCTAACGCGTCAGAGTCAAGGGCTTTGTCACAGCGATTTTTCCATTTGTCAGGCTCCTGTAATCTCGAAGGAGACCTGACCATCCTCGTACTTGAAAGGCCTGACTGTCACGTCCATGCCCACTTCTATGTCTACAGGCTTTATGCCCTTTTCCATCCGGGCGAAAAGCTTCATGCCGTTGCCAAAGTCGACAACACCCATTGTATAGGGAGGGTCCCCCTCGAAGCCAAACGGTGCATAATAGGCGGTGGTAAATGTCTCAAGTTTGCCTTTCTTGGGCATCTCGAACCAGTCCATGTTCTTTGAGAAACAATTTGCGCAGTCAGCCCTTGGAGGGAAAAACTTTGTACCGCAACCTTTACAAACGGTCCCTTCAATTTTTCCTTCTGCGAGGAGATCAACAAACTTCGCTGTCTTTGTCAATGCCGTAAAGCTTTTCCTTCCGAATTTCTCGAACCCCATACCTCACCTCCCAAATATTGTGACGTTTCCGTATAGTCCAACGCCGCCAACGTTGTGCACAAGGCCGATATCCGGTTCCCCGGCTACCTGCATTGGGCCCGCCTCGCCGCGAAGCTGCAGAACGATAGTACGGATCTGGGAACCACCCGTTGCACCGATAGGATGGCCTTTTGAAAGGAGCCCGCCATCAACGTTTACCGGGATCTTTCCCTCTTTATAGGTCGCTTTCTCGCGTATGAGCCGTTTCCCCTCACCCATCGGCGCGAATCCGAGACCCTCATACGCCATGATCTCTGCAATGGTGAAACAGTCGTGCACTTCAGCCACCTTGACATCTTTCGAAGTAATTCCGGCCATTTTGTATGCCTGGGCGGCTGCGGCATAACCAACGTTCAGGCCCCTGCTAAAATCGGGTCTCGCTGCCATGTTGACTGCCTCTGACGCCGCTCCGATGCCTAAGATCCAGACGGGCCGCTTGGAATAAGCCTTTGCTCTTTCAGCGCTTGCAAGAATGATACACGAGCTTCCATCCGCATTCGCACAACAATCACCCACCCGGAGAGGCCATGCTACAGGGCCTGCCATCTTTGCTTCCGGGTCGCCCTGTCTAAAGTCTTCCGGCTTAAGCGGTTTCCTGTAGACCGCTCTTTCATTGATGACGCCATAAGTGGATGACTTGAGCCTGACACTCATCAGGTCATCGTGAGTCAAACCGTGCTTCGCCATGTAGGCCTGTGCATAGAGGGCGTAATACGCGGGCATCATGGTTCCAAAGGGGGCTTCCCACTGGATGTCGGCGCCGCGGCCCATTCTCTCCTGGGATTCTGCAGACGTGATCTCAGACATCTTCTGGAACCCGAGAACAACAACCACGTTATGGAGGCCGGACTTAATCATGCTGTATCCCACTTTTAGGCCGGTACTGCTCGAAGAGCAAACGGTCTCCACGTAAAGCGTCGGCTGGGGAATAAGGCCCAGGTATTCCGCGAGGACGCCTGCAGGCGAGCGCTGTTTATCATATTCAGGGGCCGAACAGAAGACGGAAGCATCAACCTCTTTCTGGGTAATGCCCGCATCTTGCATGGCTTCCCTGAAGGCCTCGAAGGCCAGTTCCCGAATAGATCCTTCATACCCTCTGACGAAGCTACTCTGGCCCACGCCAATAACCGCTACCTCTTTCATCAATTGCCTCCTTTTCTTATTTCCCTCCTCTCCCCCCTTGGGCAAGGGGAACAGGAAAGAATACTGATTCGATCGGCCCACAGTTCAAACCTTTATCGTGGATAAGATTAATGAGAGTTCATTTTTTTGTCAAGCTATTCTTTCTTCCGGATTTTTGATACTTCCAGACCGCTCGATTATGGTCCTCCATTTCAGAGGAAAAATAGTGGGAGCCGTCATTTCGTGAAACAAAATAGAGAAAGGGGACTGGGGCCGGATGGAGCACTGCAAGGAGCGAATCCTTTCCTGGATTGCAAATGGGAGACGGCGGAAGCCCCATTCGAAGGTAGGTATTATAGGGCGTGGGTCGCAGAAGATCTTCCTTGGTCAGATTTCCGTTAAAATTCTTTATTCCGTAGATGACCGTGGGATCACTTTGAAGGGGCATCTTTCGGATCAGGCGATTATGAAAAACTGCAGAGATGAGAGGTTTCTCCTCGGGAAGGGGGGTCTCCTTCTCGATGATGGAGGCCAGGATCACCGTCTCTCTTTCAGACATTCCCATTCGAGAAGACCCGTTGGCCAGATCCGGCCCAGAGACCTTCTTGAACTGATGCACCATCATCCTGATCACTTCTTCCGGATCCATCTCTTTATATAAATGATAGGTCTCAGGAAAGAGATAGCCCTCAAGCGTTGCGCCTGACTCGATCGCTGTGATAGCGAGGCCAAGGGAGGTGATCAAAACAGGTGAAGAAGCCTTCTGGAGGAACTCCTCTTTCTCAACGATTTTTTGATCTTCCAGGAGTTGAGCGATTTGAGAAAGGGTAAATCCTTCCGGAATGGTAACGAGATGGCGCTTTACCTGTCCCTTCACCAGGATGTCCAAGGCTTCTAATGGTTGAATCGGGCGGTCAAATTCATATTCTCCTGCTTTGATATGAGCCTTTTTCTTGAGGAGGGTCGTGATCAAAATGAAAAAATGTCTATTTCGAATGACGTCTTCCTCCTGAAGCAGTTCGGCAATCTGCCTGAGGTGCATTCCTTTCTTGATATAAACAATTCTGGTCGATGGAATGCCAAAAGGGGGGACGAAAAGAAACCAACAGGCAGAGAGGATGAATAAAAAGAGAGACAAAAGGAGAAGGATAAAAATTCTCCTATGTCGGGGACACAGGTTCATCCGTTCGATTCCTCATGCGGTCCAGATAGCCTTGGAGAATGAGCACGGCGGCAAGTTTATCGATTACCCCCTTTCTTTTCTGTCGTGAGAGGTCCGCTTCGAGCAGGATTTTTGAAGCTCCGACAGTAGAAAGCCTTTCGTCCCAGGTCACGACAGGAAGTGTTATCTTTTCTTGAAGAGACTTGATCCATTGGAAGATCATTTCAGCCTGTTTTCCTATTGTCCCATCCATATTTCTCGGAAGCCCAACCACAACCTTTTTGACATCGAATTGTTGGATGATCCTGATCAATTCTCCAATGTCTTCTGCAAATGACTTCCGTCTGATTGTCTTGAGACCCTGAGCTGTTATCCCCAGTTCATCACTGATTGCAACCCCGATTGTCCGGGAGCCAACATCTAACCCCATAATCCTCATCAACTTTTTATCGCCCATCCTTCCCCCTTTGTCAAGAATCTCGATATTCAAGTCTCTCAATGTGTGTGATTTTTATCCGCAGTTTTATCCACCATACATGCATAATACTATATATGGAGGCAGGGTAATATTTCTGATTTAACTAGTTAATATTATTAGATTGTTGTTCTATTTTGGTTCTCATCTGGGCTCTGTAATTGCCGAATAGGCTTTCAAAATTCTCTGATAAATCGCTAAAATTAGGCACTTGTCAACATTTTAAAAAAATACAAATGAATACGATGTCTTCCGTTCCTAATAAAAATTCCTTGACAAAAAAAACTAAGTTTGTTATTTTTTGCACAATCTCAATCAGAAGGAGGGACTTCATGGATTTTAAATTGACAGATGAACAAGAAGCAATGCGTGAAATGGCTAAAAATTTCGCAGAAAAGAAGATCGCTCCAACAATGGAAGAGGATGAAAAGGAGCACCGCTTCCGAAAAGAAATTGTAAAAGAAATGGCAAGATTAGGTTTTTTTGGATGTATCTGCCCCTGAAAAGTACGGCGGAAATGAGAGCGGTTACCTCGCAGCGTCCGTGATGACGGAAGAGGTTGCAAGAATATCACCTTCGTGGGGACTCCCGTTCAATCTCCAGATGAACTCCATCCAGTCCGTTCTTCTTAATTTTGGAACAGAAGAACAGCGGGAAAAGTATATCCCCAAACTGATCAATGCCGACTGGTTAGGCTGTTTTGCGATTACGGAGGCCAATACAGGTTCCGATGTCGCCTCCATGAAATCGCAAGTCCAGGAAGTGGAAGGCGGATTTATTCTGAACGGAACCAAGATGTGGATCTCAGGGGTGCCGGTGGCAGATGTCGGCTATAGTTTATGCCTATACAGACCGGGCAGCAAAGCATAAAGGGATATCTGCTTTTATGGTGGATATGCATGCTCCCGGGGTTACCCAAAAGGCCATCGACACAAAACTGGGCCTCTTCTGCGCTCCTACCGGTGAGATCGTCTTTGAGGATGTGAAGTTGCCCAAGGATGCCCTCGTTGGTAAAAAAGGAGATGGATTTAAGATCTGCATGTCCATGTTGGACAATACCACGACTGTCCTCGGCTGCAAGAGCCGTAGGGGTGGCAAGGGCCTGCCTTGAACATTCTGTTCGATACGCCAATGAACGCGAGCAGTTCGGCCAACCCATTGCCAGTTTTCAGATGATTCAGGAACAGATTGCAGAGATGTATGTGGAAGAGGAGGCAGCGCGATTGCTCGTCCACCGGGCTGCATGGAATCGGGACCAGGGGGCAAAGAATACGATCGAGGTCTCTTGTGCAAAATTCTATGCTGCGGAGGTGGCGGTTCGAGCTGCCAATACGGCGGTCAAGATCTTTGGATCTTATGGTTTCTCAACGGAATATCCTGTGGAACGGTACTTTCGAGATGCTAAGTCCTTTCAGATTGTCGAGGGGACATCCAATATACAAAAGATGATTATCGCAAGGCACGCGTTAGGATCAAAGTAACCATTTCTTGAAGAAGAGGAGGAACATGATGGGAACACCCGTAACCGTACCCATGGTAGGAAAGATTGTTTCGGTCTCCGTCAAAGTGGGAGACAAGGTCCAGGAAAACGATCAAATTGCAGTGTTGGAAGCAATGAAGATGGAAATGCCCGTGGTGTCACCGGTAACTGGAACAGTGAAGGAGATTCATATCAGTCCCGGCCAGGAGGTTGAGGCAGAGCAGACGCTTGCAGTGATCGAATAGGCGTGATCAGCGAGATGGAAGAGAATTTTATCGAAAGAGTGACTATCCGGAGTTTCAATGAGGAGGACCTGGAGGCGATCGTCGAGATTGACCGAAAGGTCCTCGGAAAAGCATAGGTGGAGTTACTGGAAACAGCAGATCGAGCTTTCCAATGCCCATTATCCCCTCTCCTGTCTCGTTGCGGAATATGAAGGAAAAGTCATTGGGTTCATTTTGGGTGAAGTGAGTGGAGGGGAATTTAACGTCCCGGATACGGTGGGATGGATCAGCACCATCGGCGTCGATCCCGCCTATCAGCAGCAGGGGGTCGCCCGCAAACTGAGCCAGGAGTTTATCAAAAACCTCAAGGCTATCGGTGTGACCATTGTTTACACTCTGGTTAACTGGAGTGATTGGGACCTCCTCAATTTTTTTCGTGCCATGGGGTTTTCAAGGGGAGGGGAGATGATCAATCTGGAACTGAATCTCACTTGAAAATGGTTCCCGTGGTAGGCCCTCTCGCTTAAAGACATTAAGATAGAAATGGGCTTTCAAGATAGAGAGGGTTGATCTAGAAATTGAATCGATCGTTTCCCGATTTGCGAAGGAAAGGGAGGGAATGGAAGTGATCAATCCGTTCAAATGGAAATGCTGCGATGCCTGGAAGGGGAGGGTCACGCAGCATCTTATTTTTTAGGGGGTGATTCCATGGGAAGACTGGAAGGAAAGGCCGCAATTGTCACGGGAGGTGGCAGAGGGGTTGGAAGGGCGATTTGCCTTGGCTATGCAAAGGAAGGGGCGGACGTCATCGTCAATTATGCGAGCAAGGATCAGCCGGCCCAGGAAGTCGTTGAAAGGGTCAAAAAGATGGGGCGAAAGGCTGTGGCTGTAAAAGGAAATGTAGCGGTGAAGGCCGATGTCGAGCGAATCGTTCAGACGGCGATCGATCAGTTTGGAAAGATTGACATTCTGGTTAACAACGCCGGTGCAACGAGAACGGCCATGCTCCACAAGATGACTGAAGAGCAGTGGGACGAAGTCGTGGATATCCATTTGAAAGGTCCTTTTCTCTGCATCCAGGCGGTTTCGAAGTATATGATGGAGAAGAAGTACGGAAAGATCATCAATGTGACTTCCGTCGCCGGCCTGGTAGGAACAAAAGGCCAGATCAATTACAGCGCAGCTAAAGGAGGAATCCTTTCTTTAACCAAGTCGGCAGCCCGAGAATTGGCAGGTTATGGAGTCACCGTGAATGTGATCTCCCTGGGGATCGTGAGCACTGAAATGACCGAGAAGATACGAACCGATCCCAAGCTTCAGGAGATTTATGCGGGCCGGATTCTCCTGGGCCGATTTGCTGAGCCAGAAGAGGTGGTTCCTGCCTTCGTCTTTTTTGCCTCGGAGGAATCGAATTACATCACCGGCCAACTCCTCTGCGTGGATGGTGGATACGGGATGACCTAATAAAATGTAAAATTCAAAGTGCAAAATTCAAAAATGAAAAATTGGAATCCACAATCTAAAATCTGCAATCTGAAATCTTGAAGAAAGGAGGGATTCGTTTAAATCATCCGTTTGGAACTGCAACGCAATTAAGAAAGGAGGGGGTGAGAAAACATGGCAGCAATACCAGAAAAGATTGAGACTTGGCAAATGGTTCAGCCGACAACCAAAAATAAAGAAACAGGAGAGGTAAAGCCTGGCAAGCTGGCAAAGGCATCCATTTCCGTTCCATCCCTGGGATCCGATGAAGTGTTGGTCAAGGTAGCAGGGTGTGGCGTTTGCCATACTGACCTGGGTTACTTTTTCGACGGGGTGCCCACTGTTCAGAAACCCCCCCTGACCCTCGGCCACGAGATCAGTGGGACGGTAGTGGCGGGCGATGAGAAATGGGTTGGGAAGGAAGTGATCATCCCTGCAGTCATGCCCTGCCGAAAATGTTACCTCTGCAAAACCGGTAGAGGGAATCGTTGTTTAGTGCAGAAGATGCCCGGAAATAGTCTCGGAGTTTTTGGGGGTTTCTCAAGTCATATTCCTGTTCCCTCCGTCGACCTCTGCGAGGTGAAGAATCGGGGCAGCATTCCTCTGGAACATTTGGCCGTTGTTGCTGATGCCGGAACGACCCCCTATCAAGCGGCAAAAAGGGCAGATCTTCAGCCCGGGGATAATGTCATTATTATCGGGGTTACAGGAGGGGTCGGTGTCTACATGGCTCAGACTGCAAAGGCATTAGGCGCAAAAGCAGTCATCGGCATTGCCAGGAACCCTCAGAAATTGCAGCGAGCGCTAAATTACGGGGCGGATTTTGTGATCAGCTCCCAGGACAAGGCGATCAAGGACCTCCGGAACGAATTTCGAGAGATCTGTAAGAAGAATGGTCTTGAGGCAGGCTATGGCTGGAAGATCTTCGAGGTGAGCGGCTACCAAAGCAGGACAGGAGATTGCTTTGGAGCTTCTTTCCTTCACTGGCAAACTGGTCGTGATCGGATTTGGAATGGCGAAGAGCGAGTACAGCATATCCCGGCTCATGGCCTTTGATGCGGAGATCATTGGGACATGGGGTTGCCTGCCCGAATATTATCCGGTCGTCCTGGATATGGTTCTCTCAAAGAAGATTAACATTGCTCCCTTTGTTGAAACCCGACCCATGAGCCAGATCCAATCCGTTTTTGAAGAGGTTCATAAGGCTGGATCACCGGAAAAGAGGATCGTATTAACACCTGATTTTTAGACTTAAACCTCAATCACCTGAACCAATAGGGTTCAGAGCAAGCATAGTACAGAAAATAGAAAGGAGGTATTTGTATGGCATTAGATTGGTTGGTAAGAGATAATGAACCGAAAGATCATAATCTGTTTGGGGATCAATTTTTTGGAACCACACCACCCTGTACCACATACGAGAAGAAACCCTTGCTCGATCCGAAGGGAAATGTTGTGCCGGATCTTTACACGGCATGGATTACCCTCAATAACCCTGACCAATTTAATTCTTACACGACACAAATGGTGAAAGGCGTCATTGCAGGATTTCATAGGGCGTCCGTAGACAAATCAATTGTGGTAGCCGTATTCACTGCTGTCGGTGACAGGGCCTTTTGTACCGGTGGGAATACTAAAGAGTATGCCGAATACTACACACGAAGGCCTAAGGATTATGCCGATTATATGGATCTTTTCTCGGGCATGGTCGATAGGATATTGAATTGCCGGGTCCCAGTCATCTGCCGGATCAACGGGATGCGGATTGCTGGCGGTCAGGAAATTGGTCAGGCGTGTGACCTCAATGTGTCTGCGGATACCGCTATCTTCGGTCAGGCCGGTACAAGAGCTGGTTCCTCACCCGATGGTGGTTCCACAGACTTTTTGCCCTGGAACTTGAGCATAGAACAGGCGATGTGGAACTGCATCTCCAACATTCCGTGGAGCGCATATAAGATGGAGCGGCTGGGATTGATCACAAAGGCCCTTCCGATTAAAAAAGATAAAGATGGAAACTGGGTGAGAGATCCTCGCGTAATCAGCGACAAGTATGTGGAAAATGGCGAGATCGTCTACGGGGAAATGAAGACTGGTGATGAAGCGAAAAAGGCCATGGATTACTTGAAAACTCTGAAAACGGATTGGACATTATTAGATAACTACATCAACGGTATGATATGGACCCTTGCGAATACCTTTCCCCTTTGTCTCATGAAGTCGGTAGAGACTGTTCGAATAAAAAAGAAATTCTTCTGGGATACGACTAAGGTTCATGCTACCTACTGGCTGGGTGCTAATATGAACGGGGATGCCTGGCTTGGGTTTAATGCCTTTAACACGCAGAAATTGACAGGGTCAGGCGTCATCGACCACATTGAATTACGCCGACAGATTGCCAAAGGTCACATCTACAACGAGGAACTGGCGGAGATGGTATTGCCCAAGCCGAAAAAATAACTGAAGGAATCGGATAAGACACCTTGGTAATTGATTCGAAAAATAAGATACCCTTTGGACTAGGAAATCCTTTCCTACTCAGAGGGTATCTTATCCTGCCCCTTTTTCCCCTCTCCTTGAAGAGAGAAGTTGAGCCCTGATCACTGTTAGATTTAAAATCTAATGTGGTGGGGGTGACCTTTCGACAGACTTAGGGTGATTCATGGTGAGCTTTTCGAACCATGCCTCATCCCATATATTCCTTCCCACCAAAGGAGGAAATTGGTGATGGAGAAGGAGGTGAACCCAATGGCTTTTAAGTATATCCAGACCGAAATGAAGGATGGGGTAGCATTTTTAGCCTTGAACCGGGCTCCCCTCAATTGGCTGAACATCGAGATGATGGAAGAGATTGGTGCCTATCTTGAGGGCTTGATGAAAGAGAAGGGATTAAAGCTTCTTGTCATTCAAGCCATGGGTAAGGCCTTCTCCGTGGGTGCAGAGGTGGCGGACCACCTGGGAGACCTGGGTCCGAAGATGATCGCTGCTTTTCATCAGATGTTTCGGCTCATGGACAGATTGGGAGTTCCTTCGATTGCGGTCGTCAATGGCTCCGCTCTCGGAGGCGGTTGCGAATTGGCCCTCTACTGCGATATGGTCATCGCGACTGAAAAGGCCAAGTTTGGGCAACCCGAGATTCAGGTAGGGGTGTTTCCTCCTATAGCGGTATTGATCTTTCCGAGGATCATGGGACGAAAAAAGGCGATGGAACTCATCCTCGCTGGAGATACGATCAGCGCCCAGGATGCGTTTAGCCTGGGACTGGTCAATAAAGTTGTCCCTGAAGCCTCCTTGAGCCAGGAGGTGGAGGCCTTTGTTGCAAAATTTACAAAGTTGAGTGGCATTGTCCTGAAGCTGGCGAAAGAAGCAGCACTCGCAGGGCTCAATGATGATCTTGATAAAGGTCTCACAAACATTGAGCAGATTTACCTCGAGAGGCTCATGAAGACTCATGATGCCACAGAAGGCCTCAAGGCCTTTTTGGAAAAACGCAAACCCACCTGGAAAGACGAATAATCACAAATCCCACCTTCCCCCTATAGTAAATGTCCCCTCTTACTCCTACCCTCTCCCCTGGCGGGAGAGGGGAAGGGTGAGGGGGATGAGTAATTCTGCTACCCTGTCTGCCGTTGTCATTCCATTTTATTTGAAATCGAATTTTCGACGTCCATGACCAGTGGATTATTGAGAGGGTCTAATATTAATCCAGAAGTTCCCAAGTATTTGGGCATCCCTGAAGAAAGGGAAGAACAGTTTAACCAGAAGAAAAAATCACCGATGTTCTCCGAACGGTTTTAAAAAGATAATTGGAATTTACTCTTTTTTGATGCCATAAGGCATTGGTATAAAAAGCTTAAATCAGAAGAATTAGATTTAGAATCGTTCATTAATAAGAAGGGGCCGATGACCATCCGTCCTGATAGAAAAAACAATGAGCAATTGAATTTATTCTAAATCGTCTCTAACGATTACAGGTGATTGGAAATTCTTTCAATTTGGGTGTGAGCAATATGTTGACAAGGAAGAGTCAATGAAATTTAGAGAGGAGATTGTTAATCTTGACCGGGCGGATTATTTTTATGTTTAAAGAAACGGGAAAAAGTGGTATAAAATATTAATAGAGAGTCGAATATGGCTGAATATAAGGAAATCTATCCCAATTCCCCTCTTGTGGAAGTCGTATTTGAAGTAAGGTTTCCAGGAGAACCGGGGGTTGAATGCAATAGGGATATTTTTTATGAAAAGATTAGAGGGGATTTTTCTAATGTCTTGGTTTACATATTATCCATTTCTATCAATACTACAAAAAATTGGATTGGTCTCAAGTTACAGGAGATGCTATAAGGTTAAAAGGAATTTATGAAGGCCTTTTAGTGGAAGAATAGCCGTGCAGATTGACCGGAGTGAAATCGAGTCTTCATTGGTTACCAAGGGGTTTAAAAGGGAAGATTCTCATCATTGCTATTTTTACCATGAAGTGGAGGGAAAACGAACCGGCATCTTCACCCATACCTCACACGGAAGTCATTTTAAGACCTATGGGGATAATCTTCTGAAACAAATGAAAAGGCAGTTAAGGTTGGACACATTAAACCAAGTAGTCGACCTGTATAAGTGTCCAATGAGTGGTAAGGATTACAATAACATCCTCAAAAAGAAAGATCTCTTCTAATATACTGCGAATAAGCATAGCTTAAATTATGATTGTGCCCAGATAAATTATCCTCTCAACTTTAAAAACTATATACATTGACGGTCTTTGTTCCTATCTGTTAAAATCTTGGAAATTTTCGGGTATCACCATCTCTCTTGACTTGGCTGGAGTGGGTTGATGCGGTTAAAAGACAAAAAAGCAATTGTTACAGGGGCGGGGCAGGGGCTGGGCCGTGCTATTGCTCTCAAGTTGGCCCGAGACGGTGCAGATATTGTCATCGCTGAAAAGAATCCTGATACTGGCCCTCAGACGGCAAAGGAAATCATGGCGATCGGTAGAGAGTCAATGGCAATTCCTGTGGACGTGGCGGATCAGAAACAAGTGAAGGAAATGGTAGAGCAGGTTTTGAGCGATTGGGGCCGAATCGATATCCTCGTGAACAATGCGGGCTTTGATCGTGGCGCCTCGCTTCTAAATCTCAAAGAGGAAGATTGGGACGCTGTGCTTGGGGTTCACCTGAAAGGAACACTGAACTGCATCCAGGCTGTTGCTCCCCACATGATTGAAAGGCAGCGCGGGAAGATTGTGAATATCTCATCACTTTGGGGAAAAACCGGAGCCGTCGCAGAGATCAGCTATACCTCGGCCAAGGCCGGGATTCTTGGCCTCACAAAGAGTGTGGCGAAAGAGCTTGGACGTTACCAGATCAATGTAAATGTGGTTCTTCCAGGATTGATCCTGACTCCAACCATTGCCAAGATGGCGGAAAAATATCGGAATATGATTATCGAAAACACTCCGATGGGACGGATAGGTCAGCCTGAAGAGGTTGCCAACGTGGTGGCTTTTTTAGCCTCCGATGAAGCCAGTTTTGTGACTGGAGCAATGGTGGAGGTTTCGGGCGGATGGAGTATGTAAATGAGGAGATGAGAAATGGATGAGATCGAGCTGAAGAGAGAGGAATGGAGAAAGAGAGCACAGGAGGTAGGGAAAGAAAGTTGTCGCCCCCCGTGCTGATGAGATCGATGGGAAGGGAGAATTTCCCTGGGATATTGTCGATGTCTTTGCTAAGGAAGGGTTCCTAAGTCTCCTTATCCCAAAAGAATACGGGGGAAGGGATGCGGACATCACCTCTTTTTGCCTGGTTGCAGAAGAGATTGCAAAATATTGCGCCTCTTCATCTCTCCTGGTCATCGTTCAAGCCGTTGGAACCATGCCCATCGCCTTGGGGGGAACAGAGGAACTGAAGAAGAATTATTTAACAAAGATCGTGAGAGAGGGAAAACTTGTTTGTTTCTGCTTAACTGAACCGGAAGCAGGTTCTGACGCCGCGTCCATTCGAACAAAAGCAATCCTGAAGGATGGTCATTATCTTCTAAACGGGACAAAGTGTTTCATCACCAATGGAGGGGTAGCTGATTTCTACACGGTTTTTGCCACCACCAATCCTGGGAAAAAGATGGAAGGGATCACAGGGTTTGTAGTCGAAAAGGGATCTTCCGGACTTTCCGTTGGAAAGACTGAAAATAAGATGGGAATTCGAGGATCGAACACGACAGAGGTGGTCCTGAGCGATGTGGAGGTGCCAGTCTCCCAACGGGTCGGCGATGAGGGAGTGGGTTGGTGGCTCATGATGAGAACGTTGAATCGATCCAGACCTGCCATTGCTGCCCAGGCAGTGGGATTGGCCCAGGGAGCTTTGGACTATGTGATTCAATACGGTCGGGAAAGGGATTGGGCAAAGAAAAGGGATGAGGTCTGTGGCATTCAGTTTCAATTAGCGGATATGGCTGTTGAGATCGAGGCGGCGAGGGCCCTGGTCTATAAATCGGCAAGAATGATGGATGAGAAGGTCAAGGGCGTCCCGGTTCAGATGTTTTCAGCAATGGCGAAATATTTTGCCTCCGATGTGGCCATGAAGGTGACCACGGATGCCGTACAGATCTTACAGTGGGAGGGTCTGACCAAGAGCCATCCCGTTGAGCGGATGATGAGGGATGCAAAGGTCATCCAGATCTTTGAAGGAACGAATCAGATCCAGAGGAGAGTCGTTGCCCACACCCTGTTAAAGGGATAGGATGGTGTGGCTGCGATCAATTCGGATCTCTCATGAGAAAGGAATAGGGCATGTCTGTGAAGGTACACATCCACGCAACTCATCGACAGTTTACCAACGGATTGGAGGTGGTAGCAACGGAGGGAATTACGGTCGGTGAATGTCTGAACCAGCTCATCAAGCAGTTTCCTGGACTGGAGAAAGCGCTATTTGTCAAAAAAGATAAACTGCTCAACATTGTCGAAGTCTATCTTAATCATGTCAGCGCATACCCCAATGAACTCATCAAACCTGTTAAGGACGGCGACGAAATTCACCTTGTCCTTATGCTTGCTGGAGGATAGGATTACTGTTAAAGCCGCTTCGCACACCGTTTGATCATCGGTTGTTGACAGTTCTTGCCTCGGTTGCCCTCGGGACTTGAGGGTTGACATTGGAATATAGTATAAATAATTTTGACCCGAAATCAGGTAGGAGGTGTCGACATGGCAGAATGTCCCGTCTGTGGAGCTGATTTTAAGTTGGCCGAGGGCGCGGAGAAAGGGGAAATCATCACCTGCAACGACTGTGGGTCCGAGCTGGAGGTGACGGGCAAAGACACTGTTCAGGAGGCTCCACAAGAGGAGGAAGACTGGGGGGAGTAAGAGAGGAGTTGAGGAGATGAGAGTAGGATTCTTACATTCCATCATAAGGAAGGAGGAAAAACTCCTCTTGGACGAATTGAGGAGCCGACCCGGCGTCGAAGTGGAGAGTATCGACGACAGGGAACAGGTCTTCGACCTTCATAAGAACAGGTACGATTTGGACGTGGTCATCGAGCGGTGCGTTAACCATTCGAGGGCCATCCACTCCATCAAGATCTTCGAGGACTTCGGTATTCCTACGGTCAATACCTATCAGGTGGCCGAGGTCTGCGGGAGCAAGTTTTTAACCACCCAGGCCATCATCAAGGCCGGGGTACGCACGCCCCGCTGTTATCTTGCCTTCACCCCAGAATCGGCCCTCAAGGCAATGGATGAGTTGGGCTACCCATGCGTCATCAAACCGAATACCGGTTCGTGGGGAAGGCTGATCTCGAAAGTCAATGACCGCGATGCGGCGGAAGCCATCCTGGAACACAAAGAGATCTTGGGGAGCTATCATCATTCCATCTTCTACATTCAGGAATATGTGGAGAAGCACGGAAGGGACATCCGGAGCTTCGTCGTCGGGGATCAGTGTATTTGCGCCATCTATCGGCACTCCAAGCACTGGATCACCAACACGGCCCGGGGAGCGACGACCTCGAATTGTCCGGTGACGAAGGAGCTTCATGACATCTCGGTCCAGGCCGCCCAGGCGGTTGGAGGAGGAGTGGTGGCGATTGATGTTTTCGAGACCCAGGAAGGATTCTCCATCAACGAAGTCAACTATACCATGGAATTCCGAAACAGCATTGATGTCACAGGAGTCAACATTCCCGCGAAGGTCGTGGACTACGTACTGGAGGCGGGGAGAAGATGAAGGTCAGCATCGTTGGGGCATCCGGTTACAGCGGTGGCGAGCTTCTCAGACTCCTCCTGGACCATCCTGTGGTCGAGGTCCATCAGGTAACCTCCGAAAGAAATGCAGGAAAGCCAGTGACGAAGGTTCATCCTAATCTTCGGAGGAGAACTTCCCTGGATTTCTGTACCATTAAAGACCTCGAAAAGACGGATCTCCTTTTCGTATCCCTGCCCCATACCCAGTCCATGCAGAGGTTCGATGATTTGAGCGGCCTGGCGGAAAGGATCATCGATCTCTCTGCTGACTTCAGGCTCAAAGATCCGTCCGTCTACCAAAAATGGTATGGGATTGAGCATGCCCACCCAGGTAAGCTCCCACAGTTCGTTTACGGAAACGTGGAACTCCATCGGGAGGAGATGCGAAGGGCTCGTTACATCAGCGGCGCGGGGTGCAATGCCACGGCTACGATCCTGCCCCTCTGGCCACTCTTCAAACTGGACGTGGTCGACACGGCCCTGCCCGTTGTGGCCGAAGCCAAGTGCGGTTCGTCGGAAGGGGGAAATGCGGTGAGCGAGGGCTCCCATCACCCGGAGCGGAGCGGGTGCGTTCGTTCCTACAAGCCAACGGGGCACCGTCACATCGCGGAAATGGAGCAGGAACTTGGCCACAAGATCCATTTTTCTGCGACCTCTATCGAGATGGTGCGGGGGATCCTGGTCACAGCCCATCTCTTTGTGAAGCCAGAGACTACGGAAAAGGAGATCTGGAAGACCTATCGCCAGGTCTACGGGCAGGAACCCTTCATCCGGATTGTTAAGGAGAAGCAGGGCATCTACCGTTTCCCCGAGCCTAAGATCCTTGCCGGCACCAATTACTGCGATATCGGTTTCGAACTGGATGGCACCAGGCTTGTCGTCGTTTCAGCCATCGATAACCTCATGAAAGGAGCGGCCGGTCAGGCAGTTCATGCGATGAACGTCATGTGCGGCTTCGAAGAAACAGCAGGTCTCACCTTTGCCGGCCTCCATCCCATCTGAGATGTGCAGACTTCTCGTCGTACGATCACAGGAGCCGTTCGATCCTGCAGGCCACTTGGCCCGATTCGCACTCATAGCCCTGAACAGCAAAGAATACCAGGGACACGGCTGGGGGTGCGCATGGAAGGACGAAGGGCAACGCTGGCAGATCTACAGAAACATCTGTCCTGTATGGGATGACGATTACTCCCGGTTTCCACCGACTTCCCTCCTCATTGCCCACGCCCGGAGCGCTTTTGAGGACAGAGACATCGTCGTTGAAAACAACATGCCCTTCTCCGACGGGGAAAGGGTCTTTATCTTCAACGGTGAACTGAGAGGAGTGAAGATCCGGGAACAGGGGCGGATCGGGGCTGAGAAGATCTTCAACTTCATCCGCCGTTTCGATACCGGGGATACTCTGGCCGCCTTGAAGAAGGCCGCGGGGCTCATCAGGAATCGAACGAGATACATCCGGGCCATGAACATCATCATGGTAAAAGAAAGGGCAATCTACCTCTCCACTTTTTTTAGCGAGGATGAGGAGTACTTTACGATCCGTTATAAGGAAGGCCCTGAACTGGTCATCTGCTCGGAGGTCTACCCTTCCGAAGAGGGTTGGCGGGGCATCGCCAATGAAACTGTGAAGGTATGGTAAATGATCATTATCAAGATCGGCGGAGGAGGCGGGATCAATCTTCAGGGGATTATCCACGATCTTACCCAACTCAAGGAGAAGTTCATCATCGTCCACGGCGCAAACGCCCTCGGGATAAACTGGCAGAAGACCTGGGACAGCCCAAGAAGGTCATCACCTCGGTCTCCGGATACTCAAGCGTTTATTCGGATGAGAACCTGATCGATCAGATGATGATGGCCTATGCGGGTGTGAGGAACAAGCGGATCGTGGAACTCTGCCACCAGCATGGGATCAACGCAGTTGGACTCTCCGGTCTGGACGGAAAGGCGGTCCAGGGTGTGCGAAACAAGGGAATCCGTGTCTACCAGGACGGTAAATTGAAAATCCTTCGAGATTATTCGGGTAAACCCGAGGCGGTCAACAAGGGCCTCCTGGATCTCCTGCTGGATCATGGCTATGTGCCCATCCTCACGGTCCCCATTATTGACGAGCAGAATAACGCCATCAACACGGAAAACGACGACGTCGTAAGAGTCCTCCAGAAGACCATGCGTGCCGATACGGTCATCAACCTGATCGAGGCCCCAGGGTTCCTTGAAACCAAGGAGGATGAAAGGAGCTTAATCAAAAAGATTGCGGCGGCGGATCTGGAAGCCCGGGAGCAGCAGGTGGACGGCAGGATGAAGCGGAAGATGCTGGCCGTCAGAAAGCTCTTCGAGCATGGGGCAAGCAGGGTGATCATCGCGGACGGACGCGGGGAACATCCCGTGGCAGACGCCCTTTCAGGGAAGGGAACGGTGATCGAATGACCCCCACAAGTCCAATGACCCCAAAGGACCTTGAAGACCGTTACGAGCTTCCGGTCTATCCCCGCCGGGATGTCGTCCTGGTCAGGGGTAAAGGCGCGAGACTCTATGACGACCAGGGACGGGAATACATCGACTGCGCCTCAAACGTAGGGGTCTCCAATATCGGCCACGGCCACGAGGAAGTGGCCAAGGCGATCTACGAGCAGTATCTTGCCCTGGGAAACTGCTACGGCATGTTCTACAACCCGGTCCGGGCAAGGCTTGCCGAAAGGCTCATCTCTCTGAGCCCTCCGAGGCTCAGGCGGGTCTTCTTTTGTAATTCCGGTGCCGAGGCCGTTGAAGGCGCCCTCAAGTTCAGCCGGGCCAGCACTGGGAAAGGGGAAATCATCGCTGCGATGAGGGGATTTCATGGGAAGACCTTCGGGGCCCTTGCCGCCACATGGGGAGAGGAATACCAGAAGCCTTTCGTGCCGATGATGCCCGGCGTAAAACATGTGGCCTTCAATAACTTCCAGAAGCTGAGCGAAGCGGTCAATGGAGAAACGGCTGCGGTTATCCTCGAACTGGTCCAGGGGGAAGGCGGGGTCCGGGTCGGGGACAAGGCTTACTTCCGGCAGATCCGGGAGCTTTGCGACCAAAAAGGGATCCTCCTTATTCTTGACGAAGTGCAGACAGGCTTTGGCAGGACCGGTACTCTTTTTGCGTGCGAGCAGTTTGTGGAACCGGACATCCTATGCGTGGCCAAATCGCTGGCAGGGGGCATTCCGATGGGGGCGGTGCTCTGCTCGGATGCGGTTCATGTCCCCATGAAGAGCCATACTTCTACCTTTGGAGGCAACCCGCTTGCGTGTGCTGCTGCCCTGGCCTCCCTGGAGGTCATCGAGCGTGAGCGGCTACCCGAAAGGGCCAGGACCCTGGGAGAATACTTTCTGGAGGAACTCCGGGCCAATAAAAGCGAGAGAATTCGTGAAGTGAGGGGCCTTGGCCTCATGCTGGGCATCGAGCTCAAGGAAAAGGCTGGCCCATACGTTCAGCGCCTCATGGAAAGAGGCGTCATTGTACTCCTTGCCGGTGCCACGGTAATCCGGCTTCTCCCTCCTCTCGTCATCACCAGGGATGAGATCGATAGGGTCCTGTCTGCGTTAAAAGAGGTGCTCACCTCTACCTTATAACCACTGCTCACGTTCATTCGAACACGCCAATCTTTTAAGAATACTCTGAGGTCTTTCCAGGTCAAAGCAAGGATCTGAATCAGATGATACGCCTCTACTCCCGTAGCCGTATCCCTGTAAGAACGCCTCTCTGTTCATTCTGACAAGTTCTATCTTAACCATACATCCGGAACAGACAATACTCACGTTGAGTCAAAGCTTCATTCTCTCTCCTATCAGCGAGGACCGAGCGAGTTCAAACATCCCCCGCAAAAAATGCAATTTATTTGGACAAAAGTTCCAATCTACTTCCTATATGGGGATATATAAAGATCTTATTTTAGGGATCAATTAAGACATGATTATACAGGAGAATAGCATGATTTTATTGATAAATTATCTATCAATATCTTACCCTCCTTGGCACAATTCTCGCAGCCCACTGCCATAGAAAAATAGGGATCTGAGAAATATCAGAATTGCCCAATCGATTGCCTTCCCCTCTAACTGGAAGAAATGGATGGAGACCCTGACCCGTGTAGAAGAACCTATTGGATTTTTTGGTGAAACTCAAAACTTAATGACAGAGAAAGAAGAAAGGAGCGAGGAATGAACAGAAAAAGGATGTTTTTAGTGCTCGGAATGGTTTTTCTCTCGATTCTTTTGATCGGCAACTTGTCTTTGGCCCGTGAACTTGATGATGTTCGTCATGCCATCAAGGAAAAAGGCGCCAAATGGATAGCCGCTGATACATCTGTTTCAATATTAGCTCCTGCTCAAAGGAAAAAACGGGCTTCCTTGATTCTTCCTGTGCAATCGGCCTACGAGGAAGTTCTTCAAACCGGGGAGCAAGCCTATGCTCTGGCGACCAGCCTGGATTGGCGGATTAACGGCTTTGTGACAGGCGTCAGGAACCAGGGGGGGTGCGGAAGTTGTTGGGCTTTTGCCGCCACTGCGGGGCTGGAGTCATCCGTCCTGATTTCAAGTAATTCACCCAACGTTGATTTGAACCTGAGTGAGCAGGTGATGGTCTCCTGTAGCGGTGCAGGGAGTTGCGGGGGCGGTTCAGTGGATCAAGCTGCCAATTTTGTCCGGGATACAGGTTTACCTCAGGAGAGCTGTTATTACTATACGGCCACCGATGGGAGCTGCGGCTACGCCTGTTCCAATTGGCAGGCTTCCACCTATAAGATCAAGAGCTGGAGCTATGTAGCTACCAGTTCTCCAACGGTCGATGGCCTTAAGAACGGCCTGGCCAGCTACGGTCCTCTACCAACAACGATGGCTGTTTATAATGACTTTTTTTATTACAGCGGCGGGGTATATTCCTATGCCACGGGAAGTCTTGCGGGTTACCATGCAATACTGATCGTTGGCTACGATGATGTAGGCCAGTATTTCATCGTCAAAAATAGCTGGGGAGCAGGATGGGGAGAGGGCGGATTTTTCAAGATTGCCTATTCTGAATTGAACAGTGCTGTAAATTTCGGGGATTGGACCATTGCCTACATGAACGGTTCCGCCTGCAGTTATTCTCTCAATTCCACGGGACAACCGTTCGGTTCCTCCGGGGGAACGGGTCAAGTCCAGGTTACAGCTTCGGCCGGATGTAGCTGGACTGCAGTGAGCAATGCTGCCTGGATAACCATCACCTCCGGGAAGAGTGGCACAGCGAGCGGAACAGTCGCCTATTCGGTCTCTGCGAATTCCACCACACCCCGGACCGGAACGATGACCATAGCGGGCCAGACCTATACGGTGACTCAGGACGGGCAAAAGTGCACCTTCTCCATCGCCCCAATCAGTCAAGCGTTTGGCGCCTCGGGGGGTCCAGGGAGCGTCAGTGTAACCACCTCAGATGGATGTTCATGGACAGCCGTTAGCAATGCTAACTGGATTACTGTGACCTCCAACAGCAGCGCGACGGGAACGGGGACTGTCAACTATTCGACTTCTGCCAATACTGGTACTTCCTCGAGAACAGGGACCCTAACGATTGCCAGCCAGACCGTTACTGTAACTCAAGAGGGTGGTTGTTCGTATTCCATCTCTCCTACCGGCCAATCCTTTAGTTCTTTCGGGGGCACAGGAACGGTAAGTGTGACGGTTGCGGGGAACGGGTGCCCCTCCTGGACAGCTACCAGCGGGGCCGGCTGGATCACCATTACATCGGTGGGCGGCCCGGGAAATGGGACTGTAGGCTATACTGTTGCCCCCAATAGTAACAAAAGTCCCAGGAAAGGAACTCTGACGATCGGCGGTCAGATCTTCACTATAAACCAAGCCAAAAAGGGTAGATAAACTACTGCTAACTTCTTAAATCCTTCCCATCCTCCGAAGAAAAGGTGAGGGTGGGAAGGATTTAGCATTGATCATCTTCTCCGAATGTGTCCGTCTTATCTCTTCTTAAAAGGAATCAAGTTAGCCTTCGCAAAATCCGCGTTCTCAGGTGACTCCCGCCTGCGCAAAAGACTGGGAGACACGTTCCAATGCTGTCCGTCATCGGTGGTTCTTTGCCTCCAGAAGGTCTTTCTGGGCAGCTTTTAAATCCTCAAGAGATGCAATTGCCGGCATAGGGCCCTCCATAATACATTGAAACTACCTTATAACTTGTTCAGCAAACCGTCAAGAGAAAAAGCTGTATCAAAAATCCGCCAATGGGCAAAGCATCAATTTCGTACTGCCCGTTGGGCTGGAAGTCCAGGTAGCTGTTGTTGCATTGACTGATTAAAGGAAGGATGCTTATCTTAATTTTAAGGGGATGTAAACATTCTGAAATTGGGCTATCCTTCAGTCATGGGGAGGGTGAAATGGTTGAAATATCCAGGTTAGTTCCAAAAGAGAGAAAAGGATTGGTCGTGGTGATTACTGGCCATGGCAAAGGGAAGACTACCACGGCTCTAGGGATTGCTGTTCGAGCCTGCGGCCATAATATGCAGGTAAGCATTATTCAATTTATGAAAGGTGATCTCTATGCCGGTGAATGGGATGGGGTAAAGAAGATGGGGTGCGAGGTAGAGTTAATTCCCACAGGGAAAGGTTTTTGCGGAATCCAGGGAAATCCATACCCCTATAAAGAACATCGGAAAAATGCCCAGGAAGCAATCCAGTTGGCCCGTCAGAAAATGGACTCAGGTCAATGTGATATCCTCATTCTGGATGAGATCAATAATGCCCTGCACCTGCGCCTCGTAGACCTGGAACAAGTTTTGGAGATCATCCAGCGCAAACCACCCCTGATGCATCTCATCCTAACAGGGAGGGATGCCCACCCACAGGTAATGGAATTGGCGGATACAGTAAGCGAGATCAAAGAAATCAAGCACGCTTACAGAAAGGGGATCGAGCTTCAGCCGGCGGTTGATTATTAGATAGTAGGAGAAAAGGGGGGACATCTCAAACTTTCAGTCTCACACAAAAAAGGGACTGGCATGACCAGCCCCTTTTACTATTTGAGGTTCAATGTTTCATGCCGAACTTGGTTCAGCATCTAATCAAATTGATGTGTGATGAGACCCCGAAATCGTTAGATCCTGAAATAAATTCAGGATCTGGTTCAGGGTGACACGAACCTTTTCAGCAAACCTGATAGATCGATTCGTCTTAGTGTGGTTCTGCCTCCAAGGCTGCGGCCTCTTTTCGAGCGGCACTGATTTTCTCGGCGGCCGCTTTCTTCTTGAAGATACTCACCCGGTCCGCATCCATATAGTCCACGGCTTTCACTTCACAGAAACGGACGCACTGCGGGTCCCCGTCACAGAGATCGCACTTGAAATTCTTCCGGTCAATAACGTTAAACCCCATTGCTCCGAAGGGGCAAACCGCGACGCACGAACGGCAGCCAATGCATTTATCGTGATCTACCATGACCCGGCTGAGGTTTTCATCCCGGGAGATGGCCTTCACCGGGCAAACGATTTTACAAGGAGCATCCTGACACTGCTGGCAGGACATGGGAATATAGAGCCCTTCTTCCTCCCACTTCATAATCTTGATTCGGCTTCGTGAAGCATTGGATACGCCGTCATGAAAAACCGAGCAGACAAGCTCGCAGAGCCTGCACCCAGTGCACTTTTCGGGACTGATTGAGAGAACTTTACCCATAGGTTCCATTCATTTTCTCCTTTCACCTTAATTAAAGCAGGTGGGATGGTTCGTTTTCCAGGCCAAGCCTCTTGAGCGTCTCTGGCTTCGGAACGCCATTGGGATCAAGGCCCTTGTATTCATAGAATTCATCAACCATCTTCTTGAATTTTTCCCGATCGATGACCCTGCCGACGACATCGGGCGCACCCCGTCGGGTGGGCTCATCGAAGTAGCGGTGATTGAGCATATCCCCTTTTTTGAGGTCCTCTCTCTGTAACCCTTCGCGGAGATTAAAGAGCCGCTCGATCATGTTGCATCGCTCGGCAATGTCCCAAATTTCCCGGGGGGTGAACTCCAGCCCCGTATTGTAGTAGAGCACTTTAGGCCAGTCTTCAAAATTGGGAAGCGTTGCGCCCAGGAAGGTGGTGTGGTACTTACAGATGCCGAGGCAATCGACAGCCATATAGCAGTTCTCATGCCAGAAGACCTGCCATGGCTTGCCAATGTATTCCGTATGCTCTGAACTCAATGGCCCATCGTATGGGACCGGGTTGCTGTAGATTTTTCTCATCACTTCTTGCGGCAAATGGTACAGGTCAATAGCCGGCCGGCTTCTCAAGTGGTCTGATCCACGGGAAGCCGTAGCAATATTAAGTGCAAGGGCGGGCGTGGCCCGCTCATCAGAGTGAAGATTGCTCACCCCTTTTACCTGAATGAGGTAGTCAAAAGAATTCTTTCCGATGATTTCGGAGGCAAGGATCCCTCCCTCGGCCAGGGCGTTGCCCAAAAAGCCCTCCCTAAAAGCAATGCGTCTCGTCATCTCCAGGAGTGCCTCATCATTGCTAAACCGTAAATCCAGGCCATCAGTCTCTTTGCTGGTGAGGATTCCTAGTTCATAGAGCTCCATCGCCCAGGAGATGAGGCTTCCGGTCTCAAGGTTATCCATCCCCCACTGGTCCACTAAGTGATTACCTGTTAAGAGGGTTTCGATGCTCCGGCAGTCCGGCTCTCCGCAAAAAGCGCCCTGGGAAGTATACTCCGGACCCTCATCATAGACTCCCGCATAAGGTCCCGTAGGAATTTTATACTTGGCCCGACAGTGAACCTGGCAACCGAAACAACCGGCCATGTGATAGGGTCCCATCGTTTCTGCACAGACTTCATCAATCGATTCCGGCTCAATTTCATCACAATAGAGCTCCTGGTTATACTGGAAGTTTCTACATCGGACACCACCCCAGGAGTTGGTTGCTCCCCAAATGAACGGGGTGCCGAGGGTCCCCTGGGTTTGGTTGACCTTGGCGCTCGTAATTTGATCGATAAAGCGCTTGTTATAATCGAGGGCTTCCTTAGGGTGAGCGATCTTTATGTCCATGGTGCCGCGAGCAGCAATGGCCTTCAAATTCTTTGAGCCCATGACCGCTCCCATTCCGGTTCTTCCGCCGGCATTCTTGATTCCGGTCATGACGTTGGCTATCCTGACTTTATTTTCACCTGCCGGACCAATGACCAGACTCTTAATATCATCGTCCCCCAGCTCCTCCCGGATCGCCCATTGGGTCTCGGTGGTCGTCTTGCCCCAGAGGCTCCGGGCATCACGAATCTCGATCTTGCCATTATGAACCCAAAGGTAGACAGGCTTGTCTGCTTTACCCTTAATGACGAGATGATGAAAGCCTGCCCACGCTAACTCGGGAGCAAAGAAACCTCCCATGTTACAACTCCCCAGCATTCCTCCCAGCGGGGACTTCGCCATCACATGGGTCCTGGCGGTTGCCGAAGCCAGGGTGGCGGTTAAGACTCCGCCGCTGACCATGATCGTGTTGTCAGGGCCGAGGGGGTCACACCCTTTCTTCGTATGATTGTAAAGCAAATAGGCATCCAGTCCTCGGCCTCCCAAAAATTTTTTCCGCACATCGAGTGGAATGGGCCTGATATCTATTTTGCCCGTGGAGAGATTAATATAGGCTATCTTCCTATTTAGGGCCATCTTACTTTCCCTCCTTCATTTTTCTTGCTAATGCCTCTTCCGCTAACTTTTGATTCACTTCCCAAACCGGTCCCCGGATGCGGGGAAAACCATCTTTGACCCAAGCCACGCGAAATTCGCTGCCACATAAAGGACATTTCACTTGTTTCGCCCCGCGTTCCGGCTGAAGTCTTCCCATGCAACTGGGATTATGGCACCTTACCTGGCCATAGGTACGAGTCTTACGGAGACTCTCGGCCGTTGAAAGTCCATCCTTCTCGTTTCCCATAAGAACCTCCTTTCTTAAATTGAAAGAATAACCACGGGTATGTTGTAGAAGGAATGTTCACAATAGTGAACATACAAAAAATAATGCCATAAAGATGCTCCCAAAAATTATAGTACTAAAATTATTCCTTTGTCAAGAACAAACTTTTATTTGTAACACGTTGATATTATTAAAATATTTATTAAGTTTCCCGTTGATTTAGTAGAGTGTAATAATTTTCATTCTTGAGTAATATTTTGTACGGATTCGTTTTAATTTTCCACAATTATGTCTATTTTAAAGTAAAGTTCACAATAGTGAACGCATTAACCATGCCGGGAAGGGGAATTCAGCGTCTGCCACCATTCAATCCAGGTCCCGACCCTTCCGAACCTGACGCCTGTCGCCGATTCGATCTGTCTGATCCAGTCTCCAAGGTAGGAAGCATGGTGTATGATGAGCGGGGTGCTGTGCTCAGGGAGGATGTCCTCAAAGAACCGGTGGAGGAATATGTTCCTGTCCATTTCCCGCATCATCTCACTGTCATCCCAGGGCGTGGGGCGTATGAAACCGTGATTCGCTCCCTCATCTCGCCGGTAGAGGAGATAGCTTCCAAACGCATCCTTCAGGCGGCGTAGCGTTTCGACACACTTCACAATGTCTGCCACGGTGATCCCTTTGCAGAAATACTGGAGCAGACGATCACAGAATGACTCAAAGCCGATCGATGAAAACATGATTTTCACATCCTGCCCTCTTGCGCAAGCGACAGGATTTCCACAAGGTCAGCGGCATGAGCATTGATGTCATCGACCCGGCAGACCAGATTGATCTGGGAGAGATTGATCTCGCGCCTTTTAGTGTCATCGAGCAGCTTACCAAGGGAGTGAATGGGGTATTCGTCTATGAGTTCGAAGGGAATTTTCCTCCCATCGATTTCGGGCAGCCCCATCATTTGAGCGATGAGGCTGTCCGGTTCCACAGAGCCATGGTAGCCCTTGTCCCTTGAAACATCACAGAAGATGCATCCCTCACTCCGAACTTCCATCTCAGGGAAACCCTTTCCCCGGAGGCTGACCGGCGGCGGCAGCATTACGGATTGGGGCTTGCCGGCGTAAGCGCATCCGATCGCGCCCAGCACCTGTCCCATCCGGACCTCAGTCTTCTTGAGGACATCCGAGAAAGTATAGATGTTCGACCAGTTCGACCTCCAGGAATAGGTTCTTCGTCCACGGAAAATCGAGGAGCATACCCCTCTTACCCAGGTCTTCCGATCTGAGGCGATCGACCGGGCCCTGGAAGGCGATATCGACGACCGATTGGAGTCCCCTGAAGCGGTGCGGATGCGATCTTGTGTCCGGCTCGCCGTAGTAATCCTGGCGGGCCTGCGGTCCTCCAAGAATCGTAATAAAACCCTTCTCTTTCAGTTCCTGAACAAGTCCGATGATATCGGTTCTGCCACAGAGATGTGAGAAGGCTGCTATTTTTTCCTTTCCTGTATAGTATTCATCGATGAAACGGAGCAGTCGTTCCTTTGAGAAGTCCCTCTCAATCCCAACCACAATGGAGGGTATCGAGAGCCTTCGCTCGAAGAACGTTGCTGCCACTTGAGCCCCCAATACGCCGTGGGGCTCTCCCGTATGGTGCGTGAAGAGGATCATGTTTCCAATTGCTGAAGTAACAATAAAGAGGTCGGCTTCGAATATTTGTGAAATTCAAAAACAGACTCTATTGGAATTTGGATCTGGCTCGACATTTGTATTTTGGAATTTGAAATTTGGGATTTCCGGATTAACCCCCGGCCAGGAGCAACATAAAGGCAAGGGTATCCCCTTCATTCAAGGGGCTGTGGTGTTGATTGGCAGGAATAAAGGTCTTTCCGTTTACGGTAATCTGAATCATCACATCAAAATCTCCCTTTTCGTCATAGAAGGCTTCTCTTACCTTCTTTCCGTAAAGTCTGATTAATTCATCAATCACATCTTTTACGGTATTTCCGGGGAAGTCCAATTCCACCTTTTTCTTTCCGATGACATCCGAAACCGTCGGGACACCCAAAAATTCGACATGAATCTTCATTGGACAATCCTCTTGAGACCAAATTTTGTTGTCGACCTTCCTCCCTTCCCTGCGAAAAAAAGAAGGGGACTCGCTTATCTCTTTATTGCCTCCGCCAGCCTCATGAAGACCTCTCGCTTCTTTCCCATCTGGACCCTATCGGCATCAACATAGTCAACCGCCTTCACGTTGCAGAAAGCGACACACTGGGGCGTTCCATCACAATAGTCACATTTTACGGTCACCCGTTCTATGGCATCGAAGAAGGGATGTCCAAAAGGGCATGCAATGATACAGGTCTTACACCCGATGCACTTGTCTTTATCGATGATGACCCTCTGATTTTCGATGTCTCGATGGCAGGCTTTTGTTGGGCATACCTCCGTGCAGAAGGGTTTTTCACAATTCTGGCAGCTCATCGGAAGATAGAAGCCGATGCTCTCCCATTTCATCACCTTGATACGAGAGCGACTGGGGTTACTTGCTCCGCTGTGAAAGACCGAACAGACCATCTCGCACTGGCGACACCCCGTACACTTCTCGTGGTCCACTACTAATACCTTCCCGTGCATCCTCTCCTCCTCCTTAAAGTCGTAAACTCGAAGCACGAAGTCCGAAATTCGAAACAAATTCGAATGACCGAAATCCAAAATCCAAAACAGATGCTTGAAAAGGGTCTAAGTCCCTGGAACATTTGAATTTAGAATCTGGTTCGGATTTCGATATTCGAATTTGTGTTTACCGTCGATGGCTTCTCCAATCGCCCGCTAAAAACCTCCTTCCGATTGTCATCACTCCTTCTTAAAGTCCCTGAGAGTCGCTTTTATTTCAACTAACTTGTGCATTGGAGGCTGTTCCTTGACTCCCGAAGCCAGCACTCCCAATCTCAAAAAGAATCCCCCGCAGAGCAGAAAGATGCCGGTGGCATAGAGCAGTTCGGGTGAATCCGGACAGCAAGAGTAGGTGTATTCCAGGAGAATGGGGAAGACGAACCCTGTCAGGACGATGCCTCCCCAGAAGATGGGTTTCAATTTCCCGGATAAGAGCAGTCGAACCGAGGTTTCTCCTTGATCCTTTGCCCGGTACCTTGAATAGAGATAGAGAGCAAGGATGATGGCCTCGAGGATGATCAGACTCCTTTCGATGGGAACAATTTTGTGACCCATCAGAAAGAGTGTTTCTGCTTGAGAGAAGAGAAGCCCGGACCCCATCATCGCCAGGATGACCCCCATCGATCCCGTGGACAAGGCAGAAGCCAGAAAGAGGACAGGCAGGAGAGGGGTATTCCATATCGGTACGTATTTCACGGACTTCAGGAGGACACCTGTGTAAAGAGCCGTTCCAAATGCAAAGACAAGGCTCACAATCTCTAAGATCAGCCAAGAGGTTGGCCGATTCATAAACCATGGCGGATACAGGAAGGAGACTCCAAAGGCGGTCAACCCGAGGACAATAAATGTCGAAAGGATGAGAAATCCTCGAGCGACCCAGGAGGTTTTGGGGTTGAGACATGCATACAAAAACCTTCTCTTAATTCCCAAATCGAGGATGAGGAAGGGGGCACCAAGGGCTACGAAGAGGGGTCCCCAGAGCAATGCTGGTTTCGCAATGTCAACATTGAAACCGAAGAGGGAGATCGGCGCTTTGGGATTCGCCAACCAGTTGACCATCATCCCGACAATGTAGGATCCGGCTCCCATCCCGGCCAAATAGAGATAGATGGCGATTTCCCATCTCCATACGCGTTGGGGTTTTATGAACTTCTGCATCTTAGGTGGCTGAGACGGAGTGCTCATCTTTTTGCCTCTCGATCAGGACATGGAATCCATCTTTCCACTTTGCCTCCTCCCGTATGATCCAATTGCAATGCGAATCGTCAAAAGGGATCAATCCATCCTCTCAAGGGGTGATCCAACTTCGGTTGGATCGAATGTTCTTCATAATGAACGGCCAAGCCATTCGCATCATATCACAAGAAACAATTTTGTCAATTATATTTTAGCAAATATAAATAATTCTATTGACAAAGGTCCGGTGAATTTGGTATTAAGTTCCGATAGCTTGTTCATAATGGTGAACAATCGTGAAAAAGGTGATTTATTCTGCCCCATCGGTCAAAAAGGCATTTAGGATTCTTCAGGTCATTGCTGACTCTTCAACAGGCCTCGGAGTATCCGATCTATCAAAGCAGTTGAAGATCGGCAAGAGCACCGTTCACGGCATAACGGCCGCACTGGAAGAGATGGGGGTTTTGGTTCGAGATCCGGTCCACAAGAAGTACCATGTGGGTTATACCCTGTTAGAGCTTGGAAGAAAAGCCTATACCAAGATGGATCTAAAGGATGTGGCCCGAAAGCCCATGGAACGGTTAATGAAGGAGGTTGGAGAAACGGTCTTTTTGGGAGTCTTGAACGGGGATCATGTGGCCATTCTCGATGTCGTAGAATCTTCGAATGAGATGAAAATAACCTCACCTCCTGGAACGAGACTTCCTTTGCTCGTTGGAGCAACCGGACGGGTCCTGCTTGCTCAATTGGAGAAAGAGAGGGCAAAAGAGATCGTTCAGAGAATGGGACTGGCCCGTTATACCTCGAAATCGGTGGTCGACCCCAAACAGTTCCTGAAAGAAGCGGGAAGGGCAAGAGAAATGGGGTATGCCATTGACGACGAGGAGTACATCTTAGGCGTGAAAGCGATTGCTGCACCAATTCAAGGGACCTCGCTTCCTCCAGCGGCCATCTGGGTCGTGGGGTTTACATCGACCCTTGATCATAAAAAAGAGAAAGTCGTCTGCTTTGAGATCCAGAAGACGGCTATGGAGATCAATCATTCTCTAAAGACAGTCATCCATGGAGTGCTCAACGTGCAAAGTTAGCCGAAACGATCCCGCCCGTTGAATCTTCCTTCCGATTTTTCATGCCCCTCATACCCGTAACCCGCCTTTTATCAATTTGTTAAGCCAGATGCCGAAATGAGCCTGATTTTCTTCGGGACAACGTTGAGCATGACCAAGGGTTGGCCTTCGTTGATCTCCAGTTACCCTCTGATCCAATAGGGGTATTTCGCATTGAGCTCCGGATTTTCCATAAAGGAAAGGAAAAAGACAGGTCTTTCGACCCAGAAAAAGAGGATTCTTTCTAAAAAAAGCCCCACGAGGCAACTGGTCGTGAAAAGGCAATGAAAGATGACCATTTCTCCGTCAACGAAAAGCGAAAATGTTAAGAGGACAGGTAAAATGAGATCGGTCCAGAGAAAGGCCAAAAAGACCCATCTCTCATTATCGACGATGATTTTCTTCAACGAGGTGGGGGAAGTGATTTTCAGATGATTTCTATACAGGGCCAGGAGAAATCCTTTGATGATCAGGAGGGCGGCAAAGAAAAAGGGGGCCATCGCAAAAGGATATTGGATCGATCGGAGGCCAAGGCCGACGGCAAGCGCTGAGGCAAGATAGTAGAGAGGCAGAATGGAGGTTTTCCAGGCCGGGTGCGTCTCAAATCGGTAGGCCCAACCGGTTGAGATCAGAAAAAGAATGGAAAGACCAAAATTGACCCATGGGAAATAGGAATAGTACAGGTGAAACCACCCAAACCATGATGCGAATTGAAGTCCCAAAAACGTCGTTAATGCTCCTGCCAGACGAATTTCCCATACCAGATAGGACCGGTTGTTTATGATCATCGTGAGGAATCGCTGGGGCGCGCTAAGATGGGCAATGGAAGCCAGGGTGGCCAGCATCACGCAGCCGAAGGAAACTCCTAACCATAACATCGATTCAGGAAAGAAGACATAGATCAGGGAGAGCCCTGCTGCAACCCTCGAGAAGGAAATAAAAAAGATCAGGGGTAAATCGGGATGGTAAGATTCCACTTTCGTCTTTTTTTGATATTCCAGTAGCCTAAAGTAGGCCGATCTCGCGAGTGGGTTTATAAAAGGAGTAATCATTTATAGATGGGTTCCTCCTTAAATAGATCCAATTCTTTTAAGTCATCGTAATGGGCGATCTCATTTTCCAGGGCTCTTTTTTCTTCTGGATCATTAAAAAAGCGAAGGGGGAAGGGGTCCAGGCCAAGTTTCTCCTCTGATTTGATTCTTTGGCGAAGTGTCTTTTCAATCTCCATCGTCCCCATCACTGCGGCCGTGAGTGTCTCGTCTTCCTTTTCCCTTCCTGTTGCTGCGAAGAGGAGCTCTCCAATGTCGGAAGTCGACAACAGAGGAAGTCGAGCCACGACGAGGGGGCAGAAGGAGTTTAAATCGGCCAGTACTTTGCGTTTCTCCAGGTTCAATACCGTCTCCAGTATCCCATTTTGCCGAGCCTCTCGGGGATGAGGGGAAGGGAAAGAGAGGGCAACAGGGCTGGTTAGACTCTGAAGATAGTCCCATCCCATCGGGAAGAGCGCACGGCTGAGAGTATATGCAGTCGAAGAACGGGGATCTCTCGCGGGAAGATCCATGCCCCAGAAATGGGGAACTTGCTCCAATCCCTTTCCCAGTGATTTCGCTGCACGAAGGCAGCCCTGGCCAAGGATTTTCCCGGCTTCTTTTCCCTCTACGACCCATTCAATCAGTTGAAGCGCTGCCTTCTCATCTCCCCATTCGCAATGGATCGATCCTAAATCCTCAGGCGAGAGAATCCCTTTTTCAACACAGTCCATGAGCCAGGCCAGAAGAGAGCCCACTGAAGAAGGGTCAAGACCTTGCAATTGACAAATACGGTGAAGGAGTAACGTTTTGTCCCAGGCCTCTATCCCGATTTTCGGTCCCAGGCTCCAGGCACTCTCAAAATGGACGCCGCCGAAATAGTTACCGTTGACCTCAGAGATCCGGCCACAATGGATCGGACAGGAGAAGCAAGCTTCTTTTCCATAAAGATAATTTGTGAAATAGGTCGTTCCCCATCTCGCTCCAAAATCAGGACTGCTCGCCTCATTGTAATTTTTGATTCCGAATCCCCCCTCCCTCTGTTTTAGGAGCAGGAAAGAACCTTCCTCTTTGAGCCTTGAGGCATCGGGATCCCGGCGGATTCGTTCTCTCAAGGCAAGACAGATCTGGAGGAAGCGGTCAGGATCATAGAGGCTGACCGGAACGTTTCCGCGAATGGCGATGGCCTTCAGATTCTTCAATCCAAAGAGATACCCTAATCCAATGTGATCCCCTGTCCATGAAAAACGGTTCGTCACATTTGCAAAGAAAACCAGGTTTTCACCTGCGGGCCCGATGCAGAGGACCTCGAAAATTCGGTCCTTCTTCTCTCCTTCAATCGCAATCGTGGTCTCAACCGTATCTTTTCCCCAGAGGGTTCTCGCATCTTCAAAACTCACCTTTTCTCCGTCGATGGATAGGTAGAGAGGCTTTTCCGCCTTCCCTCTGATGATCAACTGGTCAAAACCGGCACATTTCAATTGAGAGCCCCAGTGTCCCGGCAAGCCTGCGTGGGCATACCTGGAAGGATAGGAAATCGGAGAGAGGGTGGCAATGCTGGTCCATCCAGAGCAAGGCGCAAAGGTCCCAGCCAAAGGCCCGATGCTTAAAGCAATGGGGTTTTCAGGAGAAGACGAGGCCAGGGCTGGATCGACTCTTTCCAGGAAAAATTTTCCGTTCAAGCCCCTCCCGCCGATGAAACTTCCAAGATCTTCCTCGGAAATCTCTTCGGTCCAAGCCCTCTGAAGACTGAGATCAATGAAGAGTCTCTTCCCAGCCCAACCTTTTACCCGGTACTCCATCTCCTGCTTACCCTCCCAGTCTAAAGGCTTGGACAATCTTCTGAACAAATAACTTCTTTCTCTCAAAGGAGACCTTTCCATCCGAGGCATAGGAGAGGGCTCCAACGGTGCAGGTGTTAACGCAAAGGGGTTTACCGCTGCATAGGTCGCAGGTCATGGTCTTATGGGTTACGGGGTGGATTACGGGCGCACCATAGGGGCAGGCATAGATGCAGGATTTGCAGCCGACACACCAATGGGTATCTGTGATAACAGCCTGCGTTTCAGGGATACGTTTCCGGGCCCGGGTCGGGCAGATGGCGATGCAAGGTGCATCCGAACAATGCTGGCACACGATAGGCATGTAAACGGCAATCTCTCCCCATTTCCTCACTTGAATCCGGGATAGGAAAGAGAAGGAAGTCCCTTCATGGGATAGGCTGCAGACCATTTCACAGGATTGGCAACCCGTACATAGGTCAGGCAGAACAGAAATATTACTCACCGATCACTCCACCGGTGAGAGGAAATCCAGCCTTCAAGTTTCATCTGAATCTCATTTCCTTCAAGCGTTGCTTCATCGTTCTTCATATTGAACACATAGATTGTTTATAGAATAACACATTTTGATATAAATTAAAAGGCTGATAGATAAACGAAGAAGAGTTTGAAAAATAGAAAACATTAGAATTAAGAAGATGTTCACTATACTGAACAATCGATTCATTCCCTTATCTCTTCCTCGGAAAAATCAAGGGACCTTTTTGAGAAATGGATCAACATAACGTATTTATATATTTTTTTAGAATAACTTGACAAAAGATTTGTTTTCATTGAAATTGAATAAAATTTCCTCATCTCCGATGTCAAATAGAGTCCTCAGAAAGCAACCCATCAACTCCTTAAGGAAGAAGGAAGATGATTCTTGAAATAGGGGTCAGGAAACTTCTGTAAAGAGATCCACAGACAGGGAGGGAGTGATGAACCTTATCGACGTCATTGACAAAAACTCTCGCAATTATCCCGATGAAATAGCTTTTGTCGAGGTTAAACCTGTCACAAAGGGGCGAAAAGAGATTCGTTGGAGACAGTTTGATGAAAGGGTGCATAAAATCGCCCATGCGCTCCAAGAGATGGGTGCCAAACGAGGGGATAGAGTCCTTCTGTTTGGTCGAAACTCGATCCACTGGCTTGAGGTTTATTTCAGTGTTTTGAAAACGGGTGCATGGATCACTCCTCTCAATTACAGGTTCATAAACGACGATATTGTCTATTGTGCCAACGTGGCCGAGCCCGTGGCTTGTTTCTATGATGAAGAATTTGCTGAACGGATGAAGCGTCTCCAATCGAAACTACCCACGGTGAAGAGGTATGTCTCCTTAGGCGAAGAGACGGTTGGGGGGGTTGAAAGCATCGAAACTCTAATTGAGCAGATCTCCCTTGATCCTCTTCAAACAGAGTTAAACGATGAGGATCCATGTGGCCTTTATTTCACTTCCGGAACCACCGGGGCTCCGAAACCTATCCTTCTCACCCATAAGAATCTTTTTTGCAGTGGTGTCACGGAGGCCACGAATCATCTTTGGAAACATACAGATAGTCTTTTAATGATTCCTCCCCTCTACCACTCAGCCATCGGGCATCTGTTAGGTCCCATGACCATTGGGGCAAGAAGCATCTTGCTTACTGAAGCGATTAACCCAAACTATATCCTCGAAGCGATGTCCAGGGACCAGATCTCGGTTGTCTTCCTTCTCGTCCCATGGACGATGGATATCCTTGGAGCCCTTGATCGAAGCGAACTGCAGTTGAAAGACTATGACCTCCGCTACTGGCGCCTGATGCACATGGGAGCTCAGCCCATTCCGGCAGTCCTTATTCAAAGGTGGAAAACCTATTTTCCGGAGATGCAATATGATACGTGCTATGGATTGACAGAAGGTTCAGGACCAGGGGTGGTCGATCTTGGAATCGGAAATGAAAGGAAGATCGGTGCGATTGGAAAACCGAGCTTGATGTGGGACCTCCGCATCGTTGATGATCGTGATGAGGATGTGCCTCAGGGAAAGATCGGCGAGATTATCGTGAAGGGAAATGGCGTGATGAAAGAATACTACAAGAACCCCGAGTTGACCGCCCAGATGATCCGAAAGGGTTGGCTTCATACAGGAGACCTTGGCCGGATGGATGAGGAAGGGTTTGTTTATATCGTGGATCGGAAGAAGGACCTGGTGATCAGTGGCGGAGAAAATATTTATCCGGTGGAAATTGAAGCCATCATCCTCAAACATCCCAAGGTTCGCGACGTTGCCGTTATCGGAGTACCGGACGATCGATTAGGGGAAGTGGTGGCTGCAGTCGTTGAGCCGGCGGAAGGTGACAGGATAACCCAGGAAGAGGTAGCCTTGTTTTGTGAGAAAAACCTCCCTCGTTACAAACGTCCCCATCACATTTTCTTTGACCAGGTGCCCCGTAGCCCTATCTGGAAAAATTGAGAAGCCGAAGTTGAGAGAAAAATATGGCAAGGCAAGATGACCGTTCTTACCTCTTACCCTCCGGTTTTGCCCCTCTTTTGTAAGGCTTCCAACACCTTCTCAGG
>CAWEAV010000007.1:0-52246 GCA_963806715.1 uncultured delta proteobacterium
AAATAGTATTACAACTGACACATGCCTCCTTGTCAATCTCAATCCTTACACCGTCCATGTGTCACCTCCGTTTCTAAATTGCTGATGACTTCGTATAATGTTTTCTTCAGGAAGATAACCATAGCAGAGACTATGCCAGAGACCAGTGTCATGTGAGGTCTATTTGATCTTGCTTTGGGCGTAATCCTCCCTTCTGGGAACAAAAACGTCAAGGTTAATGCACGCTTCTTTGGCGGCAACCCTGGCGAAATGTTCCGCATTGGATGGAACGGCAAGGACACTTCCCGACGTCAACTTGAATAATCGGGTACCGACTGTAAAATCAACATGGCCCTGCAAGATATAAACGAGCTGTTCGTGAAGATGGGAATGGGGTTTGGGGTCATGTCCGGGTTCCAATTGGTTTAGGACCATGGTGCAGCCCTCTCCCTGGAACACCTTCCTTTTCACTCCGGGTCTAACGAATTCCCACTCCATCTGCTCCCAATTTACGGGTTCCGGTATCACCATCTATTTGTTCCTCCTTTCAAGTACAAGCTTTGTTATAAGCCCATCAGCTGAGCCGGATTCTGCCTCAGAATCTGGACAATGGACCTTCTGTCCACTCCTTCTTCAAGTAAGAGTTGGATGAACGCACACATCCCATCGACAGGACTACCGTTCCCAAGTTGCCCGTAATCCGAGCTGAAAATCAATCTCTCCGGTCCTAACGTTTTAATTAATCCTGCGACTTTAGATGCCGGGAGGCAGTAAAACTTTGATGAAGGCACCGATGTCACAGCGGTGAATTCTATATAGGCTCCTAAAGAGTGCCATGTTTTGATATCTTCGGTGGTGGCCTCCACCATGAAATAAGGATGATCTACCATGATCCGATTGATACCCAAACTGCCGGCACGACGAACGATCGCATGGACTTCCCCCCGGCTCACGTGCCCCGTTGCGAGTACAACATCTGGATGCTTCGCGATCACTCTGAGAACATTTTCTGCCTCGGGTGTAAGATCGCCGTTTGCATCGATGCATACAATGGGTTCTTCGGGAATCGTCAGTTTCTTCTCCACGGCGGGGAATGGATACTTCTTTGAATAAACCCGATGCATCTCGATGTGGTTCCTGCTGGAAACAGTTGGCATCCAAACTACTTTAGCCCCAAATCCGATGGCCACCTCTACAGCCATCGGATTCAGACCTCCTATGGAATTATTGAGCGCCAGGCTTCCGAAGACCCGCAGGGTTTTGTCCCCCAGATGGTCCCGAATAATCCGTGTGACCCCGATCGTCGGGAGGTGATGATCTTTAATGACAATCGCTCTAAATTTTCCCTTCACTGCTTCTCTCGCCATATCCCAGGCATCGACCTCGCGGGCCATTAATGAAGGACCCGCGTGGATATGCACGTCAACAAAACCTTCTAAGAGTTCTCGTACATTTAACATATTGGGTCTCCCCTCTTTCAAAGTGGTTCTATCTCCCTAACCCCTTTTAGGGCTTGACCTTATATCTGTCGATGGGTATCGGCTCCGTGGAAAGAGCCATCTTCCCCTCCTCTTGTTTGATGATGACCCACTTGAGCCAATTCTTGTCATCTCGATTGGGATAGTCCTCCCTGTAGTGCCACCCCCTGCTTTCGGTTCTCCTCAAAGCCGATCTGAAGTTCATCTCGGCGCAGACCGCCATAGCCTTTGCCTCGTGACACTTACCCAGGCCATGACCATCTTTTGCGCACAGCTCAGGCAATCTCTCCTGTACCTCTTCAATCCTGGACAGGGCTTCTTCCAGCCTTTCTTTGCTCCTTCGCAGGTTATATTTAATCGGACTGACTACATCCTGTATTGCATAAATCGCGTCGACAGGCAAAACCCCCTTTTCGCGCTTCATCGGAGAAAATAGATCCTCTTTTAACCGTTTTACCTCGGCATAGTTGATCCCGGTTGCTTTTTCTGGGGAGGCAAAACGGGCTGAAGATGGGCCTCCTCTCAATGCTGCAAGCACTGCGTTCATCAGCCCCGAGCCTCTTATCCCACCGGGAGGAGGGGTCGCTCCCTGCCAACCCGACCCGGCCCAGCTGGCGTCCCCGATGGCCCAGAGACCGGGAAGGCTGGTCTTCATGTCGTGATCGACTTTTATGGGTGAAAACTCACCGTGGAATCCTAACATCACCTCCGGCCTTGGTGTAGGAGGAGGCCCGTATTTGAGTAGTTTGGCCTGTGACCGACCATGAAAAGCATGCAAATGGGGGCGGCCCTGCTGAAAAGCAATTTGCTTATACCGATTGACGAGCTGCGACATATCCACCGTTATTGGTCCCCTACCCTCACTGACCTCCCTCTCCATACCTAAAGCAATTGCAATGGGAATGTCAGGCAGTGGCTCAGGCATATATCGCTTGGAGATGTTTTCCCCCGCACCATTGTAAAGAAAATTCTGGCCGAGATACGCGGCGGAACTCGTATCCTTCCATACCACGTCGTAGAAGTTGCCGAATTCGGCATTCCTTATCTCAGCGCCAGCCCAATAGGCTGCTGCGATTCCGTCACCGCAGCCGGAGGCCCACATCCTCATCACCCTGTAGTTACAGCCGCCATTGGCCAATAGGGTGGCCTTAGCCTGAAAGATGAAGAAACGCCCATCAAAAATATTGAAACCAACCGCCCCAACAACGCGATCATCCTGATTCAGAAGCTCGACAACTTGGACTTTGTCGAGGATGTTCACTCCCAGTTTGCGCGCCCTTTCCCGCAGGGGAAACATCATATCTAAATCAAGAACAGTAAACGACCATTTAGGGCTTAACCATTTGACCGTATCTAACTTTCCTTCTGCATTCCTTGGAACGTTTACTCCCCAACTCCCAAGCTGCTCCATGGCCCCGTATGTTTCGCGGCCAAACGAGAGTAACAGTTCCTGATCGTTGAGATAACATCCAATATTTCTAACGTGATATTCGACAAACTCATCCAGGTCATCCTCCGGCGTCATGAGCCATATCCCACCCGCTCCTTTCGGCGTCTTTCCGGCCCATCCGACGGTCTGTTTGTCCAATAAAAGAACATTTAATTTCGGGGATTCCTCTTTGGCTTTGATCGCCGCCACAAGGCCCCCGATCCCACCCCCAACGATCATCACATCGGTCGAGATAACCTCACCTAAATCTTCTGTCTTAGCCATCCTGGGACTCCTTTCTTTCCTGGCAATTCTATCGTTACTCGAATCAGTAAGGCTCACACAAGCGCCCCGGCATTTCAGGGACCACCTCAATGCACTGCTCTGGACAGGCGATTTCACATGCAAAACACCAGACACAATCTTCTGGATAGGCAGCAATTGGCCTTTTTTCTATCTCCTCCCACCGAAACACATCAACAAAACAAGCATCCACACACCTCTTACAACTGACACATGCCTCCTTGTCAATCTCAACCTTTACACCGTCCATAGGTTACGCCACCTCCATTTCCCGACTCCGTTCATCGAATAGGATTGTTGCACTCGTATCTCCATGATCCATTGTTCCTATCCCGATCGTCGGTCATTCAAAATGTTTCCTAACCGGAAACATTTGATATTGAATGGATTATAGATAGACCGAGAATTTTGTCAAGCTTTTTTTGGAAGGTGGAGTTACCCCTCAGTTACGGGGTAGAGATTTCGGCTGGGGGAAAAGGGGAGCTATCTGAACTTTGAAATTCTTGGCGATTTCATCGAGAAGGTTTTTAAAGATGGATTCAAGAGATTGATCTCCTCCGCGTTTATTCACCAGGTCGCCCCCAAATTTGCTGTCAGCCGCAATGTTGTGTATTATTGGATTGAAAGAAACGTGGTCACGGCGCGAAAGTCAAAAGGTGGAGCACAGTATTGGATAAGATTTGACCCACAAAAAGAAGAGGAACTTGCCCAATGGGTCAAAAATTCTGTCAAGATCCCTCACAGAGCCAGCATGGATTCTTAAACGTAATTGCAGGAGGTGCAGTATGAACCCACCAGTTGCCTTTTAATGGGTGCAGAAACGACCATGGGCAAACCGCTCTTCAAGGCTTCAGACGGCGGTCGATTTGACATTTTAAGGGAAAGGGAGGACTCCACTCAATGTGAACTCCGGCAGGGGTCTGGGACGTAAGTATTCCTTTCACGAAAGGTTCGCCCCGAAGCCTTTCCGAACGGCTTGCCCACGTCCGTATAGTAAAAATGTAAGCAATATCTGGGTGAAGACACCGTCGGAACTCCTAATACCCTCTGTCCTCCTTTATCCTTCGGTATCACTACCGCCCTTACCGCCCCTTCGCTCCATCTCTATTACGAGACTTCATCGCTAATACGGGTTATTCCGCCCCTGTGTCCCGCATCGGTACTCTCACTCTCGTGGGTCCTCCACTTGAGTTTCTCCCTTACCATCGGAACGACGGGTTCCCGCGTTCCACACAAGAGCCTGGTTCAGGTTCGCGCTACCTTTATGCCGGACACCATCCAAGCAGTAAGCAGATCCCTCTTGAACTTATCCTGGAGTTTCGCAAGCCCCCAGTTCTGACGTCGTCTTATTCATTTCGACACCTCATCAGTAGTTCGCTCGCGCTCGCCTCCCTGAACCTCACCTGACACCTTTCTCGGTGCCTCTTCCGCCAGGTAGACCGGTGGAATTTCACCACCAGTCTCCTACAGATCCGTACGTGAGCCTCTCGACTCATACGGCTCGTGCCAGCCTTCCTCCTGAAGCTTTTCAGTCTCAGGCCTATCTCGCGAGAAAAAGTTCCTCCCAGTTTCCCAGTTGACTCATACTCACGATAGACTGACTCATCCCCTTCGCTCCACTCTCATTACAAGAGTTTCATCACTACTACTGGATGATCCGTCCCCTTCACATGCATCGATACTTTCCCCCTTCGTGGTCCTCACTTATAGGGTTTTCTCTTACCATCACGTGAAGAGTTCCTACGTTCTGCAAAAGAGCCCGAATCAAGCTCGTGCCAACTGTACGCCGGGAGCCGCGTAGGCAGTAAATCAGGTATCCCCTACGCTAATCTTGGAAAGCGTTAAAGTCCCCAATTTTGACTCCATCCGAAGTGGTGTTTCGACGCTTACATTGGTTAGCTTAATGCTCACCTTCTTGATTCACACCTGACGCATCTTGTGCGCCTTTTCCGCAACGCTCACTACCATGGCTTTTGCCCACAGCAGCTTGGGGCGGTTTGAAGCCTCCCCCTGCAGGGCGGCTTCGGAGGGCCTTCCTCCATCTCCTTTGCAACCTCGTACCGCAATTAACGCTCACCACCCTGGCATTTGACCAGAGCAGCTTAAGGTGGTTTGAAGCCAACTCCTGCAAATCGGCTCCGAGGGGCCTATCCTCATCTCTTTGTGCAGCCTCGTGGCGCACTTACTGGTTGGAATATACACAATTTACGGAATGTGGTCAATCAAAACCTTCAGGAAGGAGCTTTCAAAAAAGGGGGGGGACTCCACTGACTATTGTTCACCTGGATATACTCTGGGGAGCTGATGAAAGAAGGCATAAAAACTGAGTTCCCTTTACACCGCAGAAAACGAAATAAGGTTTTTTGAGTCCAGGTCTCTTTTGCCAAACCGATTATGATAAGTGAAATCCTCAATATCACGGCGTACCCTCGGGTATTTGGCTGGCGTAGAGACGGGATAGCCTAAACGGAAGGCAAAGGGAATTTTCAGGCGATCGGGAATATTGAGAATCCTCTTCACCTCCTTTTCTGCAGGGTCCGTGCCGATGGAACTCACAACATGGAAACTAATCCCCAGAGAATTGGCCATAAGCCACATGTTTTCCATGACACAACCCAGGCTCACAATACCCAAAAAATCCCCCTCTGAAGCAGGGGCCCTTCTGTCAGGGTCATATACCACAATCAGCAGGACAGGGCTTGTTTGAACGGGTCTTCCTGAATCGGTGTCTTTATCTGGTTTATATCCCGGAGTCCTCCAGGCCGGAGGAAAGATGGTGCCTAAAATCCCAACCTTTTTTTTAAGCAGTTCTTCTTCTGAGAAGGAGAGCTGCTCATAGTTTTCCCGGATAAAGGTTTCGGATACGGTGGATTTTATACTTCCAATAGCATCCAGAACCTTTTTATCGTCAACGACAATTATTTCAAAGTTCTGCATGTTGTGGGCCGTAGGCGCCCAACGCCCTGCCTCTAAAATCTGCCTTAGATCCTCCTTTGCTACTGGGCGTTCGGAATCGAAAGGAATCCTTGCCGATTGCCTTTTTTGTATGATATTCAAGACTTCCTGCATAATGACCTCCTGATTGAGAAATTATCAAATGATGACCTGCCGAGCACCCGTTCCCAAAACCGAACGAAGCCCAGAAGAAAAAACTTCGATACTTTTCCCTACGCCGCTCACCCGTGGTATAGGGTTAATCGCCGAACGCAGAACACTTGGTTATTCTCTGATGCAGTAACAAAATCATATGCAGGTCCCATCAATCCCCCTGAAACCGGGCAGGACGGTAAGAGATTTCGTGCCCTTCCCCTGTTTGACAGCCAGATATCTAACGAAAATTACCACGTCGTCTTTTTTAACCTACTTCCGTTATAAAAGCTATCAGTGAAGTCCATCCATTTCAATTCACCAATGTTTAACTGAAAAACGTCCTCACTTCTGCAACATTTCCATTTGTAATAGGGCACTCAAATCATCTGTCACAAAAACAACCTTAGGAGGAAGTACGGTTCGGCAGTAACTCCGACATTCCTGACATTATCTCTCCCTAAGATTAGGAGTCATGAAGAGGGAGAAATCCGTTTGAGGCGGACGGCAAGTCAACCCCTTTTCTGAAGGTGGAAAATCGGTATACGGGGAAGGATGACCGGAACGATGGACACCGATATGGGCACTTACGGAAAAAGGGCTACAGCTTCAACGCTGTAACCCCTTGAATTTGTTGGCGCGCCCGGTCCGGCTCGAACGGACGGCCTGCGGATTCGAAGTCGATTTCTTCTCAGTAGCGATTCCCCATCGTTTTTAAAGCCTTATAAATCAGAAGCTTATAGACCCCAAATTGGAATAACTTGGGTTGATTTAGGTTATTGCGGGTTTTCACGGTTACATTTTAGTTACACTTTAACCACAGAGATTTTCAAAAAACAAGACCGGGTAAGCGTATGCGGATATGAGCCGATAAAGGCTGATTCCAGTGATTCGGATTTAGATAGAGAAAGTAAAGATAATCAGGGTCTTACGAAGCGTAAATAGACGCCGACTGGCGTTTGTTTACGCTTTTTTATTTGGAAATTAGCACGGGATTAGCACGGGACGGGAGGAAATAAAAACCCCTGGAGGATCTTCGCGGGGTCATCCAGGGGCGTGGGTAGTGATGCATAGGAGGTGCAATCACTTATGAATAATTTATCAAACCTTGCTGAGGATGTCAATCCCTTAAATTCCGTTGAGCGTACAGCAGGGGGCATCGAAAGAGATCAGCGTATCGCGGGTCTTTATATTGAGCATCTAAAATTTTTAAGGGGGCGCGGTATGGTCTTTCGTAAGATTGGATCGGGAGAAATGCTTTATCGTAACTTGCTTGATATGTCCCGGTACAGCGCGAAGGGCCTTGAGCGAATTAAGATTGGCATCTTAAAGAGGTTTGATCATTCGCCTAAATTCGGGGAATCCGTTTTATTGACTTTGACTTTTGATCCGAAGCGATACTCTCGCTATGATGCTTGGCAAATTTTGGGTAAGGAGATAAGGCGTTTTGAAAATGCGCTCAATGAGTATCGGAAGCGGAAGGGCCTTACGAAGCGTCTTGTTTATTTCTGGATTAATGAAGGGCAAAAGAACGGATACCCTGCACCGCATGTCGTTTTTGTCGGAATTAAGTACCTTGCTGCCAAGCATGTCCTTGAGTCGCTTTGGCGTCACGGGTTTATTGATGTTCGAATGACCAGGGGTGAAAATAAGGTGTCTCGCTATGTGGTCAAGTATCTGACGAAGATGGGCACTATGGATGATTGGCTCTGCTGGATGTGGTTTTTCAAGATTCGCCTTTATGGGTTTTCGGTTCGGTTTGCTTCTGTCGTTATCGTAAAGCTTCATAAATGGGTCTTGGCTCACAAGGGCGACACTAAAGAATGTATGGAGTACATGATACGGCTTGACAAGTTTTTCGAGGATTGGAATTTGCACCAGGAGGATAAGAAAAAGGCAAACCCTGGATGATACCATATTTCTTTTTTGTGTAGCCGGACAGTTTACTAACTTTTTTCTGCCCGGTTGCTTCACAGGATGCGTCACGACAAGAGTTTCGGGGCCGGTCAATGGTAGGCGCTATTGGCTGGCCTTTGCCTTTTCGGGCCTTCAGCGTGGGTTTTGAGGCCAGGGCAAGGGCGGGGTGTGTGGGTGGCAAGCCCACACCCGCCCTGGGCAAGGGTCGGCGTTGGCGGTGTTCATGGCGATTGGTGAAATCTTGCGGTTTGGGGGGTTCTGGGGGCTATGGGGGGTTGGGTTTGGGGTGGGGTTTTATCGACTTGATATGTTTTAATAGATTAATGTCAATGGATTCATTCATACTTGAGATTAATTCTATCTTCGAAAGTGCACACATACGGTCTCTCACCCTCTCGCTTATAAATTCTTTCCACAATCTCATTTTCCCTTTGACATCTCATTCTTGCTTTGATACCTGAGTTCCTCTTAAATGACTTTCCCCTTACTGATAATGGGGCGTTGGTGAATCCTTCCCTGAAAGATCGGGGGGGTGCCCTTAGCGGAGCGACGATTTAAGGGGGGGGACCGTGTGGGGTCCATTCTTTCTTAATTTGACAGAATTGTTGTTAATGCCGAAGGGGATAATGAGGCGTTGAGTTAAAATAGAAGGTCTGGCTCCCCAAAGCTACCGAAGCTGGGCACTGGGAATTATGCGTCAGTCTTTAGGAAGGTGTTTTTGGAATCATGGTTTAAAGAATGCTTACCGGACGACGCTGTGAATATTGCCGATTCACGGTTAAAACCTTGTCTATCGTACCTTTAGATTTGCTTATGGCCACAAACATGAGCGAATGCCAATAGATTGCCGTTGCATAGCCGCTGATTAGACGTTGTTTTATACGCGTAAAGTCGTCACTAAAAGAAATTCTGCGAAAGTATTGAAACACAGAAATTACAGATTCTTCCGATACTTGCTGAAGGATGGCTTGAATATCGGAATATAGAACATGTTTATCGCTATGCCTTTTTTCAGGTTCAAACCCATTGTCCGGATCAAGAAACAAGACCTGTCTGCTTTCGATAGAAATATTGGCGAAGTATTGTCTTCTATCCGTGTTCATGATTTGAGTAGCTTCTTTATGCAAGGCAACTGCATAGTTGGAGCCAGTTCGTGATGGTAAATGCCTAATGAGTTGAATGTCTCTTCTATTTTTCAAATCGAGGCAGAAATCGATTACCGGACGACTTGCTGGAAAGGTCTGGGGGTCTGTGGTTCCGTTATTTGTATTGTCATCCGGGGTCATCATTAGTACCACGTTAAGCAATGGATACTCAAGAAACGCAGTCAAGTAATCATGATAGTCCCATTTAAAGCTATCTCTTGAGTCGCCAAGATATTGCGATTTCATAATTGTCTTTTGTCGCTTAACATTAATTTTTATGTTGTTGCGATATTTCCTTAACGAAAAAGCCTCCGTGTGTTTCCAAAAGGCTGGTTTTTCTCAAAAATGATCCCCACCGTATTGAGTTTTTGTAAGAAAAAATCATTCTGACCCATGTTATAATACATCGATATAATGTACAAAGGAATTATTCAGTCAGACTGAAGACAATCTACAAGTATAATATACTACTTTTGCTAAATGTTGGCAAATGTGAAGTTGAAGAAAGTGGGGTAGAGATTGGCTCCCGATTGAGTAACACGGGGGCCTGAAAATACAATGGATAAGAAAATGTTACACCTACGAATCTGCAATAGTAGGTTTCCCTTGGGGTTGCTGATTACTGAAAGAAATAAACAAAAACCAGGGCCATCTCTGACCTTGCTTTCTAATGAACCAGCACAAACAAAGACTATTATGAAGGGTTTCAAAGATCGTTACGGGAGGGTATACTCCCCCTTAAATGCTTGAGCCACTATATATGGACACCAAAAAAGGCAAAAGCAAAATAGCCTTGCCTTCCTTGGTGTCACGCGTGCGCCGGACCTTAGGAAGCTGATAGGTGTGGGTCTCTCTCATCAGCCCTTACTCTTGCTTGAAAATGTCCGTGGCGATTAGCACTGCCGGGCTTGTCCCTTTGTTCTCAAGCCAGTGGGCCACATTCCTATCCTCGGCCCAGCTGTCCCCCGCGCGATACTCCTTCGCCACGTCGCCCCTGTGTTCCATAACCGTCCCCATAAGCACATATGCAGCTCCTGGCCGATCTTTGTGACTATGAACCGCCAGGACTCCGCCAGGCTCGAACGTCACTATCCGGAGCGGAGCTGGCGACCTTGCATGCCGGGGATTTCAGGGCCAAGGTCGACTGCGGCGAGCAGAGTCATGGTGACGCCCTTGGTCTCAGTCGGCGCAGCCTGCTGAGCGGTCGCGGTGCCAAGTCCCGTGGCAAGCGCAAGCCCCAGAAGCCAGGCTGTGATGACTAAAATTCCTATGAGACCCCAAATCTTTATATTCCTCTTTCTTGCAGCCATGATCGTTTCCTCCTTTTAAAGTATTTTGGATTTTTGAAAGACAGGAACAAGAAAGGCCCCAATGGGACATTAAAAGCCTCCTTGGAGCCTATCGTATGGGCACTTTCTGGTAACTCCTTCTCATATTGTCCTCAAGTTTTGGCTTTATCGGGAGAATTTCATTTGTCTTGGGAATACAGGATCATCATATCAGGGAGGTGGGTTTTGTCAATACGGGAAATCACATTGTGAAAATTATCTCTTTGTGGATTATCGTTTGAAATCTGGAATGGCGATGTGGATTCTCGACTTGTTGACTTCAGGAAGGAAGCATTGAAGGTGAAAGCGTTAAACAACTTGATGCTCTCAATAGGGCTAAGTGGTGGTTTTAACTTAACAAAATTATATTCTAAAGATAGTTGTGAAAAAGTGCTTGACAGGTTTTATTCTTTTTGCTATAAAGTAATATAAAAGGGCTAAAAGGAGGTAGCGAGCATGCCGAAAAAGAAAGTCGAGAAAGTTCATCTGACTATCACGGTAGATGCGGATTTGAATGAGTGGTTGGAGAAGACGGCGCCGGAATTTAGACTGAATAAGAGTCAGTTAATAAACAACCTGATCACAATGGGCAAGGACGACGTGGCAATAATCAGGGGAATGGGGCTACTGGGAGCGGCAAAAGAGCTAAGGAAGATTAAGGAATACCTGCTGAAGAAGAAAGGGAAGGGTGTTGCAGTCGAAGCTGGTGAGTGAAGCATTCTATAAAATTCGAACGGGGGTCAACGGGAGCCTAAAATCGTAATTTGCAGGGGTCATAGAGGTGAACGGAAGTCAGACGGTTCGAAGGGAGAAAGGTATTCGCTATCCCATGTCTAAACGTCTTTTGACGCTGAAAGAAGGGGCTGAGTATCTTGGTCGCTCTGAATGGAGCATGAGGGAGTTGATATGGGCGGGCAAGATTCGGATCGTTCGGGGTGAGGGAGAACGAAAGATTTATCTGGACATTGAAGATCTGAATAATTTGATCAACGAGAACAAGTCAACTTATGGATAAGAGATTTTAGTTGATAGATATTCCACCATATAGTAGCATGGGTTCATGATGGGGAATCGCCTGAGAGAAGTCCTAATAAGGGAAAGGGTGACGGCATACCGGCTTTGGAAGGATCTTGGCATCGACCGGAGCCAACTATCCAAGTTTTTCCATGGGAAGGTGAACATCTCCCTGGAAATGCTGGAGCAAATTGCCGATTACCTGGGCTATGACCTTTTATTGGTCAAGCGAAACCGTTCCCGGAAAGGAGGACAGTAGATGGGGACTTTATACTGGCGAAATGATGTGTTGTGGATAAAGTATTATCGAAACGGAAAACCCTATTTTGAATCCACGCATGGGGGAAATGAACGGGTAGCTAAAAGGCTTCTGCAAGAACGTGAAGGTGAGATTGCAAAAGGAGCGTTACCGGGGATACGTTTTGACAAGATCCGATTCAATGAGTTGGCTGAAGATTTCGTCACTGACTACCGAATCAACCGGAAGAAAACTTTAGCTAAAGCCGTTTGTAGCGTGAAGCATCTAAAAGAGGTTTTCGGCGGGATGAGGGGCACAGAGATCACCACGGCCAAGATAAAAGAATTTGTAAGCAAGAGGATGGCCGAGGGTGTTTCGAATGCCACAATCAATCGAGAATTGGCGGCGCTTAAACGGATGTTTCACCTGGCTGCTGAATGCACACCACGGAAGGTTGGAGAAGTGCCTCATATCCCTATGCTGAAAGAATCAAACACCCGGAAAGGTTTCTTTGAACACGAGGAGTATTTGAAGCTCATGGACGCCCTTCCCTTCCATTTGAGGTCCGTTGCTACCTTCGCCTATCATACGGGGTGGAGGTTAGGGGAAATCCTAAATCTCACTTGGGATAAGGTTGATGTCAGGCAGGGGATCATCAGGCTTGACCCAGGGGAAACCAAGAATGAAGAGGCCCGGACAATCCGCCTTATGCCCGAATTGATGAAGGAGACGAAGATCCTGCATAGCAACCGACGCCTTGGTTGTCGTTATGTATTTCATGTAAATGGAGGGCGCATCGGGGAGTTCCGGAAATCGTGGAAAACGGCCTGTATAACCGCGGGGATTTGTGAAGTCGTTAAAGATGAGAAAGGAAACCCGGTTGTAATCAAAGATAAGAAGGGCAATGAAAAAGTGCTAAAGGTCGCAACAAAGATTTTCCATGATTTCAGGCGGACAGGGGTAAGGAACATGATTAGGGCGGGGATTCCCGAGAGGGTTGCCATGAAGATTTCCGGCCATAAGACCAGGAGCGTGTTTGACCGCTATAACATCGTGAGCGACCAGGACCTGAAAGAAGCGGCCAGGAGGCAACAAGTGTATTTTGAAAACCAGTGTTTAGGTGAGGACCGTGGAATTGGAGGGCCAGTAGTTGAACAGGCTGAGAATGTGTGAAAATTCTGCGGATGGTTACAAAATGGTTACACTTTGGGAAGAATCAGTTTCTTGGAAAAGCAGGGCAACGGGTAAGTCAATGAAATGTTTAAACAAAATTGGCGCGCCCGGCCCGGCTCGAACGGGCGACCTGCGGATTCGAAGTCCGACGCTCTATCCAACTGAGCTACGGGCGCATGGTTGGGGTGAGTGAAGGGACTCGAACCCTCGACCACTGGGGCCACAACCCAGTGCTCTATCCAACTGAGCTACACTCACCGTCTCTTCTGGGATTGAAGCTTAATGTTAGCAAAACAAGAGGAAGCTTGTCAAGTTCGGTTCTTCCAGCCTCGCACGCTAGGCTGTGGGGGAGGCAATCCCTCCTTCCGTTCAAGAGGTATTAATGTTGAAAAGCAGCCGGTCGTGCCAAGAACTTTCTGCGTCTACGTATGTATTTGAAGTTGCATAATTTAATTTTTGAAACTATCAAAGATGAGCTAAAGTTTAAGGCGCGGTTTTTTTTATCAATTAGACGATTGACATAGGTTCAGAATATCACTTTAAGTTTGCCGGGTTTCTGAACAAAGTACCCTGGATAGGGCATGCCTTTCTACATTCCCAACAGGCGAATAATTTAAAACCTCTCGGTGTAGTTACAGAATGAAATTTCCGGCATTCTTTCTGGATGACTGTGCCATCCCCGTTAATGGCATTTGCCGGGCAGGCTTTAACACACCGGTCACAATCGGGGATGCAGAGCTCTTGTTGGAATAATGGATCGGCCTCCAAGGATAGACTAGTCAAAATCGAAACAAGATTTGCACGGTTCCCGAATTCGGGTGTGAGGAGCAATGCGTTCTTTCCCAAGGAACCCAGGCCTGCCAAAACTGCAGCATGCCTATGTGAAAGATCAGCACGACCTTCTTGTTTATCAGCATCCCAATACACGTAGGGCGCGTCAGCAGGAATCGGTATAGCCTGGCCACCCAGTTTTTCAATAAAAGAGGATATCTCGTAAGCGTAGCGGTCAAGCAAATCAAAGGTAGTTTGATAAATCCTGGTCACTGCTCCTTTGGAATTTCCTTTTAAGATCCCAAGGGGAAAATATTTTCCGATAACAATCACGGATTTTACCTTCGACATGATGTCTTTCGGATGAAATCCTTTGGGAGCTTTTTCAAATCTTTCGACCGGGGCAACGCCAATAAGATCGGCACCACTGGACCTCGCAAATGCTGTGATCTCTCTTGATATTTGAGTTCTTTGGCTCTTCGCCATCAACGATGTCCCATACGATGGTGAAAAAAACTTGTCATTTCTGATCCAATGGTAGCTTTTTTTTACTTCTATTTCCAGCCCCTCTCCCTGATGAACAACCAGTTTTTCTATCAATCGACTAACGTACCTTCTTCATTCTTTGAAATATAGAGTTGGACGCTTTGTTGATCCTACCGGTAGGTTAACCCTGATATTGCCTAAATTTTTACTATACGGACGTGGGCAAGCCGTGGCGAGGGTATTCTAAGGGGATGCCTGGAGGATATGTCAAGGCGAAATTCTAATTCCGGTTAGGGTATGGCTCTGCCAGAACGCGAGTCTGAAGGAATAGTTTATCGTCCATGGCCCTCAAAATTGAGTTGACAATCTTTCTCTGCCTGTGGTAATAAAATACTTGTTTGCAATTGCTGATTGACTCTCTTTCAGGTTCTCCGTAGAATATTTGGAGAATGGATATTGAGGAGAAGCTGGATTTCCTGGAATGGGCATGATAACTTGAGAGCTGTGAAAAAGTCCCAGAAAGGAGGTAATCAAATAACGTCATTCGTTGAGAGCTTGGTCGCAAAGAATTTAATGTCATGTCATGAGAGGCCGAAAGGAAGGGAGGATAAGATGAATAAGAAGACTGCTAAATCGTTAGGGTTGATCATTTTAATGGTTTTTTTGTCTGCAGAATTAACGTTTGGTGCCGAACCAATTAAGATTGGGGTTGTTTGGCCCCTAACAGGTCCAATTGCAGCTGCCGGATCCTATCTGGTTGCTGGACTGAAAATTGAGGCAGAGAGGATTAACTCCCAGGGAGGTATTATAGGGAGGCCCATAGAATTACTGATTGAAGATGGTGCCAATGATCCTGCTCAATCCGTAAGTGCCGCAGAAAAATTGGTCACAAGAGATAAGATAGATCTCTTTATGGGCGCCTGGGGTAGCTCTCCAACCCTTGCCGTGAGTGCCAGTGTTACAAAAAAATATGGGATACCCCATATCGCGGAGACAGCAAGCTCAGTTAAAGTCACCAATCAGGATGGAAAAAGACCCAATCCCTGGTTATTTCGAATCAGTCCCCATAGCGAAATGGATGCTCAGAACTCAGTGCCTTTGTTCCCCAAAATGGGATTTAGCAAGGTTGCCCTTTTGCTGGTGAATACCGATTGGGGAAGGGGCTCAGCAACCATCTTCCCCGAGGTTATGAAGAAGGCTGGTATCACGACCGTCATGTCCGAATTCATCAATCAGGATGCAACTGATTTTTTGACCCAGTTAACAAAAATCAAGAACTCGGAAGCCGATTCGATCTATATTGTGACAGAGCAGGCCCAGACGGCTCTCATTCTAAAACAGCATAAACAACTGGCACTGAATCAAAAGGTTCTGACAAGCAGTGGATCCATACCAGAGGGGTTAGTTGAGCTTGCTGGTAAAGAGTCAGCGGAAGGGACTTACATGCTTGTTTATTTCGCACCGTGGTTCCCAGAGTTAACAAAAATTCCTCAGGAGGCAAAATGGTTCGTTGATGAGTACCTGAAGAGGGGGAATTCACCCAAAGGCTTTGGTGAATGTTACCGCGGATTTGATGGTCTTAAAGCGATGAAGGCTGCTTTAGAGATTGCTAAGACAACGGATAAAGAAAAGGTCCGAGAGGCCTTAGCAAAAGTGGATACCCAGGGTCTGACAGGCCGTATCAAGTTTGACGAATTTGGCCAGAGCAGCCCGAACATATATGTCGTTCAGGTTAAGGATGGGAAACCCTACATGCCAGATTTTTATAAGAAATAGTGTTCCCAGTTTTCTGCAAGGGGGGGTCAGACAGGTTACTCAAGGGCAGAAGAGTCCCCTGGACCTGTTGGACCCCTCCTAAGTATCCTTTCATTATTCATCAAAGCCCTTAGGATCAGAACCCTTGAATGAAAATTTCTGATTCCGGTTCTTCGGTATTGTCTGGGTAACCTTCAAACAAGACTGACTTCCAGAGTCTAAATTTAATTTGATCGAGAAATTAAGTTCATGATTTTTGTCCAATACGTAATTAACGGTCTGACCATCGGTGGTGCTTATGCCCTGATAGGGATTGGGCTCACTCTCATTCTAGGTATCATGAATGTGGTCAATTTCGCTCACGGCGAATTTTACATGCTTGGGGCCTACTTCCTCTTTACCTTTTGCGTACTCATGAAGATCAATTTTTATCTCGCCATGATCATGGCCATTGCCTCGATCATGGTGGTTGGATTTATTTTTGAGAAATTGATCCTTAAACCGATCAGAACAAAGCCCATTGAGACCGTGATGTTATGTATGGTCGGTATATCCTTGTTCCTTCAAAACGTTGCTATGCTCATTTGGTCTCCCATCCCGGAGGCCATTCCAAGCCCCTTCCCACCGAAGGGATACATGCTCGGAGGCCTTTATTTTTTACCTCAAAGAATCCTCGTGATCTGCATTGCCCTCCTCCTGGTCATATTGACACATCTGCTGATAAAAAAGACGAAAATTGGCAAAGCGATGCGAGCTACGTTTCTTGATATCGAGGCGGCTTCACTCATGGGTATCAAAATTAACCGGATCTACTCTTTCACCTTTACCCTGGGTGTTGGATTGGCGGCTGCGGCAGGGGTTCTGTTAGGTCCTGTCTTCACGGTGCACCCCTTTATTGGGAATCTTGCCAACTTGAAAGCCTTCTCTATTGTGATTATCGGAGGTCTTGGAAGCTTCACAGGTGCCATCACGGCAGGACTCCTTCTTGGAATATTTGAAAGCCTGGGGGCTGGCTATGTTTCATCCGGATATCAGGACGCCGTAGGCTTCTTGATGCTTATTCTCATTCTAATCTTCAAGCCGACCGGACTTTTTAGAAAGATTGGGAAAACACGATGACAGCAAATAAGATTGCAGCATACCTTTTGCTCTTAACAGCTATTCTCTACCCCCTCATCATTAACGATCTTTATTTTATGCACATGGCTATCCTCATCGGCATTTATCTGATCCTTGCGGTCAGTCTTAATTTGTTGTTGGGATATACCGGTCAACTTTCATTAGGCCATGCCGCCTTTTTTGGAGTGGGCGCCTATGCCTCCTCTTTGCTTTATTTGAATCTGAAGATACCCATGTGGGGGGGAATGCTGATCGCTCTGTTGACCTCCGGAATTCTTGGCTACATCGTGGCAAAGTTAGCCTTTAAGCTGCGTGGAGCTTATTTCGTTATTATGACGATCGGCGTGGCCGAGGTGTTGAAGCTCGTCGGACTCAACTGGGTCAACCTGACCAAAGGGCCCATGGGGCTGACCGATATCAGTGCTCCGAGTATCCGTCTCGGATCCATGGGTTCTATCGATTTTGGTGCAAAAACTCCCTACTATTACCTGGTGTTATTCTTCGTTCTGCTTTGCCTTTTTTTCCAGAAAAGGATTATTCAGTCCTCCTTTGGAAGAGCGTTTCTCTCAATCAGAGAGAATGAAGATTTGGCGGAATCCGTCGGGATCAATTGTTATAAATATTTAGTGATCGTTGTCATCATCTGTGCCTCCATGGCAGGAGTTGCCGGGTGTTTATATGCCCACTATGTGAGCTTTATTGACCCCAATGTGTTCGGATTTTTCCTGAGTGTGAATGTGGTGATGATGGTCATTGGAGGAGGGCAAGGAACTTTTGTCGGGCCCATTATCGGTGCGATTGTATTCTCTGCCATTCCGGAGATATTAAGGGTTTTTGGAGATAGCCGAATGGCTATCTACTCGCTATTTATCATCTTCATTGTCGTTTTTATGCCTAAAGGCATTCCTTTCTATCTTTCTCAACTCTCAAGTCTAAGGAATAGAAATCCATGAATGAGGGAATCCTTAAGGCGGATCAACTGACGGTAAGATTTGGAGGATTGGCAGCAGTCGATTCGGTCGATTTTTCTATTCTTGAAAAAGAGATTGTGAGCCTTATCGGTCCTAATGGGGCAGGGAAGACCACGACGTTCAATGCCCTCACAGGATTTCTAAAACCCACCGGAAGAATAGAGTTTGAAGGTCAAAGACTGAACAATTTGAGACCCCATCAGATTGCTGAAAAGGGAATCATCAGGACGTTTCAGATCACCTCCCTTTTCCCTAAACTCTCCGTTCTTGAAAACATCCGGATCGGCCACCATCTTCAAGAAAAGCAAAGTTTCTTTGACGCCATTTTTGATACAAAACGAAAACGCGAGATAGAAGAAAAAACGTTATCCCAAACGATCGAGATCTTGAAGTTTATCAACTTAACCGATGCAAAAGAGATGATTGCGAGCAATTTGCCCTATGGGCAGCAGAGGATTCTGGAAGTGGGCATCGCTCTTGCGCCAAAACCCAAACTCCTTCTTTTGGATGAGCCTTCGGCTGGACTAAACGATACGGAAACCCAACAGATGATGCATCTGATCAATAAAATGAGGAATCAGGGAATCACTATCTTACTCGTGGAACATGACATGAAGCTTGTGATGGGAATATCAGATCGGATCATCGTGCTCAATTTCGGGAAGAAGATTGCCGAGGGAACGCCGGATCAGATCAAATCGAATCCAGAAGTGATCAAGGCATACTTAGGGGAACGAAGGGATGTTAGATGTTAAAAGTTAAGAATGTCGGGGCAAATTACGGAAATATTCTGGCCTTGGCAGATGTATCCTTGGACGTTGAAGAGAACGAGATTAGTACTTTGATTGGTTCCAATGGCGCGGGTAAGTCAACGTTGTTGAAGGTTATCTCTGGTTTGTTGTCTCCGAAGGGTGGACGCATAGAATTTTGTGGTGATCGAATCGACGGGTTGTCCTCTGACAGAATCGTCTCTCTTGGCATTGCCCACTGCCCTGAAGGCCGTCGGATTTTTTCAGAATTATCCGTGATGGAAAATCTGGAAATGGGCGCCTATTTAGAGAAGTCGCGGGCAGTTGTACTGGGGAGGATTGAGAGGATTTTTGCATCGTTTCCCATCTTGAAAGAACGTCGAAGGCAGATGGCAGGGACTTTGAGTGGCGGTGAGCAGCAACAACTGGCCATTGCACGATCTTTGATGTCTAATCCCAAAATGATCCTGTTCGATGAACCTTCCCTAGGACTCGCTCCGATCCTTGTCGATCTAGTGGAGAAAATTCTGTTACGGTTGAGAGAGGAGAAGATTACCATTCTGCTCGTAGAACAGAATGCTAACTTGGCACTGAGGATTTCAAATTACGGCTATGTGATGGAAACAGGCAAGATTATATTGCTGGGCCCATCTTCTGATTTGATGAGAGATGAAAAAGTAATCCAAGCCTATCTGGGAGGTTAAGTCGATCCTGAGACGGGTGAATAAATCAATTAAGATTTTCTAATAGACGGGGAGGTAATTCTATGGCGGCATTAGAGAAGATAGCAGATCGGATGGTGGAGACGGATGTATTGATCGTGGGCAGCGAGGGGGCAGGGTCCCCAGCAGCGCTGGAAGCGATCAAGCATGGGGTCAAGGCGACGGTGGTGACCAAGGGGAGCCAGATCGGACGGAGTGGAGCCACGGTGACTGGAGACGCGGACTTCGATGTGGACAGTCGGAGTTTGCATGATCGGTTTGGGTTAAAGGAGGCGGACCCGCGAGACAGCAAGGAGATCTTCTTTGAGGACATGCTGAAGGGAGGCAAGTATTTAAACAACCAGAAACTGGTAGAGGTTCATGTAGATGAGGCTCCGGACCGATTGATGGATTTATTGAACTGGGGGGTGAAGATAGACGGATTGATCCATGCGTCGGGTCATTCGTATCCACGGGGGGTGGTGATTCCGGGAACGAAACTGATGCCACCTTTACGGCGGGCGGTAATGGGGACAGAGGTACAATTAGTTTGTTACACGATGATTACGGAGTTGTTGACAAACAAGGGTCGCGTGGTGGGGGCGATAGGGGTGAATGGAGCGACAGGGGAGATGATCGTGTTTAAGGCGAAGGCGGTGGTGTTGTGTACGGGGGGAGCAATGCGGATGTATCCGTACACGACGGCGCCGGAGGAGTTGACGGGGGATGGGACTGCGATGGCGTATCGAGCGGGGGCGGAGTTGGTGGACATGGAGTTTCCGATGTTTCTGCCAGGCGCCTTCCCCTGGCCTCCAGCAGTGAAAGGAGTAGATATCCCTTTTCAATTATCAACGGCAGGATATGTCGGTGGCTGGATGTTGAACAAGAACGGGGATCGGTTTATGCGTCATTGGGATCCGGTGAGATTTGAGTGGACGACGCGGGACATTGCATCGGTAGCGATGATGACAGAGATCTTGGCGGGACGTGGGGGTCCCCATGGAGGAGTGTATGTATCGTTGAAACATCTGCCGGATAACCTGATTGAACATTTGGAGGAATGGATGCCACCGGAATTTTACCTGTTTTACGGGGGCTTCCGGATGAAAGATTACCTGCCAGACTTGAAGCGAGAGGCGATCGAGTCGGTACCTGCGAGCCACTTCTTCAATGGGGGGATTCGGATCAACGAGCGGTGTGAGACGAGTCTCCCAGGATTATTTGCAGCAGGAGAAGTGACAGGAGGCGTGCATGGAGCGAACCGGTTATCGGGGAATGCCTTTACGGAGATGGTGCTGTGGGGGCATCGGTCGGGCCGGTTTGCGGCGGAATACGCGAAGGGGAGCCCAGAGGTGGAGGTGGACAAGGGGCAATTGGAGGCTTTAAAGGAGAAGACCCTTGCGCCCCTGGAGCGAAAGGGGGGAGCCTCGCAAGCGGAATTGAGAAAGAGGTTACAGGAGGTGGCGTGGGAGAAGGCGGGCGTGATCCGGGATGCGGGGAGCTTGGAGGAGGCCCTCGCAGAATTTGTGCGGACGAAGGAGGAAGAACTACCGCGGGTGAGTGTGCGGGCGAAGGAGAGGGTCTTCAACCGGGAGTGGATGCAAGTATTAGAGTTGGAGAACATGCTCTTGACGATGGAGATGGTATGTCGTGCGAGCCTGAATCGGAAGGAGAGTCGAGGAGCGTTGTATCGGCGGGACTATCCGAATACGGACAACGTCAATTGGTTGAAGAATCAGATCGTGAGTCAGCGAGAAGGGAAGATGGAGATCCGGAATGAGCCGGTGGTGGTGACGCGGATAGAGCCACCGCGGAAAGTCTTGAAATACGGGAGGACGGAGTGAGAGAGATGGGAGCAAAAACAACGACGAAGAATAAGAAAGTGAAAGTGAAGATCCTGCGTTCGAAGCCCTGGGAGGGGAAGAAGGCGAAATATGAGACCTTTGAGGTGCCCTTGGAGGGGAAAACGAGCGTGTTGAATGTGTTGACATATATTGCGGAAACCCTGGATCCGACGTTAGGGTTTTACAGTTCGTGTCGGATAGGGAAGTGTATGGGGTGTCAGGTGGTGGTGAATGGGAGGGTTAAGTTGGCGTGTACGACGCCTGTGGTGGGAGATATCGAGTTGGCGCCCTTACGACCGTTCAAGGTGATCAAAGACCTCGTGGTAGAGAGAAAAGGAAAAGAGTAGGAACAGATTAGTATGGTGTGGCCAAACAGGACAGGTATGCTGAGCTTGATTGGCATACCTGCTCTGTTTTCTAAAGGTAGCCATAAGGTTAGGTCGAGGGATTTAGAATCCATAAGGAATGGGTCATGAGAACTAAATGGGCGGAAGTCCTGAAACAGAAGGCTATCGATATATCTGGAGAACTGATAGAAATAAGGAGACAGATTCACCGGAGGCCGGAGCTGGGTTTCAAGGAAGAAAAAACCTCTCAGCTCATCTGCGAGAAGTTAAAAGATCTCGGTATAAAATTTAGGGCCGGTGTTGGAAAAACCGGAGTTGTTGGAATCATTGAAGGTCTTGAGATGGGGAAAACGGTTGGCTTACGGGCTGACATGGATGCCATTCCAGTTCAGGAGCAAGCCGATATCTCATACGCTTCACAGAATCCTGGAGTCATGCATGCCTGCGGGCATGATGCGCATGTGGCCTGTGTTTTAGGGGCTGCAGCACTTTTGGTCTCTTTAAGAGATCAGTTTAAAGGAAAGATAGAGCTGGTATTTCAACCTGCCGAGGAGATCGATCTGGGGGCTAAGGCCATGATGGAAGGAGGGGTCCTGGAATGTCCAAGACCGGATGCCTTTTTTGCCCTCCATGTGGATCCCGATCTGCTGAATGGAACGGTTGGGATTAGAGAAGGTCCATTGATGGCAGCCATCGATACGATGAGAATCTCAGTGAGCGGTAAAGAAGGCCATATCGCCATGCCTCACAAGTGTATTGATGTCATTGTGGCCGCATCAGCATTGGTTATGAATTTACAGACTGCTGTGAGCCGAAACACAGATCCCACAAAGCCTATTGTTGTATCCATAGGGACTTTCAACGCTGGCCAGGCAGAAAACAATATTGCTTCCCGTGCAAATCTAACCGGGTCGGTGAGAACCATGGATCCTGATATCCATCAAACGATTCCTGAAGTGATCGAAAGGATTTGCAGGAATACCGCGGCAACCTTTGGTGCCGGGATATCTATCGAATACCGGAGAATGCTTCCTCCATTGGTGAATTCTAAAGAGATGACCGCAAAAGTTGCCGAATCGTGCAATGCTCTCCTGGGTCCAAAATCAGTGATGGAAGCGCCTATTTCAATGGGGGGGGATGATTTTTCCTTTTTTTTGAAAGAGATTCCAGGATGCTATTTCCGTTTGGGAACGAAGAATCCGAATTCAGAAATGATCCATGACCTCCATAACGGCCACTTTGACATTGATGAACGTTCCCTTCATTTGGGGGCAGCCATTCTGGCTCATACAGCCCTGATCACTCTTGAAAGATGAGACAACATAAATTATTTAGTGGGAACGTATGACATCATCGCCCGACGAAACGAGAAAGGAGAGAAATCATGAGAAGTTTTCTCGGAAGAGATATCCTTTCAATAAAAGAATTTGAACGAGACGACATCATGCGGGTCTTCCAGGTTGCCCAGGAGCTGGAACCGTACGCGCGCGATCGCCGAAACGGCGATCTGCTCAAGCACAAGACGCTGGTGACTGCCTTTTACCAATCGAGCACACGAACCCGCCTAAGCACAGAGGCTGCGATGCATCGCCTGGGTGGGCATGTCATGGGTTTTTCCGATCCCAGGATGACAAGGGCTGGAGACTTCTACCAGGAGTCCATTAAAGATACCACCCGAATGCTCGAATATTATGGAGACGTAATCGCCATGCGCCATTTTGAACAAGGCGCACCGGCTGAGGCAGCTAAATGGTCGAGCGTTCCGATCATTAACTGTGGAGACGGCTGGGGGGAGCATCCGACTCAAGCCCTCCTCGATATCTTCACGATCTGGCGAGAAAAAAAGACTCTCGACGGGTTACACTTCTTATTGGCAGGCGACATGCGCATGCGCACCATGCACTCCATGGCCTATGCCATGTGCAAGTTTGACATAACGGCTACCTTTGTTTTTCCCCGTGAAATGTCACCAACGGACGAATTTAGGCAGGAACTGCTCAGGTACAATCTCAAGTTTGACGAGCGGCCAACGATAGAGGAAGCGATGGCTGAAGCGGACGTTATCTATCTCGAGACAGTCGTACAGCCCGACTATGCTAAATCCCGTGAGGAAGCCAAAGCTGATCGGGGATTGACTCCGGCGGCCTATCGGGTGACTCGTGAAATGCTCTTCAAAAAAGGGAAGCGTGGCGCCATCGTTATGCACTCCTTGCCGCGCCTGGATGAAATCCCTCCCGAAGTGGATGATACATACCATGCCCGTTACTGGGTTGAAGCGTATAACGGGGTCCTCGTTCGCATGGCATTGTTGGCACTCATTCTCGGAGCAATCGAGTAATGCAAGGGTTGATGGTCCCGAAGGCAAAATCAGAAGCGATTTCGGGCTACGCTCCTATCTTTTCGACCAGCTGGGCGACGCGTTGTCCCAGTTCTTCGCATTCTGCCCTCTTGGCGGCATCAGGCGTTTGCACTGAAACCGGGCCGTAGTGACCTCCGTCGAAAGTCCCCTGTATGACCATCCCGTGGATCATCAGAGCCTTTAGAATAGCGAGGTTGGTGGTCTCTCCTCCCCCACCCAGGATCCCACAACTGGAGAAAGCTCCCCCCACTTTGCCCTTCAGTTTCTTATAATACTTGATGCTTTCGTCAATAAATTTTTTGATCTCCGCAGCCATGTTTCCAAAGTAGGTCGGCGATCCAATGATGATTCCGTCATAAGCTGGAAGTTCGTCAACATGAGCCTCTTGGACTCTTTTGCACACGACCTCGACACCCTGAGAGTGCACTCCTTTCTCCACAGCTTTCGCCATTTCTTCCGTATTTCCTGTCTTCGAATAGTAAACAATGAGCACTCTGGACATAAATCATTCTCCGATCTTACCCCAACGTCCACAGTTCACGAGGTGCCCGAGAAAGAACCTCACTCCCATTTTTGGTCACAAGCACATCCTCTTCAGCGTGGTAAACGCCATCCTCCCTCACGAGACCAGGCTCGACACTAATCACCATATTTTCAGCCAAGATTACAGGGTCCCACTTCGCGATGCTAGGAGGTTCTACAAACAAGAGACCGATCCCGTGCCCAAGCCTACCGGCCTCGAATGAGATATCGAGTCCCCTTTTTCTCATTCCCTCTTCGCAGGCATCTACGATGCGAGCACCTGGTAGCCCCGGCTTAATTACCGCAATGCCCTCGTCCGTTACCCCATTGACAATCTCCTGGTATTTCTTCTGCTCGCCTGAGGGGCCGCCGACAACTCCGGCCCTTGAATAATCTGCCCAATAGTCGTTCACCATCGCTCCCGCATCGACCCAGACCATGTCGCCGCGTTTCACTCTTCTATCTGTAGCTTTTCCACTTATTCGCGGATAGTTTTCCTTTCCTGAAACGACCATCATCCAGAAATGCTCTGCACCGTACTCGATCATCTTACCGCCGAGCAGCCGGGCGATCTCTCTTTCGGTCATTCCCTCCTTCACCAGCGGGAAGCCTTCCACGTATCCTTTCGCTGTTATAGCCATGGCATTACGGATGCATTCAATCTCGAGCTGGGACTTGATCACTCGCATCTCCCAGAGGATCGGCGCAGCGTCAACGAACTGAAATTCTTTGAGTTCATCCCTCAGATAGAGGAAATCCCTGACCGGCATTCCGATCCTTTGTTCCTGGCCTATCTCTACTCCGATCCTCCTACCTTGCGTCTTATAGCTTCGTATAATGTTGGCGAGGTCTTTGATCGGGGCTTCGAGCAAGGATGCATAGATTGTTATGTTCTCGACCCAACTCGTTAAGGAAGCGTCTCCATGGACAAAGGTGTGAACCATGATGTGAGGAGCTCCTTCTAGAGGTAGGATAAAGTAGTGGGGCCTTGCAGCCCAACCTTCCGGCGTAATGTGCCTGTGCCCTGTGAAATAGATGTAATTCCGGTCTCCGGTAAGAAAAAGAACATCTATCCCTTCGCGGGCCATAAGTTCTCGTGCCTTCTTCACACGTGCTTCATACTCTCCGTTCGGAAACCAAACAGTCTGACGCATCGGAACTCCTCCTCTATCTAAATGTTTTCCAACACGAAAACTTGCACTAATCGATTTTGATCTGCTTAGGTTACAAGACCTGCAAGGAATAGTCCGTTCGATAGTGCAATTCGAAACCCAGTGTATATGAGAAGGGTCTATTTGTCAAGACATTACGACATTACCCCACTTGACTGTCCACTTGACGGATTGCAGGGGCAACCCTTTAGTCTTTTTGGTTTCTGGCAGATCTCTTTGACTGCAGCTTCACGCTGGAGAGATGAAGGATGAGGAGGCAGTAAGACTTTCAAAATCATCCATCTCGGTCTCCTATCCGATGACCTTTTCGAGCAACCGGAGCATGGACCCTCCGAGCACGTTCTCGATATCTCGATCAGAATAACCTCTTGCGACCATGCCTCGGGTGAGATTCAACAGCTTGGTTGTATCCTCTGCCCCTTCGGGGTATTGGAAGGTCTCTCCCGAATCATAGGCCAATCCTTTGAGGGCATCCCTCATCACCTCCAAGCAATAATCGATGAAATCAGGGCCCAATCCAACATGATCGGAACCCACCAATTCAACAAAGTGATCGAGGTGGTCAAGCACATGCTCCACGGTTGCTTGTTTCGGAGCGACAAATTGGGGAAGGAAGCAGACACCAATGACCCCTCCCTTTTTCCCGATCCTTTTGGCGTGTTCATCCGTGATATTCCGGGGATGGTCCACCAGAGACCTGGAGGAGGTATGGGACATGTAAATGGGCTGGGAGGAAGCATCAAGGGCATCCTCCAATCCTCGACTGTTAATGTGGGACGTGTCGATCAACATACCTAATCGGTTCATCTCCTTGATGAGTTCTCTTCCGAACTCCGTCAGGCCCGCATTTCGCTTCTCATAGATCCCATCACAAACTTGGTTCTTATAATTCCAGGTGAGTTGGATCTCCCGTAGTCCAAGGCGATAGTAGTTTCTTAAGTTCCCAAGGCTTTCGCCCACAGGATCTGCTCCCTCAAACCCAAGAAGGATAGCAGTCTTTCCGGTTTTTTTTGCCTCAATGATGTCCTTAGTTTTTGTTGCTAATAAGAAATGATCCCTGCACTCTTCCAATTCGACCGATGTCACATCCATGCAATGCATGCCTGCCTGGATGTAATCTCCGCGATAGGAAGGATAATGCATGAGATGGGGGGGAGTGGAAAACCAGATGGTATCGACGCCCCCCATTCTCAGAGGCTTGTAAAAAACCTGGTCCAGGATGTGAGTCTCCCCTAAGGAACGCCTTCGAATCACTTCGCACTGGATATCGGAATGCATATCAAAGACAATACACTTTTCATGGATCGCCCTTGCCCGTTCCTCTTGACTTTTGTTTAGTTTCACTCTATTAACCCTCCCTTCCCGGCTATCGCCAAGAAGGCCCGATCGAATCGTTTATCTCAGGGACTGCACTTCCGCATTCAGTCCCTTCCGCCAATATCCTTCCTCCTCCAGCTTTTCAGCAAGGCCTTTGATCTTTTCTGCCCAGGGTTTACGATCAGGGGTAGTGAAAACAGCGCCATTTTCAGTCTTCATGCGTTGGATATCTTTATCGACTGCATCCCTGGCTCGTTTTGTATACCACACACCTGCTTCATTGGCAGAATCGATCAGGGCCTTCTGGTTGTCGGGCCCCAGGCTTTGAAATTTTTTGTCGTTCATTGAAATAACCATGGTTTGCCAGTATTCATCGAGATTGTTCACATATTTTGCAACCTCTGTAAATTTCATTCCCCAAACGGCATCAAAAGGAGAAGTCACTCCGTCCACAATCCCCTGTTTCATCGCAAGGTAGGCCTCGCCAAAACTGATCGTTACGGTTGTAGCCCCAGCCATTGCCAGTACCGATGGATCGTTTTAGCTTCCCAAAGACGAAGCTTGAACCCTTTGAGATCATCGGGCGTAACGATGGGCTTATTTTTGGAAAGAAGCACCCTGTAAGGGGCCCCTCTGCCAGGTATACTGGGTGGTGATAAACCGCTGATTGCCGTTTTTGATCACATCCCCTTCAATCTTTTTGAAGATGGGGCTTCTCAAAAATTTCTCAAAATGGTCGCGGTCCCGGAAGGTAAAGGGCGTCTCTGCAATCTTGAGATCATCGGCATAGATTTCCCAGAAGGTGGTGACTTTCGGCCACCATATCCTGGGTCCCCATGCTGACCCCCTCCATCATCTTCATTGCATTACCCAGTTGCTGAGCAGGATAGATATTGACTTCAATCTTTCCCTTTGTCTTCTCCTTGACCAATTTGGCAAAGTAGTCTAAGGCGACCCCCTGGTGGGTCTCCGGCGCCATAATGTGCCCCAGGCTTAAGGTGATGGCTTTCTGGGCGAAAGCCTGCCCCGTAAAAAAAATGAGTATTAATACAATCAATGTTGCCATAAGAATGCTTTTTCATTGTTCCATGCCTCCTTCTTATGAGTAGAATGCCCAGTATTTCCGCTCCGTCCGTTCACGCCAATTTTTCTTATTTCAGATCTCAGCACATCCCCCCTTTCCCTCCGGTTTCACTTCAACAGATTCCTCCCCTTCTTTTCCGGTTATCTTTAGGACATGCGTGAGGATGACGTAAACGTTAAAAAGAAGGATAGAGGCGCCACAGAAAAGAATCGGAATTGTAAAGAATTGAAAAGAGATGTCCAGCGTGGGCGAGGTATATCGCTTCTGCAAGCCTGAAGTTCATAGGATGAAACGATCAGAAAGACCATAAAAACCCCGATGAGGACCTCCCAGATCAGGTAGGATGTATCGTTGCGCTCTTCAAGGCAATCGTCTGAAAAGAAATTCCAGGATGATCAAGGAATTTCCTCTTATACATGGCCGGAATTCCTATGAAGACGATGTAGGTGAACATAAACAACGTCAGTTCGAAGACCCACGGGAAAGGATGGTTCAAGACAGTATCGGGAAACAACTTCCATCATGATGATGCATGCCAGGACGCCCAATAGAAAAGAGGCGATGAAGACCTCCGCCTTTTCAATCCAGTCAATGAGCTGCTTATATCCATTCATTAACTTTGGAAACATGCATCACCCTCTCTATCCCTTTCCCATCGAAGAGATTCGGAAGAAATAGAACAAGCTGGGGAATATAGGTAATGATAAATAATGCCACCATCAAGGGAATAATAAAGGGAACCGTCTCCTTTGTGATCTCTTCCAATGATAGATTGGCGACCGTCGTCATCACGTAAAGTCCGATTCCCATCGGTGGTGTCAGGATCCCAATGATCATATTGACGCAAAGGACCACACCGAAATGGACACGGTCGATCCCCACGGCATCAACAATGGGAAGCAATACGGGAATGACGAGAAGCATGGCCGGGATGGTCTCGATCAAACATCCCACAATCAGTAGAAAAACATTGATCAAGAGAAAGATGAGGTGCTTATTTCGGGTCAGGGAGAGGATGGAATCGGCTACGATGGCAGGAACCCTCTCCTTTGTAATGATCCAGGAAAGGACAGAGGCGATTCCGATAATGAACATAATGACCACTGTTTGTTTCATCGTATCCACGAGAATTTTAGGAATTTCCTTCAATTTGAGTTCCCTGTAGATCAATCCGACGACAAAGCAGTAAAAAACAGCCAGGACACTCGCCTCTGTTGGCGTTACCATTCCTCCCATCATTCCCACGATGATTACCAGGGGAGAAAGGACAGCGAGGAAGCTTCCTTTAAAAACTTTGAGTACGTGAGAAACTCCCTTGAAGGGTTCTGTGGGACAGACTTTCCTTCCTGTCGCTGCGTACCAGTAGTTCATGACCATGAGTGTCCCACCCATGATCAAACCTGGAATGACTCCTCCAAGGAACATGCGTGCAATGGAGGTATCGGCTGCCACAGAGTAGATCACCATAATGATGCTGGGCGGGATGATAGGTGCAATGGTTGAGGCTGCGACAGTGATTGCCGCTGAAAACTTTCGGGAATATCCGGCCTCTGTCATGGCCTTTATCTGAATCACTCCTAAGCCAGCACAATCTGCAAGGGCAGACCCAGAGATGCCTCCAAAGATGATGCTTGCCATGACGACCACCTGGGCAAGCCCTCCCTTGAAGGAGCCGACGATGCTTGAGGCAAAACGGAAGATTCTTCCGGTCATCCCGCCCGCATTCATGATATTGCCAGCCAGAAGGAAGAAGGGAACAGCCAAGAGCGTAAAATTTTCTACCCCATGGCCCATCATCTGGGGCAAGAGTTTGATGGGTACCTCAGCAAGAAAAAGGATGTATACAAGAGAGGCAATTCCCATGGACATGCAGACTGGCATCCTGAAGAAAAAGAGACCCAAAAAGATGGCCAAGAGGATAAGGGTATTCATCTTATACTCCCTTTTTCCTTATTTCTGATAGTACTGCTCAGGAGAAGGATGCTCTTTCATCCACTTCCTGAATTCTTCAAACTCCTCCTGGGGCTGTTTCCGCCAGAGGCCGTAGCGGCTCACTGCCGGGTAGCCTGCCAGTTTTCTGCAGATCCACCATCATCTCGGCCTGTTTAAAGGCCACGATCTGCGGGTCAATGACTGGAACTCCGAGGGCCTTCACAGAGTCCTGCATGAACAATTTTGTGCAGAGGGTTCCGATGATGGTGCAACCCGGGATGATCAATTCCGCTCCGTCCTCTTCGACGCATTTCTTGCTGACCGCCACGACCCGGCGCGCCACTTCCTCTGTGGGCGTAATCTCCGGGTAGAGCTGGTTGGCGGTGATATTGATCCAGCGAATGGAGGCAAGCTTCTGCCTGACCCCGTAGAGATCGACCAACCGCATGTCGATCCCGGAACCGGTCATGGGGTCTGTGGTGACAACCGAATACCGTTTCGCCATCATACAGGCCAGATGGGCAGCAGACTCAAACGTGGCCGTGACAGGAATATCCACAACAGCCCGCGCCTCCAGGAGTCCGGGATCGAGCATGCAGGACAAAACCACGGCGTCATACCCCTGCTTCTCGGCCTTGATGCAGCGCTCCACGGCTGCATTGATGCATTTGAGGGTATTGTAAATGTAAGTGTTGTAAGGAAGGGGAAAGACATCGAACAGACACTCGAAGCTGAACTCCGTGTCCGGACGCTTCACCTTCATCAGGTTCTCATCGCCAAAGGGCTCGCGTCTTCCCAAAGGGTGCCAATACCAGGATCTTCATTGTTTTTTTCCTCCTTTATGAAAATTAATGGTTGATTGTTATCAAGAAAAAATAGCTCCTGACTTCAATCCTTTTTTAATCACATAAGGATTTTGGATAAGTCCCTTTTCTTATATTTCCCGGCAGAAAGGTCTTTCTCAATCAGGTCCGCAGATCGCTTCTCCATGGGACCATAGCCCCCGCCTCCAGGGGTTTCAATCTGAATCGCTTCTCCAGGGCTTAACCGAATGGTAAATTTGGGGGGTAAGGGCCTTTTTCTTTTTCCCTGAAGGAGATAATTTCGTCCCTTTCTTCCCTCTCCTCCTCCAAAAAGTCCGTAAGGGGCAAACCGCCTTCTCTCGCTCTGAAGAGAAACCATGGCCTGATGGTCCAATACCTTGAGGGTCCTCACGATTCCCAGCCCTCCCCGGTATTGACCGAGTCCCCCAGAGGAGGGATTGAATTCATATTGTTCAACCAGCAAGGGATAGGCAATCTCAAAGGCCTCGATCGGTGTATTCAGGGTGTTGGTCATATTGGTATGGACGCCATCCATCCCGTCCGCATTCGGCCTTGCCCCTTGACCGCCGGCAATGGTTTCGCAATAGGCATAGGGTTTTCCGTTCCGTGGGTCCATTCCGCCGATGGTCAGGGTATTCATCGTCCCCTGGCAGCCTGCAATCACTCGATCGGGGATGATCTGGGCAAAGGCACGAAGAAGGAGATCGACGATCCGCTGGCTCGTCTCCACGTTGGCAGCGGAAACGGCTGCCGGAGACTTGGCATTCAATACCGTCCCTTCGGGAACGAAAATTTTGATGGGCCGATAGCATCCACTATTGGCCGGGATGGAAGGGTCTGTGACGGCGCGAACAGTGAAAAAAGTGGAGGAGGCTGTGACCGCCGATACCGCATTGATATTTCCCTCCCGCTGAGGGTCGGTTCCGGTAAAATTGAAAGAGAGGCTGTCCTCTTCAACGGTCACCCTCACCTGAAGCTTGACAGGATCATCACTCACTCCGTCATTATCCATGAAATCGGTCGCTTCGAAGCTTCCCTTTGGGAACCGGCGTATCTGGGCCTTCATCATCCGTTCGCTGTAATTCAAAATCTCTTCCATGGTGGTCAAGAAAGTCTCCCGTCCATATTTCTCGATCAGCTCCACATGCCGTTTTTCGCCAATCTTATTGGCCGAGACCTGGGCCTTAATGTCTCCTGCCCTTTCCTCAGGGGTTCGCACATTCTTTACAATCAGGGCAAGGAGATCTTCTTTCAGTTCTCCCCTCTCGAAAAGTTTCACCGGAGGAATGATGATTCCCTTCCTGATAAATTTCAGTGGAAGAACCCGGTAAACTCCCGGGAGTAATGCCCCCGACATCGGCATGATGGGCCCGATTGGCCGAAAAACCAACGATCTCTCCTCTATAAAAGATGGGAGAGATCAGGGTAATATCCGGAAGATGGGTTCCCCCCATATAGGGGTCGTTCAGGATGATCGCGTCTCCGGGATGGAGATCTTTGGAAAAGGTCTGAATGGTCATCTCCACCGAACTGATCATGGCTCCAAGATGGACAGGAATGTGTTCTGCCTGGGCAATCATTTCTGCCTTTGGATTGAAAAGGGCACAGGAGAGGTCCTTCCGTTCTTTGATATTCGGGGAATATCCGGTGCGCTTGAGGGTTGCCCCCATCTCTTCCGCAGCGGACTGCAAGGCATTTCGGATCACCTCCAGGGTAATCGGATCAATTTTCATGGAATCTCCTCATCACTCTATTGCGCCAGGAATCGTGATCAGAATAGCGCCATAGGGATCAACCTTTCCCTGCCATTCCTGGATGGATGAGGGTCGTTGCATTCGACTCTTCAACGATTGCAGGCCCTTCGATCACATTCCCGGCTAAAAGCCTTTCCCGTTCAAAAATCCTCGTATCTAAAAAAGCCTGGTTTTCTTCAAAATAGACCTTTCGAATGGACTTCAGGCTCTCTTGGGGAGGATCAGACTTTCCGAAGGGAATTTCTCCTAAAAAGATGGGTTCTCTTCTCCCGATTCCCTCAACCCTGAAATTCACCAGTTCAACCGGGGCATTTAAATCTTTATGTCCATATCGCTTTTCGTGTTCGACATGAAAGTTCCGGACAAGTTCCTGGATATGGTCTGTGGTACAAACTTCTCCGTCGAATCTGACACGGATTTCGAAGGATTGTCCGACGTATCGGACATCCACATATTTGAGAAGGGTCGCCTCTTTCCGATCCACACCCTCTCTTCTCAACATGTCGAGGGCCTTTTGCTGAAGGTCCTGAAAGACCGGCTCCAAAACATCAGGGCTGGCTTTGGAAATTGGAATGATACGGGTAAGGACAAAGTCGTGCCGGATATCTGAAATCAACATCCCCATCGCAGAGAGGATTCCCGGGATCGGTGGAACCAAGACCTTTGGAATCTTCAACTCCTTTGCTAAAGCGACCGCGTGGAGCGGGCCTGCGCCGCCATAAGGGATGAGCGTAAAATCCCTGGGGTCGTATCCTCTCTCCACGGAAACGACCCGTATGCCCCGAACCATATTGGCATTGGCCACTTGAATGATCCCGCGAGCAGCCGTCAGGAGATCCATCTTCAGCGGTCGACAGAGTTTCTCTTCGATCACCTCTTTCGATCTCTCAGGATTCAATCCCATCTCACCGCCCAAGAAATAGTTGGGATCGATTCGACCAAAGATCACATTCGCATCTGTAAGGGTCGGTTGGTCTCCTCCCTGATCATAACAGGCGGGACCGGGAACGGCTTCCGCACTCTGAGGACCGACTTTTAGGGCTCCTCCTTCATCAATCCAAGCAATGGAACCCCCTCCTGCCCCGATGGCATTGATATCGATGATTGGGAACACGGATTGGAATGCCTTCAATGTTCCCCTCGGAGGTCAGGATTGGCTTTCCATTCAAGATCAAGCTGATATCCGTACTCGTGCCCCCCATGTCGATCGTGATCAGATTCTGGAATCCGGTCAATCGGCCAATGAAGGTCGAGGCGACCACCCCTCCCGCCGGTCCGGAAAGCACCGTATAGACGGGCTTCTCCCGTGCGGCTTTAGCCGTCATGACCCCGCCACTCGACTCCATGATCATGATGGGAACATCCGGCCCGATATTGACTGAAGAGGCTGTATCCTTTGCCTTTAAACCCTCCTCCAGGGTGGTGAGGTATCGATGCATGACAGGCATCAGGTAAGCATTCAGAACAGTGGTGCTGAACCGCTCGTACTCGCGATATTCAGGGAGGATTTCATAGGAGATGCAGATGGAGAGATCTCCAAGAATGGGGGTAACGATCTCCTTGACCCTCTGTTCATGGGTAGGGTTGATATAGGAATGGAGGAGGCAGATGGCAACAGCCCTGATCTTTCTTCTCTTAATTTCGAGGGCAATCCTTTTGATCTCCTTTTCATCCAGATCCTCTAAAACTTCCCCCCGGTAATTGATCCGGCCTTTGATCGTAAAACGATGCTCCCTCTCTACCAGGGGCTTTTCCCTCGTTGCGAAAAAGTTGTAAAGGGAGGGCCGGTTTTGACGGCCGATTTCGAGGACATCCCTGAAATTTCGATTGGTGATTAACGCAGAGGTCGCTCCCCTGCGCTGGATGACCGTATTGGTTCCGGTGGTCATCCCATGATTGACGGCCTCAATCTGACGAGCCATCCAGCCCCTGGGTGTTGAGGATCTTCGAAATGCCCCGGATCGTTCCAATCGACTGATTCTCCGGTGTGGTTGAGACTTTGGAGATGAAGATTTTTTTCTCTTCTTTGATCATACAAAATCGTATCGGTGAATGTTCCTCCGACATCTGAGGCAATGAGATACCGGCGATTCAATGGGAACTCCTTTTCCGAGAGGCGTACCCGATCCCAACCTCTCCTGAGAGATAGGATTCCAGATATCCGAAAATCCTTCGCTGAAACAACCGGTTGTGATTGACCATCTCTTCATCGAGTCTCTGGGCATCCCGTTTTTCGAGGTAAGTGATCATATTCGAATGTTGCTGGATCACTTGCTCGAAAGTGCTCCTTAAGGGCATAGGTAACGGAGACCTCCTTACTGAAACAGAGAAAGGCCAGTCGCTGTTCTTCCACACGGATCTTTTGAATGTAGGTTGAAAGGTATTCGTTATTGGATGCCTTTGCGATCAAACGATGAAACTGGCTGTTGAAGTAGGTGATATTAAGGGAATCTCTCTTTCCGAATGGATTCATTGATCTGTTCATTGATTGATCTGATTTCAGCGATCTGTTCCGGAGTAATATTGAGGATGGTCAGTTGGACGATGGACCGCTCCATGGCCAGCAGGGCCTGAAGAAGGTCTCTCACCCCTTTAAGGGTAATCTGTTTGACATAGGTGCCTTTTCCCGGGAAGATGTCAACAAGATTCTCCGCTTCGAGCTTCAGGACGGCCTCCCGGAGAGGCGTCCTTCCAGAGACCAAACCCTTCTCGATCCTCTTTTCATCAAGGGGTTCCCCGGGTCCAAATTCCAGGGTGATGATCTTTTCTTTCAATAAATTGTAGGCTTTTAGAGCAGAGGGGCATTTTTCCCTTTCCGACACGTCTCAGATAGAAATATTTTTTTGATATATTTTTAATATAAAAATAAATATATTTTGTCAAGTAAAAAATTCACAACCTTGGTAAAGTGGATTCATCCCGGGCTACAAATGGAGATGGAGGATGACCCTCCGAAATCGACAAAGATTAAGGATTGGAATGTTGAAAACAAAAAAGGCAGAGCCAAATTCTGACCCCACCTTTGCTGCTTAACCATTGAATACAATTTCCTTTTTTAAACTTGTTACTTCTTAACCTTTGCTTTGACCTCCATCATCTTTTTGCCGCAAGTGCAGGTACCTGCATTCTGGCTGATTGTATCGCATTTACAATCAGGTCCGCAATCGCAGGCATATTTCCCGACACTCACGAAAGGCTTTTTTCTTGACTCAACCGTAATTTTCCCCTTCTCAACCTTCGTCACCTTTGTCTTTACCAGGTCCTTGTCACATGTACACTTACCGGGGTTCATTGACATCGTGTCACATGGACAACCTCCCCGCAGGCACAAACGTAGAGTTCGTCTCCAACCTTTGCGGTCATTTTGGTCTTATCGGCGAATACGAGGGTTGCAAAAGCGAGGGCGAAAACGATCGCAAGAATCAGCAGCTTCTTCATTCAGTTTCACCTCCTTTCAATAAAAAGTGATAAGAACTTGCTTCGGGATGGGTTGAATACACAGAAAAGAGGATAGCCTGTCAATAAAAAAATACCATCGATGATTACACCGATTCAAATCAAGTACGCTTGGCTAAAATGACCGCTCGAAAAGGAAGAAGTCGCCATGACAGTTGACACTTTCCCGGATATCATCTCTCCGTGCCCTTTCTGAGAATTACAGAAAACAGTTTTCGTGGAAGCGATCCCTCTTCAAATTCATCAACCCCGAGGATTTCATAACCTTTTGACAATTGGTTCACTTTCTCTCTGCTGAAAAAATGCACGATAAAGCCGTTCACCTCGTACCTATCTTCGCCACGGTGGATTCCTGTACCATAATGGGGGTCACCGGTATGCCTAACGGTGTAAAAGTTGATCCCCTCTGGCTTCAAAACACGCCTGACTTCTCCCGCCAAGAATTCCAATTCGACAGTGGTAAGGGCCATGCAGAATAACATATGGGAATAACAGGCATCAAAAGCATCATCAGCAAATGGAAGAGTGGCACGCACATCGTGTTGCGCTCCAGTTATGAATTGAGAGAGGCCTGCCGCGGATGCCTTTTCGGTTATGGTTCCAATTCCCTCTTGAGAATAATCCAACACCGTGACCCGAAAACCATTCCGGGCAAAAAATAAAGTATCCCTCCCTTGCCCTCCACCAAGTTCCAGGATATTGATTTTCCCTTCCCGTTTAAACAGTTCGGCAGCTTTCCTGCCAGGCTCGCTGGGTTCCTTGCCAAACATTTCCGGACGATTCGCAAGCGTCTTTTCCCAATGGGAATGTTGCGCGTTGAGAACTTCTTTTGAAAGTTCATCCTTCATTGCAGATTCCCCATCGGTAAAATGTGCTTGTCCTATCGGACAATTTAGGAGGGGGTTCGGGAAGTGCATCCTGGTTCTGGTGTTTTCTCCGTGATTTCGCTTTTAGTTTCGGAAAATGCAGGGATCCTGTATCTCGATGAAGGCGATCGAAAGCGATAATTAATGATAATAAAGAGAGCGGCGTGTTTCATTTAGGCAAGCCTTATCTCCCCTCCTGTATGAATTTAATCTTACAACTTCGAAATCTGGTTCTCAAGTGCTCAAAAATGATTCGCAACGCATCTCGAAGGCTTTCCTGATACAGATCTTTATTCACCATTTGCGGGTCTACTAAACAACCCTTCTCTCAACGCTTCCTTACCGTAGTCTTCAAATTTAGAATCTGCTATAATTAAAATTAATAACTTAGCCATCGCCCGGTAGCCCATGAGAACATTTGTTCCACTCGCAGATATTGAAACGGTAGTTCCTATCCTGTCGGAGATCGCGATATTTGGCGGCTTTGAGGATCGACAGCTTCACGAGATCTTCAAGTATTTAGAAGAAGCTGTATTCAGACAAGGAGACTACATCTTCCGAAAGGGGGATGATCCCTCGCACATTTATATCGTCAAAAAGGGAAAGATCGATCTTCTTATCACGAGGCAACAGGTCATCCTCAGAAAGAAAACATTGGCTGTCGGTGATTGCTTTGGTGTAGCCTCTTTGATGGCAATGCACAAGCATACAGCCACTGTCATCGCTGTAGAAGACAGTGAGGTGATGGTCCTATCGAGGCGAGCACTCCTCCAGCTGCAAAGAGAAGATAGCAAATTGTTTTCTCTTCTCATGATGAATATCGCCAGAGAGCTTGCCCGGAGGCTGGAACTGACAGATGATATACTCCTGCACTATCTGCATAAATATAAAAAAGACGTCTGACAAACACTTTGAGCCGACCTCAATCGCATGAGAATTGACTTACACTGCCACAGCAAATACTCCTCCGATAACTGGCTCGAGCCTGAGGAAGTGGTAGAGCAAGCCATGAAGTTGAATCTGGAGGGTGTTTGTTTTACCGAACACCATTCTATGATGCCTGCCTGGCCTCTAAAAGAGATCAGGATTCCTGACGGTTTTCGTATTTTTAGGGGGATCGAGATATCAACGGACCTCGGGCACCTGCTGGTCTATGGATTAAGAGACGATTCCTGGAACATATGGTCGAGTCATACTTACCTGAATGCTTCCCGAGTCATGGAAAATGTCCATCGTCTTGGAGGGATCTGCGTGCCAGCCCACCCTTTCCGGGGGTGGGATTCTTTTGGAGAGGACGTTTACGGGATGAACGGCTTTGATGCCATCGAGACCCACAATGGTTCTAACTTGGAAGGCATGAACCAGAAGGCCATCCATGTTGCCAGACTGAGAAACCTCGCTTCAGTAGGAGGGAGCGATTGTCACAAGAAAGAAGAAGTGGGCAGGGCCTTCACCGAATTCAATCATCCCGTACAAACGATCGACGAGTTGGTTGAAGAGATTAAGAAAGGAAATTGCAGAGGGAGAATGGGGGCGATACAATTAGGGTCGCATCTTCGAATGTCAGATCGAAAATAGAATATACTCGGAGTTAAGGCGGAAGATTTCTATTGAAGATGGGGATGGCGTGGGATATTAGGCAGATTGAGTTTGTTGGAGACAAGGTTTGATTTAAAGTGGAGGCCAGCTCAAATGAAATGAGCCATCCAGATTTCCTGAACCACTGTTTGTAATGTTCAATGTCTTCGTTGCTTTCTTACCGGCCTTTATACTTCCAAAATCAAGGGACGTTTGGGCAACTGAAAGGTGAGGGACCTTTAACGTGAAACTCGCCGTGACGGCTATCGGCCCATTGATTGTGACCTGGCATGGGCCTGTCCCCGAGCAGGCGCCCGACCACCCAGAAAAAGTCGATCCTGAGGCAGGCGTGGCAGTTAGCGTCACACCGGTCCCCTGATTGTACGTCTCACTGCAATCAGAGCCGCAATCGATGCCGGACGGATTGCTGGTAACCGTTCCACTCCCTGTTCCTGATTTGGAAACGGTAAGGGTGTGCTGACCGGGAGTAGTAAAACTGAATTCCAGGAGCCGGCCAGAAAAGTTGAACTCTCCAACCCAGAGCCTGTTTCCGTGTAAGGCGAGTCCCCGCGGCGAGAAAAGCCTGTTTTGCCCGATTGCCGGTGAAGTGTCCTGTAAATTCTGCTGTCCTAACACCGCATCAGGGGGATTTCCATTAATTGCATCATTAATCGAACGCCAGCCGACAACACGGTTGAATCCCGTATCCGCAATAAAAAGACCGTTATCAGCAAGGAGTACACTCTGTGGGAGATTAAACCTGTAGGATGCATTATTGGGTAGCTGGGCTACCGGGGTTGCTGACGAAGAGAGTTGATCAACCCGGTAAAGCACTACCCCTTGGTCAAAAATTCTTACAACAGCCAGGTACTGTCCATCGCTTTTTATTTGCCAAATATTCTGTATATCGAGGGTGAAAAGCGGTGATGAATCCGCGTCAGGCAGAGCGTTCCACACGTACAATTTGTTGGTTCCGTTGTCCGCTATATAAAAAAATACCTGTCATCGAGAGCGACACCTTTTATATCCTGAAAGGTTACAGGACCGATGCCCTTATCAAAAGTAATATCAGGGGGATTTCCATTAAGCGGTAAAGATGTCCATATCTGGACCTTTTGTTGTCCCCCTGTAACAAAAGTATTCCCATAAAGGACATTATCCCACGGTACAGAATCGAGGTCATAAATAATATCCGGAGGTGTTCCGGTCTGCGTGGGGATGGATTTCCATACAAGAAGCCTGGAATTGAAATCCGAGGGAACAAAAAGACTCGTTCCATTGGTTGCTGGCTGAGGGTTGTCAACGAACTTATAGTTTAGATAGCTATTAATTCCTAAATGAGGAGATCCGACCGGGAAATCCGGGCATTGCTGGGATGCTGTCGGCAATGAATGGTAACCGACTATTTTATTACTGTTGTATAGGGAAATATAAAGCTCTCCTGAAGGGGTTAAGGCGAGGTGTGACCCATCGCCAGGCGTATTTAGATAACCTGCATTATTGAAATCAAATCCGTTTAAGAGAATATCCGCATTCTGACCCGTAGTGAACCAGCCGTATACTTCATCTGGTGGGTCAATAGAAACCGAGGCCATAAGCATAAAGCCATAAAGTCCAATTGTTAAAACCTTTCTCATGTTTGACCTCCTTTCAATACTTTAAAAGACCGGTCTTAACTTAATTTTAGCCTCTGAAGCTTAGATCGGTCTCATGCCTTTATTTACTTACTCACCTTCCAAGGGTTTCACCGTTGGGGTCGGCTATCTCTTTCAGAGAGATTATTTAGGTCCGCCCTTCATGCCCCTGATATTCACAGGGTCCTCCGGCCACAGGGAACCACCTCCTATCTCCACTGCATAAGGCAAAGCCACCCCATGAAGGATAGAAAAGATAGAAACGTTGGAATCCTAGGGCAAAGGATAGGTTTTTCCATCTTTAAAGAAGCAAAAGCCCTTTGAATTTGCTGAAGAACATTCAGCGGAAACTTATCCCAGATATTGCTTAAATTTTTACTATACGGACGTGGGCAAGCCGTTCGGAAAGGCTTCAGGGCGAACCTTTCGTGAAAGGAATACTTACGTCCCAGACCCCTGCCGGAGTTCACATTAAGTGGAGTCCTCCCCTTCCCTTAAAATGTCAAATCGACCGCCGTCTGAAGCCTTGAAGAGCGGTTTGCCCATGGCCGATTCTGCAACTGGCGGGTTATTTTATGTTATTTATTCCTATTTCAAGTGGTAGAGTTTATACCACGTTGTGGTATTTGAGGATTAAAAATGCACTTAACTTAATGGGATCATCTTCGTCAAGAATAAAAGTGGCCTTGTGAAAATTATCTTTAGGCAGCACCCGTTGCGTTTCCTAAGAGAAGAGGCACAATCCTTTAGTCGTAGCCATTTTGTGGTACCCCAATTGAGTCAAAACAAAGTAACTTCCTCCCCCCTCGGAGGGCTGAACGTGTCCCATAAGTCGGCTGCTGGACACAGGGGACGGAGGGATAATTGGTTCCATTGAGGGTCCGACATGGCGTATTTATGTGTCATTCCCGTGAAAACGGGAATCCAGGACCAACAGGAAATACCTGGATTCCTGCTTCCGCACGAACGACAAACTTAGAGAACAATTATGATTTCGACTTGTTAACAACATACAACTTGGCCCCTTGTGTCCAGCCCCCCATTTATGGGTAAGGATCAGCTCGGAGGGGGAGGATTAAGGTGGGGAGGAATGTCCACGATGTCCACCCCCATCCCAACCTTCCCCCATCGTAAGGGGGAAGGAGGTGAGATAAGAAATCCTCTGATTCTGAATAAGTGACGAAGCAAATAGGACAACTGGGCTTTAAGGACCGAATTCATTAACTTTGGAAAGCGACATATTTTTCGCTCAATTGGGGTATAAAATAAATGTCGCTACGCGGCATGATCGCGTTGTAGGAGCAAATAAATCTTTCCCTGTGCCCCTGGTCTTCTGGTTCCCATTTAAGTGTTTCAATATCAATAAAGGTGACTTTCTCCTCTTTTCCAGATTCGTAGTGCAGTTCAACTTGTTTGCCAATGAAAGCGTCCGTAGGTAGCAGGGTGTTCTCACTGAAATCCACCGACAGTTCCCCTACGCTTATGTAATCCTGTTTTTTGTTTTTTTCGCCCATCTTACCCTTCCGTATTCACCGCTTCTCACAGCAAACCGCGTTCTCATCATCTCTGCACAGCCGTTTTCTATTCTTTCAATACCACACCGTGCGGTTTCGCATTAGACGGACTCGGGAGTGTGCTATCTCCACGACTGGGTTTGGGTTCAATTCAGGGAAGGAAGCGAGTTTGATGAGTTATTCCAAAATGGTGGAGAATCCCTCCAGTGCTTCATGAAACAACGCATACTGCTTCTTTGGCAAGGTGTTAACCGCCTGTTTCAGTCTCTCTATTCGTTTTTGCGTAAGACCAATCAACACCTCAAAAGGCTCATTTTTCATCTTTTTTCCAATCTATAGAAAATGTTTTGTCAATAGATCCCAGTATATTACGGTGATGGTCAAAATTGGGAATAGGGTGAAGAGTGTATTTTACGTCAATGCTGTCCAAAATAACTAAATGGTCAAAAATATCACTTGATTTTACTATCTTTTCTGACATCATTTGACGTTTTCGGAAACCAGGTTCTTTCTTGATGTCATGCTGAACTTGGTTCAGCATCTCACGTTTTGGTCTCAACGGGTGAGATCCCGGATCAAGTCCGGGATGACAAAATCGTCTTTTAGAAACCTATTTTGGACAAGAGTGATTTTACGTGTAAAAAGATTGTATTTTTGAGTTAAGTGCAGGGGCCAGAGTCAAAAGAATGCATTCAAATCCGAAATGTATGGATCAACTTCTTTTCCGTCTCGCCTTTAATCGACGCGTCAATGTCTACATAGGTCTCCAGGCCTGAACCTTCAAGTTTGTTCTTAAGCAATTCGTCCAACTGGAAAATGCCAGCAGAATTATTCATCTTTACCACGATCCGGATAGGTTTATCCTCTCCCTGTTCAATGCTGATTTTATCAATAGAGGCTGCTGAGACGGAATGAATGTTGATTTTTCCCGCCTGGAAGGGAATGCGCGATCGGCCCTCTTCCATGTCAAGGGCATCTGCAACACGAACAATTCCGGCTTCCAGAGTCAACGGCTTACCTTCTGACCGATGGGAGATGATGGTGTGAAGGATCTCCGAAATAAGGATGGTCCGCATCGGGACCTCATAGATGCCATCCAGGAGTTCTTTGATCTTAGGCGCCGCCAGGAAAAGGCTATACAGTTCGTGGTCAGCACGGTGGATCGACATTCCCATGTCGTGGAGTAGCGCCGCCAAGGCAACGATCACTTCGGCGTCTTCGATTGCCAGACTGTAATCGACAATGCTTGTGGGTTGAATACCTCGGTCAGCAAGGAGTCTCAGAAATTTCAAAGCAATGTTCGTAACGATCTGAACATGGACGGGTCCGTGATCGCTCATCCCAAGTCTTTTGACGGCGTTATTATTAATGACCTGCCATAGGGTATGAAGTTCATCGTCAGCATTAACCCGGTCAATAATCCTCTTCAGTTTGGGATTGCGACGAGCAGGAATCCGTATCAAGAAACGCTCCTGCATTTTAAGAATATCTGAGATGTTGGTTTCCACAGGGGTGCCGGATGTTGCCTCTTTGTCAGTCTTCTTTTTATCTTGCATGTTAAACCTCCTAACATTGTTATGAGTATATCAAACTTCTCTTTTTAGAAACAAGTCTATCCCACATCATCGCTTCAAACCATGGCCTAAATCATCAACACTAGAACGATTGGCCCAGATCAGCGAATTTTTCCGATATCCTATACGGCCGGGAGAGAAGTTGTGAATAAAGCCCTTTCTCAAGCAAAATCCAACAATATTATTTTCAAACCGCAGCGTTTTGGGTCTTGAAAAACGCAAGGTCCATGGCAGCGATTCACACCCTCGGACCGCTCTTTCTATTACCTCAATTGAGTCAAAACAAAATAACTTCCTCCCCCCATCGTTGTTATTCTGGTTACCTGAAAGGGCACTCTCCCAGATTGTAAATGAAAGTCAAATTTATCAAAAAATCAATTCGCATCAACAAGTTATTCTTTTGTTGAGATAGGAACTTCGGATTAAGATGTGACTGCGCCCTTGATAGACGAGCGAATTGGTTTGAAGGTCAGGTGGGGTTTGGGTTCCTCGATTCGATCGGAAGTTTTACCCGGAAGGTTGCCCCTCTCCCCTCTACGCTTTCCACCTTGATATCGCCGTTATGACTCTGAATAATGCCATAGCTGATGGCGAGGCCTAAGCCTGTTCCTTTTCCCGTCTCCTTTGTTGTAAAGAAGGGATCAAAGAGTTTCTGGAGGTGCTCTTTCGAAATACCCGGCCCGGTGTCCGTAAACGATACCTCGGCGACTCCATCCCTCGACCCGGTTTTAATGGTCAGGGTGCCGCCCTTTCTGGCCATGGCATCACTTGCGTTAAGAAGGATGTTCATAAAGACCTGCTGAATCTGATCCCCATCCACATAGAGCATCGGGAGGTCGGTCTTGAATTCTTTGATAATCCGGATGTTCTGGAAGGGAGCCTGTTGCTCAACGAGGCTGATCGTCCTCTCGAGTAAGGTATGGATGTCCCACTGTTTTTTATCCGGCTTCCTTTGCCGGGCAAAATCTAAAAGCCCTTTGACGATGTTTCGGCAGCGGGAAGTCTGCTGAACAATGGTCTCAAGGTCTTTTCTCCATGGATGGTTCTCATTCACCTTCTTGAGCAGGAGAGAACTGAAGGTGAGGACCCCTGTAAGGGGATTGTTGATCTCATGGGCCACACCTGCCGCAAGTTCCCCGAGGGCAGCCATCTTCCCGGCATGGATGAGCTGGTCCTGAACCTGCTGAAGTTCTTGGGTTCTTTCTTGAACCCGATGTTCCAGGGTTTGCGTCCATTCTTCGATGGCATCCCGGGAACGCTTCAGTTCGGAGATCATATTATTGAAGGATTCTGAGAGATCTCCCAGTTCATCATGGGACCGAATGGATACGGCCTGATCCAGGTTTCCATTGGCGGCCCTCTTGGTCGCGGCGAGGAGTCTATCAATGGGCCGATTGACGAATCGGGTGATCAGAAGACTCAAGAGAAAGCTGAGAAGGACGACACTGATGATTCCCGTCGTGACCATCTGAGTGTAAATCTGGGCTTTCTGCTTTTCAAACTCTTCGAGGCTGATCGTGGTGTCCAGAACGCCGAGGACATTCAGATTTTTGGGATGGCAAGGGTAACAGGAAGGTTCATTATAGATGGGGTTGATCAGTCCCAGGAGGCTTCGATCTTCCCTGTGGTAAATGCGGGTTTTACTGTCCGATGGAAGAAGCACCTTGGCTTCATCCTCCCGGTGGCATCCAAAACAGGCCTCCGCCTGCTTATCCACCACGGTCCCCACCCTCGTTTTATCCGAAGAGACGGTAATCTCACCCAGCTTGTTGAAAATCCGGACCTCTGCAATCCCTTTTCTCTGGGCGACGTCATCGATGATCCGCTGATACTCATCCCTCCGATCCTTGATCATGGCATTCCGGATGCTTAGACGGATCGTTTCGCTGAGATTGAAGGCCTCCTCTTCTGTCTTCTCGATCATCTGCTGGGAGAGGGATCGAATATTGAGGTAGAGAAAAACCCCCTCAATCCCCACAACGGCAATGATGACACTGAGAGAATCTTTGTCTTCAGGCTCCTCAGAACCATCGGGTTTCCTTATAAACCAAATTTTATCATGCTGAAAATAGGGAGTAAAGGATCAATGCCAACCTCTCAATTGGTAATACTCCTTGAGCATGAATTCAAGATCTTTTGGCTAGATCGCTTTTCCCGTATCCTGGAGGACTTCCCGAAAGAACCGGCGGGGAAGTTTGTCTTCTTTCTTCGTCATCCCTTCCCGGTGATTGAAACTCCGGGCCAAAGAAATGATCGAGGAGGCCATGGCCTTGAGTTCACTTTTCTTAAGCTTGAGGTCACAGGCATATCGTAAGATATCTTGGAGATCCTTCCACGTGATGAGATCCCGATAAAAGCGGCAGAGGATGAGGACATCGAAGAGGGTCATTTTGTCTTCATAATCGACGAAGAGTTTTGCCTTTCCCTTGATTTTGCTCGGATCGATCTGGCCGGAGAGTTCCGACTTATAGAAGGTCGCCCTCAGATGGCAGGCGCCCCGGTCTGAGGTGGCATAGGCGAGTCCCATCCCTTTCAATACCCTTGGATCGAAGCCTGCAGGTTCAAGGCCTTTCACGTGAATGGCCTGCTCCTCCATCCCCCAGACGGTTGCGGCATGACGAACCCCATGAGACAGAATACGGCCGATCCCTTTTTGAAAGGCGATCTTCTTTAAAACCCGGGCGATGCCATCCACATCGCCATAATCGAGTTTTTCTTTTATCTTCCCTTTCTTTGGAGGCTTCAATTGCAAAAGCCACCAGGTTTCCTGCAGTGATCGTGTCCATTCCCAGACGATCGCAGAGGTCATTGAGATAAATGATCTCTTCAATGGAATTGACCATGCAGAGCCCGCCAAAGGCATAGATCGTTTCGTATTCGGGTCCCATGATGCAGAGGCCCTGGTGCCTGCCCTGCTTCACCTCCGATACCTTTCCACAGGCCATGAAACAGTAAGGACAGGCCAGAGATTTGACGTTACAGCGTTCCAGGAGGCTTTCGGCACTGATTCCTTCCCAACCCTCCAGCGTTCCCTTTTGACCAGTATTGAGTCGGAAAGGCGCCAATGGTATTCATGATGGAAACGAGCATCGGGGTTCCATATTTTTTGTAGATGGGAACAATAGGGTGCACTTGGGCCCGTTCTTTGAACTCCTGAGCCAGCCTTTTTAAAGAGGATCGGTCAGCAAGGTCCCGGCGCCTCCGGCCATGGAAGACGATCCCTTTCAGCCTTTTCGATCCCATGACAGCTCCAATACCCGCCCTGCCAAGGGAACGCCCGTGTTCACTTTCGATCATGGCAAACTTGACAAGATTCTCTCCAGCCGGTCCGATGACCAGTGCCCCGGCTTCTTTTTTCCCAATTCTTTTCAAGCATGGCTTCTTCGGCTTCGTAAGTTTCCTTTCCCCAGAGATCCTTGGCAAGGGTGAAAGACCACTCCCTCGTCACTGATTTCGAGAAAGACCGGATCCTTCGACCTTCCTTCAATGATGATGGCATCATAACCCGCCCGGCTGATAGAAAGCGTGATCTTTCCTCCCGAGTAAGATTCAGAATAGATCCCTGTCTGGGGCGATTTGGTGAAGACGGCATAGCGGCTTGACCCATAGAAAGGGGTGTCGGCCAGCGGGCCCAGGGTAAAGATGAGCCGGTTTCGCGGAGAGAAGGGATCGATCCGGGGAGGGTTTTCCCTGAGGAGAAGAAAGGAGCCTAAGCCCTTTCCTCCCAGGATAGGTCTGGAGAATCGATTCCGGGATCGGTTCGACCGCCGTTTTCTTCTTAGAGAGATTTATTCGAAGGAGTCGGTTAAAAAATCCTTTCATAGGAAAATTCTACCCATTCCAAGGTAGTAGATGGATACTTCATCACCATCCTAATAAAGAGGGATGAGGAGATCAAGATGAGAATCATTTCTGATCCCATCTTTAATTCTGAGACACTGGACCTCAAATATGACCAGAATCTAGATCTTTAGCTCCAGGCAAATCATGAATCGCCTTGTTTTTGGTGTCAGTGCATGGGACTATGGCCTGCACTACAATTTTTTTTGAAGTCTGAAGATGGTCTAATTCTGTAAATCGCCATGGCAGGAGTCTGTTTTTGGTTTAAAATGGCGGACAGGAATTATACCTTTCGGGAAGAAAGTTACGATGGGAAAAAGTCCGAAAGAGAGATATTCTCCGGTAAGACAAATGACGGATGCCGAACGCATCCAGACAGTTAAGGAGATTTTTCTACCGTCACGGGTAAAGTACGATTTTTTCAATCATTTCCTGAGCCTTCGGCGGGATATTGCCTGGCGCCGATTTACGGCTCGAAAGATGCGGTTTTTCAGTACCGATCGATTCCTGGATGTAGCCACTGGGAACGGCTGATCTTGCCATTGAAGCGGCTCGGCAATATCCATCGATTCAAGTGACAGGACTCGATTTTGTTCAGGCCATGATGAATAGGGGCTGATCGAAAATTGCGGAGAGAGGCCTTTCGGATCGGATCCGGCTTGCTGAGAGGCGATGCCCTGGCTCTCCCATTCCCTGATCACTGTTTTGACGTGTTGCCATCGCCTTCGGGATCCGGAACATCCCGGATAAACACCGTGCCCTCCAAGAGATGAAACGGGTTGTTGTGCCCGGGAGGGCAGGTGATGGTTCTGGAGATGACCTTTCCCCGAGAGCAGATTTTTCAAGGATTCTATCACCTCTATCTCCATCGCATCCTTCCAAAGATCGCCAGGGCTTTCTCAAAAAATCCGGCAGCCTATGAATACCTGGCTGATTCGATCATGAACTTCCCTGATCCGGAGGCCTTTGCCCGACAGATGGAAGAAGCCGGATTGGTCCATGTAGAAAAATATTCTCTTGACTTTGGAATCACTTATCTTCATACTGGGGTTAAAACCCGGATGTCGGCTAAATCTCAGAGGTCAACGTCCCTGTTCAAATGGAGGCCGGTCCTGGTGTATCGTGTTGAAATGACATGACGATGCGGCTTTGGGGAAATGACTATAACAAGATGGAGTTTGCCGGGGCCTTTGGCGATCTCGGCACCTTGATTCCTTTTGTCGTCGGCTATATCACCCTCAACAAGATGGACCCCCTCGGAATTCTCGTCGCCTTCGGAATCTTCAAGATCTTTGCGGGCCTTTATTTCAAGACACCGGTCCCGATTCAGCCCATGAAGGCGATCGGTGGGATGGCCATCTCCCATGCAGGGTCGATCACTCCAGGAATGATCTGGGGATCCGGGAATCTTTACAGGCCTTTTCTGGCTTCTCATGGGCCTCACTGGAGCCATCACCTGGATCGAAAAGGTGACCACCAAACCCGTGGTCCGGGGGATCATGCTCGGATTGGGGTTGAGTTTTATTGGGGAGGGATTGGGAATGATGAGGGAGCAACCCCTCTTTGCCGTTGGAGGGGTCGTCCTGACCTTTCTTCTTCTCGGATAATCGCCGGATTCCGGCCATGCTGGTCCTCCTTGGATACGGGATCGTTGTGGCCTTTGTTCAAAAGCCAGAATTATTCGGGGAACTCTCCCACCTTTCCGTGCGGTTTCGATGGCCTGAGCTGACCTTGGGAAAAATTTCATGGCAAGACCTCCTTGCAGGTTTTGTTATCTTGGGGCTTCCCCAAGCCCCTCTCACCCTGGGCAATGCGATCATCGGGACGTGTGCAGAGAACAATGCCCATTTCCCGGACAGGAAGGTAACCGCTAAGACAATCAGTATGGATCACGGAGTCATGAACCTGATCAGCACCTGTATCGGAGGGGTCCCCATGTGCCATGGGGCAGGGGGCATGGCAGGTCACATCCGGTTCGGCGCAAGGACAGGGGGGGCGTTGGTCATCTTGGGCGTGATCGTTCTATTTACAGGGACTCTTCCTGAGCGACTCCGTTTCGCTCCTTTTTCAATTTTTTCCCCGTCCCATTTTAGGCGTGATTCTCTTTTTTGCCGGGATCGAGCTTGCCCTGGTGATCAAAGACATTAAACTGCAACGGCAGAATCTTTTCGTCCTCCTCGTCACCGCAGGCACGGCCATGTGGAACATGGGCGTGGCTTATCTGGCAGGGCTTCTTCTTTATTACGGTATCCAGCGCCGCTGGATCAGGGTTTAAATTACCGCAAAATTATGTAGAAAATAGCATAGCGCGTAGGGCATGGAGCATAGCGCAAAACCCTGAAAAATCGCCTCTCGCCGCTGGGGAGGGGATGAAGGTGAGGGGGATCCTCGCGAGACCACCCTCACCCCCACCCTCTCCCGCCAGCGGGCGAGAGAGTCCCTTTTTCTCATTGTTCGAGGGTGCTCTCCGGGCATAGGGCATTCACTAGAAAATGGGGATCGTTCTTTCTTGCTGGGGTCTACTTGCGCAGTGGCGGCTACTGTACCGCCCTATCCTCGAATTCCTGGAGGATTTTCATGACTTCCTGTTCGTCTAAATCGCTCCACTCCTCATACGCATGAGCAACAGCAAAAGATAGGCCGCTTCTTACGTTCGGGCAATAAATAGCCGCAACCTCTTCAATGATCGTTTGGACCGATTCCTGGTGGGCGGTCGGAACAGCAAGAATGATCTGGGCAGATCCTGCCTTATGCAGGGCTTTGATTGCGGTGCGCAGGGTGAATCCGGAAGCCAACCCATCATCCACCAGAAGGATCGGACGCTTGAAATCTGGCAAAGGGCGATTCCCCCGAAACATCTTGACTCGCCTAACAACCTTTTGTTTCGTCTTTTTAATCCCTTCCTCGATCTCCAGTTTGCTAAGATTGATGCGCGATAAGAGGTCTTCGTTCAGCATGACGGTGGCATCAAATGCAACCGCTCCATAACCGGCTTCTGTGTCCCAGGGCAGCGTGATCTTACTCACCACAGCCACGTCCATAGGGAGATCCAGCTCTTTTGCCATTTCAGCAGCTACAGCAACCCCTCCTGCCGGGATCGCCATAACAATGGCATTGCTGTTCCGGTATTTTTCGAGCATACCGGCAAGCACTTTGCCCGCATCCGCCCGATCGCGAAACACATGGGTACGATTACGAAGTTCCGGGAGGTCGAATATTCTGGATTTATTCATCAGGCTCAATGGGTCATCGCGCAGAGCCGTGCTGTAGCTGAGTCGGCAGGAAATCATTATACTCTATGAGTTAATTTAGACAAACCCATCTTTCCTCCAAGATAGGATGCCAAATACATAACGAGTAAAATTGGCGCTAAGAATTTCGTCCCTACCAAGGAGCATTTAGTTGGATTAATCCATAAATAAACTATGCATATTAATCCAGGAAGGAGTAAGAACATATCCCAAATCATTTTATGGGTACAAGATCTTTTTGATAAAACCCATGATAGCAAGAATGCTCCAAATAAACAAAAAATTATGGAATAAATATTCGTTAGTAATAGCACCAGCAATAGAAACGCACCAGCAACGGCGTAAATAAGGGCTATAATCAATTCAATCCTCTTATTCATTTCTTAATCCGGGAATATACAAGATGGCTCTTTGTTCCCAATGTCGATTGTTATCGTAGCATAATCCTTATGCCCTTTCAATCAAAGTCTTTCAGGAGAGACCGCTCCGACCCTTAGAATAGGGGAGGGTTTTTGGGGATGAGAATGGTTTTTTGGGTATAGTTCGTCTGGGGAAGATACTCGAATGTCAACCTATTCAGGCGTGAATGGAGATGAGCAGGTAGACTCAGAGGTGGGTATCCAATGATACAAAAGGCAGGGATTACCATTTTCCTATTCTTCTCCGAGGGCATCTAAATCAGCGAGGTCTTTCTTTCTTCCAATGGCTCTCTTGTTAGCTATAAACTGTTCCCGGCCGATGTAATATACCGGGAGATCGCCGTACTTTCCTGCCACGCGTCCTGAAAAGGCCTCTTCCCACCAAGACACCTGTTAGTTGGGGACCATCGTCTTCGGGCGGCCGTTCTTTTCGGGACCGGAATGAGGAGGAGGTGCGGGGCTATCGGGATGCGCTCAAGCTGATCCATGAGGAAGGACAGTCTCTCGCCGTGTCGGAGGAGGTAGTCCAGAGGCTGCACAAGCTGACCCGTGGCGAAATCTGGGACGCCGGGCGCTACAAGGACAAGGACGGCCAGATGACTCGAGAAGATATCCCGACGGCCACGAGCGAGTGCGCTTCCGGCAGGTTCCTGCTCGTGAGACGCCGGCCGCCATGCGAGAGCTGGTTTCGCTCTGGGACGATGCTCTTCGCGAGCGGCAAGCCCCTCCGCCCATCGCCATGGCGGCCTTCAACTGGACTTCCTGTGCATCCATCCGTTCCGGGACGGCAACGGCCGCGTCTCCAGGTTGCTGCTCCTCCTTCAGTGCTATCATCTGGGGTACGAGGTCGGACGCTACATCAGCCTTGAGCGGCTCATCGAGCAGAACAAGGAACGTTACTACGAGACGCTGGAGCGAAGCTCCACGGGCTGGCACGAAGGCCGGCTCGACCCGTGGCCCTTCGTGAACTACCTTCTCTTCATCCTGAAGACGGCCTACCGTGAATTCGAGGAGCGGGTAGGCCAAACGGCCGCCCCCAAGGGGGCGAAGGCCGAAATGATCCGCGACGCTGTTGCCAGACAATCTGGTGAGTTCCGGTTGGCCGACATTGAGCGAGCATGTCCCGGTGTTCGACAAGAATGGATCCGGAGGCTCCTGGCCCAAATGAAGGCTTCCGGGGAGGTGTCATGTCAAGGGAAAGGGCCGGCCGCCCGGTGGCGGTACGTCGGGGGTAAGGGTAGTACCTTTAAGTAAGGGTATTGGTGAGGGTACGGTCGTGGGAAGTCAAGGCGCCGAGCCCCCCAGGCGCGTATAAC
>CAWEAV010000008.1:0-16663 GCA_963806715.1 uncultured delta proteobacterium
GTTTTGATTTCTACCTAAAAGAGAATCCCAAGGCCTAAAAATATTTGAATGGTATAAAACGAGATAATGAACAGGCCGAGTGTAAAATGTGGAGTCCTCCAGGGAGGCTCGTTAGACCTTATTTGCAACCACCGCTCTTTCTTTGTCTTCTTATCGTTAACCCCAGCCATCCTTGATAAAGGAACAGAAACATCACGATCGTATTAAAAGAACCGTGAACTATTCTTAGATAGGGAATGAAGTCTCTACCGAGCATTGGGATTTGTGTCTTTGTGCCGGTTTTGAATGCCCATCAGGAGATAGACTACCCAACTACTCATTCTTTCCCTCTCCCATAAAGGGAGAGGGAAAGAACCTTAGGGGGGTTAAGGTTGAGTGGTAAAACTCCACGTGGCGCTCAAAGGTCCTGAGCCACAATCGTTAACGGCCATGACACGCCAGAAGTATTTTGTGCCACCAGCCAGGGCCGGAGTGACTGTCCACTGGCTGGCAGTCAGGCCAGTCATGTCAGCCACGATGTGGGTGAAACTTGAATCCGTCGCCACCTGAACTTCGTAAGTGGAGGCCCCGTTCACATCCGACCAGTCCAAAGTGGGCGTGGAGGAAATATTCGTCCCCCTATTCTTAGGAGACAGAAGCGTTGGCTTTGAAAGGGAGAGACAGATGGTGATTCCGGTCGGATCGAAATTGGTACTATTCCCTGTGATCGCTCCTATGAAGTAGGAGCCTGGGGCTACAGTCCGCGGGATGGTCACCATGATTGAGACAGCACTTGATAAGCCTGGACCAAGGCTCATGATCGTCCTTTTCCCAATGGGCGTATCACCTGCATCAATCGTTGTGTCAGTTGATAGAACGAAATTGACTGTCACCCGACTTGCCTTTTGATTACCCTGGTTTTTTACCGTGTTCTGGATAGCGATTCTGCCGCCAGGTTTTCCTGTGCTTCGCCCGGAGATAATAGAAGTGATGACGACGTTCGGTCCGCTGGGTCCTACCCCCGTTCCGCTCAGTGGAACGTTTGTTGGGCTACTCTGGTTTGTTGCATTATGGGTGATGGATAGGGTTTCCGCCTCTGCTCCTGTGGTCGTAGGAGAAAAGCTAACAGTGACAGGCATTGATTCGCCGGGGTTCAAGTTGAAAGGACCTCCGCCGCTTACAACAGAGAATGGAGCCGTAAGCGCACCCACACTAAAAGTTAATGGTCCTATGGAATCGGCTTGATTGGTAATGGTGATGTTCTGGTTTAAGGACTGCCCTACCGTTACGTTTCCAAAGTCTATGGAAGTAGGGTTGATCGAGATATTGATGCCAGGGACTACCCCTGTTCCGCTTAGCGGAACGTTAGTCGGACTACCCTGGTTTGTGGCGTTGTGTGTAATCGAAAGGTTGTCGCCGGCTGTTCCTGCTGCTGTGGGAGAAAATTGGACCATCACAGATGTTGATTGACCAAGGCTAAGGTTGAAAGCCCCTCCGCCGCTGACAACAGAGAAGGGAGCGGTAAGGGTGCCAACAGTTCCCGTTAATGCTGCTGATGAATTGGCTTGATTCATGATCGTGATGGTCTGAAGAGGAGAGGACTGCCCCACATTAATATTTCCAAAGTTTATTGTTGTCGGAGTGACGGAGATATTGATCACCGGACCCGCACTTGCCACATTCACAGTTCCAACGAAGAGGTGGACAGAGCAAAAATAAGGAAAGCTGCCTGGTGTGTTAAATGTGAATGGAAATTGGAACGGAACGTTGTGCACACCCGAATCCCAGGTGTTTGGCCCCGGACCGTTAAAGGTAGGGGGTATTCCGGAAGTAGTGGAATGAAAGTTGCTCCCCCAAATCCAATTTACAGTGTCACCAACATTGACATTGACAGGGTCCGGGGAAAAGACAAATTGCCCCCCCGGTGCCACCTGAACATTGAATGTCGTTGCTGCAGTGGGTCCTGCGTTAAGGAGATGAAGGCCATCTGTGCCTGCGGCTAAATAGACCAGCCTTCCAGCCGGATAAAGAGATTCACTGGGCACAGCATAGGTTGCCACGGTTTCTGCCTTTCCTGCACTGGAAAGATCGAACACATGGAACCCTTCCGCCCCTGCTCCGACGAATAAGTTGTTGCCATTGATCGCCATTGATTGTGCGACAAGACCTATAGGAAGGCCCCCAACTTCATAGGTCAAAGAAGGGTCTGAGACCTCGTAGATCTTGATCTCTTTCCCCTGGGTGGCCACGTAGAGTTTTCCCTTGCCCTGCAGCCATCGCTGCAATGGATTCCTCAAGAACGATCGCTCCCCGGTCTTTGAGATTGACCTGGGGCTGGCCCGGGAAATTTTGCATTTCATTAGAGAGTTCAAACATTTGGATTCCACCACTCACCTCTCCAACAAACAGGAGATTCCCATCATTGGCCAGGTGAAAGGTGGCACCGGACAGGGGATAGAATCCCAAGTCCACAGGATTGGATGGAATCTCAAGATCAATGATCCGGAGGCCTAACCCTTCCTGGGCAAGGTAAGCGTATCTTCCCAGAATCAAGGCTCCTGAGATGGTCCCATCGAAAGACAGGTGTGAGACCGGGGAAAAGGGCTCATTCACAAGGGCAAAACCGACATCCTGTCCTGCTCCATAGGCCAGGACACCTCTCCCAGCCGCAACCCAGTGAACCGGAAAGCCGGTCAGCTTATCCACCGTCGCCACGTGAAACGTCAGGTCTGATGTAGAAGACTCAAGAGCGCTTCCAGATATGCTGAAGGTGAGGATCAAAAAGGCCGGTAAAACAAGAGAAATGAGTGTGGATTTCAAACCCTGGACCCAACACTTCCTTCCTAAAAATACAGCCATGGTGCACCTCCTGTTAGAAATACTTACTCCCTTCTTCCGGAAAGCGATCTTATACTTCCCGCCCAATTAGCACCTTTCTTTTCTCTCCCGCTAATCTGACTGCCCTTCCCCTCGGCTAAACTCCATGACTCTATAAACCAATGCCCAGCGCTGCTCATCCGTAAAATGGAACATGGCCATGGGCGTGTCGGGAATTCCTTTCTTCAGTGCCTCGAAGATCTTGTTTGGGTCCCCCCTGCTATACGTCCATTGATCAAAAGGAAGGGTGAAGTTTCTTGGCTTCTTCTTGAGTTCCGACGCCTTCCAGCCTTTTCCGTCTCCGTTGTGGCCATGGCATTGGATACAATTCTCTTCGTAAAGCCTCCTGCCTTCGCTCAAGAGATCGGGAGTTTTTGAGGGTGGCTTTCCCCCCATTTCCTGCATTGGGGCACAGGAAGAAAACATAAATGTGGCCAAAAACGTGACAAAAGAAGCAGAAACACACCTCCACAGGAAATTTGTCATTTATCTTCATCCTCAGTTTCAGAATTTTTTATTGGAAGGTAATTCCATTTTCATATGAGAGGTCAGAAAAGGAAATAGGGTGGATCTGGTATTTTTATACGGAAAATACTTTATTTTTTGACGAAACTACCGATCATTTTATTCATATTTCAACCGGATATTGGTGAGAAAAAAAAGAATTGAATTTTTGTGAGGAATGATGATAGTAGCTATGAGGAGGAGAATGATTTGTGGGCTAAGATCAAAGATTACAAAAACAATGTCTCATCTTGTTTCCTTTGGTGATGAGCGCTTAAAGAAAAGGAAGGATATGCTTTTTACAGGGATTCATAGAGGCCGACGATACCGAATCCGATGAAAATTAGCGCGGCGACCCATTTTATCAATCGGTCCGGGATTTTTTTACCCAGAGCAATTCCTACAACAATGCCTATGGCATCGGCCACCACCATCCCGGTGGTCGTTCCAAGCCAAACCGGAAGGATTGCATTATATTTGGCTGCAAGTGTAACGGTGGCGAGCTGTGTTTTGTCTCCCATCTCAGCTATGAAAAAACCAATTGCAACCGTCCAGAAGGGGCTGAATTTATATTTGTTTTCTTCACCCTGAAGTTTGTCTCCCCGGATGGTCCATAATCCGAACAAGATAAAGGAGACTGCTGTGCCGACTCTTATGTATCCGATTGGAATGAGATTATCCAGGTAGTGGCCCACCATGACGGCGAGAAGATGATTTGCAGCAGTGGCGCCGAATACGGCCATAAGCACAATGTACCAGTGGAACCTGGTAGCGAAGGCCATTGCCAGTAATTGAGTCTTATCACCCATTTCGGCCAGGATGACCAATGCAAGAGACGCCCAATAGACTCCCGTAATCTTGCTCCATTGAAACAAGGATATAACAAAAAAGACCTTTACCGGAACACGGCAAAGGTCTCGCTTGTTAGTTTGTTAAACTAACCGATGGCACCGGGCGCCAACGCCGGGATTGTCGATACCACCGAATTAGCTACTCTCCTTTACAAACAGAATATATAATGCTAATGCGAATTTGTCAAGGAAGCTGATTCCTATTCTAAACCCGCCCCAAGAGCAATGGAGAGCTTTCTCAGTGGTCGATAGTTTCCGGAGACGAATTTTGGAGATGGGCTGAATGGGCAGAGGGTCATGATAATCTACTCTTATAATCCTGATAGCCAAATTCTTTGATTAATCGAAACCCTGATGTTTCGTTCCATATGCCGATGCAAGGATGATTTACGCCATTGAACATCGTTGTTTTTACAGTCGTATAATGAATCATATCATCAAATATGATTTGATCACCAGGTTTCAATTCTTTATCAAATGACCAGTTTCCCATAAAGTCACCGGCCAAACAACTGATTCCTCCCATTCGGTATGTGGGTTTTTCTGCCTTTTCATCGGTAGCGCCCAAAATAACGGGTTTATAGGGCATCTCTAAACAATCGGGCATATGGCAAGTGAATGAAACATCAAGAATAGCAGTTTTGATACCCTGATTCTCGACGATATCCAAAATCGTAGAGACTAAGTAACCCGTTTGATAAGTAAAAGCGCTTCCGGGTTCTAATATAATCTGTATCCCACACTGATCTTTAAGATCAGTTAAGATTTGAATCAAGTGCTGTATGTCATACCCCTTTTTTGTTATAAGATGACCACCGCCCATGTTCACCCATTTCAGCCTGGGTAAATACTTTCCAAACTTCTTTAAAAAAGCAGCCAACACTCTTTCGAGCCCAAAGGAGTCCGCCTCAAATAATGTGTGAAAATGAAAACCTTCAACCCCCTGGGGTACGGCATCGCCAAGCTGTTCAGAAGTGATGCCAAACCGGGAGCCGGGTCTACAAGGATTATAAATATCGTATGGAGAATCTGAAAACTCAGGATTAACACGCAAGCCAATCGAAACACCTTTTTGACTGGTCATCTTGAGATACTTTCGCAATTGGTTCATGGAATTAAAGGAAATATGACTGCTGTACTTTAAAATGTCTGCTATAGACCTGTCTTCAAAGGCAGGCGAGTACGTATGGGCCTTTACCCCGAGTTCCTCCACCGCTAACCGCGCTTCATTGATTGAACTTGCAGAAGCCCCAAACCCATATTCTTTAAAGATTGGGAATACACCCCAATTCGAAAAAGCTTTAAATGCAACGAGGATATCAATCGCAGCAGCCTCTTTAACCTTTTTTATCAATTCTAAGTTGTTTCGCAATAAGAGCTCATCGATCACATAGCATGGAGTCTGAATCTTACTGAAGTCTATAGGCATCATATTTGCCGTCTACTCGGGGAAAAGTTGGAATAATGGAATGATGATCACGTAAAAAGTCAAAACGAAGGAGACCTGTCATTCTGAGCAAAGCGAAGAATCTCAGCAAATCAATACTTAATAACCTTTCACGGAATTTACCTGAGCCAAAGATCGAAATCCTTCGTTTCACTCACTCATAACTCTAAATCCACATCGTGCAATTCGTGCCAGGGAAGTCCATGGATATTCAATTGCTCCATGAATGGATCCGGGTCAAATTCTTCAGTGTTATGCACGCCGGCTGCTCTCCATTTACCCGTAAGGAACATCATCGCGCCAATCATCGCGGGCACTCCGGTGGTATAACTCACGCCCTGTGAAGCCGTTTCCTTATAGGCATCCTGGTGTCTGCAATTATTATAGACATAATAGGTTTTCTCCTCATGATTCTTCATACCCCGGATCCGGCAGCCAATGGAAGTTTCTCCTGAATAATTTTCACCGAGTTCGCCGGGATTGGGCAATACGGCTTTGAGGAATTGAATCGGCACAATTTCTCTGCCCTCATACAGGATCGGTTTGATGCCGGCCATTCCAATATTCTGTATCACACGTAAATGAGTTAAATACTCTTGTCCAAACGTCATCCAGAAGCGAGCTCGTTTGAGAGTGGGAAAATGTTTGACGAGTGATTCTAATTCTTCGTGGTAGATAAGATAAGATTCACGGGGACCGATTTCTGGGTAACTCAACGGTTTGTGAATTTCGTGGGGTTCTGTTTCAATCCATTTTCCATTTTCCCAGTATTTACCTCTCTGGGTAACCTCACGAATATTGATTTCCGGGTTAAAATTGGTTGCAAAGGGTTTTCCATGCTCGCCTGCGTTACAGTCAACAATATCAAGATAATGAATCTCATCAAAATGATGCTTGGAAGCATAAGCGGTGAAAACTCCTGTCACTCCCGGGTCAAAGCCACAGCCTAAAATGGCTGTTAGTCCCGCATTTTTGAATCTGTCATGGTACGCCCATTGCCATCGATATTCGAATTTGGCGACATCAGGCGGTTCATAGTTTGCGGTGTCTAAATAATGCACTCCTGTTTCAAGGCAGGCATCCATGATGGTTAAATCTTGATAGGGAAGCGCTACATGGATGACGATTTCTGGTTTATAGCTCCTAAATAATTCAACTAATTGTCGCACATTACCGGCATCCACCTCAGCCGTCTTGATTCTATTCGCGCCCACTGCTTTGGCAATGACATCGCACTTCGATTTTGTGCGGCTTGCCAGCATGATATCGCCAAACACCTGTGGGACTTTTGCAACCTTATGAGCAACAACGGCGCCTACGGCGCCCGCCCCTATGATCAATACTTTAGCCATGATCGATCTACCGCCTGAACCTGTGATGGATACATTAGACGTGAAGCTGCCTTAGATTTCGAATCCACTCTCCCGTCTTGATCCTATCCAACAAGGATAATATAAGAAGAATAAAGTTTAATAAACTAAACTCGTTAGAATATAATTCTTTTTTCAAATTTGTCAAGAATTTTTTCAAGATTTTTCAAGGCACCCTGAACCTTTACACCCCTCCGGTTTTCTGTTACTTTTTTTGAAAGGGACAGCATGGAAAAGATTGTCATCCGGGGGGCCCGGGTTCATAATTTGAAAAATATCGATGTCGAGATTCCCAGGGACCAGCTGGTGGTGATCACCGGGCTGAGCGGGTCCGGGAAATCGACCCTGGCTTTTGATACGCTCTATGCGGAAGGCCAGCGCCGCTACGTGGAATCCCTCTCGGCTTATGCCCGTCAGTTTCTCGAACAGATGGAGAGGCCCAATGTGGAGTCGATGGAAGGGCTCTCTCCGGCTATTGCCATTGATCAAAGGAGCATCGTCCGGAATCCCCGCTCCACCGTAGGGACCGTGACCGAAATCTATGATTACCTCCGGCTTCTTTTTGCAAGGGTGGGGGAGGCCTTCTGCCCTCATTGTGGCTCTCCCATCTCTTCCCAGACCCTCCAGCAGATGATGGAGGCCCTCCTCCGGCTTCCAAAAGGGAGTTCGGTCACCCTTCTCTCACCCATCGTGAGGGGAAAGAAAGGAGAATACCGAAAAGAACTGGAGACTCTCCGGAGGGATGGGTTCGTCAGGGTGAAGATCGATGGTCAGATGAGGGACCTCGGGGAGGAGATCAAGCTGGATAAGAAGAGACACCATGAGATCGACGTCTGGGTGGATCGCCTGGTCGTGAAGGAGGGGGCGGAGAGAAGGATCCTCGATTCTCTGGAGATTGCTTCCCGTCTCTCGGGTGGAATCATCAAGGCGGAGAGGGAGGGCAGCGGCCCCCATGGTCTTCAGCCAGAGATTTTCATGTATCGATTGCGGGTTCAGTTTCCCCGAGATTACTCCCCGGATGTTCTCCTTCAATAATCCCCAGGGCGCGTGTCCGACCTGCAGCGGGTCTAGGGACGAAACGATATTTCGATCCTGACCTTCTCGTCGATCCATCCCTCTCGATCCGGGAAGGGGCGATCCTTCCATGGAGGGATAGGGGGAATTCATTCTTAAACCCCCTTTTAGAAGGATTGGCCCAATTCTATCATTTTGACCTTGACCTTCCCTTTGCCAGACTTCCCAAATCCGTTCAACAGGTCCTTCTTTATGGATCCGATGGAGAAAGAATCCCATTCCGGGTGAAAGGGAAGGCGGGGAATCCATCTCTTTCGGCAAACGTTTGAAGGTGTTATCCCGGAACTCGATCGAAAATTCGGGGAGGATAAGGAAGATGATGAAGGGGAATGGGAAACCTACAGAAATGAGGCGCCCTGTCCGGACTGTCAGGGGACCAGGCTGAAGAAAGAGGTCCTTTCGATTAAAGTGGGCGGGAGATCGATTGCCGGGATTACCCGCCTTTCCATCAGGGAGGCATTGGACTTTTTAAGCGGTCTCGAATTGTCTTCCCGGTCGCGGAAAATCAGCCAGGGGATCTTGAAGGAGATCGGGGATCGATTGAAATTCATGATGGAGGTGGGGCTGGACTACCTCACCCTGGATCGAACAGCGGCGAGCCTTTCGGGTGGAGAATCCCAGCGTATTCGTTTGGCCACTCAGATCGGGTCCAGCCTGGTGGGCGTCCTCTATATCCTGGATGAACCAAGCATCGGGCTTCACCCGAGGGATCACCTCCGTCTCCTGGAGACACTAAAGAGATTGAGAGACTTGGGGAACACGGTGATCGTGGTGGAACATGACGAAGAGACGATCCGAACAGCCGACACTGTCATCGACATGGGGCCTGGACCCGGAGCGAAAGGGGGAGAGGTCATCTTCGCAGGACCTCCAAAGGCATTGATGGAGGCAGATCATTCGTTAACCGGACAATACCTCTCCGGGAAAAAGTCGATTCCTCTGCCTGCCAGTGAGAAGGCCAATCGGAGATAAATATCTTCTGATTCGGGGCGCAAAGGCCAATAATCTGAAGAATATCAATGTCAAAATCCCCCTTGGGATGTTCACCTGCGTTACCGGCGTTTCAGGTTCAGGGAAATCGACCTTGATCATCGATACCCTCTACCGCGATTCTCGCTCAACGCCTCTATCACGGACCGCGGCGCACGGTACCCGTCGATGGGATTGAGGGCCTGGAACATGTGGATAAGGTCGTCCATGTGGACCAGATGCCGATCGGGAGGACGCCCTCGCTCCAATCCAGCCACCTATACGGGTCTATTCCAACCCATCCGTGACCTCTTTGCCAAACTGCCTGAGTCGAGGATGAGGGGTTATCCGCCAGGCCGATTCAGTTTTAATGTGGCCGGAGGACGATGTGAGTCGTGTCGGGGAGAAGGGGTGTTGAAGGTGGAGATGCACTTTTTGCCCGATGTCTATGTAACCTGTGAGGAATGCCACGGGAAAACGGTATAATCGGGAGACACTCGAAGTCCGATATAAGGGAAAGACCATTGCCGATGTTCTGGAGATGACGGCTGAGGAGGCGGATCGAGTTCTTTCAGGCGATCCCGGTGATCCATCAGAAACTTCAGACCCTTTGTGAGGTGGGCCTGGGCTACCTCCATCTGGGCCAGCCCGCGACGACACTCTCGGGAGGAGAGGCCCAGCGGATCAAACTGGCCAGGGAACTGAGCAAGAGAGAGACGGGAAGGACGGTCTACATTCTGGACGAGCCGACGACCGGGCTCCATTTTGCGGATATTGAGAGATTGCTCCATGTCCTCAATCAGCTTGCGGACAGGGGGAATACGGTCATCGTCATCGAGCATAATCTGGAGGTGATCAAATCTGCCGATTACGTTATCGATTTAGGCCCGGAAGGGGGAGAAGACGGCGGCAGCGTGGTTGGACTCGGAACCCCGGAAGTGTTGGCTCAAAATGCGTCTATCCTATACCGGGCAATTTTTAAAGAGGAAGCTCCAGATGAACCGGCGTGAGCAACCCTTTCAATCATTCTCTTCGGCAATCGCGTAAGGATCCGAGGCAATGAGAGAGTGGGCAATGATCAAAGCCCTGCAGGGGCAAACGATATGCCTTGCCGATTGTCGACAAATGGCTGAAGAAATGAAGGGTCATGAGGAAAAGGCGAAGATGAAACGAAAGAAACGGAAAAAAGGGAAATCAGGGAGTAAAAGGAGTTCTTATCACACTGGTCCTCATTGGAATAGGCATTGCCTTGCTCTCCCTTTCCGTCAGGAGATATCCCGTTTCGTCAGACCCTGGATAGAGAGGAGAGGGTTCATCGAAGGAAAGAGGGAGGTGACCCTTTACTTCTCCGATCAGGAGGCCGAATATCTGATCGGCGAAAAGAGAGAGATCAAAAAGAGGGAAGAGGTTGAGGAGGAGGTCAAGGAAGTCATTCGTGAGCTTATTAAGGGTCCGAAAGGGCGACTCCTTCCCACCTGCCTTCCCAGACAGAACTGTTATCCCTCCAGCTCGAAGAACAAGGGGATGGCAAGAGCTAATTTCAGCAAGGCCCTTTCCAAGGATCACCCCGGGGGCAGATCTGCAGAGATGATGACGGTCTATTCCGTCGTCAACACACTCATCATCAACTTCCCGGTCATTAAAAGGGTTCAATTTCTGGTGGAGGGAAAAGAGATCGAAAGCATCACCGGTCACCTCTCCCTCAGCCGGCCCATCGCCCCCAAGCCCGACTTAATCAGAAAATAACGTGTCCGTGTCTCGTGTCCGTAACCCTTTCGATTTTTCATGGTTCGTGTCTGCACGCCGAAGTGGCGTTTCGCCTGCCTGCGCGAAGCCGCTTCAGCGAAGGCAGGGCACGCAGGCGTGGGCGCCCTCCGGGCATGGGGCATTAATTCAAAAAGCAGGCAAAAAATAGGATTACGATTAGCCTGATCTCCTTACTCCTAAAGGGTTAAAATTTTTGATGTGGCGTATCTCCAGCCAGATCAAAAATTGCTTTCTCTGTGCCCTCTGCGTCTGCGTTGAATCTTGGTTTTCTCAGGCTTTGGAATGCCACCCGTCTGTTGGAAATTGCGGCATCTGGGTTGACTTTGTAAAGAGAATGGTGCTAATATTTTTATTCATTTAAGAACTGAAGGAAACCCTATGCTGGAAGCCAAGTTTATTCGGGAACATCTCGATGAAGTCCGGGAAAGGATCGGCCTGAGGGGCGGGATCGTCGATTTCGGAAGATTTGTGGCCATTGATGGCGAACGGAGAAAGGCCATTCAGGAATGGGAGAGTCTGAGGGCCCTTCAAAAGAAGGTATCGGATGAGGTGAGCCAGAAGAAGAGGAAAGGGGAGGATGCTTCGGATTTAATTACGGAAATGAAGAAGGTCTCCCAGGAGTTAAAAGCCCTGGATGGGGTCGTAGAGGAGAAGGAGAGGGTCCTGCAGGAATTTCTCCTGACGGTTCCCAATATACCCCATTCTTCCGTCCAGGTTGGAAAGGATTCCGAGGACAACGTTGAGGTCGGCGGTGGGGAGAAATTCCGTCCTTTGACTTTGAGCCAAAGCCCCACTGGGATATAGGAGAGGAGCTGGGGATTCTCGATTTCAAGGCAGGGGCGAAGATTGCAGGAGCTCGATTCACTCTTTACTGGGACCTTGGGGCAAGGCTCGAGAGGGCGTTGATCAACTTCATGCTGGATCTTCATACCCAGGAGCATGGGTATCGGGAAGTGCTTCCTCCCTTTATGGTCAACCGGGTGACGATGACCGGTACAGGACAGCTTCCCAAATTTGAGGAGGAGCTTTTTAAGGTTGAAGGAACCGATTACTTCCTCATCCCTACGGCTGAGGTTCCCGTGACGAACATCCATCAGGACGAGGTGCTGGAGGAAGAAGTCCCTTCCGCTTTACTATACGGCCTATACCCCCTGTTTCCGGAAGGAGGCTGGTTCTTACGGAAAAGACACTCGGGGATTGATCAGGCAGCATCAGTTTAATAAGGTGGAACTGGTTAAGTTTATAAAACCTGAAACCTCCTATGATGAATTGGAGAAACTCCTGAATAATGCGGAGGAGGTTTTAAGGAGGCTGAACCTTCCCTACAGGGTCGTTAATCTCTGCGCAGGGGACCTCGGCTTTTCAGCATCAAAGACGTATGATATTGAGGTCTGGCTGCCCGGACAAAACACATTTAAAGAGATCTCCTCGTGCAGCAATTTTGAGGATTTCCAGGCCCGGAGGGCAAAGATCCGGTACCGACTCTCAGGGAAATCGAAGATCGAATATGTCCATACTCTGAACGGGTCCGGTCTGGCCGTTGGAAGGACACTGGTGGCCATCCTTGAGAATTATCAACAAGCCGATGGCAGCGTGATTATACCGGAGATCCTCAGGAACTATATGCATGGAGTTGATCGAATCGAAAAGCAAAAGTAAAAGTAAAAGACAGGGTCAAGAGTTTGGAGGCTTAAACGAGAGAATTAAAGAAGTTACTTCCGAGCTCCGAACTAAGAGACTCTCAACATTATTTAAAATGGAGGGATGGCCGAGTGGCTTAAGGCGGCGGTCTTGAAAACCGCTTCCCTGAAAGGGGACGTGGGTTCAAATCCTACTCCCTCCGCCATAATATTTGCAAAGCAAATTTTGCGAGAACACGGGTGAGATTACGGAGAGATGCCCGAGAGGCCGAAGGGGCTCGCCTGCTAAGCGAGTATTCCGCTTAAAACGGGATCGAGGGTTCGGCGACCCCGAAGGGGGAGACGGAAGGAGCGGAGCGACTGAGTACATCCCTCTCTCTCGGCGAAAGCCGATAGGCGAAAGTTAACAGATATCAGGATTGTGTCATTTTTGGTCGATTTAGGTGAGATTACGGAGAGATGCCCGAGAGGCCGAAGGGGCTCGCCTGCTAAGCGAGTATTCCGCTTAAAACGGGATCGAGGGTTCGGCGACCCCGAAGGGGGAGACGGAAGGAGCGGAGCGACTGAGTACATCCCTCTCTCTCGGCGAAAGCCGATAGGCGAAAGTTAACAGATATCAGGATTGTGTCATTTTTGGTCGATTTAGGTGAGATTACGGAGAGATGCCCGAGAGGCCGAAGGGGCTCGCCTGCTAAGCGAGTATTCCGCTTAAAACGGGATCGAGGGTTCGAATCCCTCTCTCTCCGCCATTCCATCACCGAAGATAAGAGCTATAAGATCTCGCGCCCATAGCTCAGATGGATAGAGCGTCGGACTACGAATCCGCAGGTCGGGTGTTCGAGTCGCCCTGGGCGCGCCAATTATTTAAAGGAGTTAGGCAAAGATCGCTTAGCTCCTTTTTCGTTTTTGCTAACATATAGCTAACAGAATTTCGGAAAATTAGACGGAATTGACACACTCCAGAGAATATTTTTTTAAAAATCTCCGATTAAAATTTCAAACTTTCCTTACAGCCATTAGCATCTATCTCTAACTTTCCCTCTCCTCATAACCCCTCTATCTTCATCTTAACTCACCCAGGGCCTTCTCCTGTTCCAAGAGCAGAGATCAGGATAGCCTCAAAAGGCCAAGGTCTTAAGGCAGAGGCCCCAGCTTCAACATGAAGTCTGGACTTTTTAGAAGAGTTGGTCAAAAATATGGTGATCTCCTCTTCAATTTTCTGGTCCAGGATCTAACTAAATGAAAGGTCAATCTTCCGCTTCATTGACAGAAAATGTTTGCATAAAAAATAGGCATTCCCACGGATACCTCCCAAATTAGCTTCCCAGAATTCATTCTCACCGGGTTTTCCACAACTTTTTCACAGAAATTGTGAGGAAGGTATCTAAGATAAGGTATTGAAAAGACTTTTGAATTATTCTATGTTGACAAGCCCTAAATCTTGTGATAACAAATGGGTGAAAATACAATATATTGAATTAGCCAGGTAGACTGAGACAGTTCAAGGACCAAAAATATGAAACGCCTCCTTCATACCATCCTCTTATCAATCTTCCTTCTCATCTTCCCACTTTCTCCACTTGGCCAGGATAAATCTCCTGCTTGGTCCGTCTATTTCTCCCCACACGGAGGATGCACAGACGGCCATCATCAGAAGAATTAGATAACGCCATAAATACGGTCCTTGTTCAAGCCTATTCATTCACTTCCGCACCGATTGCCAAGGGCCTCTTGAATGCCCACAAGAGAGGAGTGAAGGTACAAGTCTTCTGGATAAGAGCCAAGTGTCTCAAAAATATTCATCAGCCACGTTCTTGCTCAACCAAGGGATTCCAGTGAAGATAGATTACGCCCACGCCATAGCCCATAATAAAATCATGGTCATTGATGGGGAGACCGTCATAACAGGATCATTCAATTTCACAAAGGCAGCTGAAGAGAGCAACGCTGAAAATCTGCTCATAATCCATGATAAGAAATTGGCTGACCTCTATACAAAAAATTGGCAGGATCATGCTGGACATTCGGAAGTCTATACCGGCAGAGGGAGGTAGGGATTAAAGGATAGATAAGGTTTATGGGAAATATAGGCGGAACTCAAAGAGTAGAGTCCAACTAATAAAGGAGCTGAAGGAAACTACCTGTAGCCTTACTGAGGTAGGAAAATAGTATGTCCCTGATCCTCTTTTTACATATGATGGTAACGAGCGGAGAAAGACCTTATTGAAGACGATCAAAAGAAGGAAGAGAAGCAATGTCAATAAACAAGGCGGGTAGCTGTGGAGTATTTCATACCCGTTTTCAATTCAAGGAAGTTTACAAATGGTTATCAGAAACAAGCTCAAAGGAGTGGAAGACAAATTAATAAACGACGCAAAAGAGACTACCCTCTCCTTGTCGCAGTTGGCAGAGAAATATGGAGTGAGCAAGCAGGGCATTTCCATTTTTATCCACCGGAGGGGAATCAAGAGGCCAAAGCTGCCCGAGAAGGAACACGTCGAAACGTGTTCAATCTGTCAGTCCTTACTCAGGATCGCCAACAAACGTCATAGCGACTTCATATCCTCCCGAACGATTAAGAAACAATTAAGACTTGGAAGTGGGAAATGGCTTTACCATATCCGTATTCTCAGAAATAAAGGGCTTATCTCTCAAAGATTCGGAAGATTGCATTCCAGAAAGGTTGAACTGGCTTATCAGATTTACTTCCAAAAAGGACTTCCGATAGAGAGGATAGGGAAGCAGGTGGGGCTCAAGAATTTACGCTCGGTGATTAGGACTCATAGGGCGTTAGGTTGGGATGTCCCTGATTCCGATGGAAGCGAGCGGAGATGAACGATTTAAAGACGATGAAAAGAAAGAAAAGGGGATTAGAATGAAGAAACTGACGAAAAAAATAGCAAAAAAGGATGAGGTGGGGGAACTGAAACGGGAAGTTTCAAGGTTAAAAAGAGAATCGAATGCGATGATCAAAAAGCTTGAATTACAGGTCAAGAGCCAAGAAGAAGACATCCAGAAAAAAGGAGCGGAAATTGAAAAACTGAAGACCCAGCTTGAAAAGAAAAGAAAGGATCTCTCGCAGCTAAAGAAGGAAAATTCCTCCAGGGTCAAAGAATTGGAATTAAAGGTTGAAGAAATCACCGAAGAACTTGGAAAAAGGGACAAGGAACTTCAGGCGTCAAAGGAACTCCTTGATAAAGAAGGATGTGGATCTGAATCGATTGAGGGAGGAAATCGAATATAAGAATACGCAATTAGCCTCTAGAGATATGGAGATGGAGACCTATAAGAAGGTGACCGATGGAAAGATTTTTCAACTTGACGCAAAGGTAAAAGAATTGGAAGGGAAAATCTCGGAATCATCCCCCAATGCGTAATTAGATCAGTTTTACAAGGGATTCCAACCTGAATTGAATTTCTCTCTCAAATGATTTATTGTTTGCCAAGAAAAGATGGGAATGAGAAATAGACTTCACATTCTTTGGCTTATCCTACTAATCCTCTGTCTCCGGTTGCGCTCATGTTATCTAGAAGGACATAAGGAATAAGTCAGATCTATCCCTTACGGTAAAGCAAGTCCTTGGGAATCCAAATGCCTATTTGGGAAAATCCGTTATATGGGGTGGAGAGATAATCCAGGTGATCAATCAAGAAGATGGGACTACAGAGATCGAGGTCTTTCAAGAACCTCTAAACTTCAGGGGAGAACCCAAAGAGAGAGCTGCTTCAGAAGGGAGGTTTTTGGTCCTCGCTAGTGAATTTTTAGATCCACAGACATTTACTGGGAGGGAAGAAGGATTACGGTGGCCGGGGAGCTTCAGGGCAGAAAAGTTTCGCAACCTCTCGGTGAAATGTATTATCGGTATCCTCTGGCCCACAAGCGAACAAATCTATCTTTGGCCGGATTACTATCCGTATGCTTACTACTCCTATTATCCATGGTGGTATTATGACCCCTGGTGGGGATATCGGCTTATGGATGGTGGGGATTACGGCTCATCACCGTCACCACCACCACCATCACTCATCCTCGCCATCATCACTGGAATTGGGACGGGGAGGTCTTTCGGCCCTCCTTCCCGGAGTGGAAGGCCAGGATTTCTCAGTGGCGGTTTTGGAAGCGGAGGGACTTTCGGGAGGGGAGAAGCGGGAGTTCTTCAGGAGGAGATTGGAAGGGTCATAGAT
>CAWEAV010000009.1:0-41580 GCA_963806715.1 uncultured delta proteobacterium
TCCTCTCGGAAAGTTCGCAAATCGGTTAACTTTAAATCTTACATCCCTGAAAAACGACCCTCACCTGGTTCGTTTTTCACCCCAATCTCAAACATTTTGCGTCTGTTTCAATCACCCCGGAAGTTGACCTAATTATACCAAAAACTGAATATTATAGCAATTTTCAGATGGCTCCACCCGATTACTCGGAAGATAGCATAGCGCATGGGGCATAGCGCATAGCGTAACTGCAGAAAACAATGGTTATTTTCATGGTTCCACGGTCGGCCCCGGCTATGGGGTATTATAAACGAGTGAATTAAAGAATGGTATGTTTCTCGGTTCTTAAGCAGAAAAGGCGTGATGTTGGATCACGCCTTTCCTTTCTTCCGAGCAACCATCCTTTCTCTAAAAGCCTTCTCTCACTTCATGAGTAGATTGGGAAGCCAAAGGGCAAGCTGGGGAAAGAGGAACAACAATGCTCCACACACGACAAGGCTGATCAGAAACGGATAGACCCCGCTGTAAATCACACTGAAGGGTACCTTGGTAATATTTTTGACCACAAAGACATTGATCGCCACCGGAGGGATGACCACCCCAATCATGACGGTAATAGCGATGATCATGCCAAACCAGATCGGGTCGAAACCCAGTTTGATAATGACCGGATAGAAGATCGGAGTGGCAAGAATCATGAAAGCCAGGTCATCGATAAAAGAGCCTCCGGTCTGGTAGATCAAACTAATAATGATCATAATAATATATTTGTTTAGAGGAAGCTCCACAACCCAATCGGCTGCGATCATGGGAAGTTTCGTCACTGCGAGAAAATGGCCCAGAATGGTGGAGCCTGCAATGAGCATCAGGACCATACAAGCGGTACGCAGAGATTCTGCGATCGATTTGAGGAACCCTTTAAAATTGATGTCTCTTCTTAAAATAGATAAAAGGAGGACTAACCCGGTCCCAACGCTCCCTGCCTCTGTAGGTGTAAAAAGCCCTTTCATCAATCCCCAGATCATCAGCAAGAAGATAATAACGACCAGTAGCAAACTCTGGAAGAGACGCGATCCTTTCCTTCCAGGTTGATTTTTCGCCCTTCGGACCTAGCTTTGGGTTGATCTTACACCACCCGTAGATGATGAAAATGAAAAAGAAGGCGATGATCAGTCCTGGAATGATCCCAGCCAGAAACAACTTACCGATGGACAGTTCTGTAATGATGCCAAATACAATCAGGGTGACACTCGGCGGGATGAGGATCCCGAGAGTTCCTACTGTGGCCACAATCCCCGTCGATAGTTTTTTGTCATACCCATATCGATCCATCTCAGGGACCGCGACACTCGCAAAGGTGGCTGCCGTGGCAGGAGACGATCCGCAGATGCGCCTTAAAGGCTGTGGCCCCTGCCACCGTGGCCATGGCCATTCCCCGGGAACATGGCCAATAAATCTATAGGCAGTGTTGAATAACCTTTTCGCAATCCCCGCATTGAATGCGATTTGTCCCATCAGGATAAAGAGGGGGATGACGGTAAACCCGTACGATGCAAAGACATCGAAAATATCCTTGGCTAATAGATTCAATGCCGCCTTTGTGGATACAAGATAGCTGAATCCCAGAAATCCGACCAATGCCATCGCAAACCCTAACTCAATCCCTGTCAGGAATAGGGCTAACACCACTCCCAGAGCAATAATTCCTACCATGACCTCATACATCATATTCCCCCTGAATATCTTCATGATATCGCACAAGAACACCAGGCACAGGATAAAGCAGCAAACCCCCACCCCATAGGCAATAGGATAGAAGGGCATCTGTAAGGTGAGGGAAACCTCTCCTGATTTCTGCAGATCCCTTGCATACTTGAGCATGTTCCAACCGACCATCAAGAATAGCCCGATCACCAGGCATCTTGTAGCAATGTTGAAGATATCTCTCACCTTCTGGGAAAACTTTAGAATAAAAAAATCGACAAAAATATGCTGCCTCATCCAGGAGGTTAGGGGCATGGAGAATCCAATCACCACTGCCCCTGAAAAAGCCACCAGCTCATAGGTGCCAACGATAGGCCTTTTGAAAATCTCTTAAAACAACATCGGTGATGGTCAGTAACATGAGGAAGGTGAGGCTGATCCCCGCAATGACATTGAGATATTGACTTATTCTCTTTACCTTATTCAAAAATCCTTCCATGGATCTCTCCTCTTTGATTTCTTATTCGCCTCATAAAAAAGAGGAGAAAGGATATTCACCACTCCCTTCTCCCTACTCTTCCTACTGGAGTTTTTTCAGTTGGTCCAGACAGAATTTCAATGCCTCTTCTCCTGGCAGACCTTTCGTCCTTCATATTATTGACATATTCGTCCAGAAGGGGGCTAACAGCCTTTGCCCATCTCTCATTCTCTTCCTTTGAAAGGGAGATGATCTTATTCCCCAATTTCAGGGTATAATCTCTTCCCTCTTTATCGATCTCATCCCATGTTTTCCCTTGCTTCTCAATCCATTCTCCGTTTATCTTTTCTATAATCTTCTGGATATCCGGAGGCAATGCATTCCATTTATCTTTATTCATAACCACAAACATGCCTGAGCTGTAAGCAGCCCCCAAGTCTTCGGTGGTAAACCTTACAACTTCTCCCCATTTCCAACCTTATAGCGCTTCATGTGGAGCCATCGAACCATCTACCACCCCTCTGCTTATCGCATCATAGGTTTCGCCCATCGGCATGGCCACAGGAGTTGCTCCAAGGGCTGCTGCTATTTTTGCAGCCATACCTGTGCAGCGAATCTTCATCCCTTTAAGGTCCTCAAGTGTTTTGACTTCTTGCGCCTTTTGGTATGGAGAATTCCAGGGCCATGGCCATGAAGGTACATGACTTTTGTTCCATCAAATTCCTTAGGTTTGAATTTATTATAATATTCATTGATCAACTTTGTTGCAGCGAAACCGCTCTTGATACCTATGGGTAGGTCGATCACTTCAGTCAAAGGAAATTTCCCTCTGGTATATGCAAGAACTGAAAAACCGATATCGGAAATCCCTTTCTCCACACCGTCATAACACTTGTCAGCAGGGGTCAGTGTGCCACCATAAAACATGGTGATCTTGACCCTTCCGTTGGTCTTTTTCTCAATCTCCTTTGCCCATTCAGCAGCTAATTTACTGTTTTTGTGATTTCCATCGAAAAAAATGGAGTAATTGAGCTCGATGGGTTTTGCTTGACTGAATGCAGACGGGGCTAAAAAAGAAAATCCAGTGACTGATATGAACAGAATCAGAGCTGCCGTTTTCCAGTGCTTCATATTATTCCTCCTTATTTATGGAATGGTTTAAATGAAATATTTGGCCTGAAGTGCTCGCCCTATCACCTCCTTTGGCTTTTCCTTAACGACCCCCCGCCTTCACCCCTTTTATTTGAGAATTTTGTAACAAGTTTATTCGAAAAAATTTTTTTGTCAAGCAAAAATTAAGGGCTTGGCCCAGATTCTTTGATAATTTTGCAACTAACGGGTAAAGTCCAATGAATTTTATTTATGTTGACATAACCGTTTCCTCAATATTATCATAGGGCGAAATCAATCCTTTGAAGCTCCGGGCTGAAGGCCGGGGTCTGCTCAGGGTTGATTCTGAGCGTGCATTTATCCCTGCTCTGAAGAGCAGGGCTTGGATGCAGTCGGGGGATCAAAAAATAAACCAAAAGGGGAGAATGAGAAAGAGTGGAGAGGGTGAAAATTACGTGATAAGTTACCAGAAACCCAGATTTAGTGGAAAAAGAGAGAAAGGAAGAGAGTGATGAAAAAGTTTTTTTTCGTGACGATGGGGATGTTTTGGGTGGTAGGAATGTGCTCTCCTGGCTTGGCTGCACCCGAGGCTCCAAGAACCATTAAAGTTGGCTCTGCGTGTTCTCTCACGGGTGTCTTCGGTTCGGGAGGAGCCATGTGCAAGGCCGGATATGAGATCGCCATTGAGCATATCAACCAAAGAGGGGGGGTCTTTGTCAAAGAATTCAACAAGAAGATTCCTTTAGAACTCATTCTCTTGGATGATGAATCGAATATGACTCTGGTTGTAAGCAGAATGGAGACCCTTTATGCGACCCATGATGTGGTGGCTTACCTGGGAGGATTTTCAAGCCCCATCCATGCTGCCCAAGCTCCTATTGCAGAAAAGAACAAGGTGCCTCTCTTAATGGTGTCCACTTATCTTTATAGCATCCACCAGAAGGGATATAAATACAACTTTTCTCCCTTTCCCAAATCACCTGACTGTGCCAAGGCAGTCTTTGAAGTCCTCGATTCCATTCCAGCTGCAAAGAAACCTAAAAAGGTGGCGATCTTTATGGAGAAGGCACCTGTTGGAATGGAGTTGGGCGATATGTGGAAAGATGAATCTATCAAACATGGTTATGGGGAGCCTCTCTATAAGGACCAACCTCGGGAGATGAAGGACTTTTCACCCCTTATCATGGCAGCCAAGGCAGAAGGCTCTGATGTATTGCTCACCGGTCCCACGACTCCTGAGGGGATTACCATGACCAAGCAGATGAAGGAACTCGATTACAACCCCCAATTCTACTTTGCTTACCGTGCACCCGATCCCATAGCATGGGGACAGGCACTGGGGAAAGATGGTGATTATGTCGTTTTGGGTCCGGGGTGGAACAATGGACTTAAATTCCCGGGGGTCAAAGAAATTAATGAAAGCCATATGAGGAAGTTCAATCGGCCAGCAGATGTGATGGTAGGCCCAGCTTACGCCTGCGTTCAGGTATTGGCTGACGCGATCGAAAAGACGGGCACTTTGGACAGGGCAAAGATTAGAGACGCTATTGCTGCTACCAATATGATGACCGTCTTAGGCCCCCTCAAGTTTAAACCGGATGGGACAGGGGTAGTGATCTTTTTCTCCGTCCAGTGGCAAAAAGGGAAACAGGAAGTTATCTTCCCGAAAGAGTATGCCACCGCTCCGTTTGTTTATCCGATGCCTAAATGGTCTGAAAAGTAATCGCAATTATTTTAAACTGAAAGGTGGACATTTTTGCATTGAAGCTCCCCCTTGCGCCGGGAGCTTCAATTTTCTAAAGAAATTTTTTTTAACTCATCCATTTTTTGTCCAGTTGAAAGCGGTCTAAGAATGCCCCTTTTACAGGTTGAGAAATTAATAAAATCTTTCGGAGGATTGATGGCCCTCTGTGAAGTCGGTTTTGAGGTTCCTCAGGGAGAGGTATTTGGTGTCATTGGCCCCAATGGATCAGGCAAAACCACTCTCTTTAGTATCATCACTGGTTTCCTAAAAGCCGATGCTGGCAAGGTTATTTTCAGGGGCGAGGATATAACGGGTCTGCATCCTCATCAAGTCTGCAGGAAAGGGATCTCCCGTATCTTTCAATTGGTCAAGCCTTTTCCCCAATTGTCAGTCATGGCAAATGTCACGGTAGGGCGGGTATACGGTAGAAATCCTGTGGCCAATATGAAACAAGCCAAGGAGGAGGGAAAAGAAATTCTTCACTTTGTCGGTTTAGGAAATAAGGTAGAGGTCCTTGCGTCTAAACTTACCATGGCTGATCGCAAAAGACTGGAACTGGCCAGAGCTTTAGCTGCTCAGCCTCAATTACTCCTGCTGGACGAGATGATGGCTGGTCTGAATCCAGCCAAGACAGAGATTGCAATGAAGTTGGTGAATGAGATAAGGGATTCAGGAATAACGGTAATCATGGTTGAACACATCATGAAAGCGGTTCTGGGGGTTTGCGATCGAATTATGGTGCTGAGTGCTGGAGAAAAGATTGCCGAGGGTCCGCCGAAAGAGGTGGTGAAGAATCCGCAGGTCATTGAGGCCTATCTCGGGAAGTCATAAGATGCTGGAGATAGAAAAGATAAACGTCTCTTATGGAGACCTTCAGGCCCTTTGGGATGTCTCTTTTGAGGTTGGGAGAGAGAACATTGTAGCCCTCATCGGCCCCAATGGTGCAGGCAAGACGACGACTCTCAAGACCATTACTGGATTATTGAGGCCCTTTGGAGGGGAGATTAGGTTTGAAGGGATCGTCGTGGACAAGGTGCCGATCCACAAGAGGGTGGAACTGGGAATCAGCCTTGTGCCAGAGGGAAGAGGACTCTTTCCCGGAATGGGTGTTTTAGAAAACCTGGAAATGGGAGCCTTTACATCGAAAGGGCGCAGATGTAAGGAAGAAACTCTCGAACAGGTTTATGAGCTATTCCCCATCTTAAAGGAGAGAAAGAAGCAGACAGCGGGAACTTTGAGCGGGGGAGAGCAACAGATGTTGGCCATCGGGAGAGGATTAATGTCCAAACCAAAACTCCTGCTGCTCGATGAGCCGTCCTGGGGCTTGGCTCCCCTCCTTACGAAAAACATCTATGAAGTCATCGGTCAGATCAATCATTCTGGTGTGACCATCCTGCTGATCGAGCAGAATATCCGCATGGCATTGGAATCGGCCAACCGCGCCTATGTTGTCGAGAACGGGCGCATTGTGGACCAAGGTGATAGCCAGAATATGCTTCAGGATCAGCACATCATAGAGGCCTATCTGGGCACGGAATCGGTCTAAGGGATTATAAATCATGAGTTTGCAAGTGTTCGCCCAGAGTTTAGTTTTTGGCATCTTCGTAGGGGGCCTTTATGGGTTAGCTGCAGTAGGGCTTTCTCTGGTCTTTGGGGTGATGAAGATGTTGAATGTCGCCCACGGCGAGTTGCTGATGCTGGGTGGATATGTGACCTTCTGGTTCTTCTCCTTATACCATATCGATCCCTTTGTATCCCTGCTCCCATCGGCATTTGTCCTCTTCCTGATAGGCATGGGCCTTTATAAGGGCCTCTTCTCTCCCCTGGCTAAACTCCATGAGGAGGTGAAGATAAAAAACTCTCTGCTCATTGGTTTCGGTCTCTCCTTGGTCTTTCACAACCTGGCTATCCGGCTCTGGACAGCCGACGAGAGGAGTGTGAGCGTCATCTATTCGGGATGGGGTTTCACCCTATTCGGACTTCGATTTCCATTTATTCGTTTAGCAGGGTTGATCTTGGCTGTCATTGCCATTTTTGCTCTGCAGCAGTTTCTAAGAAAGACCTATTTTGGCAAGGCCATCCGGGCAACAACAGAGAACTGGGAGTCCGCCGCTTTGATGGGAATCAATATTGAGAAAACCTCGATGATCTCTTTTGCCCTTGGAGCTACATTGGCCGCGATGGCTGGAACGATTGTGAGCATGGGCTATGCCATCCATCCAGCGATGGGTTTGGAATGGACCCTTAAAGCCCTCATCGTTGTCGTGTTAGCAGGATTGGGGAACATAGGGGGACCTTATTGCCGGTGTACTCCTAGGAGCGGCGAGTCAGTCAGCACTCTGTTTGTAGGTCCTTATATGGAGGTCGTCGGCTTGGTGATCTTTCTTTTAGTGTTGGAGTTAAGACCCCAAGGATTGTTTGGTAAAAGCGTTGGCTAAGGAGGACAAGTTGTCTGGCAAGAAAAGGATCTTCTTTTTTAACGGGGTCATCGTTGCCTTTCTTGCCTTGATTCCTTTGATGACCAAAAGAAATGATCTCATCAATTTGATGGTTCTCATCTTCTTATATATTTCCTTAGCCCAGAGTTGGAATATCCTCGCCGGCTATGCAGGGCAGGTGAGTTTAGGGCATGCTGCCTTCTTTGGATTGGGGGCCTTTACGACGCGCTTATTATGGGTAGGAGGGATCCCTTTTCTTATTGGCCTTTCTGACTGGAGGGGTAGTCGCTGTGGTCTTTGCTATGATCATCGGCCATCCTGCACTCCGCTTAAAGGGCATCTACTTTGCTATTGGTACCCTGGGTCTGGCGCAAATATTGAAGATAACCGTTGGCAATGTCCTGCCCACGGTGGCAGATCTTCCCGGAGATTACATTGCTACCTATAACCTGATCCCCCGTTATTACCTCTGCTTGATATTAGCCGGCATCATCGTCGCCGTCGCCTACGTAATCAGCAATTCCAGGTTGGGATTGGGTATGATGGCTGTACGAGAAGATGAGGACGCTGCAAAGGCATCGGGAGTCAATACCTTCAAGCAGAAGATCATCGCATTGGCCATCAGCACCTTCTTCGCCGGATTGGCGGAGGGGCCTTTGCCTTTTACCATGTCAGTTATTATCATGATCTCCCCTTCAGCCCCACATGGACCTTCGACGCCCTCCTCATCACTTTTGTGGGAGGTATCGGCACCGTTATCGGTCCAATTATCGGGGCTTTCTTCTATGCGATCTCTAAAGAATTTTTCGCACGAACCTTCCCGGAGTTCCATGTCTTTGCTTCGGCATCCTCTTTATCTTCGTCGTATTGCTTCTGCCCGGTGGGCTGGTGGAAATGGCAACAAAGGTCCGAAGGCTGACTGGGCTGGGAATTGGGACAGAAGGTAGGCAAGAATAAAGGAGGTTCAAGATTTGTATAGAGGTAGGGGGGGTTAAAAGTGAGGAGATTTATTACAAAAAAGAAGGAATTACAGAATCCATCCCCAGTCGCCTGAGCGTTGCCTGATGGGGTTCAAGACCGGATTCGATCTCTGCCTTTAATTTTATTGGAAGCATCTTGTCACAACAACTTCGGCAAAAAAACGTCCATTTAGGTTGGTCTTGTCCAAAAACCACGGGGGTCATGCTTCCTGATGATCTTCAGTTCAAATTGGGTCGGAGGTTTTGTCTTATGAATCTTAGGAGCAAGCTTTAGATTCCATCCCGTATTTTGGATGATTTCTTCGATGGTGATGCCGGGATGGATGGATTGAAGTATCATCTCCTTTGTCGTGGGATCGAACCTCATCAACCCCTTTGTGGTGACAACCGCGCAGGGACCTCCTCCCCTCAATCCATTCCTTTCTCTCCAATCGCCCCCATCCCCAAAACCAGGAGACGTTACGTAGCTCACTCTCTCAAAAAAACGACGTTTTTCGTGATTCATGATGATAATAAATCGGCCAGCAAGAGAGGCGATATCGCTTGCCCCACCGCTCCCGGGGAGGCGAACCTTCACATGATCACTGCCGCCGATATAGGTTGTATTCAAATTTCCAAAGCGGTCCACTTCAGCCCCTCCAATAAAGCCGAGGCTCACTTTGCCACTCTGCAAAAGGGACATGATATCCTGCATGGAGGTGGCCCAGATTGCCCCTTCCACGTTGGAAGGATCTCCCATTGTATAGAGCGGTTTCGCTGCAGGCCGATCTCTCAAAATACCGTTCTCAAAGATCCCGATCGCCCGGGGAGCATGGGTTTCCTTGGCTAATTGGAAGGCCAGAAGGGGCAGTCTCATTCCCACAAAAACGGTATCTTCATTTCGTACCTCTCTTGACCCAACGACGACCATCAATTCCTGAAGGGTATACGCTGCCGTCAAGATGGCCTCCTCCTATCGAAATAACAAATGTCAAAGCTCAAAAACCAAATCAAACCCAAAACCCAAAATTAAGAATTCTTAGCTCTTAAATTTTGAAATTCCTTTGACATTTGGATTTTGACATTTGAACTTCCTAAAGTGCCGATTAGTATCCATAGTCAACGGGCATCGATTTCTTGTGGCATCTTAGGGAGAGAGACCTTATCCTCTCTTTACCTACCTGTTTCAGGTATTCCTTTCGATCTTTTACTCCCTCTACCCACCTCTCAAGCCATTTCAAATATCCACTTCTATCCCTGGATTCGTGATGATAGGTGATATATTTCTCATGGTCACGACCATAATATCCTTGGACGGGTGAAGGATGGGCTCCCCAAGGCTCGAGAACCACGGCACTGACCAGAAAACCCGGAAGAAGGGTCCGGTTTGGATCCTTTCGAATCACCTCTTTACTGACCAGTTCTTCAGCAACAACAATCACCTTTCGACTCGCCATTGCTGCTTCCTTGGTCACACCGCTTCCTCCCCAAAAATGAGTATTCCCTTCTTTATCCGCTCTCTGGACATGAACAATGGCGACATCAGGGTTGATCGCGGGGACAAGGGCTAACAATTCACCCGAGTAGGGACAGGTCATCTTTCTAAAAGGAGACCCTCTTTCCATCATTCCTGTGCCCAACAGCGATTTCGTTGGGACGAAAGGGATGCCAAGGGCTCCTGCGTGGAGGGCCAAGGCAATCGAAAAATTAGTATAGTCCTCCATTTCAATTTTGCCAGGAATCCTCTCCTCGACCGCTCTTCTTAGGTTATAGCCCACGCCCATGATGACATTTCCGACCCAGGCAGCAATCACCTTCCTCACGCACCCAGACCCTATCATCTGATCAAAGAGCATATCGGAGATGGGACCGATGAGGGTCAGATTCTTCTTTCTTTGGCGGATGATTTCGTGGCCTGCTGCAAAGGGAATGGCGGCTTCCAGGGCGGTTCCGAGGACGACAGCGTCACCCTCCTCGATGAACTGAGAAACAGCCTCTTTCATCGAAAAAATCATCACTCCCATTTCCTATTATTTCATGATTGCGTAGGTGGCAATCGCTTTGGCCACGAGGCGATATTCCGAATCCCAGATATTGACTTCACCCACGGCGGTCCGAACCCCTTTATGGATGATCTTTGCCTCGGCCGTAAGGGTCCCCTTACCCACGGCAATCAAAAAGTTACACTTGACCTCAATCGCAGCAATCCGTTCGTCGGGCTCGATCAGGGTTAGAACCGCATTTGCGACCGCAGCATCAGCCAGCGAAGCAATGGCGCCTCCATGGAGAAAACCATAAGGATGGGTCAATTTCACGGAAAAAGGCATGCGAAGTTTCGCAGACCCTTTATCGACGTCGATCACTTCCATCCCAAGATGCCCATAATAAGGAGATTTCTTTTCAAGCTCGAAGGGGAGAGGAAACTCTTTCTTCTTTGCCTCATTAGGGTCTTCCATCCGGTTTCTTCCTTTCTTTCCATCTCGGGATACTCATCATGGGATTTAAAGATCAAAAAATAAGATGAGAGTCGTTAATCCCGTTTAAGGACTTTGAATCCGGAGAGAGTCGATCATCTCTGAAGCCGTCTTTCGAAAGGTCTCATATACCTTTTTTTCATTTCCAGAGATCGACTCTTTATCCCAGTTCTTCCCTTCATTCGAAACTTGAAGCCCGAATGAATGGATATCCCTTGAATATCGGATGAAGACAGCATCCTCCAACTGGGGTTGAAACAGGATCTGACATTGAAGTGCCCACTGAGAAGAAATAAGCATCCCCTTCTTGATGATGGGTTGAAGGGTGGGGGCATCCGGGTTCCATGCCATCAACTGGATCAGAAACTCCACTTCCACTTCCCCCTTCTTGATTTTGCCCGTCATGTACATTCTTTTCTCGTTAAAGGGTTTCAGTGGAGGCACGTCCATGGGGCCAGCCTGGGGATTGGTCTTGTCTGCGATCTGTACGATGAGCATTTCCTCAACCTGCTTCCTCTTTTCTCGAATGAAAAAGGCCATCCGGGTCACGGAGTTTTCCGATGGATGCTCAGTCGATGAGGCGTAGATCCGTTGAAGTTCTGAAGGCAAGCTTAAAGAGAAGGGAGGCCTTTTTGAGACCAATCTCTTTCCTTGTATATCGATGTCCCTCCCAGCCCCTGAGACCCATGAACCGCTGATCAAAACCAAGGCAACGACAATGGCGACTTTCTTCATGATCACAGCCTCTCCGTCTCCCTACTTTCTGAGAAGTCCATCCCCCTCTTGATGGTTCAGCTTTGAAAGAGTCCCTTTCGAATAACTCACCTGCACAAAGGAAGACTCTTTCTGAAGGATCACGAGGCTATGATCCCTCCAGGACCAGTGATCAACATCCTTTTTGGAAAAGGTCGGCGACTTGAATCTCTGCATCAACTCTCCCCTGATCTTCTCGTATACCCTGGGATCGTTACAGGTCACATCAACCCGAAAGAGTTTTTTCGACTTCGGAGTGAAGAAGTAACTGAAGATGGAAGGCTCTCCGAGGTAATTGCCTGAGACATAAAGAGCATAGGGGGGTTTCTCTGCGTCATCCTGGAAATAGTTGTTTCCATCCTTCTCGATTGCTTCCTTCACCTCTTCCACGGAAGCACCCCATTTGGCACTCATCCATCCATCAGGGAACGGCGGCGGTTCTACTGGGCCTCGGGGTTGAGTCACACATCCGACCAAAAGAATAAGAAGAAGAATAGAAAAAAAGATAATTTTTGATGAAAATCTTAAGTCCACTGGTTTTCTCCTTTTGCTAAAAACGTCTCAAGAGGGAGTGGGGTGTATTGACCTTTCCCTTCCCCCCTTTGCGGGCTTTTGCGAAGGCCCCTACGGTAAGATGGCGCCGATTGTAACCAACATTAAAATCTCCCCTGCCCCTTTTCCGTTAGCGCGGTGGAAGAAGCGTCACTATGTCGCTGATATTGATCTCCAGCATCTTCACCGAGGCAAGGATGCTGACCACGTTTCGTTCCACGGCAGGAATCGCCACCATAGAGACTCTTTCAATTCCTCGGCTGGTCTTTCTGATGCTTTTAATCCGTGGTGTCCATCTTCTTTAATCTCTCGCCGAGTTCATCACAACCCTCTCCTTTCTTCATTTTATCCCTTATCCGTGTTTCCTTAGATCCTTGAATCTTTTGGCCTTGACCTCATATCGAGGGAGGAATTATAGGGATGGACTTCGATGTTATAACCCAGGTTCGTCTTGAGACGGAGCTGATCCTTCAATTGCGCCAAGGATCGCATCCCGATTTCCTTCCTCATCCGGCAAGATCTCCACCTTTAGCGTAATGTCGTCCAGATCGCCTTTCTTGATCACCACGACCTCAAATTCATTACTCAAACCATTGATCGACCGGACCACCTCTTCAATCGCCGAAGGGGCTACCAGAACGCCCTTGATCTTCGTAATATCGTCTGCTCTTCCCACGACTCCTCCCTTGATGATGCGGAAGGTTCTCCCACAGGGGCAGGGGTCTGCGGACCATTCAGCCACATCCTTCGAATCGAACCGGATACAGGGTTGAGCAATGCCGGTCCAGGGCTGTAATCACTATCTTTCCCTTCCGGCCCGGTTCTTCGATCATCTCTCCGGTCTCAATATCTTCAAGTTGGGTGAGGAAAAGGGCCTCGTTCACATGGAGGCCGCCGGGCTGGGCCGTGCATTCAAAACCCCATGCCCCGATCTCTGTGGCTCCCACATGGTCATAGACCTTGGCTCCCCATGCCTCCTCCATCCTCTGTTTCGTCGAAGGAATGCTGGCACCGGGCTCACCTGCGCACGTGATCTTCCGGATCGTAAGATCCCGGGCAGGATCGATTCCCAGCTTCTTTCTGGCCGTATCAGCCATTCCCAAGACATAAGTCGGAGTAGCCATCATCGCCGTGGCTTGAAGTTCCTGGATCTTGAGAATCCGGGCCTCTGTGTCAAGGACTCCGCCCGGAACCACCTCACAGCCGATCTTCTCCGCCGCATAGTGGCCCGCCCAGAAGGCGACAAAGATGTTATACCCAAAGGGAATGAAGACCCGGTCCGTCTTACGGTAACCTTGCGCATAGAGCAGGTAGGCCCAGGCCTCAGACCACCACTCCCAGTCCTGCCAGGTATCGGGCTGATAAACGGGTTTTCCAGTGGTACCACTCGTCTGCCGGAATTCCGTCACCTCTTCAAGGGGGACACAGAGGGCGTCCCCATAAGGGAAAGGGATCTTTTCGTTGAATGTCTCTCATCATCGCCTTCTCTACCTTAGGAACCCTGTCTATATCTTCGTAAGTACTGATGTCGTCAGGCTTCAACCCTGCCTCCTGGTAGAGCTTTCGGTGGAATTTCGACCGTCTCATAAGCCCATTCCAAAATCCTTTTGAATTTTTTCACCTGAAGCTCTCTCAGCTTCTCCAGAGGGAGCGTCTCCACGAGGGGGTTCCAATAGATGTCTTTTTCATTGTTGAGGTTTATCATCTTCTCCTCCAAATCAGTGATTGTACCCCATTTTACGAAGACAGCAGAAATTTGTCAACGTCGTATTAGTCTATCAATTCTTTTCGTCCATTAGGATCGCTCTCCAAACCCGCATGTTTGCATAAACCCCGATGTTACAAAATCCTTCCCATGGAGAAGCGGACAGGTGGGCTGAAAACCATTAAAGCGGAAACCTTTGACAGGTTATTTGGCTGGTGAGATTCCATACTTCCTGGACTTCCCCTTTAGTGAAGTTGAGGATGAACCCGAAAATATTAAAAGAGACCGCGTTTTAAGGGTTTGAAAGCCTACCTGGCCGCGAAATTTACGCAACTATCGGGTAAAGAGGGGCAAAAAAAGAATCCCAGAGGACGTCACATCCATCCGCTGGGATTCATTCTTTTTGTCTCGTTGTGAAACCCCTTGCTAATCGGTAAGGACAAAACTCGTAGCTGGCTGTGAGATAACTCTTCGGTTGGCTCCATCCCATGACTCAACGTACCACCAGATCGCTGAGCCACTCACCTTTCCTACGAGTTGTTGGATAGTAAGCCATTGGCTGGAATTGAGGGAATCGGTAAAGACCCCGCCATTGTCATTGGGGTTCTTGATATTAAACGAAAGAGCGGTCTTTTTGGAAAAGTTGGCGTTGTTTCCAAACCAGACTTTAAATTTGATATTGCAGTTGTTATCCCAGGACAGGACAGGAATGGAGCTCTTGCTGGTGTTGTCAATTGTTAGGTTTCCTACCGCCTGAGGTGGATCGATAAGGACGGAGAGGGTGCCACTGATGACGGTGGACTTATCGGACCGTGTCCCGATCACTCTCCAGAACATAGGGCCCCCCAATGATATGGGAGCAGAGGATCCGGTAGCGATGGAACCGGGAGCGGTTAGAACCTTCTTCCATAAACTGCTATCGACTGCAACTGAAGTGGAGGAAATCTTATCCGACGCAGCGATCTTATCGAAGCTCTCTGTCTTGGAGAACTGGATCTCATAGCCCGTGAAAGATCCATCGGCCTGCCAGGTAAACGTTGGAAGAGAATAGAGTGAGCAACCCGTGTAAGGAGTCCCATCGGCCGGCGAAAGAAGGGTGATTGGGGTGGGAGTATCTGAAACTGATACGGAGAGGGCAGAAGACGATTTCGAAACAACAGAAGTATCCGTGGCACACCGGGCCTGGGCTTTCACTAAAAAAGTCCCTGTGAATGTCCAGCTTTTTGAAGCCCCTACCATCCCAACAGGAAGCCATCCCGAATTGGTCTCATCCCCCCAGTCAAAGAAATATTGAACGGAATGATCCCGGTTCGATAAAGATTCTCCTGTAAAAAAAGCAGAAGTAACATTAGAAGAAATACTGGTCGGTCCGTTTGGAGTCGAAGGAGTAGAGATCGTCTCGTTGGCAGATGTAGAAAACTTCAATAGAACCCCTTCCTGATTGGCAAAGTCTGTTCCAGCCGCCCACCCGTCATTCACATTGATGAAACGGACACTGCCAAGGTCCCAATTCGAACTCACATCAGGAAGACCCGAGACCGTCCAAAACCCTTTATCATACTGGAGCAGCACTCCCTTTTTATTGGCAAAATCAACCCCCGCTGCCCATCCTGCAGTGGCTGACGGAAAATGGATGCTATCCAGTTCCCAATCGGAACTCACGTCAGGAGGAATGACTTCAGCCCAATTGGAATTAAAAAAATGAAGTAGAGTTCCCCTTTTATCACTATGATTCACCCCTACAGCCCATCCCTCTGTGGCGGAAGTAAAAAAAACATTACTCAATTCCCAGTCTGAATTGATCTGAGGAGGAAGAACGACCTGCCAAATAAATCTTCTCCTCGTGGTCGATTTATTTGTCTAGATCTTTTGTAAACCGAAGCAGGGCCCCTCTTCTGTTGGTGTGATCCACCCCCACAGCCCAACCTTCGTTTGCGGAGACCATATGAATTCCAAAAAGACCCCAATCCGGACTCAGGTCCGGTGGAATGACGGAGGTCCAAGTCCCATTGGTAAAATGGAGGAGAACGCCTCTCTGGTTGGTGTAATCAACACCGGCCGCCCACCCCTCACCGGATGAAACGAAAAATACGTCATGAAGCGCCCAATCAAGGCTCACAACGGGGGGGGTAACAATGGTCCATAATCCATTAATCAAGTGGAGGATGACCCCCTTTCTCGATCCCGTTGAAAAATCAACGCCAACCGCCCAGACATCATTGATCCCAGTGAAAAAAACGCTGTCCAGTTCCCAGTTTGAACTCACATTGGGAGCGCGGACCGGGGTCCAGATATGATCCCTAAATTGAAGAATCACCCCCTGTTTATTCGCTGCATCCACTCCCACAGCCCATCCGTTTCCACTGGAGAGAACACGGATTTTATTCAACCCCCAACTGGCACTTACTTCGGGGGGCATGACAGAAACCCATTGAGCATTTGCGTTGAAACTGAAGGCTATCAGAATCAAAACAGGAATCCATCCAATCACCATCCTTTTCTTAAGGCCCTGATCGATCTTTCTCACACACCACCTCCTGCAGAAATCTTCCAGAAGAGTCATAAAGTCACAAAGTACATCCTACCCTATAAAACAGGGGAAACATTTAGTCAACCCTTCCGCTTCCCCCCATCAGTGCTTTGGCTTGCTTAGCCCCTCGATACCGCTTAGGACGGAGTCTTGAGCATGTCGAAAGGGTTAGGATTGATCTTGAGTGCTTCTCCATCCATCACTTCTTTCATTCGGCAAGTCCGTACTTCAGGCTTGCTCTCCTTTTCCTTTTCGACTTCTGCTTTCTGATCTTTTCGATTCGAACTCCCTCACCCGTGGATCGACCGGACAGACGTTCAATTTTCAAAACGAGTTCCCTTCTCGCAAGAAATCGATTGAGGGACTGGCTCCTCTCCCGCATCCATTTCACTTCGATTCCCGTAGGAATATGTCTCAGATAGACACAGGTCGAGGTTTTATTGACTTTCTGCCCTCCCCTTCCTGCCGACCTTACGAATTTCTCCTCGATATCTTTTTCCTGGATCCCAAGGGTTTCCATCCTTTGCTGAAGCCACCGATTCTTCTCTGCGCTGACGGGAAAAGATACCATGAAATCCCTACCTTTAAAGCTGGATCATTGGATTGTTGGAAGACTGGAATATTGGATAAAACCAAGACGGAAAGATCATCTTTCTCTTCTTCATGCCACAATACCGACGTCCCATTGTTCCACTATTCCGTTATTGTTTGTCATCTCTTTTTTCCACTATTCCAGCATTCCATGGTTCCACTTTGAGGATGATCCTTGCATCTGCGATGACGCATCTCGTGGAGGAACAGATCACAGGATTGAGATCAATGGATTCGACAAGCTTTTCAAGTTCCATTGCAAGACCTGAAAGAGTGATCAGTAATTCCGTCAGCTTTGACAGATGGACAGGTTTAGATCCCCGATACCCTTCCAGGAGCCGATGGGCCTTCAGGCAGTGGATCATACTCTCGATATCCACTCCGCTCAAAGGTGCCATCCTCAAGGAAATATCCCGATAGATCTCAACTCCTGTTCCTCCCATCCCTAAGAGGATGACCGGTCCAAACTGGTAATCGACTTTTGATCCGACGATGATCTCCATACCGGATGCCATCTCTTCAACGAGGATGCCGGCAAAACTCTCGATCTGACTGAATCGTTCAAAGGACTCTGCCAATTCCTTATCCCCTTTGATCCCAACGACGACCCCGTTCCGGTCCGATTTGTGAAGAATCTTGGGAGAGACGACCTTGCTGACGAGAGGATAACCAATTTCCTTCGCAAACCGGAGAGCCTCTTCCACTTTTGTCGTCCAGACAAACCGTGGAACATCCAGTCCAGCAAGGGAGAAAATTCGCTTGGCCTCTGGTTCCAGTACCCAGCCTTGGCGCCTCGACGCCGAAAGGATAGCTGTGATCTCTTTTGTCAGCACGGCTGGTTCCTCCTCAATGCCTCAGCCATATGGACGGCCTCGTCAATGGAACGAGCAACTGGAACCTGATTAAATTGAAACCCCTCAATGAACATTCTATATTTATCCACATGGGGCACATAAGCAATCAAGGGCTTGCCTTCCTGACGATAAATCTGACTCAATCGAGCTCCTAAATCTGGTGTGATACCAGGTGTGTAAGGTAATAGAAGGACGAGAACGCAGTCAATCTCCGGCTTACTGCTTAAAAATCGACCCGCTTGGACAAAATCATCATCTACACCACTTCCAGTCAGGTCGATTGGATTGTGAAAAGAGGCGATGGATTGAATGCGAGGAGAAACCCTCTCTTTCAGTTTTATTTGATCCTCTTCGGTTAGGGGGAGAACAGGGAGACCATGGGAGGAGCAGGCATCCACAGCGATGGCTCCGTGTCCTCCACTACCTGTAATGATGCCAATTCGACCTTCGATCGGTTTCGGATAGCAACTCAAGGCTTCACAGAAAGAGATCAACTCGAACTCATTCTTGGCTTCGACTACCCCGAACTGGGAAAGGACAGAAGAGAAAACCTCGTAATTGCCTGCAAGGGATGCCGTATGGCTTTTAATGGCCTCGGTTCCCTGAACACTTTTCCCTGACTTTAAGACAATGACAGGCTTCGGACATCCTCCTGCTGCGAGAACAAATTCCCGGCCTTCATCCTTGTCAAATCCCTCGATATAGAACGCAATCACTTCTGTTTCGGGATCTCCGGCAAAATATTGGAGTAAGTCTATTTCTCTGATGAGGGCCTTGTTTCCAATGCCGATGCCGAGGGAAAGCCCGACTCCTTCCTCTGCAAACTTAATCATATGATCAACCAAAATACCCCCGCTCTGGCTGACCAAGGCCACCTTTCCTCTTTCTGGCCTCACAATGCGTTCACTTGGAATGAAAAAAGTATCGACATAGGGAGGAGAGTAAATACCTAAACAGTTTGGCCCGATAAAGGGAAAGTTCGCCTCTTTGGCGATGGAGACAATACGGTCCTGGAGATCCATACGGCCACTCTCACCAAATCCTCCGGAAACAATAACCGCACCTCCCACCCGGGCCTGAATGCATTCCACAAGGATGCCGGGAACTTGCTCGGCCCGGGTAGCGATCACAGCCAAATCAATAGGCTCAGGAACTTCGGAAAGATGGGCATAGACGGGTTCTCCATGGAGAATTCCCCCTTTAACATTGACCGGAAATACCTTCGCCTTTTGCCGGAGGTTGTTCTTATGGTAAATGACATTGGCCGGATGCCTTTCATGAGTTAAAGAAACACCAATAACAGCTAAAGTCCTTGGTTTAAATAAAAGGTTGAATTCCACCTTCTTCTCCTATCAGATGATTGATTTTCTGAATATCGTATCGAAAAGAGGAACATGTGCCATCCCATTTTATTACATGAAACAGCCCCATCCGCAACAGGGATAAAACCGTTGGGAGTAATTATGATTATTTTCTGAACCGGCAACGATCACCAAGGATAGTTGCCCAATAAAACTTCCTTGACAGAGGGGAAAATGAGAGGTAATATTTTTTGGCAATGGACAAACTCATCCAAAAGCGGTTTAAAGAAAGTGCTGAGGTAAAAGGCCGCTTTCTTAAGGAGAGCCTCTCGAAGCTCCTTGAGGCCATCAAACTCGTCTCCCATACGTTCGAGGCAGGGAACAAACTCTTCTTCTTTGGAAATGGTGGAAGTGCAGCAGATGCCCAGCACATGGTTGCAGAATTCGTCAATCGTTATATCATGGATCGACCTCCTCTTCCGGCCATTGCCCTCACGACCGATACGTCAATCCTGACCAGCGTTTCTAATGACATGGCCTTTACCGATATTTTTTCCAGGCAGATCAAAGCCCTCGGTAAGGAAGGGGATGTTGCCATTGGCATCAGTACCAGTGGAAACTCACCCAATGTCATCAAGGCCTTTGAGGTGGCCAGAGAGATGGGAATGAAAACCGTCGCTTTAACTGGAAATGATGGGGGCGTCCTCGCGAAGCTTGCAGATATCTCTCTGATTGTCCCCTCAAACAGTACGCCGCGCATCCAGGAAACGCATATTCTCATCGGACATCTGCTCTGTGAGATGGTCGAACACCAACTCTTTTTCAAAGTGACCCCTTGAGAGAAATGCCATGAATCAAAAGATAGCCCCCCTCAATCTCAACAGGATAAATTGGACCTCCCTGAAACGAAAAAAACATAAAGTGGAACAGGCCGCTTTTGGGAAGAGTTGGAAGAAAGGTGGAGCTTTTGTTGACTTTCTTGATACCTTGCCAGAAATCTTGGCTGGAAGGGAGTTCAAGGAGGTTGTCAGACGGATTACGGAAGCGGTCTCCCGGAAGAAGATGGTCCTTTTGGGGATGGGCGCCCATCCCATCAAGGTAGGACTCAATCCTGTTCTTATCGACTGGATGGGAAAGGGAGTTTTGAAGGGACTTGCGATGAACGGGGCTGGAGCCATCCACGACCTGGAACTGGCAATGACTGGTCACACCTCCGAAGAGGTGGAAGAAGAGCTCTCCAGAGGTACCTTTGGAATGGTGAAAGAGACGCATGAAATCATCAACCAGGCCATTCAAGTTGGAGCAAAACAAGAATTAGGAATGGGTGAAGCCCTCGGAGGGAAGATTCTTAAAGGGAATTTCGCATTTAAACACCTCTCCCTTCTTGCAGCGGGCCAGCGGTTAGGAATCCCTGTCACCGTCCATGTTGCCATTGGAACCGACATCACTCATATGGGACCCTTTGCAGATGGAGCAGCCATCGGAAAGGGAAGCCTCCAGGACTTCCATACCTTTGCCGCCCTTGTCTCACGGTTGGACAAGGGGGTTTTTATCAACTTAGGTTCAGCGGTCATCCTTCCGGAGGTCTTCCTAAAGGCCCTGGCACTATCAAGAAACCTCGGCCATCCCATTTTGAATCTCACAACGGTCAATATGGATTTCATTCACCACTACCGTCCTACCGTCAACGTCGTCAAAAGGCCAACCCTTAAAGGTGGCAAGGGCTATACGCTGATCGGCCACCATGAGATCATGTTTCCGCTCTTGGCAGCCGCGGTTCTTGAAAACCTAAAGGGTTCAAGGGTTCAAGGATTCCAGGGGTCCAACCCCTCGCCCCCTTGAATCCTTGAACCGTGATTGGAAACAGAAGATTCCAAACCAAGTGATCCAAAAACCTGTCCCCCCTACCCCTGACAAAGTTGCTTCGATTGACATCGGGACGAACACCGTCCTTCTCTTCATCGCAGAGGTGGAGGGTGGAGAATTAAAACCCCTCTTTGAAATAGAAACGATTGTCGGACTCGGTAAAGGCCTCCACAGGAGTGGAGTCCTTTCACCCGAATCGATGAACAGGGGCTATGAAACCTTGAATCAGTATTCAGAACGTTGCCAGAGGATGGGGGTCCAACAGATATTTGCCGTGGGAACAAGCGCTCTCAGGGAGGCGAATAACGCTGGAGAATTCTTGGGGAGGGTAAAAGAGAGACTTGGTCTTTCCATAGAAGTCATTTCCGGAGAAGAAGAAGCCCAGCTCTCTTACTTGGCGGTGGCAAGGGACTTTCACGAATCAGAAAGATCGATTCTGGTTGTAGATGTTGGAGGAGGAAGCACAGAGTTTATCCTTGGAAAAGGGGATCAAACCACCCAATGGGTGAGCCTCCCCCTTGGATCGGTCCGCTTTACTGAGCAATTCCTTGTATCTGACCCTGTCCAGGAAGAGGAATGGAATAGAATGGAGAAGGAAATCCACAGATTATTCGTCGATCTCCCGCAATCAGGAGTGTCTCCATCGATGGTGGCCGTCGGAGGAACAGCAACAACATTAGCCTCGGTCGAACTTGGATTGAAGGAATTTAACGCTGATAAGATCCATCATTTTGTCTTGACAAAAGAGGCTCTCTCGAATCAGTTATCTTTTTACCGTTCGAGAACCATCGACGAGCGCAGAAAAATCCCAGGACTTTTTCACAATCGAGCAGATGTCATTTTAGCGGGGGGAGCGATCCTTTACTTTGCAATGGAAGAATCAAAGTGTCCGTCTGTCTTGATCAGTTGCCACGGGATCAGATACGGTCTCCTCTATAGACGGCTCAATTTAACTTCAAATGGTAGATCGTTGATTGCAGATTGAAGAATCCAAGGTCCGAAATTGAAAGTGCTATTGCATTTCCCTCATTACCTGAAGTAATGATAGAGCAGATCCACCCGGCCGTGCTTAATCATTAACATTCCAGAAAATTTCATCACCTCTCGGATCTTTGATTTGTAACTCCCGTGGTAACATTGGGTCTCACACTTTTTGCACATCGGTTTTGGATCATGGGGACATTTCATTCTCATGGTTAGGCCATAGCTAAGGAGATGGGTGTAATCCTTGCAAAGAGATATCTAAGGTTCATTCTAAATCGCTTTAGATCTTTAACCCCGAGGCCAGTTCTTCCAATGCCTGCCGGTTGAGAATCTGAATTCGATTGCCCTTGACACTGATTATCCCTTTGGCCTTCATCTTCGCCAATGTCCTGGAAAGGGTCTCGCTGATCGTCCCAAGTCTTAAGGCCAGTTGGTTTTTGCTCAAATCGAGCTCAACCTCCTTTGGGCTCTTTCCTTCTTTTATCGATCTCATGGAAAGATCAAGAAGGTATTTCGCAATCCGGGAAGAAACCTCCTTCAGTGAAAGTTCTTCGACCAGCAACGCGAATCGCTTTAAGTACTGAGAGAGGGTAACGATCATATTGATGCTGAGCCGGGGATTCTTCTCAATCAGTTGAATAAAATTTCTTTTGGGAAAGAAGAGGAGCTGGCAATCACTCAAAGCCTCGGCAAAGGCCGGGTAGGTCCCTTCAAGGAATAACGCTGCTTCAGCAAAGGCATCAGGAGCTGAGACGACATGAAGAATCTGCTCTTTGCCATCCGGTGAAATTTTGTAGACCTTCACTTTCCCGGAGAGGACGACATAAAACCCCTTGGCCTCCTCACCATCGGTAAAAAGAATCTCCTTTCTCTTTATCAGCTTAGGGAACGCGATGGCTCTGATCTTCCTAAGATCTTCTGTTTCCAAGCCTGCAAAAAGGGGAGAATGTTTTAAGACATCGGGTAGCATTGTTTTATACTACTCGCTTTTCTCCGATTTTTTCAAGGGAAAATGAGAAGAAAACCATCGACCCTTCACCATTCGCCCTTGCTGAAAACCAATATTTCATTAAGAATTTTAGTAGGTTAAGCTGACAGGGTTACAAAATACCCCCTTGAAAAAGTGAAAGAACCATGTTAATCTTCATCAGATTAAATTACTTATTTAAGGAGCCAATTGTTTGAATTCTCTTTACAAAAACCTTTTCTTTTGGGCCATTATCCTTATCCTCATGGTCCTGCTCTTCAATCTTTTTAACAAACCGCGACCAACAACCGCCGAAAAGAATTACTCCGATTTCATCTCTGCAGTTGAAGGTAACAAAGTCCTTGAGGTCGAAGCGAGAGGGAGAAACATCATCTGGAGAGACACGGAAGGGAAACGATACAAAACCTATGCCCCTGAAGACCCTGAGATGATTAAACTTCTCAGAGAAAAACATGTGATGATCAACGCAAAGAGAGAGGAGGAAACCCCTTTCTGGCAGAACATCCTTATCTCCTGGTTCCCGATGATCCTTCTTGTCGGCGTCTGGATCTTCTTCATGAGGCAGGTCCAGGTGGGAGGTGGGAAGGCCCTCTCTTTTGGAAAAAGCAGGGCAAAGATCCTGACTAAAGACCACCATCACGTCACCTTTGAAAATGTGGCGGGCATTGAAGAGGCAAAAGGAGAACTGGAAGAGATCATCTCCTTCCTCAGGGATCCTAAAAAATTCACAAGATTGGGCGGCAGAATCCCAAAAGGCGTCCTTCTGATCGGAGCCCCTGGAACAGGCAAGACTCTCCTGGCTCGAGCCATTGCCGGAGAGGCGGATGTCCCTTTTTTTAGTATCAGTGGGTCTGACTTTGTTGAGATGTTCGTTGGCGTGGGGGCTTCCCGGGTCCGCGACCTTTTTCTCCAGGGAAAACGGAATGCCCCCTGCATTATTTTTATTGATGAGATCGATGCCGTTGGAAGACATCGCGGTGCAGGACTGGGAGGAGGACATGATGAGCGTGAACAGACACTGAACCAGTTGCTCGTTGAAATGGACGGTTTTGAATCAAATGAGGGAGTGATTTTAATTGCTGCTACGAATCGGCCGGATGTCCTTGACCCTGCGTTGCTCCGGCCAGGCCGGTTTGACCGCCAGGTAGTTGTTCCCGTCCCCGATATCAAAGGGCGTGAAGAAATTCTCAGAGTCCATTCCGGTCGGAGCCCACTGGCTTCCGATGTCGATCTTGCCATCCTGGCCAGAGGAACTCCTGGATTCACGGGCGCAGACTTGGAAAACCTTGTCAATGAAGCCGCCCTGTTGGCAGCCCGGCTGGATAAAGAGAAGATTGAGATGGTCGACTTGGAACAGGCCAAAGACAAAGTCCTGATGGGGGTCGAACGGAAATCGATGATCATTCCCCTCGAAGAGCGAAAAATTACAGCCTATCACGAGTCTGGCCATACCCTGGTCGCTAAGATGATCCCGGGAACCGATCCCATCCACAAGGTCACCATTATCCCACGGGGCAGGGCTTTAGGTCTTACCCAACAGCTCCCAATCGACGAAAAGCATACCTATCCTAAAGACTACCTTCTCAATAATATCGCAGTGATGATGGGAGGAAGAGCCGCGGAAGAACTGGTGCTCAATCATCAGACAACAGGGGCAGGCAATGATATTGAGCGATCTACGGAGATTGCAAGAAAGATGGTGTGTGAGTGGGGGATGAGCGACACGCTCGGTCCCCTTGCCTTCGGTAAAAAGGAAGAACAAATCTTCTTGGGAAGGGAATTTACTCAACACAGGGACTATAGCGAACAAACGGCCCGTATGATCGATGATGAGATCCGAAGGATCGTCACGCAGAGTTATGAGAAGGCTAAGGAGATCATTCGGGGAAATACGGCCACTCTCCACCGGCTGGCCATGACCCTTCTTGAAAAGGAAGCCCTTGACGGAACCCAGATTGATCATGTCATAAAGGGGGAGGCAGTCTAATCCGTTTCACCACCCGTCTCTTTCACAAAAATGATAAAATTAATCCGTTGCCTTCCTATAACTACCGCCAGAGAGGCCCTTCATGAATTGGGAAAGGCAGGGGTTGACCCTACGGGCATGAGGTTGATGGAGGGGAAAACGATTCATCTCAATCTCAAACTGGAAGGAATCGTTCCCCGAACCTCCAATCTTCTCAAACAAGAAATGCTCTCACTGGGAGGAGATGCAGCGGTGGACCGAAGAGGGCTCGATTGCAGTACTGAATCGACGGATGCCATCCTGATGGGCACCCAGAAGCAGTTTGAAAAGCTGGCCTCCAAATTGGAACAATACCCTGGCTTTCAAACCCTGGGTCGCTCCCTAAAAGAAACCCTCAAGAACCTGTCGAAAGTGCATTACATCCTCCGGTGTAAGAAGCGGACCTTCACCCTGGGGAAGAAGACCCTTCTCATGGGGATTCTGAATGTCACCCCGGACTCCTTCTCGGACGGGGGCCTTTTCTTTGCGAAAGAGAAGGCTGTTGCCCGGGGGCTGGAAATGGTTGAAGAAGGAGCCGATCTCATCGACATTGGCGGGGAATCCACCCGACCCGGCTCAAAGCCTCTCCCCCAAGAGGAGGAACTACGCCGAGTGATCCCTGTCATCGAGTCCCTTTCTCAAAAGACGGATATCCCGATTTCGATCGACACCTATAAGTCTGCGGTCGCCAAGGAAGCCATCCAGGCAGGGGCAGAGACTGATCAATGACATCAGTGGGCTCCACTTTGATCCTGGCCTTGCCGAAGTTGCAGCGAAAGAAAAGGTCCCGATCGTTCTGATGCATATCCGTGGAACGCCTGAGACCATGCAAACGAAGGTTCATTATGACGATCTTCTCTCTGAAATCCTTCAATCCCTTGGAGATTCCATTCAGAAGGCAGAATTGGCAGGAGTGGATCCGGATCAGATCTTCGTTGATCCAGGGATTGGCTTTGGAAAGACATTGGAACACAACCTTCTCATCCTGAAACACCTCTCCGAATTTCGAATCCTCGGGAAACCCCTTCTTCTGGGAACATCCCGAAAAAGTTTTATTGGGAAGATTCTCAAGGCCGGGGATATCTCTGAACGTTTGGAGGGAACCCTTGCAAGCACTGCCATTGGTGTCCTGAATGGGGCTCACATCATTCGCTGCCATGATGTGATGCAGGCAAAAAAGGCCATTGCCGTTGCCGACGCTATCCGGCTCGCGAGAACGAACTGAGTTCAAGGTGAAGCGTTCAGAGTCTGGTGCATTAAAAACAAATGACGCTATGCGCTTCGCGCTACGCTCCATACGATCTAAATGGGTGAATGAAGATGATGCGCAAATTATTTGGAACTGATGGAATCAGGGGGGTGGCCAATGTCGACCCCATGACCGGAGAGCTGGCCATGCAACTTGGCAGGGCCACTGCTCACATCTTTAAAGAAGCCAAAGGCAAACACCGGATCGTCGTTGGGAAGGATACCCGGCTTTCAGGTTACATGCTGGAGACCGCCCTGGCCTCCGGGATCTGCTCCATGGGAGCGGATGTGATGCTGGTCGGGCCCCTCCCCACCCCCGGTATCGCCTTCATTACAACGAGCATGCGAGCCAATGCAGGAGTCGTCATCTCCGCCTCTCACAATCCCTATTATGATAATGGAATCAAAATCTTCTCACGGGATGGGTTTAAGCTTCCGGACGAGATGGAACAGCGCATCGAAGAGCTGATTCTTTCGAACCATCTGCACTCCCTTCGACCCACAGCCAACGAAATCGGAAAGGCCCATCGGATCGATGACGCAGTAGGAAGATACGTGGTCTTTCTCAAAAATACCTTTCCGAATCATCTTACCTTGGAAGGACTCCGGATGGTCGTTGATTGCGCCAACGGAGCCGCCTACCGGGTTGCACCCACCGTCTTCGAAGAATTGGGAGCGGAAGTCATCGCCGTTGGAGTCGAACCCAACGGGGAGAATATCAACCTTGAATGCGGTTCTCTCCATCCAGAAATCACTGAGTCGCCTTGTGCTCGACCGAGGCGCCGATATTGGCATTGCCCTTGATGGGGATGCGGACCGAATCATTTTTGTCGATCGCCATGGAAACTTCGTGGATGGAGATAAAATCCTTGCCATCTGTGGCCTTCATTTTCTGTCAAAGGATTGTCTCAAAAAAAGAACCGTGGTCACGACGGTGATGAGTAATGTCGGACTGGATAAAACCCTTGGAAAGGCGGGCGGAAAAGTCATCCGAACACAGGTGGGTGATCGTTATGTCGTTGAGGAGATGGTTCGAGGCCAATACAATCTGGGAGGGGAACAATCGGGCCATACCATCTTTCTCGATTACAATACGACCTGTGACGGAATCCTCACAGCCCTTCAGGTCCTGGCAATCATGAGACAAAAGGAGCGAGACCTCGATGAACTCGCTCAGGTCATGGAGCCTCTTCCTCAGGTTCTCTACAACGTTGAAGTGAGAGAAAAGCGAGCGATTGCTGCATTTCCGGAGATCGATGAGAGGATCAAAGAGATTGAACAGACATTAGGCAATTCCGGAAGGATCCTCATCCGTTACTCTGGGACCGAACCCCTCCTGAGAATTATGGTGGAAGGGGAAGAGGAAGATCAACTCCATCGGTTCGCTCAGGACATCGTTGAATTAGTGAAGAAACGCATGCGGAAAATCGAAATAATGGAGCGTAGGGAGTATGAAGCCGCTGTGGAAGTGCAGAAAAGGGGGGAGGCCGGTATGCCAAGATTAGGCGTCAATATTGATCATGTGGCAACTCTCAGGCAGGCGAGAGGGGGTCAGATATCCCGATCCGGTCACAGCGTCGGGCATCGTCGAATTGGCAGGTGCAGACGGAATCGTTGCTCACCTCAGGGAGGACCGTCGCCACATGCAGGACCGAGACATCCTTCTTCTCCGGGAAGTCATCCAAACCCGGTTCAATCTTGAGATGGCGGCCACCGATGAGATGGTCCGGATTGCTCTCTCGGTAATGCCCGAGGTCGTCACACTGGTTCCTGAAAGAGAGAGGAATTGACGACAGAGGGAGGACTCGATGTGGTCAAATTCTTCAAACCCCTCAAGAGGACCATCCAAAAGCTCCAAAAAGGGGGAATCATCGTCAGCCTTTTCGTCGACCCCCGGCGGGAACAGATCAAAGCCTCAGAAGACGCAGGGGCAAATACCATCGAAATTCACACAGGTCATTACTGTGACGCCAAGACTTCCCGAGGTAGAAGAAGAATTCAAAAAGATCTTGGTTGCCGTAGAGGAGGCCTCCCACCGCAATCTCCAGATTGCCGCTGGACATGGCCTCCATTATTCCAACGTTCGGAGAATAGCGGAAATCCGGGAGATCGAAGAGTTGAATATCGGACACAGCATTGTCGCCCGATCCGTCTTCGTTGGTCTTGGCCAGGCCGTCCGCGAAATGATCGCCCTCATCAAATAGAAAGAGTCACGGAGCCAATGGGTCCAGTGGCAAGTAAAGTGAAACCCAACAGAGAAACCTTGATCCCTTGAATCCTTGACCCCTCGAACCGTTTTCTTTATGATCCTTGGAACAGGCATCGATATCGTGAATATTGAACGGATTGAACACCTCATCACCCGGTGGGGTGACCTCTTCCTCGAGCGTGTCTTCACCGAAAGAGAAATCAACCGCTGCCAGCGACAGGCCCGACCCTCCGAATGTTTTGCCATTCGATTTGCAGCCAAAGAAGCCTTTCTCAAAGCCATTGGATGGGGATTCCGCGAAGGGATTCACTGGACTGACATCGAGGTGATGAATGATCCCATGGGCAAACCTTTCCTCTTCTTTCATCGAAAGGCAGATGAATTATTTCAAACCCTACGGATCCGTCAGGCACTTCCTCACCCTTTCCCACGACCGTCCCTTTGCCGTGGCCCATGTCCTTTTAGAGGGGAAATCCGATGAAAGTCGCGACGGCTAAACAGATGCAGCATTTGGATCAAAAGGCGATCGAGATCTTTGGCATCCCCGGAATTGTCTTGATGGAAAACGCGGGAAGAGGGGCCGCCGAAATCATCCTTCAAAAATTTCCCAACCTTCATCGAAGTGGGGTGGCAATCGTGGCTGGAAAGGGAAATAACGGAGGGGACGGATTTGTTATTGCCCGATATCTTTTCAATCAGGGCATTTCCGTCAAGGTTTATCTTCTTGCCGATCCCAAGGTTCTCCGCGGGGACGCCGAAACCAACTATCAGATCTTTCTCCGTATGAAAGGGGAGGTCATCTCGATTCCATCCGAAACCGACTATACGAGGGTAAGAAAGGATCTGGAAAAATGTGATCTCCTTCATCGATGGGCTCTTCGGCACCGGACTGGATGCAGAAGTCAGAGGCTATTATCGTGAAGTGATTGACCATCTCAATACGCTCCAGAAGCCCGTGGTAGCCATCGATATCCCTTCGGGGTTGAATGCCGATACCGGAAAGCCCCTTGGAACAGCCATTCGGGCCACGTTAACCATCACCTTTGGGCTCCCCAAAGTTGGGCTCCTCATCCCACCCGGAACCGATTACGTGGGCGAACTGAAAGTCATCGATATCAGCATCCCTAAGAGACTCGTGGAAGAAGAAAAGATTCAGGTCCATCTCCTCGAAGAAGATGAGATCCGAAAGAACCTCAGTATTCTACGCCGGAGAGACTCTCACAAAGGAGATTATGGTCACCTCGTGGCCCTTGCAGGATCGGTCGGAAAGACCGGCGCAGCCGCCATGGCCTGTGAAGCCGCCCTCCGCATGGGAGCGGGTCTGGTGACCCTTGGCATACCCAAGACCCTTAATGCGATCATGGAGGTCAAATTGACCGAGGTGATGACTGAGCCGCTTCCCGAAACAGCAAAACAAACGCTCAGCCTCAGGGCTTTGAATGCCATCCTTCGACTGTGTGAAAACAAAAAGGCTGTGATGATTGGCCCTGGAATCGGTACCGTCAAGGAAACGCAAGCCCTCATCCTTAAACTGATCGGGGCTTTGAATCTTCCGATCATTCTCGATGCTGACGGGCTCACAGCCCTCGGATCAAACCTCAAGTGCCTATCCCGGGTGAAAGGGCCTCTCATCCTCACCCCCCATCCAGGGGAGATGGGTCGATTGACAGGCTTGACATCCAAGCAGGTGCTGGAAGACCGGATCGGCATGACCCGAGGTTTTTCCCAGACTCACCAGGTCTATTTAGTCCTGAAAGGATACCGCACTCTCATTGGAACACCCCAAGGAGAGATTTTTATTAATCCAACAGGAAACCCCGGGATGGCTTCTGGAGGAACGGGGGATGTCCTGACTGGAATGATCGGTGGGTTGATCTGTCAAGGGTTCGATGTTCTCCCTTCCCTTCAAATAGCCGTCTATCTTCACGGGTTGGCGGGAGACCGGGTGGCTTCCGAAAAAGGGGAAAAATCGCTTGTGGCGACGGACTTGATCCATCAGATCCCTGCGGTTCTTCGGGGAGGGATTTGATTCCCATTCAAAAGTCTGTTAGGATTTTTTTGTTTGGTAAAAAGCGATCCCTTATATCCCTAACATCTCATCATTAGACTTCATCTAAAGCTCGGCCCTTGACAGTGGTGATGGAGTGCGTTTACCACAGAAATAGAGTTCACGGTACCCGCCGCCCGAAGCGGAACTTGGCGCTGGAGAGTGGAAGGACCTGACCGTTGTTGAAAGGAGTTCCTTATGCTGATTGAAATGAAGGTTAAGTTTTTAACGTTCGACTCTACCTCCAACGGGTTCGTCGTCCTACTGATGGATCTCTTCAACAAGAAAGGACTTCCCATCTGGATTGGACCCTTCGAAGCCAATGCCATCGCCATGAAGCTGAAGAAAATGGCTTCCCAACGGCCGATGACCCATGATTTGATCCACAACATCCTTTCAACCCTTGAATCCCAGGTCGTCAAGATCGTCGTCAATGATCTGAAAGAGAATACTTACTATGGACTCATCTACCTTAACCGGAAAGGAGAGGAGATCATCCTGGACTCCCGACCGAGTGACGCGATTGCCATAGCCCTCACTTCCGGGGCTCCGATCTTTGTCTCGGAGGTGGTGATCGAAAAGTCGAGGACAATTGATTTAGAAAAAGATGAGGATCAATTGAAGGAATGGCTCGAAAATCTCAACCCGGACGATTTTAAAATACAAAGCCTGACACCCGAATTTCAACTTTGAGCTCTGACATTGGAATTCTATCTCAAGTGGTCATCAATACCCAGAGTGCAACGGAAACTGTTCGATTTGGCAAACAGATCGGGAAGCTTCTTCGATCCGGAGATGTGATGGCTCTGGTCGGGGAACTGGGATCGGGAAAAACCCATTTTATCAAGGGACTCGCGGCTGGTCTCGGAGTGAAAAGGTCCAAACGCATCACATCCCCCTCTTTCACGCTCATTCATGAATACCAAGGGAAATTTTCACTTTTCCACGTTGATCTTTTCCGTTTGACAACGGAGGAAGAAGCAGAGGATCTGGGTCTCGATGAATATTTTGTGCGAGGGGGGATAACCGCCATCGAATGGGCGGATAAGATTCCAAACTTACTTCCAAAGGAGTTGATCTGGATAAACCTTAGTTACCTTGGCCGACATGCCCGGTCTATCCATCTCCATGGGAAGGGGAAACGATACGAAGAACTCGTGAGGGAACTATCCCATTGCGAATTGCAAATTGCCGATTGCCGATCGAAATCCTAAATCTGAAATTGGATAATTAGCATCACAAGGAGGCGAAGGGAGAATGGCGCTGGTGGTTCAAAAATATGGCGGAACTTCAGTTGGGGATATTGACCGGATCAATAATGTGGCAAGAAGGGTTATCCGAACCAAAAATCAGGGGCACCAGGTCGTCGTCGTCGTCTCTGCCATGGAGGGTGAAACCGACAGGCTCCTACACCTTGCCCACGGGATCACCGAGACACCGGATGAGAGGGAGCTCGATGTCCTCGTTGCCACTGGGGAACAGGTCTCCATTGCCCTCCTCGCCATCGCCCTCAAGACGATGGGCCACGACGCAAAGTCTTATTTGGGGTTCCAAATCAAAATCGCTACGGACAGTGCCTTCGGGAAAGCTCGAATCACCAGTATCGAATCGGAGAAGATTCTGGGTGATCTGGCGAACGGTCACATTGTGGTGGTAGCCGGATTCCAGGGAGCCGATGAATCGGACAATATCACGACTCTTGGCCGAGGAGGGTCTGATACAACCGGTGTGGCCATTGCGGCAGCCCTCAAGGCTGACGTTTGTGAGATCTATACTGACGTGGACGGGGTCTATACCACCGACCCCAACATCTGCCCAAAGGCGAGAAAACTATCTAAAATTTCCTACGATGAAATGCTGGAGATGGCCAGTTTAGGAGCAAAAGTTCTTCAGATCCGATCGGTGGAATTTGCAAAGAAGTATGATGTGCCCATTCATGTCAGGTCATCATTCAATGATAATCTTGGAACAATCGTTTGCAGGGAGGAGAAGGAGATGGAACAGGTAGTGGTATCGGGTGTGACTTATAATAAGAATGAGTCCAAAATCGAGGTGATGCGTGTTCCGGATATGCCTGGGCTGGTTGCAAAACTCTTCAAACCCATTGCCGATGCGAACATTGTGGTGGACATGATTATTCAGACCTCCAGCTCTGAAAAGGGCTATGCCAATGTTGCCTTCACCGTTCCCAAGTCCGATTTCGTCAATACGCTCCAGATCGTCAAAGAGGCAATGAAGGAGATGGGTACCAAGGAGGTTAGTACCAATGAAGATATTGCCAAGATATCCATTGTGGGCGTCGGAATGAGAAGCCACTCCAGTGTGGCGGCCAAGATGTTTGCCGCTTTGGCCAAGGAAGGGATCAACATCATTATGATCTCTACTTCGGAGATCAAAATTTCCTGCGTGATCGACTCGAAATATACGGAACTGGCGATCAGGGCTCTTCATGATGCCTTTGACCTGGATAAACCCGGAATCATTGAAGAAGGTTAATCTTAGGCGGCGCTTTCAGTCCCTGCTTTCAAAGGCGGGGCTCAACGCGGTCGAATGGGTTAAGTCATTGACATCAATGCGGAATGTAAGATGAATATTATATTGATGATTTTTATCCACATGTTGCATAAAGGGAAACGGACGGGTATGCTTTTGTTAGCGATGATTTTGACATGTTTGTTATGAAAGGTCCGAGTGAACAGCCCTATCCAACTTTATGATACCACCCTTCGGGATGGGTCCCAGGCGGAGGACATCGCCTTCTCGGTTGAGGACAAGATTCGGATTGCCCACAAGCTCGACGAGCTGGGAATCCACTATATCGAGGGAGGATGGCCGGGTTCCAATCCAAAAGACCTCCAGTTCTTCCGGGAGATTCAATCTATTCGCCTTGTCCCACGCCAAGGTGGTTGCCTTTGGGAGCACCTGCCGGGCGGGAATTCTTCCCCAACGGGATCCGAATCTTCAAGCCCTGATCGAAAGCGGGACAGGGGTGATCACCCTTTTCGGAAAGTCCTGGGATATTCATCCCCTGGAGGCAATGAAGATCACTCTCGATCAGAATCTTGAAATCATCTACGAATCGATCCGTTATCTCAAAGATCGGGTTTCGGAGGTCATCTTTGATGCGGAACATTTCTTCGATGGGTTCAAACATAATCCCGGATATGCTCTGTCTACCCTGAGGACAGCCCAGGAGGCCAAGGCCGACTGGATCGTTTTATGTGATACCAATGGAGGCTCCTCTCCCCGATGAGGTTCGATCGATCATCCAGACGGTGAGGAAAGAGATTCGGGCCCCCCTGGGCATTCATGTCCATAATGATACGGATCTGGCTGTTGCCAACTCCATTCTCGCTGTCCGGGAAGGGATTCAGATGGTCCAGGGAACGATCAATGGCTATGGTGAACGCTGCGGAAATGCCAATCTCTGTTCCATCATCCCCAATCTCAAATTGAAGATGGCGATCGACTGTATCACCAATGACCAGCTCAAAAAGATTAGAGAGGTCTCCCGCTTCGTATCCGAGCTGGCCAATTTGCCCCATCCGAAATATCTTCCCTATGTGGGGGACAGTGCCTTTGCCCATAAAGGGGGCATCCATGTGAGCGCCATCCGGAAGAATGTGGCAACCTATGAGCACGTTCAGCCCGAACAGGTCGGAAACCATCAGAGGGTTCTCATCTCGGATCTTTCCGGTGAATCCAATATTCTTTATAAGGCTGCCGAATTCTCGATCGATATCGAAAGCAAGGATCCGAAGATCCGGAAAATTCTGGATGATTTGAAACGGTTGGAAAATGAGGGCTTCCAGTTTGAAGGAGCCGAGGGCTCTTTTGAGATCCTCATCAAGAAAGCCCTCGGGACAACATCGGAAATTTTTTGACCTCATGGGATTCAGGGTCATCGTGGAGAAGCAGGAAGAGGAAGCCCCCTCTCTTTCAGAGGCAACCATCATGGTCCGGGTGAGAGACCAGGTTGAGCATACGGCAGCGGTCGGAGATGGGCCAGTCAATGCCCTGGATCATGCCCTTCGGAAGGCACTTGAGAAAGTTCTACCCCGGATTAAAAGAGGTCAAGCTTCTTGACTACAAGGTCCGGATTTTATCCTCCAAAGGATGGCACCGCCGCCAAGACAAGGGTTCTCATCGAATCAGGGGATGGAAGATCGGAGTGGGGAACCGTCGGGGTCTCAGAGAATATCATCCAGGCAAGCTGGCAGGCCCTCGTCGATTCGATTGACTACAAACTGCTGAAAGAAGGAAACAGGATAAGTCCATTTTCGGATTTCGGAATGCTGAGTTTCGGAATCTAAAATTCTAAAGTTCAGATTCTTTGCTAAGTCTCTTAACCTCCGACCCCTAATCCGCACTCTGCAATCCTTTAACTATTTTTCTTTTTCCCAACAGCGTCTCCTCCTGATCCTGGCTCTCTTTATGCTTTCCCTCCTCTATTTACGGTTCCATGCTCTTTTTTCTATGCCCTCTACCCAACAAAGCATCCACGAAATCGTGGTGGAGGTTTCTGGAGAGGTGTGTTATCCCGGAATTCACGTCTTTAAGGAGGTACCTACCCTGGAAGAAGTGATCAAGAAGGCTGGAGGGCTAAAAGAGGTCGCCTCCTTTGATGGAAGTCGATCGTCTCGGCTTCTCAAAACAGGAACCCTCATCACGGTAGTAAAGGAAGAACCGGGCGAGATCCAAGTAAGATTAGGAAGAATGGAGGCAAGGAAACTACTCGTCTTTTCCATCCCGCTCGATCTGAATCAGGCAACAGTGGATGATCTCTCTTTGATCCCCGGAATTGGAGAATCACTGGCCCAGGAGATAACTGCCTACCGGCAGAGAAGAAGGGCATTCCGATCGCTTGACGAGTTGAAAGAGGTGAAAGGCATGGGTGAAAAAAAATATCAGTCGATCAAACCCTTCCTGACTGTGGGACATCTTAAAGGAGAGGGGGATGGGGAAACTCTTTCCCCATCCCCCATCTCCTGATCATTTATTATTAACGACTCACCAGTCCCTTTTCGATGGCGAACGCAGTGAGGGCTTGAACATTGTGGAGATCTAACTTTTCCATCAGATTGGCCCGATGCTTTTCCACTGTCTTGACGCTGATACAGAGGTAATCCGCAATCTCCTTGTTTCGATAACCCTCGGCGATCAGTTTGAGGATCTCTCGTTCCCGATGAGTGAGGGTCTCCCAGGAGGTGCGGGATTTGATGGTTTTTCTGCCATCCAGATACCCCTCGATCACCTTCTCGGAGATACCGGGACTGATATAGCGCTTGCCCCCTAAAACATTATTCAAAGCCATCATCAACTCACCATGAGTCGCATCTTTGAGAACATAGCCATCGGCTCCTGCCTTGAGGGTTGCAAGAATATACTCCTCCGTTTTATGAATGGTCAAGACCACGATCCTTGTATCCGGGACCCGTTTCCGGATTTCTCTGATGGCATCCATGCCATTCATCCGAGGCATGGATAAGTCCAACAAAATCAAATGGGGTCTAAGCTTCTCGACATATTGAATGGCTTCGTGACCATCTCCTGCTTCTCCCACCACCTCAAATTCCGGATTGGAGGAGATCAAGGCTCGCAGTCCCTCCCTAAGGATCGTATAGTCTTCAGCAATAACGATGCGCTGTTTTTCTCTTGCCATAATATCCTCCCTGCCCTTATTTTCTTAGAAAATACGGTCTTTCCCCCACAAAAATACATAACATACCTTATTTACCATGCTTTGATTAATTAGTAAAGTGGGATGAATGACCTTGACGGATCCCAGGCAGGAGGAAGGGTTGATCCTGTCTCATTGAGAAAGATATTCTTCACCCTCAGCAAAGAAACCGAGATCAGGAGAATCATATCCATGTGTAAAGTATTAATCATCGAAGATAATGCCACCTTTCGCCAAATGCTTAAGGAGATTCTGTATTCTCGCTTTCCAACGATGGACATTGCTGAGGAACCGGACGGGACCGGACTTTTCTCCAAGATTGAAACCTTTCATCCCAAGATCATCTTTATGGATATCCGATTACCCGGAGAAAGTGGTCTTGAGCTCACCAAAAAGATAAAAATGAATTACCCGGACATCACCGTTATCGTCTTAACAAGCTATGATCTTCCAGAATATCGACAGGCTGCCCGCCAAAACAAGGCAGATCACTTTGTCACAAAGGATTCATCCACCCAGGATTTCCTGGCTCTGATCGAATCCATTTTACATGCCAAAAACCTCGATCCGAATGAGCAAAAGGGGCTGTGCTGATTGTTTCCTCTCCATCCCTTCGCTCTCTGCTCTATCATTTGGCTCCACGGATGGATCTATCCCTGAAGATTCTAATCTCTGTTTTCCCTTTCGAGAAACGGCGCCCCATCCTTGGGGACTATTAGACGCAGACGCATTGATTTCTCGGATTTCTTACGGTTCACAAATAGGCTTAAATGGAAAAAATAAGGTCTTTTTTCCCACCAAATGGGGTAGACACCCCATTTACATTTTTGATCAACATCTTGAAAATGTAATCTATACGCCTTAAAGATGCATGTCGATTCCAACAATAGAAAAAAGGAGGCAATATGATCGGAGGGTCCTGAAAGGAATTTTAGAAAGTTATAGAGGAAGGAAACGGCATGAACAATGGATGGAACAGGCTGAACAGGTGTAAGAGTTTGTTATGAAAGGAGGAAAATCATGGAACAAAAAGACCGCCTGAACGCGCTTGAAGTTGCTCTCAATAATGAAATGAAAGAAAGGGCATTCTACCTGAGGCATGCCCAAAGGACTAAAAATCCTATTGGGAAAGCCATGTTCCAGCAAATTGGAGACGAGGAGCTTGAGCATTATGAACGTTTGAAGCAACTCCAGCAACGGTGGGAAAAGAACGAAAAATGGCCCGAAACTGTTCCCCTTAAAGTGGAAGAGACCCTTGTCAGAGATGTTCTCAAAGACTTGATCAAGCAGGTTGATCAAATACCTGAAGAAGACGCCGACGACCTGGGGGCTGTCCGGACAGCCATCGATTTTGAGGCCAAGGGGGTAAAATACTATTCCGAACTGAGAGATGCGGTATCAGATCCGCGAGAGAAAGCCTTTTTTGATCTCTTATCCAGGTTTGAAAACGAGCATTATCTTTCACTGAAAGATACAGAGGAGTATTTCATAGATGCCGCCTCGTGGTATCGAAAGTTAGAACACCATACCTTCAATGGGGAATGATACACGGTCGTTGTTGAAAAGAAGGCCTATCATCCTGACCTATGATCCTCATCCCCTTGGGCAATGTAGGGTTGATCAGTTCGGAGGAGGAAAAATGGAGCCTAAAGAAATCAAAACCGAGAGACTCTCCCCCTGGTGGCGAAGGTCTGTGATTTTCGTCCTGGTCGTCGGCTTCGCTGTCCTTATCTGGATGACTGTCAGTGCCCATTTGAATGCTCCTCCCATACCGGAAGAAGTGATCAACTCCTCTGGAGAACGGATTTTTACCGGCGAAGATATTCTGGCAGGACAGCAAGTCTTCCTCAAATATGGACTGATGGAAAATGGAACCATCTGGGGACATGGTGCCTATCTGGGACCGGATTTCTCTGCAGAGTACCTACATACGCTTGCCCTTGATGCAGGTGAACTGCTGGCAAAGCAGAATTTCAATCGGAGTTTGAAGGAACTCAATTCAGTGGAGCAGTCTGCAGTGACTGGAGAGGTCCAGCAGTTGCTGAAACAGAATCGTTATGATCCCAAGACGAAGACATTATTCTTTGCCGATTTCGAAAGTGCGTCCTATCGGAACCAAATATCGAAGTGGACAGCCTACTTTACTCAACCCGCCGTCAATCGGGGATTGCTGGTTAAACATATTCGGGATCCAAAGGAACTTGAACAACTCACTGCCTTCTTTGCATGGACAGCCTGGGCCTCGGTAACGAACCGCCCTGGTCAATCCTATTCTTACACCAATAATTTTCCTTATGATCCAATGGTTGGCAATATCCCTACAAGCGATGCCGTTCTGTGGAGCACACTGAGCCTCATCACCCTGCTTGCGGGGACAGCCATTGTTCTCTTTTTCTTCGGTAAGTTTGATTTTCTGGGATGGAAAGGGAAAGGCGAACACATCCATCCGCAAATGCTTCCTGGGATAGCCACTGAAAGCCAAAGAGCCACCATAAAATACTTTGTCATCGTCTCTCTTCTTTTCTTAGCCCAGGTCCTGGTGGGAGGAGCGACAGCACACTATCGTGCCGAGCCCGGCAGCTTCTATGGAATTGATTTCTCAACCTTCTTTCCAAGCAATATCTTTCGCACCTGGCATCTGCAGCTGGCCATCTTCTGGATCGCAACAGCCTATATCGCTGGAGGGTTGTTTCTTTCAGTTGCCCTCGGAGGAAAGGATCCCCAAGGTCAGGTAAAGGGAGTCAACCTGCTCTTCTGCGCTCTGGTTATCGTTGCCGTCGGCAGTCTACTGGGCGAGTTGTTTGGTGTCTACCAATTCTTGGGGAACCTCTGGTTCTGGTTTGGACATCAGGGATGGGAATACCTTGACCTTGGACGGGTCTGGCAGGTTCTTCTTGCAGTCGGATTGGTCTTCTGGCTAATCTTGGTCATCAGGGGAACTGGGTTCGGCCAGAAAGGACCCGGAAGAACGCGAGATCTCCTATCTCTTTCTCCTTGCCGCCTTAGCCATCCCCCTCTTTTATCTCCCTGCCTTATTCTTTGGCAGCACCAGCCATTTCACGGTAGTGGACACCTGGCGTTTCTGGATCATCCATCTCTGGGTGGAAGGCTTCTTTGAGTTATTTGTCACGGTGATGGTGGCCATCGTTTTTTACAAATTGGGGATGGTGTCCCGTCTGACCGCTATGCGCGTCATTTACTTGGATGCCATCCTTTTCCTTGGGAGCCGGGGTTATCGGCACAGCCCACCACTGGTATTGGACCGGCCAATCGAACATCACGATGGCTTTTGCAGCCGTGTTCTCGGCCATGGAGGTAGTACCCCTCACCCTTCTCACGCTCGATGCCTGGGACTTCATCAAACTGACCAGCGGAAGATGCGACGTCTGTGGAAAAGAGATCTCCATCCCCCACAAATGGACATTCTATTTCATGATGGCCGTCGGCTTTTGGAATTTCGTCGGGGCCGGAATATTCGGTTTCCTGATCAATCTCCCGATTGTAAGCTACTTTGAAGTGGGAACCCTCCTCACTCCGAATCACGGACACGCTGCCATGATGGGCGTCTTCGGAATGTTTGCCATCTCCTTCATGGTCTTTGCCATGCGTCAGGTCTTGCCCGATGAGAAGTGGCTGCCTGTGGAAAAGTATGTCCGGATCTCATTCTGGGGGCTCAATATTGGCCTGGCCCTCATGGTCATCTTGAATCTTTTCCCGGGAGGGGTCCTCCAGTTTCTCGATGTCTTGAAAAACGGTTACTGGCATGCTCGGGGTCCAGAATATCTCAATGGCAGATTATCCCTGATGATCGAATGGCTTCGTCTCCCAGCCGATGGAATCTTCATTCTTTTTGGTGTCGTTCCCCTATTCGTTGCAAGCTGTAAAACCTATCGATTTGTAAGAAAAATACCTGACACCGGAGGATCGAAAAGATGAAAAGGATGTTAATCGCCATCGACGGCTCAGAGGGTTCGTTCAAAACGGTCGGTTATGTGGGTCAGCAGTTCGAAGACATCCATGATCTGCAAATCACCCTTTTTTATGTCTTGCCCGGCGTGCCGCCGCAGTTATGGGATGACGGCCATATTCTCACGGAAGAGGAAAAAACGGCCAGGAAAGTGGTCCTCGATAAATGGTTGAGCAACCAAAAATTGAGATTGGACTCCATCTTTCAGCCTGCCATTGAAGTACTGGCCCAGAAAGGGATAAACCCTCAGCAGATAGAAACCAAGGCCACCTCAGAATCCGTCAAGAATACGGCAGAATGTATTCTGGCTGAGGCTCGAATGGAACAATATCAGACGCTGGTGATGGGGCAATGCAGCGCCTCTCGCACTACACACGCCTTGATGGGAAGTATCGTCAGCAGAGTGATGAACCACGGTCCCGGAATAGTAGCCTGTGTGGTCGAATAGAGCTACCTTTTCCCCATCCGTTCCAGAGCCTCGGAGACCAGTTGATTGATCTGTTCAAAATTGAAAGGTTTGGAAAGGACGATATCAATCCCACTTTCTTTCATCTTCTCCCGATGAAGTTCCACACCCCATCCTGTAATCATCGCAACGGGGACGGAGGAGTTAATCTTCTTGATGATTTTACCCACCTCCCAGCCCGAAAGTTTTGGCATCCCAAGGTCCGTGATGACAAGATCGAATGTGTCGTCCTTGAATCGCTCGATCCCTTCCTCCCCATCGGAGGCCACCACAACCCGATGCCCTTTGGCGATAAGCATTTGACTAAGAATACTCTGAACAGAGGTATCATCCTCAATCACCAGGATTCGGGCTGGCAAAATTCCTTGGGGAGGCTCGGATTTCTCGATCTCTGGCTCCTCCACAAGGTACCCCGTGGGTAGATGAATGGCGAAAATTGAACCCTTTCCTTGGGCGCTCTCCACGAGGATTTCTCCCCCATGGCGCTTGATGATCCCGTAGGAAACGCTCATTCCAAGACCGGAATTGGTCACTCCTTTGGTCGTAAAAAAGGGATCAAAAATCCGCCGTTTCACCTCGTCGGTCATGCCAATTCCTGTATCAGAAATCCTCACTTCAACCCAATCCTCTGCTGGATGATGGGTGGAGATGGCGAGCCTTCCCCCTTCGGGCATGGCATCGATCGCATTGAAAATGATATTGGTCAAGACCTCCCTTAATTCGGAGGGGGTCCCGAGTATAAAAGGAACCTCCTCGAACTGGAGGGACAGCTCGATCTGGATGCCTCTGCTCTGAGCTTGGTCCTTCCACCGGGGTTCTGTCATCACAATCACCCCGTTAACCAGTTCATTGACTGAGATAGGAGAGAATTCTTTGTCCCGCCGTATCCCCGTGAATTCCTGGATCCGGCGGACCGTCTCTGCGCCATCTCTCGAAGAACGTTCAATG
>CAWEAV010000010.1:0-29913 GCA_963806715.1 uncultured delta proteobacterium
AAACCGCAGCTTAATTCCAGTTATTTAAGAGACAATACACTAGGAACATCACCGGTTACCTGTTGACATGGAAAAATATTTTGGATCGTGGCATGATATACTTACATTGTTCTGGATTCTAATCCATCTTGTGTTGTTCATTGGCAATAAAGATCATTTATGTGAGCCTTAAAGGGTTCCATGAATATAGCTTTAATTACAGGGATTACGGGTCAGGATGGTTCCTATCTTGCAGAACTTCTTTTGAAGAAGGGGTATGAAGTTCACGGATTCATCCGACGATCGAGCACATTCAACACCGATCGCATACTCTTTATCCTCAAAGCCATATGAATAAGGACTCTAAGATCTACATCGCTGGTCACCGAGGTCTTGCCGGGTCTGTGATTCATCGAAAGCTTCAATCGGGAGGGTATGGGAATCTCCTCCTTCGGACCCACCAGGATCTGGATCTGGAGATTCAGAGAGACGTCACTGATTTCTTCAAGAAGGAGAGACCGGAGTATGTGTTCTTAGCAGCGGCAAAAGTGGGTGGAATTTATGCTAACAATACCTACCCCGCTGATTTTATTTATAACAATCTTATCATTGAAGCCAACGTTATCCATGCCGCCCACAAATACGGAGTAAAAAAACTTCTTTTCCTGGGAAGTTCCTGTATCTATCCGAGGCTCGCTCCTCAACCCATAAAAGAAGGATATCTCCTGACTGGTGAGCTTGAACCCACCAATGAGCCGTATGCAGTAGCCAAGATTGCGGGGATTAAGCTCAGTCAGTCATACAACAGACAGTATGGAACTAATTTCATCTCCGCGATGCCCACCAATCTTTACGGACCGAATGACAACTACAACCCGCTTAACTCTCACGTCCTTCCTGCTCTAATCAGGCGGTTCCACGAGGCAAAGATCGAAAAACGCCCCACCGTGGAAATTTGGGGAACCGGTACCGCCCGCCGCGAATTCATGTATAGCGATGATATGGCTGATGCCTGTATTTTCTTGATGAATTCCTATAGTGGGAATGAAATAGTCAATATCGGCACTGGAGAAGATGTCACGATTCGTGAACTTGCTACAATGGTTGCACAGGTAGTTGACTATCACGGAGAAATACGCTGGGATACCTCCAAGCCTGATGGCACACCCAGGAAGCTCCTGGATGTTTCGTTCCTGCACAGCCTGGGCTGGAAGCACCAGATCTCCCTGGAAGAAGGGGTGCCCTTAACCTATCAGGACTTCATAAACGCCAGTCGGGTGGGTCGCTTATAAAATGGCGTTTCTATCGGGTCTCCAGGAGAAGCAGGGAGGTTGAATCGATCATGAGGAAAAGAGTTTTATATTTGATGCATGTGCCGTGGAGATGGGTCAAGAACAGGCCTCACTTCATTGCCAGCATCTCGCAAAATATTTCGATGTGTGCGTCTGTTGAAAAACAGTATTTTTATAAGGGAAAGATTTTCCTGCAAGAAGCCGGTTTTCCTGAGCATTTGAGAATCAATGAACCATTTAAGTTCCCCCTGGTGGGTCTTTATTTTTCAAAGAAGATAAATCCTGTACTAAGAGAATTCCAGATGAGACCACGGAAGCGAAAGGAAAACATAAGTGATTGCAACGGACGCAAGGTTGAGTGATAACCTAAGTGAAAAAAATTGTCTCTTGTTTGACATTTTTTCAGAATTTCAAAGGTTGCGAACTAATTTGATCTGAGTGGCAAATCGGTGTACCGCCGTTCTTAAAGTAATTAAAATGATTAAAGATTTTAGGCTTAATGAATTTATGTTCAGTATACTGATCTATCTGGTATGATAATTGCTGTAACTCACATACAGGACAAAATCAATGCCTCAATGCTTCCGCTCAAACAATCTCCTTCAAAGACGACTACACCTTAGAAGCATCTTCAGGCCTGGATTTCGACTGCCGAACAATCTCCTATTTTTCCTAACTTTTCTCCTGATGATGGGTGACGTCCATGCGGCCACGATCAACCTCTGCGATCTTTTATCGTCGGCCCCTTCAGGAGGAACGGTAACTCTGAACTCTACAGATACTTACCAACTTACCGCAGAGTGTATTGTGTCTAAAAGCGTGACGATCTTCGGCAACGGGTTCACCATCCAAGGGACGGGGCCGCTCCGTGCGCAGGGGGAGGGTGTCACCCTAACAATTGACCATTGCATGATCAATTCCACGGGCTGGGCTGCTCTGGCTGCAAAGGCTGGGAGTAAGGCGATCGCAAAAAACAGCAGCGCGATATCGTGTCCACCAGGAACAGGAATCTACGCCGAAGCCGGATCAACCCTTACCGTGCAGAATAGCTCCATTACGTCGAGTCAATATGGCGTCCAGATCACGAAAGCTTCTACGGGAGTTCTGCAGGGAACGATTATCACCGGTTGTTACTACCCTGTGCTGGTCACCGGAGCCTCCAATTCCTTTTTCCGGAAGCCGGGTTGAAGGGGCGAAGAGCGACGGAATCTACCTCGAAAGCGGCACCAGGGGTCGTGGAGAACAGCGAGATTATCGGGAGCCTGCAAACCGGCGTAACCTTCTGGGGATGCTCGAACGGCGCCACGATCCGAAACTGCCTAGTGAAGGACAGCCAAGATCAGGGAGTGGCCATTATGGCAGATGGTAAAACCCCCTCCACCCCCAGTCTCAACATCCAGGTGCAAAACAACACCTTTGTTAATAACGTGAAGGCAAACCTCTTAATCGACGCAACTTCAACGGCCAAGCTTCAGGGGAACATTTTTACCCAGGCCCGACGGTAGCTTCAGCATTCGCCTGTTTGGAGCCAAGGGGATCATGCTCGACTTGGCCCTCATTACCGACTCCGCCTCAGGAGTGGAACTCAACGGCGGTACCAATCCCAAAGTCGTGCTATCGAGCATTACGGAAAACGACAAGAACGGACTCTTAGTTTACAGTAATTCCATCCTAACTTCAGAGCACAGCTTTTTCTGGGATAATGGTCTTACGGCCCTTGGGGAAACCACGACTTTTTTCGATCTTCGTCAACACAGGGGGAACGGCCAATGTCCACCGCTGTACTTTCGGGCCAGCGGGCAAATGGGCTTTTTATAATAATACAACAAACGGCTGTGATGTAAGCTATGATTATTGGGCTTCCTCGGATGGACCTCAAGTAGCCCCTTGGATTCTTCACCCGGGAGATGTTAATGGCTCGGGGGCACACCTGAAATGGAGGTACCCACCCTCGGATCGTAATACACCTTCCTCCCCAAGCCCCCGAGTAAACAGTAGTCTCAACCCAAACGTATCCCTTTCAAGCGGTGGGACTCTGACGTGGAATTCTCCGCTTGGTGTAACCCTCGGATTGAGCGCACAGCCGAATAGCACGGTCCTGAACGGAGAAATTACCGGCGTCCTACGCGTCAATGACACAGCAAGCCTGGACTGGGTGGTTCCACCTCCAGGTCTTGTCCCCGGACAGATTTATGTGGTTTCGGGTCAGCGCGCCCTGCGGTTCAGACCCGTGCCTCGGGTTCCTTGAAATTCAGCCTCACCCTCGGTGAGCGGAAACATCTCCCTGCAGCGCCGGGAGATCGACGGCACCTGGACCCTGGTGTCAAGCACCTGGGATGCCTCAGGCCACGCGCTGACTTACTCGCCCACCGATCCCAATCTTCTCAATGGGACCTTTGCTTTGATTCAGGGAGTCTGCCAGCAATGCATGCGTGATCTGATCACCTACTTTTACAATACCGTTCTTGGCCGTGACCCTGAGGCTGGGGCTGTCAACGGCTGGATGAACGGGTATTTGAATTACTCCCTGAACCTGGATATTGACGTGAGATTTATTTCCGTTGAAATGGGGCGGGTCTTCTTCCTCTCTCCGGAGTACCAGAACCGCAACCGCACGGACTCAGAGTTCATCACCGACTGTTACCAGCCTTCCTCCATAGGGACCCCAGCCCATCGGAGCTCGATGCTTGGCTCAGTGGAGTGTGGAACCGGGCAGAGGCGATGACCATGTTCGCCAATTCGGATGAGTTTGCCGCCTATATCGAGAACCTCTTTCCTGGGCTCAACGGCCTCCCGACGCGAAACTTCGTAACTACCATGTATATTGGCCTCCTTGACCGCCTGGTGGACGGGGGCAGCTTGGTCAACTGGAGTGATCTGTTTGACGGCTCGGCCGATAAGCTGGCGACGGCTGAATACATGGTCCAGGTGGTGATCGACTCTACCGAGTTCCAAACGGTGGTGAAGACCAACAAGGATCTGGTCATCAGGCTCTATCGTGGATTTTTGGGTCGTTTTCCGAACGATGGGGAGGTTACGTATTGGGCGGGTGAACTGACGCAGGGGATCCAGACGTTGGCCGAGGTAATAAGATTTTTTTGCCCACTCAAATGAATTCACTCAGATCATGAATAAATATTTTTAGGCCTCCAGGAGGGCAACAGGAGATTCTCCCCGCTCTGGTTCGTGACGGGCACCATTGGTATCGACCCATGAAAAACGGTAGAGGGCAACAGATAATTTTTCTTAGCAAAAGTTCGTCCGGTTGTTTTCCTGTTCCGTTGTTTCGGGTTTCCTATTGGGTTTCTCTGTAGTATCTATCTGCTTGGCTGACCCAATGCCCGGTACTGTGCCGCTGAACCCTGCGTTTTATGGATTCAAAAACAAAACAGAACAAAAGTACAACCTATTTAACCTGAGGGAAATGGGCGATGAATCTCACTTTGTCGATTGATCCCGACCCCGATTCCTCCGGAGATTCATAACCCCGGGCAAGCTTACAGACCCCCAGAATACTCCCACCACTTTTTGGTCCCCTTGCAGCAGCTCGGCATCAAACCGAGGGATGTCAGTTTTGCGAGATCTCAATCTGGATGGGAATGGAAACGACCGTCTTCTGACGCCGATACGAAATCAAGGAGCGTGCGGAGATTGTTGGACATTTGCCACTTATGGATCCCTCGAAAGTTGTCTCAAAAAGTTCATCGGTCTCTCTGACGCCTATAACGATTATTCCGAAGACAACTTGAAACACCGTCATGGCTTTGATTTTGGGCCGTGTGGGGGGAAACCTTCTCATGAGCACTGCCTACCTCGTAGGGGAGATGGTCCCATCTCTGAAATCGGACGACCCGTACTCCGATGCATCTAATTCCAACTACTGCACTCCTGCATACCGGTTCGCTATGTCAATAATATCGTTTTTCTGCCTGCAAACGATGTGAATGACGCCTTCATCAAAGAAGCTTTATTGCAGTACGGTGCCATATATACTGCTATTTATTGGAATGATCAAAATTACAGCAGCGGTCATTTCACCTACTATCACAATCCAGACCATTCCTCAAACCACGCCGTTGTGATCGTCGGCTGGGACGATGACAAGATCGTCCCCCGGAGCGCCTTCTCCGGGAGCCTTCATTATACGTAACAGTTGGGGAACTGGCTGGGGCGAGGCGGGTACTTTTACTGTTCCTATTACGATGGAAGCCTGGCCTTTTCGGGATCTGCCTGTTTTGCCGATCCAGCCGATGTCCGTTTTGAGTTCGACACCATTTATCAGTATGATATCCTGGGAATGACTGGCCACATGGGATACGGCAGCAATATCGGTTGGGCTGCAAACATATTCACACCCCTGAAGAATGGGTTTCTGAAGGGAGTTGGATTTTATGCCACTCGTTCAAACATGTCCTATGAAGTATTTATTTATGATGCTTTCGACGGATCCCATTTTTCCAATCTTCTCGCCAGCACGAGCGGATCCGTCGAATATGGCGGATATTATACAGTAAAGCTTGATTCGCCCGTCCCCTACCACTCAAAACCACAATTTGGCCGTCATGGTGAAGAATGTTACAGCCCCTAACTACAATTACCCCATCCCGATTGAAAATCCGTTAGATCAATGCTTCAGCAGCCACCGCTCGTGCGGGCCAGAGTTTTGTAAGCAGTTCAGGGAAAAACTGTCAGCGATTTAACGACTTACTATCCCAATGCAAATGTTTGCATCAAAGCATACACAACAGAAGATTATTCAACACAAGGCGCACGCGATCTGATTATCTACTTTTACAATACCATTCTGGGCCGTGACCCTGAGGCTGGGGCTGTCAACGGCTGGATCAACGGGTATTTGGATTCTTTCCCTGAACCTGGATATTGACGTGAGATTTATTCCCGTTGAAATGGGGCGGGTCTTCTTCCTCTCTCCGGAGTACCAGAACCGCAACCGCACGAACTCGAGTTCATCACCAACTATTCCCGGCCTTCCTCCATAGGGACCCCAGCCCATCGGAGCTCGATGCTTGGCTCAGTGGAGTGTGGAACCGGGCAGAGGCGATGACCATGTTCGCCAATTCGGATGAGTTTGCCGCCTATATCGAGAACCTCTTTCCTGGGCTCAACGGCCTCCCGACGCGAAACTTCGTAACTACCATGTATATTGGCCTCCTTGACCGCCTGGTGGACGGGGGCGGCTTGGTCAACTGGAGTGATCTGTTTGACGGCTCGGCGGATCACTGGCGACGGCTGGAATTCATGGCCCAGGTGGTGATCGACTCTACCGAGTTCCAAACGGTGGTGAAGACCAACGAGGATCTGGTCATCAGGCTCTATCGTGGATTTTTGGGTCGTTTTCCGAACGATGGGGAGGTTACGTATTGGGCGGGTGAACTGACGCAGGGGATCCAGACGTTGGCCGAGGTGATGGATTTTTTTGCCCACTCAAATGAATTCACTCAGATCATGAATAAATATTTTTAAGTCTGATGGGAATGAAGCTCCTGTTTGCAATGATGTCAATTGATTGACCATTCCAAAAAAAATCCCTTTGAATTTCCCTGAATTTCAGTCATATTAATAAAATCGGGTCTTGCCAAGGAGACATCTTGTATGTTCTTGGAAACTAAAGATCTTACTGGGGAAAATGACCTCATAATGGCTATCAAGGGATGGGTTAGGATTGAAAATTGCAATTGATGCGCTGCCGTTGATGTTACCGAAAACCGGGATCGGTTTTTATCTTCCCCATCTCCTTTTTGAGCTCATCAAGATTGCTCCTGAAAATGATTATCATCTCTGTGACATCCTCTGGGGTCAGTCCTTTTACAATTTGATCAAGCTTAACAAAGATCTGTCCAATATCAGCGATTCTCTTCATAATATTTCAAATATCCCCTTCCCTTTTCAGCCGATTCTGCGAATGGCTTTGTTTCTCTATAACAAAGTCCTTAGGGAAGCCGGAAAAATTGAAGAGATGGATCTATTTTTTGGTCCTAATTTCAAAGGTTTTTTTAAGGGAAGGCTCAGAAACGTGGTCACTATTCACGATATGGCGCATGAGTACTATCCAGAAGACGTGGAACCAAAGGTTCTCCGCTATCTAACAATCGAGCTCCCACGATCTGCAGAAAGGGCAACCCTCATTATCGCTGATTCACAGAACACAAAGAAGGATATTTTGAAATTTCTTGATGTCCCTGATCAAAAAGTGAAGGTTATTCATATCGGGGTAGATCAAACCTTTCGACCGATAAAGGACGCGGTGGTCTTAGAACCCACGACAAGGAGATACCATCTTCCTAAGAAATTCATGCTCTATTTCAGGAGCAATTCAGCCGAGGAAAAACATCGATGGGCTCATTCGAGCGTACAGCATCCTGGCTGAGAGGTCTGGTTTTGAATATGATCTGGTGATCGCCGGAGGAGTGGGCTGGAAAAATGATAATCTTCGCCACCTCATTCATGAACTGGGGCTTGGGGATAGAGTAACGTTCACTGGATATCTGTCCCCTTCTGAGTTGCCAATAATTTATAATCTTGCAGAGGTTTTTCTCTTCCCAAGTTTCTATGAGGGATTCGGCCTTCCCGTGCTCGAAGCCATGGCCTGTGGTATCCCTGTAGTGACATCGAACGTGTCCTCATTGCCAGAAGTGGCAGGCGATGCAGCAATCTATATCGATCCCCATTCAGTAGACGCACTCGTTGACGGAATCAGGAAGATACTTTCTGATGAAGATTTGAGGAAAAGCTGTATAAGAAAAGGCCTTGAACGGTCGAAATCATTCACATGGGAACGATGCGCCATTAAAACTGAAAGTTTTTAACGAGGCCTGTGAGATATAGAACACGGATCTTCTGAAAAGTTAGGGCTACTTAGTACTTAGAAGGATCGGATTCGGGAACCAGGTTCTTGACAAGGTTTCGGATAAGTCGGTATATAGAACGCTATGAAGATATGCCACGTTGTTCCCATCTACCTGCCGGGAATCCTTCCAGGGTGTTCAAAATATATCCAGAATATCTCAGAGATGCTCTTAAAAGAGGATCATCAAGTCACTGTTTTGACTGCTGATGCGATTACAGGAAGGGGCTGGGTCGATCCGCTATTCGGAAAATATTCTTCTGTAGAAGGAAGAGAGGATCAACGGGGTGAGAGTGAAACGGCTGAAAACCCGTTGGCAGATTACGTCGGCCCTGTACCTATTAGGGAAAATAGCCAATGGTTTTCTTCCCCGTTCGATAGGAAATATTGTTTCTCTTCTTTCTGCGGGACCTTATCTCTCAAGTCTGGATAAAGAAATCAAACGAGAAGGCTTTGAGATCATCCATGCAACCGCTTTTCCCTTTGGTCTTGTATGGCTAGTAAGGAAGGCCTGCAAATCTCTTGGAATACCCTATGTCTGTACACCCCTGATTCACTTTGAGGATCCGAGACATAAGAATCCCCTCCTCTGGAGGGCTCTTCAAGATGCCGCTGCCGTGATCGCGTGTTCAAATTATGAGAGTGAAGGGATGATCCACATGGGGATAAATCCCTCTAAGATTCACCGGATTCCAATGGGAATTCATTTAGACGAATGGGGAAACCTGAAGGGAGAACGGTTTCGAAGGAAATATGACCTGGAAGGGAAAAAAGTGATTCTTTTTGCAGGAACGAAAAATCATAATAAAGGCGCTATCCATCTTCTGCAGGCGGTCAAGAAAATAGAACAGAATGCAAAGGACGTGGTCTTGGTCGCCATTGGCTTGACGACAGAGGAATGGAAGAGGAAGAAAGCAATGGGAGTCGAAACGAACCTCATCGACCTCGGATATGTCACAGAGGAAGAGAAGAGAGATGCCTTTGATGCCTGCGACCTCTTTGTGATGCCGTCAAGATATGACTCCTTTGGAATCGTCTATCTGGAGGCCTGGCGATGCGGCAAACCAGTGATCGGAGCAAGGGTGGGAGCCATTCCAGAAGTCATTGAGGAAGGAAAGGATGGTTTGCTAGTCGAATTCGGAAATGTGGATCAGCTTGCCTCGTCTATACTTCATCTGTTAGATCATCCGACCCTTTGCAGAGAGATGGGAGAGAGGGGGAGGGAAAAAGTGATAAGAGAATTGAACTGGGAGAAGAATCTTCCCCTGATCGAAAAGGTCTATGAGCAGATCCGGCCTTAACCCCACCCTTTCAGGCATTTTCGTTCTTGCAATCCTGCTCGTTATCAGTATATCCTATGCAAAACTGATGTTGGTGTTCCCCAAATGAGGATCGGGTGGATTGAAGTATTAAAAAAGGTCTATGGAGAAACGATTTATACGGGCATGGCACAATCCGCCCTTTCACAACGGCACCCTCTCGAAATCATCAATGTGGGCTTGGATCAATTCAGGACTTATTTATATCCTAAGATTCTTTTCCGTCTTTGCCGAATATCAGGAGAGAAAGACCTCTGGGTAAGAAACTTCGATTCCGTTATCACCATGCCTTTTGATCGGACAAAGGGGAAGAACATCGCCATGATCTTTCATATCGATCATACCTTTCAACCCACGTACCTCAAACCCTCCTTCCGGATCTGGGAGAAGGTCTTCTACCACCATCTTAAAAAAGCCGACGCCATTGTCACGATCTCAAACTATTGGCAAACCCATTTTCAGGAGCGAGGATATTCCAACGTTCATTTGATTTACAATGCCTTTGATATGGCCCCTTTTCATTCCGAGAAGGAAGATATCTCGGCGTTTAAGAGAAGATTTGAGTTGGAAGGGAAACCCATCCTCTATCTCGGAAATTGCCAGCGCATCAAAGGCGTTGTCGAGGCCTATGGGCGCTTGAAGGAATTGGAGGTTCATCTGGTGACCAGTGGCCGGAAGGAAGTGGATCTACCGATCTTAAACTTGAATTTGGATTACCGGGATTACCTTCTTCTTTTGAAATCTTCTTCTGTGGTCATTGCCATGTCTAAATTTAAGGAGGGGTGGAATCGGACGGTCCATGAAGCAATGCTCTGTAAAACTCCAGTCGTTGGGTCCGGCCTTGGTGGGATGAAGGAATTATTGGAAGGAGGACATCAGATCATTTGTGAAGACTTTAACGATTTAAAGGAACAAGTTTCTTATGCCCTGGATCATCCCGAGATAGGGGAAAAGGGCTTTGAATTTGCAAGACAGTTTACCGTAGAAAAGTTTAATGACGCGTGGGTTCGTCTTATCGAGACGTTGGATGAAGAAGGCTAAGAAAATCGGCCTCATCTGTTCGCCGGGAGGGCATCTCGTTGAGGTTCTTCAGTTGTTGGAGGCCTTCCAGGGCTACCCCTTTTTTTTTCTGACTTACAAGGAGAAGGCAACCTTGAACCGGAAGAATACCTATTGTGTGGCAAATCTTGCAAGAAACCCTCTGAACTTGATCGTCGGGATTCTGAAGATATTCTTCATCTTCCTCAAAGAGAGGCCATCCATTCTCTTTTCCACAGGAGCAGAAATAGCCATTCCCTCTTTTTATATTGGAAAGTTCCTCTTCCGGACGAAACTTATTTATCTGGAATGCAGCGCCCAAGTCCATAGCCCGTCTTTGACGGGAAGATGCGTCTACCCCATCACCGATCTGTTCCTTGTCCAATGGGAACCTCTGCTTCGACACTACGGCCTTAAAGCAAGTTATGTCGGTGGTTTGATATGATTTTTGTCACAGTGGGAAATGATTTTCGGAGCTTTGATCGCCTTCTGAGGGAAATGGACAAGATAGCCCCCAGGATTCCGACGGAGATTGTAATCCAAAGGGGATATTCGACATACCTTCCGAAAAATACCAGACATTTTGATTTTGTCCCCATGGATACCGCCACAGACTATATGCGGAACTCCGAGATGGTCGTCTCCCATGCCGGGATTGGGACGATCATTCTTTGTAAGGAATATGGAACCCCCATCCTCATCATCCCCAGGAGTAAAGCCTATGGGGAGCATATGAACGATCATCAATTAGAGATCGCCAAAGCCCTTGAAAAAAAGGAGGCTGAACACATCTATGTTGCCTACGGAGAGGATCAACTGGAGGAACGTATTTTGAATGTTTTAGACTGTAAAGAAAGATCGGTTCCCATTCAAAACCCCGGGAAAACGAATCTCCTGAAGGTCATCAAAGAATTTATCGATATGGTCTGATCATGCCCCCTCCGCCATTGATCTCCATCGTGATTCTGAACTGGAATGGAAAGGGACAGCTTTCTCCCTGTATTCAATCGGTGAAAAGGCAGACCTATCCAAATCTGGAGATCCTCCTCGTGGATAATGCCTCAACGGATTGTTCCATCGAGACAATTCATCACCATTTTCATGATCTTCGTCTCATCCTCAACCCAGAAAACTTAGGTTACGGAGGGGGAAATAATCGAGGGATTCAAGAGGCCAAGGGGAAATACATCTTTATCTTAAATAATGATACGGAGATAGAGAAAGAATGTGTGGAGTGGCTATGGAAGTGCATAGAAAACGATGAAAAAATTGGTATGACTACCCCAAAGATTCTTCTCTATGACCGAAGAGATACAATCGATGCGGCTGGATTAACCATCTACCCCGACGGTCTTGCCATCGGGAGAGGTCATTTGGAACCTCAAGCCGAGTATAGTCAAAGAGAGGAGGTATTCTCTGGAAGCGGTTGTGCCTCTCTTTTAGAAGGGAGATGCTGGACGAGATCGGCCTCTTTGACGAGGATTTCTTTGCCTATGCTGAAGACACGGATTTGGGGTGGAGGGCAAGGCTTGCGGGATGGAAGGCCTACTATGTTCCTGAGGCCGTTGTCTATCATCATCATTCCAAACAATTTGGGACGTACTCTTCAAGAAAGGCTTTTCTCGTCGAGCGAAATCGGATCTGGGTAGCATTGAAAAACTTTCCTCTTTCCATTCTCATTTTATCCCCCTTCTATACCCTTTTGAGATATTTTTACCAGGGGATCGGCACGCTCATCCGAAGGGGGGCCTCAGGGAGGTTTGGCGAAGAATCTTCTCCCCTGCTTCTCATCCCGATTGTCTTGAAAGCCTTTCTCAGTGGACTGAATGGATTGCCTTTGGTTCTCAGAAAGAGAAAAGCGATTCAAAGGAAAAGAAGAATATCCGGTGAGGAATGCTTCAGGTTATTTAAGAAATATGGTATAAAGGCAAAAGAAATCGCCTTTAAGGAATAAGGCTAAGGGGGGTGGATCCGATAAGAACAGGATGAGTGGGTTGAGCAGCATTCTGATTGTTATTCCAGCTTTCAACGAAGAGGCAACCATCCGGGAGGTCGTCCTTGGAGTCCGAAGGTCCCTCCTTCAGGTTGACATCTTGGTGGTGAATGATGGATCCACGGACGCAACAGAAACCATTTCAAGAAGCGAAGGAGTCATCCTCTTAAATCACCCCTATAATATGGGCATCGGGGCAACGATGCAGACAGGCTTTCTTTATGCATTAAAAACGGGTTACGATACGGTCGTCCAAATCGATGGGGACGGGCAACATAATCCCGAATCTCTTCCTTCGTTGATCCGGCCTATCCTTGAGAAAAGGTGCAATCTTGTGATCGGTTCGAGATATCTCTCGGAGGAGGGTTTTAAATCAACTCTTCCCAGACAATTGGGAATAAAGTTTTTCACCTGTCTTATCTGGGTCTTCACAGGAAAGAAGGTGACCGATCCCACCTCCGGCTTCAGAGCCATGGATCGGAAGGTATTGGAATTATTCTCAGACGAGTATCCTTCTGACTACCCGGAAGTGGAAGCGCTGGTTACAGCCTATAAGCAAGGGTTAACTTTTCAAGAGGTCAAAACGACGATGAGACATCGTCAGGGAGGAACCTCGTCCATAGGCCTTCTAAGCGCCTTGTATTACATGGTAAAGGTGTCCCTGTCGGTATCGATCAGTATGTTTAGGAGAGCTAAATGATTAGCCCTCGGGTAAATCCGTTCGCCATTATTGGTTCCCTTATTCTCCTGTTCATCATCTTGGAATTGATCCGAAGGAAATACTTACGGGAGCGTTATGCCTTATTATGGATCGTGGCAGGTAGCCTATTCTTGCTGCTATCCATCAAGGTGAGTCTCTTAGTTTGGATATCCAATCTATTGGGATTTTCCATACCCTCGAATGCGCTATTTTTCTTCGGCGTTCTCTTTCTGGTTCTGCTGAGTTTGGGCTTAAGTGTAATCACTTCCCGTTTAGCTGAGAAAAATAGAATCCTGACTCAGAAGGTCGTATTGCTGGAAAAACGGATTACCGATTTAGAGCAGTCTCAAGGTACAACCCATAATCGTAATCGATGAGAGAGTATCGAGATTCTTTGCAGCGCCTTAGGGCGGGTCAGTTCGATTCGCCAAAAGCACACAAAATGGAAAGAATACTTTTTACATTCACATGTAAGCTTTGTACTTGAAACCTTCCGATATAAAATCTCAAAAACCCCAAAACTTCCCCGAGAGATAGACAATTTGTCCCATGGAGGTCCCTTTCTGATTACTTTTCCATATTCAGGGTTCAACACTCTTTTCTCCTCAAATAAAATAACCTAAGAATTCAAGGCAGATATATTTACTGCCGACGGTTTACTCGTATGGCACACAAAATGCAATCCCACGCTTCAGGCTTACTTTGTTTACACGGTTTACATGAACATGGTCAAACATATTTGAAATTTTCTCCTCACCCTTCCCCTCTCCCCTGAGGAGAGAGGGCGGGGTGAGAGGGCAGAATGTTTGCAGAAATTCTTAAATTTAGACACGCAAAAATCTAAAGAGGCCAATTGAATCGATTATGAAAAAAACTTCGCAGAAAGGACTTAAGAACGGCTGGACTAGAGCTACGTTCATCTTAAGGAATGATTATTTGGAGAAGATTAAGTCATTGGCTTACTGGGAAAGGAAAAAGGTGAAAGAAGTAGTGGATGAGGTTTTAGTATCCTATCTTGAGGGAAAAAGAATCAAACCGAGAGGAAATAAATAATTTCACTTCGTGAGGCCATTTAGCCCTTACCAATCGCGGATTCTTATTCTATGAAAACCATTTTATTGATCTTCTTCGTTCTTTTCCTCTTCCTATTAGAGTTGCCGCCGACGAGAGGGGAATCAAGAAGAGATGAAATAAGTGCTCGGACAACAGGCATACCTATTCTGCTTTATCACAGATTCGGACCTGTAGTCACCGACCAGATGACAGTGACAACGGGTGTTTTCGAATCCCAGCTCAAATATCTGAGCCAAAATGGGTATGTTGTCATTACTCTAAGGCAACTTGTGGATTCTTATCTTGGCAAGGGGAACACACCTCCTTCTAAATCATTAGTGATAACCGCCGATGATGGCCACAGGTCGATCTATACGGACATGTTCCCCCTGCTGAAGAGGTATCAGGTTCCGGCCACGCTTTTCATCTATCCCTCTGCCATATCCAATGCATCCTATGCCATGACATGGGGACAGCTCAAGGAAATGAAAGAATCAGGTCTTCTCGATTTCCAATCTCACAGCTTTTGGCATCCTAACTTTAAGAAAGACAAGGAGAGATTAGACCCTTCTGAGTATGAACGCCTCGTGGAAATGCAATTGAAAAAATCTCGAGGAAAAACTGGAACGAGAACTCAACATCAAAGTGGACATGCTGGCATGGCCCTTTGGCATCTGCAACGATGGACTGATCAATAAAGCATTAGAAGTAGGGTATGTGGCCACCTTCACGATGGAGCGCCATCACGCAAGCACCGCCGATAACATCAGGGCTCTCCCGCGTTATCTCATCACCCCTTCGGACAGGGGAGCATTTGGAAGAATACTGACAGACGGGCTCAGGGAGTAAGGCTAAGATGCGATTGATTATAAGAAACAAAAAATGGATCACAATTCTACTCATGATCTGTCTATGGATGATACCTGCCCACGCGATGGGATTCATGACTGGTCAAAGTCGTTGACTTTTACACAGGGAACCCTCTAAAGGGAGCCCGGGTAACCACGAACGATGAAGTGACCATCACGGATGAAAACGGTATGTTTGTCGCGAAAACAATGGGCACCAAATTGGTCTTGAAAGCCCATGGATATCGGAGGGCCGAAGAATTCATCAGTACCACTCCAGTGAATGCGCCTCACCTGATAAGGCTTTTCCCTTTTGCGCCGAAAGGCTTATATCTTTCGTTCTTCGGGATCGGTTACAAGGGCATACGAGAATCCGCCCTTAAGCTCATTCAGGAGACCGAACTCAATACGCTTATCATCGATGTCAAGGGAGACCGGGGCATGATTCCCTATAAGAGCGCAATCCCTCTTGCAACGGAAGTCGGTGGTCAGCAAATCATCACCGTCAGGGAGATCGATGACCTGATGAAGTCTCTCAAAGCAAAGGGCATTTATACGATTGCCAGGATCGTTGTCTTTAAAGACAATCCCCTCGCTCTTGCAAAACCTGAATTCGCCGTAAAAACGCAGGGTGGGGCTACGTGGCGGGATAGGGAAAATCTCGCGTGGATAGATCCCTTCAAAAAAGAGGTGTGGGATTACAACATCGAGATAGCCATCGAGGCTGCTCGGCATGGATTTGACGAAATCCAGTTCGACTACGTGCGCTTCCCCGATGCATCTGGCCTTCAGTTTTCGATGGACAACACCCAGGAGAACAGGGTCAAAGCCATCTCTGGTTTTCTCTCGGAGGCGAAGAATCGGCTGACTCCTTACAATGTCTTTCTGGCTGCGGACATCTTCGGTTATGTCTGTTGGAATCTCAATGACACCTGGATTGGACAAAAACTCGAAGACCTCGTCTCCCATCTTGATTATCTATCTCCGATGCTCTATCCTTCGGGATTCCGATATGGGATCCCTGGTTATAGGATTCCTGTTGCAAATCCTCATGAAATCGTCTATCGTACACTTAAAAGAGCACAGGAGCGTACGCAGCTTGCTCCAACCCGCTTCAGGCCATGGCTTCAGGCATTCAGGGATTATGCCTTTGACAAGAGGTACTTCAGAGAAAAGGAGATCAGGGACCAGATCAATGCCGCTACAGAATTTGGCTCTGGCGGCTGGATGCTCTGGAATCCCTATAACGTCTATTCCTCACTGGGCCTGAAAAAGGAAGAGCCATGGTCTGAAGAGGGTTTGGTTTCGTTCTTACCCAAAAATCATAAGACCGTGGGCTTCTATCGCCACCGGGAATTGTGAAACGACTGACTTGGGTCTTCCTCACACTGATATTGTTCATTCTCAATGAACCCCTCGTTACGAACAGTTCTGCCAGTCCATCGTCGAGAATCTCTCAAGAAGAACTCGTACCTATTGCTCAATCGGTTGAACAGGCGATTCGAGCCCGCCAGACCCCTGGAGCTGTAATTCTGATTGGAAATCAGGGCAAGGTTGTCTATCGTCGTGCCTTCGGCCATAGGGCACTGGAGCCGAAGCAGTTCCTCATGAAAATTGATACCCTCTTCGACATTGCTTCCCTTACAAAGGTGGTCGCAACCACAACCGCTTTGCTGCAACTCGTGGAGAATGGCAGAGCCAGCCTGGACGACCCGGTCGCCAAATATTGGCCAGAGTTCAAAGAAAACGGGAAGGCGGAGGTCACGCTTCAACATCTCCTGACGCACTATTCAGGTCTGAGACCAGATCTGGATTTGAAGCCTCCGTGGTCCGGCTACGAAACGGCACTCAAAAAGATAGAGGAAGAAAAACTGATCTCTCCTCCAGGTACACGTTTCGTTTATAGTGATATCAATTTCGAAGTTTTGGGTGAAATCGTCCAGCGGGTATCCGGGCAATCGCTCGATGTCTACTGCGGCGAGCATGTCTTCAATCTCTTGGGAATGAAGGATACCTGCTTCAAACCTTCTTTAGCCCTGTCTGACCGGATCGCACCCACCCGGAAGAATAACCCTGGAGAAGTGCACGATCCAACCGCTTACAGGATGGGTGGGGTTGCCGGTCATGCCGGGCTCTTCTCCACCGTGGATGACCTTTCAATCTTTGCCCAGATGCTGCTCGACGGTGGAAGAGGAAAGAATGGACAAATCCTCAGCCAAGTCATGGTCGAAAAGATGACCCTCCCCCAATCGCCACCTGACAAATTACCTCTAAGGGGGCTTGGCTGGGATATTGGGACGCCCTTTGCGTCCAATCGCAATGTGCTGTTCTCCGCCGGTTCTTACGGACATAAAGGATTTACAGGAACCATGTTCTGGGTTGATCCGGTTTCTCAAACGTATGTCATCATCCTGAGCAACCGGCTTCACCCAAGCGGCAAAGGCAACGTGGAGGCGCTGCGGAACGAAATCATCTCTCTCGTGTCTGAGACAATGGGACCGATTTCAACGGAACAGGTCCTTACCATGAGACCTTCTCTTGCGGACTACAACAAGAATGCGGAGGGCCAGACCGACCACTTAAAATCCGGGATTGATATGCTGGCGAGTAAAAAGTTTGCACCTCTATCGGGGTTGCGCGTGGGGCTCATCACCAACCATTCGGGCCTCGATTCGGCAGGACGACGGACCATCGACCTTCTCTCCAAAGCGCCACAGGTTAAACTGGCGGCCATCTTCAGCCCGGAGCACGGCCTCTCTGGTAAGGAAGAGGGAAAAATCTCGCCGACCATAGACCCTTCGACTGGGTTACCTGTTTACAGCCTGTATGGAGACACTAAACGCCCGAAGGAAAAAATGCTCCGTAGCCTGGATGCCCTGGTTTTCGATATCCAGGATGCAGGCGCCCGCTTCTTCACATACATCACTACGATGGCTTATGCAATGGAAGCCGCAGCAAAGAAGGAAATCGCTTTTTACGTTCTCGACCGGCCTAATCCAATCACTGGCACGCTGGTTCAGGGACCCATCATGGATGAAGAATTTAAATCTTTTACCGGTTACTATCCCCTGCCCGTTCGACACGGCATGACGGTGGGGGAGCTGGCGGAAATGTTTAATGTTGAGAATAGGATCGGAGCGAAGCTGCGCGTCATTAAGATGGAGGGCTACAGGCGCAGCGATTGGTACGACGAGACCGGGTTGCCGTGGGTGAGCCCCTCGCCGAATTTACGAACTGTCACGGAGGCGATCCTTTATCCTGGTGTGGCAATGGTCGAGGGTGCAAATGTGAGCGTAGGGCGAGGAACGGACAGCCCCTTCGAGCTTCTCGGAGCACCTTGGATCAAGGCAAAAGAACTCACGGCATATCTGAACAACCGTAAAATCCAGGGGATTAGATTCCTACCCGTCGATTTTATACCGAAGAGCAGTTGCTTTAAGGATCGCATGTGTCAAGGGGTTCAGGTTGTCTTGGTTGATCGGCAGGCCCTTGACTCCCCTGCCCTCGGAGTGGAAATTGCCAGCGCGCTCCATCGGCTTTACCCCAAGGACTTCCAGCTTTGCAAAACATCGGGCTTAATCGGGTCCCGTGAGATTCTGCGGGCCATTAAGGAGGATCAGGACCCTAACTCTATCGTGCAGAAGTGGCAGGGCCCTCTCGAACAGTTCTGTAAGCTGCGGTCGAAATATTTGCTCTATTAATGATCTATACTCCCAACTGTATCTGAAATCTCGTTGAAAAGGATGATGGACGAATAAGGCATCTCATGTGAATAAAAAGATAGGACCCTTCTGGCTGCTTTTTACACTGACCGGATTGAACCTTTTCAATTATATGGATCGGTATATTGTCAGTGCTGTAAGGACGCCGCTGGCGGCAGATTTTGCTGTTGGTTACGGAGACTCGGGACGTATATTTACCGCCTTTATGATCGGCTACTTTATCACTTCCCCCCTCTTCGGCTATCTGGGTGATCGTACTTCACGAAAATGGCTCATTGGCTCAGGGATTTTTATCTGGAGTCTCGGGACGGTGCTTACCGGGTTTGCTTCTCACTTCTGGCAACTCATCTTGTTCCGATCCTTGGTGGGAATTGGAGAAGCGAGTTATGCAAGTATCAGCCCCAGCTTGATTTCAGATACCTGGGGACCAGACAATCGCAACAATGCTCTGACCATTTTTTATGCGGCAATCCCGGTTGGAAGTGCCATAGGCTATATCCTCGGAGGTGTGGTCGCAACACACTGGGGTTGGCGTTATTCTTTTTTCTGGGCTGGAGCACCCGGCTTGTTTCTCGCTTTTGTACTGCTCCCGTTTAAGGAACCAATGCGGGGAGAATCAGAATCCATTGACACAAAGGATCTGTCAAAACCTGGGTTTAGAGACGCACTCCGGCTTCTACAAAACATCGATTATCTCCTTGTCGTCGTCGGGTATATAGCCTACACCTTCGCGCTCGGAGCTTTTGCCTTCTGGGGACCTACTTTTTTGGAAAAAGTCCACCGATTATCGAATGCCGAAGCCAACAGTTTTTTCGGTGGGGTGATCGTCATTTCTGGGCTGTTGGGAACACTACTCGGTGGTTTTGCGGCTACCTCATGGCAAAGACGTAATCCGGCAGGGTATGCTTGGCTGTTAAGCGGTTCAATGTTATTCGCGGTTCCTTCATCGACTGTTGCTTTGCTCTCATCCAACGCAACACTGACCATGCCTCTGCTGGCATTCTCCATCTTCCTCTTATTTCTGTGTACCGGCCCGGTAAATACGCTAATCCTTGAATCGGTCCCGGTTACCTTACGGTCAAGTGCAATGGCTCTTTCAATTTTCATGATCCATCTCTTTGGAGACATGGGGTCTCCGGAAATTGTAGGTCGCATTGCTGACCACTTAAGGAATAACCTGCAGAAGGCCTTGCTTATCCTTCCTGGATTTCTATTGATTGCTGGTCTGTTATGGCTGATTTTAGCATTGAAAACTCTCAAAGCCACCCAAAGAACTTTGCAACTGATTACCCCTGCCAAAATTAGAAACAGTCATCTCTTCTGAAAACAAATTCTTGGTGGTTCCAATCTTTTAGAGGCAGCTTTTCTCCCCTTCTTCTCCTTCTTCTGCAATGACTGATGGAAAAAGACTGCTTTTACATGTTTCTGGGAATATTGTATTCCACTAAATCAAGATTCCGCCTGGTGTAGTAGGACCCAATCTGTTCTTTTACTATCCAACCTATCGATGGAGCATACCAGTAAGTGTCTCCATCTGCCTGAATTCTTAAAGTCTTAAAAGTGCCAGCAGGAACTGTAACCTCTTCATAAGTCCTTATGTTAACAGAAGTTATTAATGCGTTCGAGCGAAAAACCCCGGAGTAATTCCGATAATAATAATCACTGACCCATTTCGTACCCACCCTTAATGGCCATTTGAAGATCTGGATACATGGTTGAGCGGATTCCAATTTCTTTCCCTCTCCAAACAATCCAATCCAATTCAAATTCATGTCATATATATTAAAATAGCTCATCCCCTCTCCGAACACTTCGATCCAGTACGCTTGTTTCTGTTCAAATTCCTTCTTTTCTTTAACTTCCATAATGAGTTGGATAGCTTTACCATCTGAAAGGCTGGTATCTTTATAAATAAATTTTGAACCCATGCTTAGAATCGGAGGTCGGTCGGCCTCATTTTTCTCGCTATTAGAAATATTGCTTAGTTTAGAATCTCCGCCGTTTCTTGCGCTGAGGTAGGCACAACCGGAACATCCCACATAAATAAAAGTTAAAGTTAGAGCTACAATTATTCTTTGCAGTGTTTTCAAAGTTCTTACCTCCTTTAAATTTTTCCTACGCTTTCCCTCCATTCTCCCCGGCCCCTCCTTTTGGTTTTTTTGTTTCTGCACCTTAACATTTTTCGTAAACCATAGAACCATTCGATCGATGGCATTTCTTTTTGGCTTCCGGATTTATCATATTTATCCTCCGTCAAATACTTCGCCAAAAGGAATTATAGAAAAGAAAGATTAATGGCGAATTAAAATAAGATGAAGATTTCTTCATGCAGCAGTGAGGAAGGATCGCATTAAGGAGAGGTTAAATCGACGGAACTCTTAGAGGCTTATCACGAAAGAGTGACCTCGCCCTCTCATTTTGTCTGTGCGAGTTCGCGTAACATCTTCTGGGTTTCTTCCCTTTCAGGAGTCCCTCTTTCTAAAAAATCCAGCGCGGTTCTGTAATGGAGGAGCGCGGTATTCCTATCTCCCCTTAGCTCAAAATATTTACCGAAAGCGAAGTGGGAAAGGCCCTTCTGCCCCATCCTTCCATAGACCGATCCAAGATTGAAATAGAGATCCACAAAATCTCCCATTTCACTTCTGACCTTAAGATAGAGTTTCAAGGCCTGATCAAAAGCTCCCTTTTCTTGATAGGCCCGTCCGAGATAATAAAGACTCATTAAATCACTTCCTTGACTCATCGGCTCTAAAGTCTCTATGGCTTGATCCAATTTCCCGGCAAGAAAATAGACCACACCAAGTTCTCTCTGGAGATCAGTGTCCTTTGGGTTAGCCTGGAACGCGGTCTGAAGGATTTCAGCCGATTTATCCAATCTCCCTGCCCTTCGAAAGGCAACACCTAAACCAAACAGGGTTTCGAGATCATCAGGATTGGTCTTAAGGATAGATTCGAAGTGGCTCACTGCACCGGAGGGATCGCTTTCTTCAATCAGGGCCCTCATCTGAATCCGTTTATAATTGCCTGCCCCATAAAAGAAGTGGGCGGGTTTCGGTTCAATCGTAAGAATGTTTTCCAAGAGGGTGACCCGGCTCTCGAGGGTAGGATGGTCTAAAAGATAAGCAGGGAATTTGGGTGCATTCGCTGTGCTATATCTCTCCATCCTTTTTAGGAAGTTGACCATTGCCTGCGGATCATAACCTGCCCTGGCCATCAGGTGGATGCCATTGTGATCGGCCTCTGTCTCAATCTCGCGGGTATATTTTAGCATCATGGATTCAGCAGAAGCCATACCCAGGGACACCGCGGCCTCAGACGCCTTTCCGCCCCCCCCTGCAATCGCTCCTGCGATCATTGCTGCCAGGGCCACGATATTAAGTGGCTTCGATTTCTCAATCATACGGGCCATATGCCTCCCCGTGATATGGGAGATTTCATGAGCGAGCACTCCGGCAAACTCGGGTTCATTCTCTACCAAGCTAAGGAGTCCTGTGCTCACATAGATATGGCCCCCGGGAACCGCAAAGGCATTTGGATCAATAGCCTTGATCACATGGAAATCGAAATCAAATGGAGTTGGGCCGACTTGATTTACGAGAGACTGGCCTACTCGATTAATGAAGGCCTGAAGGGAAAGTTCCTTCACCACTTCTAATTGTTTCCGTATCTCCTCGATGGCCTTCTTCCCTAACTTCTTCTCATCCTCTGTAGTCATCGCCTGTCCCCCTTTGACTAAGCTTCCAAAAAGGAAGAGGACCAAAAGCATAGAAAGAAAGGAAACGGAAAAGGGATGGCGAGGCTTCATCTTGCTTTTATTCACCTTGAAATTTCTTTAATATTAACACGATCTGCTCCTTCCTACAATAAACAGATTATAATTAAGGCAAGAAAGGAGAAAAAAAGTAGACAGGATCATATATAAACACATTATGAGGTGGAAATATCCTATAGGTAGAGGGTAGGTCTAAGCCCTATCCCCATCCTAAAAAGATTAGATAAAAAAGGCTAACTGTTTTCAGTTAGCCTTTTTACATTCAGTCATTCTACCATCTGCTCGAACCATCATTTTTCTTGTTTCTGTGGTCACCAATATTGCAAGATAACTAAAACCAGTGATGCTCAGAGAAAATAACTATGACCCCAATTGAGCGAAACATATGTCGTTTTCTAAAGTTAATGAATTCGGTCCTTAAAGCCCAGTTGTCCTATTTGCTTCGTCATTTATTCAGAATCAGAGGATTTCTTATCTCACCTCCTTCCCCCTTGCGATGGGGGAAGGTTGGGATGGGGGTGGACATCGTGGACATTCCCCCCCACCTTAATCCTCCCCCTCCGAGGGGGGAGGAAGTTATTTTCGGTTGCTACCATTTTTGAGCCTTCAGCTATCACCATTCTTCTCCATAGACCCATCTCTATTTCCCTTTATCCTAATCCGGCATTAGCCGGAATCAAACAGAACCCAAATTCCAGTTCCAAATTCAAAACGTGGATATTTTCAAAAATGCTCTGAAATATTCATAAATACGGCATGAAATCATGTTTCGAAAAATTCTGTGACAACTAAGAACACCACTTAACTTCTGGGAGACTAAAAGCCTCTAAAGGAGAGGCCCACTTTTTTGCACACATTTTCAATGTTGAAGGGTCTGGTTCACCCTTTTTTCTCCATGTTTTTTTTCATTCCTTTCCATCTTCTTCCCTATGCCATGATTGTTCCTTATTTATTCCGATTTATCCGCCTCTTCCTCACCGAGAGCCATGGCGTTAGCATACAAATCCCGGCACAGAGAGCTAAGCCTGCTTCAATCGCATTGTCTTCCAATAGATCATAAAGACGCACTAAGCCATTCTCTTGATCGATGCGTCTAACCGTCAAGTCCACCTTTCCACTGTTGACATGAACCTTCACGTAGTGATGAAAGAAATGCTCTGGATCATTTCCCTGGAGCCTGGCCCCTGCTCCTCCCGTGATCGTATAAGGAACGCCCTCCCAAACGCCTGAGAAATACCCGTGGATATGGGAAGCAAAGAGCCGAGTGACATTATAGCTCTTAAAAAGGTCCAAAAGGTCGTGATAGTCTTTCTCCGGTAGATGGTTTCCACCTCTGGGATCAAAAAGCGGTATATGCATGAAGACAAAACGGGCTTTAGCATCTTGTGCCCTTTTCAGTTCATCCTCCAGCCACTGGCGTTCTGTTTTGTCAAAACCAGATTCGCTGGCTGCTTCCAAAACGATGAAGGAGCATTGGCCTACTTTTGCGCCTTCTTCGAATGCATTCCCTTCTTTTCGAAAGACCTCCAACGAAATCAAGCAGCCTCCAAAGTTCTTTGCCTTCCATTTTAATCTCCTGACTTCTGGCTAAATTAAGTTTAAGAATTCATCCTCAGTTAAATTCGCTTTTCTTATCTGGTCCTTCAGAAGCCCAATTTTAATTGGCTTTCCCTTATGGACCGGGATCGAAAGAATATTGGGATTCCCTTCCTTGGTAAGTTTTACATGACTTCCTCTATATCCCCTATTAACCCATCCAGCTTTCACAAAGGCCCGGATAACTTTTTCAGGTTTCAGATTATGAAGGCTTGCCATCAGGCAACCTTCCTTTTCGTCACTACCTCTTTCTTCAATTCCTCCTCAACTTCGAGATGGCCCTTGATAGCATCCCTGATCATGTCCAGGGCCTCCTCAATGCTATCTCCCTGAGAAGAACAACCCGGAAGTTCGGGACATTCGACCCAATAACCCCCGGCTTCAAGATCGGGATGGAGAATGACTTGAAACCTTTTTTTTGCGACGCCGACCATGTAAATCTTATCAGTTGTCATTTTTGAGGTCTTTTCTTTCAAGTTCCTGATCAACTCCTCAATGGCAATAGCCAACACATATTGACCCTTTTTCAAAGTATCGATGATTTCTTTATCTTTGTTTGTAAGAACGAAGATCGTTTGTCCATCCGTTAGAAACCTCAATTGGGCCAAAGGGGTTTCAATCTCCGGAAGATGTTTCCTCAAATAATTTAGGCTCTTTCTAATTTTCTGTAAGGGCAATCCTTGGTCCCTGAGAAATTTAGCTACCTTGAACTGAATAAGATCGGTGAAAGAATAAAGCCTCATAGATCCAGAACCGGAAGCCTCACTGACGGAAGGTTTAATAAAGGCTGTCCTGTCCCAATAATCGATAACCCTCATTGCAACCCCGATGATTTTTGATACAGCTTTAGAATTATAGGAATCGATCATTTATTCACCTCCCATGATGTTTAAAATACATTGATGTTATTATAGATTCAACAATTATCATAGTCAAGATAAATTCTCTTCTCTTAATTGATCCGGTTTATCTGTTTTTCTTGTCCAAAAAAGTGGTGGGACTTTTCGTGGGACTTGGCAGTGAAAATGAGTGATTTGATACTTTCCATCAAGGCGGATGAACCCGTTGGATTATGCCCCTACATATCCCCGGATGTCCACCGCTCCTTCTGAGCCGTAATTTTATCATTACCTCAGTCTGTTTTAAGGGGATCCCTCCTCCGTAATCACATCGTCGGGAATTTCGTTGGTATCCCCTGGTACCATGGGAAAGTGCTCGGAGAGCAATTCCCCGATTTTGCGAATCGCCTCGCAGAGGCCCTCACACGGACGTCCGTCTCTGATGCCTTGCGAAACAACCGTGGCAAATTGGTTCAGGCGTTCCTGTCCGATCTTTTCATGAATCCCCTTGTCGGCGAGGATCCACACCTTTCTCTCCAGCAGGGAAAGGAGAAATAAGACACCTGTATGTTTTTGGGTCTTGTACAGCCCGTGCTCATAAAAAGCGCTTAAGGCTCTTCTGCAGACAGCGTCCTCTTTCCTTTCGGTGCTGATCAACAGTCCCTTGAGTGTCACCCCCTTTTTGACGACCCATTCACACGGAAGAAAGAAGACAATGCTCATCGGGACGAAGTACCACATCGACGAATGAAAGAAAAGGGCGGTCAGAATGAATGACACCAAACACCCAAGGAGCACTCCTCCCAGGAAATCCGCCTCCGCATAAGGGTCACTTGACCCAACAACCATAACGACGATTTCGCCAATCGTGCGCGATTCGACGTCTCGCGTCGTTGCCTTTATTCTTTCCTTTTCCTCTTCAGAAAAGAAATGTTCTGCAGTTGTTAGACGTTTCATCACCAACTTCCCGAAGCTCCTCCCCCTCCAAAGGTTCCGCCACCGCCACCGCCAAAGGTTCCCCCGCCTCCGAAGATCCCTCCTCCACCTCCGAAGCCTCCCCTGCCGCCCCTTCCGGAAGGTAAGACAAAAAATCCACCAGGGGACGCGTTACCGAGTTTACCCCTTCTTCGGGCAAAGGAAAAGACGATGAACAGTACAATGATAATGCCCAAGAACAGCCAGGAAGATCCAAACGGTTGCGAGGCTTCTCTTGAATTCTTTTGTTCGCCCCGGAATTCCCCCCGCGTCGCATCGATGAGAGCGTCAACGCCTGCGGCAAACCCCCCGTCATAATCCCCTCTCTTAAACCTCGGCGTGATGACAAGATCGATGATCCGTCCTGCCATCAGATCCGTTAATCTCCCTTCAAGTCCCCGCCCCACCTCGATCCTTATCTTCCTGTCGTTCTTCGAAACAAGGAGAAGGATCCCGTTGTCTTTTCGTGCCTGTCCAAGCTTCCAGGCTTCCGCGACTCTGATGCTGTAGTCTTCGACCGTTTCACCTTCCAGTGACGAGAGAGTGAGGATGACAAGCTGTGTTGAGTCTGATTGTTCGAAGGATTTTAACTCTTCTTCGAGCTTTGCCCTTGAGGAGACCGAGATCATATTGGCATAGTCGTTAACGTAGCCCTGCAGTTTTGGAATACCCAGAGCGCTCGCGCGAAGCGGGAGAAGCAAGAACAAATAGGTTAAGGGGATCAATAGCTTTTTCATTTTCAGAATTTCACCTTGGGGGCTTTCTCCGCACCGGGTTCAGCCTTGAAAGGTTCCTTTAGCTTCAGATGCCAATAACAGACTATTCGTAAGGCTATTAGGAAAGGTCCTGATGGAGGAATTAAAAACCTCCACCGCTTTGTTATATCGCGTGCGTGCCACATTGATTCTGTTCTCCGTCCCTTCCAGTTGGTGCTGCAGGTCCTGGAAGTTCTGGTTGGCCTTGAGGTCCGGATATTTTTCGACCACCACCATGAGCTTCGATAGGGCGCTGGTCATCTCTCCCTGCGCGGACTGAAACCTGGCAAGAGCCTGCGGATCATCGACCATGTCCTTTGACATCTGAATCGTGCCCACCTTTGCTCTTGCCTCTGTCACCGCGGTGAGGGTTTCCTTTTCATGTGAGGCATAGCCCTTGACCACTTCGACGAGGTTTGGGATGAGATCGTTTCGTCTCTGGTAGGTCGCCTCCACATCTCCCCACGCGGCCTTAACCGCCTCTTCGTTTGTCTGCATCGTGTTGTACCCACAACCCGAAAGGGTCAAGATCACAAGGGCGCCCAGAATCATCCATAGCTTCTTTCCCATGTTGTCCTCCTTGGTGAATATCCCTTTCTTCACAAGTAGCCTGGTGAGGGCTTTTTGATCAACCACCTGAGACATGAGAAGCTCTTCAAAGGAAAGGCGTTGTCTAAAAGTCAAGGCCAATTGCCATCGGAGCCTCCAAAAAGAAAGATGATTTTCATATCTCAAGATCCTTTTCCCTTTAACCTTTCTTCCTTTTCCTTTTGTTTTTCATAAACCCTTCTTTCTTCGCTAATCTTCCTGGAGTTCATTGAGAGGGTCCCCACGTGGCGATCCTTCGAATATGACAGCGACATCTCTGTTTCTTTGCCTTCCCAGGCGTAAAATTCTCCCCTTTGTTCTATCCTCAATGGTTCTGTACTTGCCTTTTTCTTCATGTTTTGCATAATTTCAGCAGACTCAAGGACTTTTCCATATTGTTGAAATAATTCTCTTTTAAGAGTCTCAAAGTTGTCGTCACCTTCAAAATCAATCCATACACTCTCGAAGTTTCCCAACCAAAATGCATAGAATATGTTTCTAAGTTCTGCCTTCCCTATTGCCAGCGTATCTCCCCTTTTTGTATACCAGACTAAATCACTATTGGGCGATTTTTCTTCTTCAACTTTCTCCATGCCCGTCAAGGCAGATATCTCGGTTCCCCACTTGATACCCCTGAAGCCGGTTTGTTCCGGATGAGGTTTAGAGGACCGAATGGGAACAGCACAACCTATTAAAAAGAGGCTGAATAGAATAGATAGAATCTTAACCTTTCTCACACCAATGCACCTGATTCCGCAAATGCTTACTTATTCTTTTCGCCTTTTTTGCTGAAGACCTTCAGCATAAATCCTTTTCAGGGTCAGTATTCGAATATTGCAGTAAGGAGGAATACCACCCCTATCAATCCGACTACCCAGCGCAGGATTCCCTCAATGGAAAAAGCGAAAACTATTAGAATGATTCCAATGATTGTACGTAAAATCGCTTCTGCCATTCCAACATTTTTTGTTTTAACCAGTGGCTCCATACTTTCCTCTCTCTATTCTTTTGACTATTAAATCCAAAACCCCATCCTCAATAAGAAAATGGGGGTTCAATGTTTTTTTAGAAGCCAGGATAATGTCCCCATTCAAGTGCCTCCACTCTTTCCAATCTGTCATTTCGCCATTCATACACATTAAAGTATTCACCCCATTCCCTGAGTCCAACTTTTGGCCGTTGAAGCATCGATTTCTTCAGCTTTCTCGGTCATTGCCTTGACGAAAGCCTCAAGCCAAAGCCTTTTTCGCATTATCCATCCCCTTCCTCAGCCTTGAGTAAAATAAATCGAAAGATCCCTAAACTACTATCCCCGTCAATGATCCTGTCCTTCAAATAAATTTCTAATTCCTTCTCAATCCCTTATTCATCAGGTCATCCATTCTTTCACATTTCACCAAAAAAATGCAATCTTTGCATTTTAGTTTATAGTGCCTTCTCAACCTACAAACTGACTGGATTTCATATTTTGAGGTTGTCGAGTATTTAGTGAAAATGTTCTGTGGCCCCTTTCTTAGATCTAATCAAGAAGAATCTTTGCTTATATCGTATCCTGTTTTCAATCCCTTATTCATCAGGTCATTCTTTCTTAACGTACATTGGCCATCTGAGGATAGGGAGAAAATGGTCTCAATCCCTTATTAATCAGGTCATCCTTTCTTACTGCGGCATTATTTTATTCAAATATTTCCTTGGCTTATAGATATATTTTTGCGAACCTCCTTCGGTTTCACTTAAAATATGATTCCTATGATTATTTTCAAGGGTTAATATCATGGACACTTATTTTTTCACCCACAACGGAACGACTGCTACCATGATCTGCACAATCATCAGCAAGATAATCGTATAAGTAAGACGTGCGCTTGTGACCTTGAGCCGCCGCATCATCTCGACTTACTGCCCCTTGACCGCGAAGGCCTGTTTGCGCATCAACAACCAGGTCCGAATCCTGGCATTTAGCCCAAAAGTCAGCTCTTTGCTCCCAATGGCTTTTCGCTTTTTTCTCCTCCATACCCTTGACCTCCTTTAGTTCCTTTACCCTTCTTTCATCTTAAACCCCTCGAAAGCTTTGGGTATACCATGATTTTTATTGCTCTTCCCAGCATGGCTTTGTCCCGTGATCTTCCTTAACTTGCCCCTTTCCATCTTTCATGGAATCGATCCCTGAAGATGATGTACCGGACAAGTTCATCCATACTAAAGACGACATGAGTCTATTTCCTATTCTTAAGGAGTATTACGTTTCTTTTCGTATATTCTGTCAGCTGCTTCACGTAAGATTTCGAGAGTTCTCATTATATAATCCCCTGGTTTGGCTTGGAGCCTCATTACAGCCACCTCCGCCACTTCTCCCATGGGATGAAGGTATTAGAGGGATCTCTATATAGATCTACCATTACGTCTGCAACCACGTCTGTTCCTAATGAAGAAATATCTATTTCTTTAAGATGCTTCTCCATCAAGAGATTGATCTTATCCTTCTGATTCTGATTAAGGTTTAGCTCTTGAAAGCCGTTCACAGACGCCTCGAATTTAATGAGATGATATACTCCCTCTTGCAAACCGGATAAATAAAC
>CAWEAV010000011.1:0-16542 GCA_963806715.1 uncultured delta proteobacterium
GTTAGGAACATCTGTTGCTTTGGACTTCAAAGAATAATCCATACCCTTATCAACCGGTCCCTTTAACTTCATGATTTTAATGAATCCGTATCCCATCCCCTGATGGCAAGCATTACAGGACTCAATCACCGCATCGTATTCTTTGGTGAAAGCTTTCATATCTTGCGCAGCGATCGCTTTATTGACAGGTGCAAAAGTAGACTCGTAGAAAGATTTCCAATCCTCGTATTCTTTAGGTTTTGTTACTTTAGCCGGGTTCAACGCACCATTCATGTACTTCGACATGTAGGCAGCCAAACCCCAGTTCTCCCCTTGGGCGGCATAATACATATTTTGGAAACGGTCCCCCACCTCTCGCATTGGGATTGCAAATTTAGGCAATACATCTTTGATCTCATTAATTTGTTTTTGAAGGTCAGCTTCCGCTGCATACAGAGTACTACCAATCAATACAAATAAGCCGACAAGAGTGATGATGATTTTACTTTTACTAAACATATTAGGCCTCCTTTCCGGATAATTCTTTCCGTCTTATTTCTGTTTCCTGTTAATCGTGAAAATAAACCCCCATCACCCCTTTTCTCGGTTTTTGCTGGTGCATTTTCCTCATAGGAATACAAAAATAACATCATATAATAAATAAGGTGACCACGCTATTTTATGAAAAAAAACACAGTATTTTCGATTTAAGATCGTTCGATTTTGAGAAGAATCCTGTCCAATGCCAGGTGAAGGGCGATAAAGGTTGTTCAGGTGAAGAATATCGGGGACAGCAATCCCGCATTACCTGTTGTTGCCGATTCTATGAGGTTTGATTGGATTGGAGCAAGCTTACATTCAACGAAAATTTAGGTGGGGAGAATTCATCATTCTCCCCACCTTTAAGGAATAAGAATAATCTAACCTATTTCAAAATCATCCACATCCATTCTTGAGATGCTTGCATACGGGTTTCATGGCAACAAACCAACCTATTTCAGGATTTCCTTGGCCCTGGCAATCGCATCATTCAGAAGGGCCATCAGGTAATTGTGGTTGTGAAAACCCTTGCTCTCATCTGACTCTGCATAGGCTAAGTTCTTCTTGGCTTCGTCCAGTTTACTCTGAAGCACTGGATCGTTCACTCCGTTCAGGGCATTATCTGCTTGACCAACCAAATCCTGGGCCTGGGTATCGGTCTGCTGGAATTCGTCTTGCCACTGTCCAATTTTTTGGGAAGCCGCTGCTGCATCCATTGTTGAATGGCAGTTCGTGCATGCAGCAGACTGAGTCCCATCCGCTTCTTTTACCATGACTCTGAAGGTGTGTCCATTGTACTTTGTGGAGTTACTCCCATCCTGGCCATTGGTAAACATATGACAATCAATGCAGGTCACCCCTGGCATGGTCTGCTGATCCGGTACGTTAACGCCCCCAGTGCCCTGGATGATATTGTAGCTCAGGTGGTCCGTGTCCGGGAAATGGAGGCTACCGTGACACTGGCCGCAGAGCTGGCTCGCCTCGTCAACAGGTTCGTACTTTTTCGTGGTTGAATTATAGTAAGCAGGCTGTCCCGGGCTATGAGGATCATGACAGCTGGAACAACCCACCGCTGGCCACTCTGAAGCTTTCGCAGGACGGGTGTTCTTCGTGAATTTCCCATTCCGGGTCGTGAAGAAGTATCCCAAAGCCTGGGATTCGCTCATCCCGCCGTTGGCCCGTACGGATGTGGGTCCATGGCAGAAAATGCAGTCCTCGGAATTGGCAACATCATCCGGGATTTCACCGGGATGACTTCTGGCCAGTTCCGTAGCTACATCCTTTTGGGTTTGACTATGCTTAGTCATGGTCCAAGCGTTATAAATCAGGTGGTCTGTGTCTCGGAAACGGAGGTTACCGTGACACTGGCCGCAAAGATCATTGGCTCCCTTGACTTTTACGTATCTACGATTACTTGAGTTGAAAGCCCCCAGCTTGGCTGGGGAACCCGGGTGGCCCGTGGGCACGTTATGGCAAGCGACGCAGCCTACGCTTGGCCATTGGGACTCATTGGCAGTAGAAGTGTTTGAAGTAATTACTCCTCCTGTGGTGGTGAAGAAGTACCCCAGAGCCTGGGATTCTTTCATCCCTCCATTTACCAAAACTGCTGTTGGCCCATGGCAGGCGAGGCAGTTTTCAGCCTTGATCACTTGACTTGGGGTTTCACCGGCATGGCTACCCGCCAATTCGGTAGCCACATCCAGTTGGCTATGGGCATGCTTTTCGTTAATCTCCTTGCGATAAATGTCTATATGACACGAAGCGCAATTCAAACCACTGACTGAACTGGATAACGTAATCCTATCTCCGGATTGCTCACCCATTTGACCTGGGTCAGCATTGCAATGACCAACCCCGGCATCAAAGAGGAATAATGCCAGAGCCGCTGCAACAACTGCAAGCACTAAGAGCTTTTTCATGATCGTTTTCTCCTTGCATCTTTCTTTATTAAATCAAAAATGTGAATTAAGAAACGAAAGGGTTACGAAGAAAGCAATGCAAAAATAGACTTCTAACATCGTAGGATGGAATCTTTTTGATAGAGAGAAGGGGTCGTCAAAAAGAAAGGGTGGTCCTGTTCGAGATGATGACCTCTCAAAAGAGAAAGATTTGGAAAACCGGGTAGTCCAGATGCTTTCGATTTGTGCTGGTAATCGGTCAGCAGATTTTCCTGATCAGGATTTTCAAGGCTTGGCCCAGAAGAGGAAAAATCGGTTTCTGCCAGGCTGCAATAACAGAAATAAGCTGAAAATGCTGGTATGCAGCAAGCGATAAGCATGACCAGGAAAAATCGGATCCCTTGAAGCCTTCCTTTCACAATAAAATCCAGCCGGTCATACAACACGGATGACCCATGTTAAAAAAGGGACCATATAAAAAATCTGGAACCGCTGCTCCTCCAAAAATTGATTCAGGTTGGAACAACCTCGCCAGGAGAAAACCTTTGAATACTCATGTTTTTGTTAACATATCCCCCGCATCTAATCAAGACCTACTAACATTAGAGAACCGCATTCTTTACCTCTACTTTCAGAATCCGCTTGCAATGTTCCGTAACCTTCACCTGCTCACTAATCCGATGGCCCACGACCCAAACAATCTTTTCTCCAGAAATGAGAAGAGGAACTTTAGCCCTCTCAAACCGAGGGACCTTATGGTCAATGAAGAACTCCTTCAACTTTTGGTGTCCTTTAACCCCCAAGGGTTGAAACCGGTCTCCGGGCCTGAAGTTTCTCATCTTCAAGGGAAATTGGAGCTCTTGATAATCCAGAAAAGCAATGTCTCGACGTTGGGTGAGGTCTCCTCTCTTTAAGTTCCCCTCCAATTCCTCAACCCGTACCTCTTTCCCAATCTCCTTGATCAAAGTGTAACCGGAGAGGTTGAGATCGACTTCGAAGGGCGGGGCAAGTTCGATTCTATCCTTTTTCAGGGTCACCCTATCATATCGCTTCTCAACCAGGATTCCATGAGATAACTCCACAAGAAAACTGGGAGCGGGACTGCCTCAATTTTGCATACAGCGGATCAATGGCAGACCATACCTCTTCTTCAAATTGTTCTCCATCATACATCCTGCCCAACAAATTCAGAAGAATTCTCCATCTGATCGATGAGGGATAGGACTGAAATTCTGGGAGTCTGAAACTGAAACCATCCCTCTCTTCATGGACTATTTTTTGATAAGCCTCCCCTGCCTTACCCTCGATGCAATCATCCTCTTCTCTGAGAATGGCCGAGGTCTTGAACACCAGCTCTCTGAAATTGGATTGATACTCCCTTTCAATGAGAGGAATGAGGTCCAAGCGGATTTTGTTTCTTAAATAATCCTTCTTAAGATTGGAGGAGTCGGTGAGATAAGGAATCCTGTTTTCAGTGGCAAAGAATTCAATGTCTCTTCTCCATGTTTCAAGAAGAGGGCGAATCACTCTCTTTTCCCGGATCGGAAGCATCCCCTTCAGGCCTTTCAAACCCGAACCCCTGAAAAGTCTTAGAAGGACGGTTTCGACCTGGTCGTCTGCATTGTGTCCGAGGGCAATCTTCTGGGCCCGGTATTTTATGAGGAGGGTTCTGAAAAAATGGAAACGGGTTCTTCTGGCTGCATCTTGAAGGGAGAGACCTGCAGTCTGGCTAAATGCCCGGACATCGAATTGGCTGTATTCAAAGGGGAGGCCGAGGCGGGTTGACTCTTTCTCAACCAGCTCAGCCTCTTTCTTCGATTCATCCGGTCTAAGACCGTGGTTCACGTGGGCAACAATTAAGGAAAGATCGAAATCCTTTTGTAGGGCATTTAACACGTGGAGCAAGACCATCGAATCCACCCCGCCTGACACACCCACCACAATCCGATCACTTCTGTCTAACAAATGGTAGCGGTCAATGGTCTTTTTGACTCGGCTGAACAGCATGCCCTTGTCTTAGTTCTTCTTCAGACGTCACCGGTCCGACCCGAATCTCGACATAGGTTTTACCAAGCCACGAATTGGTGAGCCGGATGGTACAGCCTCTATCCGGTTTATAGAAGCTGATATGAGATTCCTTTCCTCGATAGCTGGTCATCATTTTCCAGCCGTCCTTCTCCATATTATAGAGAAAGAAATTGATGATGGAGTTGACATCAAGATTCCACTTTGAAAGGTAGAGCGTCCCCGCCTTGAACTGGGGAGTCTCATAGACAAAAGACTTCTTCTGATCATACTCCAACTCACCCGGGACAAGGACATCGTCAAAGAAGTAATATTTTGCCTGGTATTTGCTGGAGGATGCGGGAGGTGGAGCCGTTGTCGAGGCGGGTGCCGGAGCCGTCGGCGCCGGTTCACTACGTTTGACCGTGCTGTAGCATCCTGTCCAGGCCAATCCCAAAAGAAAAATCAACAAAAGAAGAAATGCCAGCCCTTTTCGATAGACGAACCATTCCATAACTCTCCTCCCCTGTAAAATAGATTGATGAAAAATGTTTACCATCCGACGGCAAGAAAAGCAAGTAATAATAAAAAGCCCTCAAAAGAGGACTCTTTATCATGTGACCCATTTCCGTAGTAACCAACCGGCACTAATTCCGGTCCCTGTCGCTATCCCCGTTGCCATGGAATGGGTTGTAGAGATAAATCGATACGTATCCCAGTTTGGCGAGATCCCCTTGATCAAAAGGCGCTGGAGGGTTCGGAGCGGGCGCCACCCCTGTCTCAAAAGTAAATGGGAACACAAACTCATTGCTCGTTTTGCCCGCCTTATCCATCACGGCCACTGTGATATAGACTTGTACCCACTCGTCCATGCGCGATACATTCGAAAACGTATTCCACTGGATATATCCTTTGAAATCCTTTCGGTACTGGGGTTTGAGGATAACGAAATCGGTTGGGTAATGGCCATAACCGACCTGATCAACAGTGGTTGCAATTTTAGCCATGTCTCCGTTTGGGTCCTCTGCCTCAAGATAAATCTTCAAGATAGTCCCGTAAATCCCCCGATCGATCGCATAGGCATGTTTAATGACCGGTACATTGGGATTTGGAGTCGCGGTTCCTTTTCGGGAAACGGTAAAATTCAGGCCTTGAACCGGGTTTTCGAATTCACCTAACCCCACATATTGAGGGGACGTTGCTTTCACAGGGACTTGAGCGCATCCTCCGAGATTGGCCAAAGACAGAACAAAAATACTTGTTAATAATAAGCAACCATGGACTTTCATTTTTTCCACCTCCTTCTAACTATAAATAATCATCAAGAGGACTGTTTTCAAGGAAGCCTTGGAAAGTATCAAGGAGCGGATTTTGATCTGGACAGAAAAGTCGCTGCTTCTCTCTTGGCCTCCTCAAAAACCTCTTTAAGGGGAACTCTTCCCGACAGGGCCAATCGCTTGCAGTCATCATATTCCGGAGCAAGGTTGATTGGCTTGCCCTCCCACCGGGCCAGTTTGAAACGGATTTTTCCATGTTTGGTTCGAAGCGTCAGAATCTCACGAAGGGCTTTTTCCCTTTCCTCTTCACGCCATCTCAGCCCGAGGGTCGTCGTTTCCCTGAGGAGAAACTCCGCTACGGAAGGCATTTTCTCAACGGAGCAGATCACGGTGATCAGAGTGGCCGGTCGATTCTTCTTCATCAAGACAGGGGTTAGAAAGACCTCCTGCACTCCCATCGTCAGAAGCCTCTCCATGATATAGTCATAGAATTGGGGGTTCATATCATCGATGTTCGTCTCAACGATCATGACCTTCTCCTTCCCGGAAGGCATGGTTTTGGTCCCGAGGATGAGGCGGAGGAGATTGGGATGAGGGAGATCATCCCGACCGGCACCATATCCGATTGCTTCGACCTGAAGGGTCGGCAGCGCTCCAAACCGGGAGCCCAACGTCGTCAGGATGGCCGCACCCGTGGGGGTGAGAAGTTCGCTCTCAATGCCCGAGGAATAGATCGGCTTTCCTTTCATCAAGGCAAGGGTGGCCGGCGCGGGAACAGGGAGAATACCATGTTCGCATTTCACACAACCTGATCCGACATTTACCTTTGAAACGTGGACCTCCTCAACCCCCATCTTCCGGAGACCCCAGACAGCCCCGACAATGTTGACGACAGAATCGAGTCCCCCGATCTCATGGAAGTGAATCTCGTCAACAGGTTGCTGATGGATACCGGCCTCGACCGAGGCGATTCGCTGAAAGACTTCTCTGCTCCTTTCTTTCACTTCAGCCTCCAGATTGCTGCGGTCGACAATCCTTAGCAACTCCTCCAGATGACGGTGGGACTTCTTCTCATTTTTCCCTTCCGTAATGACCCGGGTTGCAGAAAGACCGCCCTTTATAACTTTTCTTACTTTTATTTGGACGGTTGGAATTCGAAGTTTATTCAGTTCCTCCCGCAAAAGGCGGGGGCTCAGTCCTGCATCGATCAGGGCGCCAAGGATCATATCACCGCTCGCCCCGGAAAAACAGTCAAAATAAGCAATCTTCATCTTTTCACTCCTTAAAATTGATTCAGGGAATCCAGTCGGCCAGGATGATAATCGACCGATTCAGGATTATCCTGAAAAGTATGGAGTATCCTGTAATCGGATGCAAAATAATCGAGTGAAGGAGTTCCTGCCTGATAAAAGGGATAATGATCGCTGCCAAAAGCAAAGGCATATCGATCGATCTCCTGACCGCTCCATTGTCCCTCTCTCGAAAAATGAGGAGGCACAGCCTTTAGTCTTTCCTGATTTCTGGCTGTCACAACAAACAGGGTCGCTTCGGCAATATCTCTCACAGGGATTGTAAAGGGTTGGTAGATTGGAGTCACTCCTATTTCACTTAATTGATTGGCAAGATAGACCTGGGCCTTGCGATAACCCAAGGTTCCCGGGAATCTTCCCTCCATCTCCGGGGAGGCGAGGTGAACGACATGCTCTTTTAACCTTTGGATGTCAATCCGATTCAAGGAGCGATCCGCCAGGTCCCAGGAGGTGAAGGATGCCTTTTGGGAAAGATTGCCTCTTTCAACAGGTCTTCCATTTCTGAAGAGAATATAGCTGTCCCAGCCATAGAAAAAGATGAAACGGGACCGGGAAAGGCTGGCTGTTGATAGACCAAAGTAGAGGGTGATCCACTTCCCGGGAGAAAAGGGATGGGGATAGGTGAAAAGGAAGGATTCGTCCTCTTCGCCGATCCTTATCCCTTTCAGAGAAAAAACGCCATCCTGAAAACGGACCGGACCGGGAAGGTTTGAGAGGATCTTTGAAAAAACAGGGTCCTTATAGCTCTCGCCGAAGAGCATTAAAGAGGAGTTGAGAATTTCCCTTTCGCTCACCTCTTTTACTGAGAGAATCCTCCCGCCCTTTCTATCCGAGGCCATTTGGGCCAGTGACAGATAGGCTTTGTTATTTTCTTCATCTCCCCGATCGGGCAGGATAAAGATTTTTTCTTGATCCTCGAGAAAGGCATTGAGACCCGGAATGATTTCTTCGGGATAGAGTCTCCGGAAGACATGGGCATCGGGATCGAGGACCAGGGTTAGCGGCAATTTTGGAACATCCAGGGAAAAGAAATTTCTCCGTTTTCGAAGCCTCCAACAGGCTGCTTCGTTTTTCGATCCCATCATCAATCTCGATGGGAAGCGAGAGTTCATAAATCTCTCCATCCTGAACCACCTCCCCCGAGATGCGATACCCTGTTGGGGTACCCTGGTAGTAGACATTTTCAAGCTTCAGTTGGGGCCCTCCCGGACGGTCCAGCCATTGAGAGAAAAATGGATTGAGATTTCGGCCACTCGCTTTTTCAAAGACTTTTTGAATATCCTTCCAGCTCGCTTGTTTTCCCTCATACTGTTTTGCGAAATCTTTCAACGTGCCGAAGAAACGTTCCTTACCCACGATCCTTCGCAGCATATGAAAGACCATGGAGCCTTTTCCATAACCGATCTGTGCCGAGACCTCATCTTCTTTTCCTCCAAATTGCTGGAGGGGATAGTCGTTTGAGGGAGACACCTGGATGGCATATTTCTGCAAAATCTCCTGGCGATGTTTCCGTGCGGCCTCCTCGCCCATCTTCATCTCTTTATAAAAGTAGTTGGTGCAGTAAGAGGTCAGGGCCTCCACCCAATTCCCGGCCCCCGGCTTGAATAGGACAGAGTGGCCCCACCAGGAGTGGACAATCTCATGGTCCAGGGCACCCGGCCTGAGGAACTCTTTCCCTTGACGAATGGCATCCGGGCTGAGAAGCGTAAACGTGGGAATACCGTAGCCGCTTGAGAAGAAATTCTGGACAATATCAAACTTCTTATACGGATATGGACCGAGGAGATCAGAATAGATCCTCAGATACTCTTCTGCCGCGCTGAGGAAGACTTCCGAGAGCCGATCGTCTTCAGGAAAGAAATAAGTGGAGACGCGGATACCATCTACGTTCCGGGTTCTAACGGAATATTTCCCTGCTACAAGGGTTAAACTCTCTGCAGGCAGCTTATAAGACCATCTGGACTCCCAGAAACTACCTTTCAGATCTTCAGACAGAAGTTCTCCCTGTGTAACGATCCGGAAGGGATCGGGGATTCGGACACTCACCCGAAAAGTGGCAAGCGAATCAGGCCGGTCCGGGTACCAATGGGAGGAAGAAGAAAGGTAGACTCCTTCCTCACCGATCAGGCCGGAGGTCTGATCCCCTCTAACAAACTGGAGAGCCTTCTCCTTCATCACCGGATCATAAATTTGACCCTCGTATGAAATGGAGATAGAAAGAGGTGCTTTCAGTTCTTTGACGGATAAATCCAGCCTTTTTGCATCGGAAGATAACGGAGCTACAGCAAACTGGAGAGGCTTTCCTGTTTTTGAGTTTACAATACTTTTGATTTTCAAACCGGGATGGAGAAGAAAGGAGAGAGAACCCGCCTTCTTTTTCCAGTCAATTTCGATTCGATCCTCAGCCCGAATAAAATGTTCAGCCGGCTTTATTTCTATATGAAGCGAGTGGGATCTAATATCAAACTGAAAATTCGGAACCGAACCAAAGGCTGGACGAATACAAAGAAACCCCAGAAGAAGGAGAAGACTCGAAAGAACTGGGACGGTTTTCCTCATCACCCCAATTCTAACACATCGTAGAAGCATTCAAGAGTTGCCCCTCAATCCCTGGAATCGTTGAATCCTAAGAAGTTTATCGACTGAGGATCCCATGTTGAAAGTACATTTGGGTTGACAATTCCCCAGGATTCAGTAAAATTGAATTGGTTTGGCGGTGTAGCTCAGTTGGTCAGAGCATGCGGCTCATATCCGCAGTGTCCGGGGTTCAAATCCCTGCACCGCCACCAATAATTTCAATAACTTAGCTTCAAAATTGCATGGTGCAAATGTGGTACAAAACCGTTTGCACCATTTTTATTTTGGGGTCGGTGAGATTATTGTCTATGTGATCCGGTATGAGTTTCAGGGGGGGGATTTAAGTGATCCGGATGTAGATAAAGAGAGCAAAGATAATCAGGATCTTACGAAGCGTAAATAGACGTCGATGGGCGTTTGTTTACGCTTTTTTATTTGGAAATTAGTACGAGATTAGCACGGGATTGAGCTAAATAAATGCCCCTGGAGGTCTTGAGAGGGCATCCAGGGGCGTCGGTTGGTGTAACGCTTGGGGGCGTTTCACTCATGAGTAGTATATTAAACCATTCTGAGAATGTCAATCCTGCCTCTAAACCGGTTCAAAGCCGCACGGTTGAGGGTTCACCCTTCACTTGTAAAGAAACTCAGTTACGGTGGCCTGCTGAATCGGATACCGATTCACATACCGTTTCTCTCAAAAAGTGTGGCTGCCGTTCTTCGTGGTGTCCCATCTGTTGGAAGGGCTTGAAGCGGGCAGCTGTTGAGCGGTTGAGGTCTTTTGACCCTGAGTTCACCAGGGAACTAATGTTGAGCGTGAGTCGTTCCCCTTATGTCGATGGTCGTGAAGCATACTCCGAAATCAATTCTAAGAGGGGGATAGGCAGGCTTCTAAAGCAACTTGAACGTGCGGAGGGTGTGAAGATCGTCGATTGGGTCTGCTTTTTAGAATGGCATGAGGACGGATTCCCTCATTGGCACCTTTTTATTGAGACGGAAAATAAGGGTCGGGCGGGAATGATTGGCCATGGGGTCATCAAGAGATGGTGGCCTTTTGGAAAGGTCATTTGGGAGCACTATATTGAGAGTGAGGAACATTGGAAAAACTTAGTCGGGTATTTCGATAAGCATGGCTATTTTGAGAAGGGGAAATCCTATCAAGGGAAACTCCCTGTTTGGGCATTAGATAGTAATGGAAAGATCAGGCGTTGGTTTGGGAAGCCTTCTGATGGATTGGGTAGAAAACGAAGGCCCAGGATTCGTTTAAAAACTACTTCGCCTGTGGATCAAGGGTTTAGTACAGATGCTGAGAAATGTGAAAAGTGTAATTGTAAATCTGTGTGCGAAACTGAGAGTGATGGAAATGGATGTATTGATTACGGTGCACAGGACAACGGTTTCAATAACAGGTTTAAAGTTGGCGAGGCTCTTAGAAAGATCAAGGTTTGTGAATCCTATCGTGTGAGGATCGCCAAGTGTGGGGCCCTTATGCTTGATAACAATAGACGGTGAAATGGATCAAGAAATGTTCGGGGATGATCTTTATTTGAAAAAGGTAGATGTTTCTTTTGAAATTATTAAATCCCTTTATCCGTGGAAATACATCGAGGGCAAGGGGCTGACGACTTCTATGGATAGGAAAGAGGTTAAAACATTCTTAAGCGTTCTTGAATTCCTATCGTCAGGGAAGATTTCCACGAAAAAGCAAGCGTCGGTGGGCGAAGGTGGCCGAGCCGGCGTCGGTGGGCGTCGGCGGGCCACCAACTGCGCCTGTGACATCTCCGGCGTTTCCTGCGGGGGAAGTCCATAGGGCTACAGGGGTTCAAAGGTCTGCGGTTGGTCAAACTCATCCTGGGAAAGAAAGAGGCGGGGCTAAAACAATTTATTCCTTACTAATAATAGGGCAATATGAAACCTGCCGGGGAAGTTGGGGGGTTCCCTTAGCGGAGCGACGATTTAAGGGGGGGACCGTGAGGGGTTCAGTCCTTGTTGTTAATATCGAATGGGGTGATAAAATATTGGTGTTTTAGATAGAATGTGTGGCTCCCGAAGAGTGATGAAGCTGGGCACTGGGAATTATCGGTCACTCTTCAGGAAGAAGGGTTTAAAATCGCGCGTTCACCTACAAAGAGTTAGAATTCCGGTGTTGTTGGATTGGTGATTTCCGTTTGAAAGTGAGCGTAACGCTGGAACTAAGCCGACCGGCCACAGAGCCTTGCGAATCCAAATCAGCGCTATTCCGGGTCGGCTTAAGTGATTGGTTAGCCCTTGCGCTTTGAAATACGATCATTTCTCAGTACCCTGGCAGATAGCTCTCGTAGGTCAGTATTAGGAAACGATAACAATTTCTTTCCTATGCCACTTCTATGCTTGTATCTCTCGTAAATCAGTTTTCCGGGACCGTTGTAAACCTCTTCGTAGGTTCCGTCTCGGTGTAGCTTAAGGCCTAAATAATAGTCAGGCACGGAGGGGAACGTAAGAGAGTCTTTAAAGGTCACCCTAACTTGTACCAGACGACCATCTGACGTCTTGCCGTGATGCCCTTCGCAGACGACATCAAAGAGTTCAACATCATATTCAAGTGCCACGATAATTTCGCCTATGTCCCCGACGAGACGTCCATCAATCGTGAACTCCTTCTTCGGGAATGCACGTTTCAGGCGGCCAATTCCTTCGAAGATCAAACCAAGTGCCTCGGCTATTTTACCCATCTCATCCATCCTCTATCCTCCTTAGGCTAACATTATTTTTTTATACTTATTCTATTCTTTGTCTAAAATGATCGACCGGACCTTGCATTTACTGTCAAAAAGGGCCGTTTGATGCTATTTCTTTCCAGAATAGATCGTCCTGGACAATATTATACAGAATTTGCTTAATTTAAGGGTTAATTATCCAGGGAGATTTCTACATCTCAGTATCTTGTTGATTTCCGATCATACTCTACTCCTTTTAGGGAAAATGGTCAAGCGAAAGTTACAGGAAGAAAGTGAGAGGGGAGATTGGTCCCCGATTAAGTAACACGGGGGCTTTGACTTGTCATTAATGCGATATGTGAACAGTTTTTAGATGGCTCCCGGAGCTTCAAAGAAAATGCTTGACAAATGAATAGTGCAATGGTAGTATACTATAAAAAGAGTATAATGAAAGGAGATGGCGATGAAGAAAGTTCATATCAATATCACGATTGATGAGGATTTGAATGAGTGGTTAGACAAGATGGCATTGGAATTGGATATGAACAAGAGTCAGTTCATAAATAACTGTGTCTCAGTTGCGAAATCCGACGTGAAGGTATTGAGAGCAGTCGGTCTGTTTGATCTGGCTAAGGCGGTCGTTAGACTGTGGGAAAAGGGCCTGAAGGTCAAGATGCAAAATATTCCGCTTATAGGTGAGAAAGCGAAGTGAGGAAGTAAGTGAGCAGCAATTTAGCTTTTGATTCCTTGACCCCGGAGAGTGGAGGTGATAGAATTCCCCTCAAAACTCTATTGGGGGTTGGTATGGGTAGCTATCGAGAGTTTCGGCCTGGGCGATGGAGGATTACGTTTTACTATGAAGGAGAGAGGTTTGATGTTTACCGTAATAGGGATGGAGACCCTCTTGAAACTGAGAGACAGTGTGCTAAAACTTTAGCGCATATCGAGCAGTTAATAGCAGGGAAAGGAGTTTGATCCGGCGGCATGGAGGAAAGATAAACCATTCCTTTTTGAAAGAGCCGTGGAGACATGGATTAAATTGAAAGCCGGTTTCGTCTGAAACGTTGGAATCAAGAGAAAGAATCGCTAACAAATTTTTACTGCCTTTTTTCAAGGGAAAGGACATTCGGGAGATCCGAAGGATTCACATTGACGAGTTTCTTAGCAAGCTGAAAGATCAGGGGTGCTCTGATAAATATTGTTACAATATTATTGCTGAATTGAGGGCGTGTCTGAGATTCCATGCTGATTCAATCCCTAAATTGCCTACGTTTCCCACCGTGACCTTTCAAGAGAAACCGATCCGATGGCTTACGGAAGATCAACAGAATAAGGTTTTTGAGTTCATTCCTGAAGCGGATCGGCCAATCTTCACCTTCCAGAGGTACACGGGATGCCGACCGAATGAAGCGAGAGGGTTGCTGAGAGAGAATGTCCATCGTGATAAAGGAATAATCGTTATTTCTACGGTGATTGATAGTAAGGGAATGTTGAGGGAGAGAACGAAAACAAAGAGAATTAGGATTCTTCCGATCATCCCTGAAATTGAGGATTGCTTGAAGCCGAGGGAAATAAGCAAGTTCGTTTTCTCAAAAAAGGGATTGCCCTATGTGAAGCGAACTCACGAGAAAATATGGCACACGGCAAATTTTAGAGCCCATGAGAAATATGGAATCCCGATTGTCTCTATGTATCCAGGGACAAAGCACTCGTTTGGAATGCAAAGATTGAATGCTGGCTATTCTAAGGACGTTCTTCAGGCTATATTCGGTCATACGGACAAGAGATCAACGGAAAGATATGCCAAATATTTAACGGAGAGTTTTTCGTCTGTAATGAGCGGGAAGGTGATACCATATGGTGCAAATATGGTACAAGAGGGGATAAGTTATGGAAAGGATTGATATGTTACAGGGTTCAAATCCCTGCACCGCCACCAATCATTTCCAGCACTTAGGTTACTCCCTTCACCCTCGTTACCCTCTCCCGTGCTAATGCCCGTGCTAATCCTGTCAACCTGGTCTAAGATACTCACGGCCCTCATTCTACCCTCTTTCAAAGAGTAAAGATACCTCTCCGTGGTGTTAAGGTTCGTGTGCCCAAGGAGTTTGCTCACAGTGACGATATCAGGGATATATTTTTCACTTCCCATAGCGATTGTCGAGGCGAAGTAATCTCTCAGATCCTTAGCGGTAATCTTAATTCGGGTCAATCTAAACACCTTCTTAAAAATCTTATCCCTGCGGAGTATCCTTCCTTAAAACCTTTGCAACCTCCTCTCTTGTCATTAAATCAGGGTATTCATCCAACCAGTTGCCCATAATCCTTTACTCACTATCCTCAAGCGCGATACCTTTATTGTTCACCTTTAACCCCTTTTCCCTGCTGTCTCTTACCGCCTTAGCAAACCTTAAAAGCCCAGTTTTCTTAAGAATGTTTACATCGCCCATACTCATCGAGAGAAGGTTATTTATGAGTTGGCTCTTATTCAATCTTAATTCCGTTGCTATCTTCTCAATTCGCGCGTTTAGATCCTCGTCTATGGTTATATTTATATGGATCTTCCGAACTTTCTTTATGGCCATTTCTCTCACCTCACTATTTTGTACTACTCTATATTATAAAAAGTGAAACTTGTCAAGTTTTTTTTTACAAATTCCTGCCGCCACCTAAATCACAAACATATTTCCTTGTGGAAACAAATACTTAACCTTAATGGCTCAAATTTCTATTGACATCTCTTCTCAGAAAATATAGAATTTATCCCCTAATGTAATTTTTTATTACTCACATTCTTGTAACTCAGCCAATTAGATCTTAAGTTAAGAGAGGAGATAATCATGGAAAGAAACATTAAGGTTCCCTTTGAAGGCAAAATCATGGACGCCATTGACCTGGATTTCAAAGCAGTAAAAGAAGACTGGAATGAATACGAAGTAACTGACGGCGTTAATATTCGCATGAAAGTGGTTGTCACCAATATTGTCAAAATACCAGATAAGTACGACAATGCTGGCAATCCTGTTTACGTAGTCAAATCCTCAAATGTTTTGGCTATTTCGGCCCCTGAAAAATTAAAGAAAGGAACTGTGGTGAGTTGAAATGAGCCCTCAGATACAAACAGTGGAAGTGAGCACCAATATACCATCGAAATTATTTATTACCGCGGATATTACCAAAAAGATTCGCTCATATAGTCAAACTGGCTGCATAGACGGTCCTCAAACGAAGACTCCTGTTTCAACCTCAGAACCTGATGACAAGTTATCTTCTTGGATAGAAATAGTTCATCTCCATCTGACCGCGTTGTTTCCTATACCGGTTACGGATGTATTAGATCCTTATACAATTGATGAAACGCTTCAGATCCAAAAAGTAGACACTTCGACAAATAGACTTGAGAATTTTGTTGCCGAAAAGTTGTTTACTATTCCTGAGGTCGAGTATGTTTTTCTTTCGTTAGAAAATAATTTAATAAACATTTGGACAACTATCAATATACTAAACAGAGAGGTTAGAAAGAAGATCTACGATATCGAATACGACATTCTTGACCTTTTCAAAGACTTCCGTTTCGATTTTCACGTGATTTCTAGAAATAATAGAAATATTAATGAACTTCATCCATCTAAAGCAAAAACTATATTCCACCGTTAACTAAAGAATTATGCCCAATTCAAAAGAACACATAGCCAAAGCAAGACATAATGAAAGATTTTGCTTATCCTTTGACCTTGCTTCAACACCCTACCTTGATTGGGTAGTTAATGGTATCTTTTACTCTGCTGTCCACTACGTCGATTCTTATTTTGCGACTATCGCGCAACATCCACGTGATCACGGGGCTAGACATCATCTTATAAATGCTAACGCAAAATTAGGAAACCCACTTTTTAAGCTCTACAGATCATTGAAGGATGACAGCGAGGATGCACGCTATGATACAAGAATCTTTACCACCGATGAAGTTCGTCGTGATATAATGCCTCTCCTAAATCATCTCAAAAACCATCTAAAACAATACGTCCCTCAAATATAGGCGCCCACTTAAAGCCTATGCCTCATTCACCTCTTTGACATTAGCAACATAATAGTCAACTTAAGAAGGAAGGACCCTCCGCACGGTTTTTCACCCCCGCCTTTTCATTTCCCTGTAGCTATTGACCAGACACCGCCCCTTGAACCCCATGGAGCCTGTTTACCCTGACCCTCAGGGAAACGCAGCAGATGTCAGAGGCGCATCTGATGGCCTGCCGAGGAGAAA
>CAWEAV010000012.1:0-20906 GCA_963806715.1 uncultured delta proteobacterium
TTGAAGAAACAGGAGGATCCCGCGACTTTGAAGAACCGGAAGAAAGAACAGAGATCGCAGAGAGCTGAGAAAGACAAGGAGCAATGGCCCAGGTGTTTGAAATGCTGAATGCAAGTATGCAAGTCTGACCCAATATCCCTACTGAATAACCGAATGAACGGAACAACTACGCCCCGCACTCTGGGGACGCCTCATAAATGTTAGCCGCTCAAACCCAATTTTGTGCAGTAGTAGATTTCCCCACTCTCACGTGTTAACCCCATTCGTATTGCATCATCTTTCTCAATGAAGTCGTCAACTCTTGTGACTTCCACTTTAAAACCCGCGTCGCGAAGTCTATCAGTATAATCTGAACCATATCTCCGAACATGGCCTTCATGGCCAAATGTCTTTAAGCGTTCTTTTGGTTCAACAATCGATGGGTTCTCAAATGTCTCTTCAGCAGTGATGGGCACAAGCAATATGGCCCAACCATTTGGCTTCAGAACTCTATGGAACTCTCTCATAGCTCGCCTGTCATCCCCTACATGCTCCAATACATGACTGCAGTAAATTACGCCAAACGATTCATCCTGGTATTTAATATCTGTGATGTCCATTTTCACCGTCGCACGGGGATTGGATAAATCAGCAGTTATATAGTTGGCCCCTAGCCGTTTCCTAAGCCTTGATTCAAACCAACGCTCTGGCGCAACGTGCAGCATCTTTTTTGGCTTGCCATCAAAGAGATTGCTCTTGTTAGAGTCTGTTTATAAACTCAGCTTTTCCGTCATGCCGGACTTGATCCAGCATCCAGAAGGTTTTGAAAAGACTGGATTCCGGCTTTCGCCGGAATGACGCTTCTCATTGAGGATGACATTTTATGGACAGACACTAATTCATTGAGGTGTTCCCTCCCTTTTTATTGTTGTGTTTGAAAGTAGTACCCAAAGCCTGGTGTAATCGGGAGGTTCTTCCTTATGTATTGATCCACCCATTGATTGACATTGGCGATAAGCGATTTAGGCACATAGATAATGTCATAGGGTTTGAGGGGAATGTCCTGACTCATGTCTGTGCTTTCGATCACTTTTTCCAGATCGACCTGAAAAACAAGCGGTTTATTGTCCTCAGCCCTCCGAATGATAACCACTTGACTCCTGCGGGCAGTATCTTTCATCCCCCCGGCCTGGGAAATGGCATGGAGAACTGTCGTGAATCCGATCAGGGGAACCATACCGGGTTTTGCAACCTCGCCATCCACGTAGACCTTCTGTCCCCCGAAGGAACGGACAATCACAGTGATCTCGGGTTTCTTAAGTTCGGAAGCATATTTCCTGGTGAGAAGTTCGGTTAATTCCATAGGGGTTAAGCCAGCGACCATGATCTCATGGGCCAACTGGAGAGAGATGCGGCCATCCGGACGAACCGTAACCTGTTCGTTCAGTTCAGGGTTATAGAAGAATTTGATGTCCAACTGGTCTCCCACCTGGAGTCGATATTCCTTTTCCGTGTAGGGGTAGGTTGCCTGGACTCCCGGGTAGGTCGTCGGCGTGGGGTTTTTAACTGCAGCGCAACCCGTCAAAAGGAGAAATACGATAGAACCAATGCTAACGATCTTCTGCATCATCCTCCCCGATCCTTAGAAAATCGCATAGCGCAGAGAGCTTAGCGCATAGCGTCAAGAAATCAAAACCATTTTCATGGTTCGTACCTGCAGTCGAAGCGACGTTCCGGCACGCAGGCGCGGATGACGATCCGTCATGAGAAATTGCTGAGACTGCGGAATTGAACTCCATCAGCATTCTACCTCACGCCGCGGAGCGGTTCGAATCGATACGACGTAAAGGCAACCGCAACCCCCATCTTTTCTTCGTGCTGCTCGGCCCGCACGACCTGCCCCTGGCAGTGGAGACAGGTCGGAATACCCGGCAGTAGATTCCATCAGAACGGTCAACCGGATGGGGGCTCCGGCGGGGAACACCTGGTCCGTCTCGAAGAGCACGCCGGAAGTACTGATGTTCCGGATAATGCCGTTCCCTCTCTCCAACTCCACTGGAGCGGGATCGGATACCGCAATGCCTGTCGGCGCTCAGCCGCGTCGGTCACCTCTTCCCCCTCAGTTGACCCCAAAAATTCTCTGTATACCGGCTCGGCCTGAAACGTACAATAGAGCGAAAGCTACATTTCCGGTAATTTTGACGGTATAATTTTCTATATCTTTCGATATAGGACTGAAAGGTAGAGATTCTCTTCTTGCAGGGGAGCCTGTTTTCACTTTTCCGGGGTATGAAAAATATTCTTTAACTCACAATCACTTATCTTTATTTCAACAAAAAAGCAGAAATGGATGCAGGGACCATTTTCTGTGAAGGAAAAATTTTCGCAATAAAGGCGAAAATGCTTCCTAAAAAATTCATTGACAAAGTATCTCTTTTTGTGGACTTAATACCACGATGGCAGTTTAAACGCACGGTTCAATTCAAGGGTTTATTTCCCTTTCTCGACATCGGTGGGAGGACAAGGATTCTAACAAACCTGTCTTACATGTGGAAGAACCGTACCGAGCGCCTGATCGCCGCAGCACGCCTGGTGTTGGCAGTATTTTCCTTGCTGGCGGTCTATCTGGACCCGTCCGAACCAGGCAGGATACCCCACCTGGCCGACGATCTGATGGCCGGTTACACAGTCTATGCCGCAATCTTGGCTTTTCTGGTGTGGAGAGTACCAAAACCCTGGGGTCGCCTGCCCATTATTACCCATGTCTTCGATCTTGCCGTATTCTCTTTCTTCCAGTATATCACCGCACGACCTATGAGTACCTTCGCCTTTTGTGTGTTCTCAGTTATATGTGGCACTGTGCGCTGGCATTTGCGCGGGACGTTGTGGACCGCGGGTGCAGCCCTGGTGATCTATACCGGATTGGGGATGGTGGAAATGGAGTTTCGGCATTCCCCGGTCTTTGAGCCCTATCGGCATATGGTCCGGACCATCTATCTGGCGGTGGTCTCTATCATGCTGGGGTACCTGGGGGTCCTGCAGGATCGACATCGCAGGGAACTTTCCATGCTGGCGGCCTGGCCCCGTGCTGTTCCATCTGAAGCCGCCGCCTTGTTACGGGGTGAGTTGGATTACGTCTGCGGTATCCTCCGCGCCCCGCGGGTGCTCATGGCCTGGAATGAAGAGGAAGAACCCTGGCTTCACCTGGCGTTACGGTCCTCGGGTAAGTTAGACTGGACACGCGAACCTCCCAATAGATTTGAGCCTCTTGTGGCGGAGCCGATGTCGGAGAGCGACTTTTTCTCCCAGGATCTTCGTGCTCGAAGTCCCACGGTGCTTCATACATCTTCCGCCGGATTTCAACACTGGCAAGGTTCACCGATGCACCCCGATCTGCAGCAGCGGTTTGCCATCAAGATCGTCCTTTCTCTGAAGCTCCGCGGGGAAAGCCTGGAAGGACGCCTCTTCTTCCTGGACAAGCAGGGCCTGTCCTCTGATGATCTGCTCCTGGGCCAGATTGCAGCCCGGGCGGTCTCAGCCCGCATGGACCTTTTCTACCTTATCCAGCGACTTGAGCGGGTAGCAGCCGCCGAAGCACGCCTCCACGTCTCCTACGACCTCCATGACGGCCTGCTCCAATCCCTGGCCGCGGTGACGATGAAATTAGACACAGCCTGCCGCATGCTGGACGAGGAGCCATCAAAGGCCAAGGGGCCCTTGCTGGAAATCGATCGTCTGCTCCATGACGAACAGGAGGTCCTACGATCCTTCATCCGGGAGCTGAAATCACCCTCCAGCGGTGTGCCTCAGGGGGAGGATGGTCTGCTCACCCGCTTAGAGGCTTTCGCCAAACAGGTCAAGAGACAATGGGGTCTGCGCGTGGACCTCACCATGGCGGACCCTGATTCGCAGGTGCCTGAGGTCCTGTCGCACGAGATTTACTACCTTGTCAGTGAAGCCCTGCTCAATGCCGCGCGGCACGCCGGCGCCTCGTCGGTAAGGGTGGAATTACACGTGGAGGATCATGAGATACGGATCACTGTAACCGATAACGGCAGGGGCTTCTCGTTCCGCGGCCACTATGATGACGCTTCGTTGACGGAGCAGAAACTCGGGCCAGCGACGCTGAAGGGACGGATTGCGTCCCTCGGAGGGACTCTGGCCATTGACTCGAGCGAGGCCGGGGCGAGGCTGGGGATTACCCTCCCGCTGCCCCGCTCTGGAGGCTGAGATGCCGATTACGCTGGTCCTGGCCAATGACCATCCTATCATTCTTGACGGCCTGGAGGAGATCTTCCGGCGGGAGCCGGACTTCCAGGTCCTGGCGCGCTGTCTGGAAGGCGAGGCGACGCTGCGGGCGGTGCGTCAACACAAGCCGGATGTCTTGATCCTCGATCTCCGCATGCCCGAAATGGATGGCCTGGCAGTGCTGCGGGAGATGCGGAAGGAGAAGCTCTCACACGGGTGGTTGTCCTGACGGCCGCGCTGGACGAAGACCAGGCGCTCGAGGCCATCCGCCTCGGCGTCTCCGGCGTGGTGCTGAAGGAGATGGCACCACGACTCCTGGTTCAGTGCGTCCACAAGGTGCATGCCGGCGAGCAGTGGCTGGAGAAGCGCTCCGTCAGCCTCGCCCTGGAAAAATTGCTCAAGCGCCAGGCTGCCGGGCGCCAGATCGCGGAACTCCTGACGCCACGGGAGATCGAGATTGTGCGCCTGGTAAGTGACGGGCTGAGGAACAAAGAGATCGCAGACCGGTTGTATATTAGTGAAGGGACCATCAAGGTCCACCTCCACAGTATCTACGAGAAACTCAAGGTGAAAAGTCGCCTGCAACTGGCCTGCTACGCCCGGGAGAAAGGATTAGTATGAAAAAGGCAAGAGGTAAGTGGCAATAGGTAATAGGTGAAGAGCAAGGAAAGGTTGAGGCTAAGGTTAAGGGTAATGGGCAATAGACCGTGGGTCATGGGCGAGAGGCGATAGGTTAGGGATAAGGATAAGGGCAAGGAGAAAATGGGTAAATGAGTCGATGGGTCACTTGACCCTTGGGAACCCTTGAATCCTTTTGTTTTGCCCATAGCCTATTACCTATAGCCCATCGTGAAAGGCCATAGGCCATAGGCGAGAGGCGATAGGTAATGGGCAAGAGGCAAGAAACTACAAGAAAAGAAAGCTACAGGCACTATTTTGTTTTTGCCCATAGCCTATTACCTATAGCCTATTGCCAATAGCCCATGACCCATTGCCCTTGCCCCTTACCTCTTGCCTTGGTTCCTTTTAAATTTGTCTTGGCAACGAAAAATAAAAGATTGCTCCTTCATTAACCTTCCCTTCTGCCCAGACTCTTCCTCCATGTCGCTGAATGATACGCTCAACTGTGGCGAGTCCGACTCCCGTCCCTTCGAATTCAGCCGGGGGATGCAAACGCTGAAAGGCTGCGAACAATTTATCGTAATGCGTCATATCAAACCCTACGCCGTTGTCTTTAACGTAATAAATAGTTTCCCCATTCTCCACACGCCCCCCCATCTGAATCTTGGCGGCGTCCCTGGACTTCGTGTATTTAATGGCATTGGTCAGAAGGTTGACAAAAACTTGACGAATCATCGCCGGATCACCATAGGCCGGAGGAGAGGGCTCTATCTTGAGTTCAAGGGTTCGCCCTTGAGCAAGCGTTTTGATTTCCCCGAATACGGCTTTTCCTAGCTGATCCATGTGAATGTGGGTGGGATGCATGGACTGATGTCCGAATCGAGAGAAAGCGAGAAGGTCGTCAATCAATTGTTCCATATGTCTTACGGTTCTTCTTATGCTGTTCAAAAAATGTTGTTCGTCTGGACCAAGGTTACTTGAATATTTTTTCAGCAGTAGACCAGAGAACCCTCCAATCACGGTGAGCGGGTTACGGAGATCGTGAGAAACCGTGTAGCTGAATGCTTCGAGTTCTTTATTGGTCTCTTCGAGTTCCATCGCCCGTTGTGTCAAATCCTCGTTCAATTGGTTGATTTCTCTCTCCGCACGCTTGCGCTCAGTGATGTCACGGGTTACCACCTGGACAGCCGGCTTTCCCTGGTAGATCAAGGGACTTGCCGCCACTTCTACGTCGATCGCTGTTCCATCGAACCGCAGGAACCTTTCCTCAATCATGGATACTTCTTTGCCTTCCTTCATCTCATGGATTCGCCGTTTTGCGATTTCTCGATAATCTGGATGGATGAAATCCATAATCTTTCTTCCGATGAGTTCTGCCGGATTTGCTGCACCGAGAAGCTTTGCGCCTGCAGGGTTGATAAAGACGATCAGGCCCTGGCAATGGACAGCCACGGAGTCCGGGGAGAGTTCCACCAGTTGGCGGTACCGTTCTTCGGATTCCCTGATCCGGTTTTCCAGGGCCCGTTTCTCTCGCCACTGTCTTGCCTCCTCCTCTGCCCTGACCTTCAATCGATAGTCCCGGCAAGTGAGCATGACGCCACCCATCATCGTGAGAATGACAATGGCCAATAACCACGCTGTCTCACGCAAATTTTTTGTCGCAAACGAGACCACCTCCTTGTATGGAGCTGAAACCACGACGACCCAGGAGGCGTTTTCGAACTTCATCGGGGCAAAGGAGGCGAGGTTCTTCGGAAACCCTTTCAACTGATATTCTGCTGTTCCCTGTTTCTCTTTGACCATTCTCTCGGCATAATCAAACGAGACGTGGCATTGATGGCAGCTCTCTTCTCTTTGATATTGGTAAATGTTTCTCAGAGCCATTTCAGGGTGTTTGGATTGAAACAATAGCGTCCCCTCCCGGTCCATGATCCACACCTGATGTAATTGCATCATCGGGTCAACAAAAGACAGGTGTTCGGCAAGCAACTCTTCCAAGTCAACTGTCAGGGAGAGAATGCCAACAAATCTTTGGTTCGGTTTGGGATACCTGGCATCAGCCGTCTCCTGATACAGAGATGTGGCAAGAATAAATTGGGATCGGAGAAGGCCTTTCGTTTGAACCAGGGAAGAGACAAGGATCTTCCCTTTGTTTTCCTTCTTCTTTACTTCTTCAAAAAATTTTGATCTTCCGTCATTCAGGCCATTAGCCACCGGGAGGGTTGAAAAAACGATCGTTCCCTTTTCATCGTAGACAGAGATCGCCCGGGCATGGATCTCCCTCACATGTTCAAAGTTCCTCCCGATATCTTCAGGCATTTGTTCACTGTCATGATGCTGAACGGAAGCGAGAGAAGTTAGTAAATGGATGGTGACGGAGTAAGCACGGAAATGGGATTCGAGTCCCCTGGCAAGCTGCCTTGCCAGATCGAGTTGATGCTCATTGAACTGGGAAACGACTTCTTTCTTGCTTTGCCGGTGAAGATGTAGGGCAAGGGAGATAATCAGCAATAATACTACTGACGCCAGTATAACAACGGTGAGATTTCTTCTCATCTTCGCAAGGGAGAGGAAAATAAATAGAGTCTGTCCATAAACACCCTTTTCCGTAATGCCGGACTTGATCCGGCATCCAGAAGGTCTCGAAAGGACTGGATTCCGGCTTTCGCCGGAATGACGATTCTGATTGAGGTAGCAATTGATAAACAGACTCTAAATAATCTATTCCTGATAAATTTTAGCTGATAAAGATTAAGGGATGATTAAAGGAAGATTAAACTTTTCTAATTCCCCGTTTTTCATTCTGTGAGCCGGGTCGCTGCTCCAGGCAGGACCCGGCCCTGGTCTGTTAATTCCTCGGATATCCCGGCGGGTAGGCCGCAAATTCGTCTTCATCCCACAGCCTATTCCCTGGTTCCTGCAGGCAGTTCAGAATTCCTTTCCTGCACAGGACCTCACGCCATTCGTATTTGACGAGTATCTTCTGAACGGGATTGGGCTCGGGCTCGAAGGCAACCCGGATGGTTGGGGAGTATTGTGCATCGCCAAAGCCCGTACCAGCGGCCTGGTCCCTAACTGCACCTGATTTGCCCATCACCGAGCTTTCGGCTGACGGCGCCCCGGGCGCGATCTCCTTCCTCTTGTTCTCGTACTGCGGTTTCGGCCGTTCTCTCTCCCGGTAAACCGCGACGGCAATGACGCCCATCGACGTGGAATCGCCGAAGGTCCTCATGGCATAGGAGTCAGCCGTATCGGTAAAATAGAATTGATGCACCGTGTCCTTGTCTGTCCGCCAACCGTCATACCGGGCATACTCGTAGCCGCTCACCAGGTACATTGCTTCATCGTTCTTGAGGTTTGATTTTTTGCCTGAAATGATGTTCCTGCCGTCAACGGCGATGACCACGCCGACCCGCTCGGGAGTTTTATTCCGAATAACGATGCCGTAGTTCTCCCCCTTTCTCGCCTCAAGGTACTGCTTGAAGATGCGGGTCTCTCCCTTCCAGAAATCCTGGTGCGGAAGGGTCAGGAAGGTGTTTCCATTCTGAGACACAACCTCGACGCTAACCTCTCCCCTCCACCGGTCTCCGCCGTGTGGGTACGCAGGTGCTGCCGCTGCCATCATGAAGACTGCAAGGATCAATAGCCGTACGCAACGCATCGTCATTCTCCTTTCTGTTTGGTCTTTGAATCATTAGACAACCGGGAAACGGAAAAAGTTCCCCATTTCCTTCACCAACTTGACATTCTCTATAAAATTCCTTAATTTACGTGTTAAATAGATTTCGTTTCATTTCTGAACTTTGAGCAAAAGACTCCGAACGCTCATGGGGGAAACGATGCGAACCGTCAGAATCGGACTTTGTCAGATCAATTCGACCGTCGGGGATATCGAAGGCAATACGAAAAAGATCATCGCTTATATTGAAAAGGGAATGAAATTGGGAGTGGATCTTATGGCCTTTCCGGAAATGGCTGTCACCGGCTATCCCCCTGAGGACCTCCTGTTTATGCCAAAGTTTATCGAAGCCAATCTCAAGGCCATCAAGAGGATTGCCAGGGCTACTTCCTCCATCACTGCCATCGTCGGCTTTGTCGATAAACAGGAAGATCTCTTCAATGCCGCTGCCCTTCTCCATCATGGGAAATTGATGATTGCCTATCATAAAACCTACCTCCCGAACTACGGGGTATTCGATGAAGACCGATACTTTCAGTCCGGAAAGGAAAACTTCATCTTTACCCTTAAATCGACTCCGATTGGACTGAGCATCTGTGAAGACCTCTGGTATCCCGGAGATCCGATCCGGACCCAGACCCTGCACGGAGGGGCAGAACTGATCATCAACATCTCTTCTTCTCCTTATCATGTAGGAAAATCGGCCTTCCGGGAAAAGATGATCTCCACACGGGCTTCCGACAATCTTGCCATTGTCGCCTACTGCAATTTAGTGGGTGGCCAGGATGAATTGGTCTTCGATGGAGGAAGCGTCATCTACGATCAACGGGGCGAGTTGATCACCCGGGGGAAACAGTTCACGGAAGATCTGGTGCTGGCAGACCTCGATATGGAGGCCGTCTTCCGGATGCGGCTTCATGACCCGCGAATCAGGAGAGAGAGAGAAGCCGAGGGAGAGAAAGAGTTGAGAAGAATCAATCTCTCAAATCACGGGAACAACTCCCGGAAAAAACCCTCTCTTCCCAAGAAGGAAATGAAAGCCCTGGATCGGCTTTCGGAGATCTATGGAGCCCTCGTCCTTGGCACGGGTGACTATATCCGGAAAAATGGGTTTAAAGAGGTCCTGATCGGTCTGAGCGGGGGCATCGACTCAGCCATCACGGCGGCGATTGCTGTCGATGCCCTGGGAAAAGAGAGCGTGGTCGGAGTCGCCATGCCCTCTCAGTTTTCCTCAAAGGAGTCCCTGGAAGATGCTGAGCTTTTATCCGGGAATCTCGGCATCCGTTTACTCACCATCCCGATCACCGAAATATTTCAGACCTATTTGAATATCCTCACTCCCCGCTTTAAAGGCCTGAAGCCCAACGAGGCTGAAGAAAATATCCAGGCCCGTATCCGGGGGAATATCCTGATGGCCCTTTCCAATAAGTTCGGATGGATCGTTCTGACGACAGGCAATAAGAGTGAAATGAGCGTGGGCTACTGTACACTGTACGGGGATATGGCAGGAGGGTTTGCCGTCTTGAAGGATGTTCCGAAGACCCTCGTATTTCAATTAGCCGAATTCAGAAACAAAAAGGCCGGAAGAGAATTGATTCCCCGGAATGTTCTTATCAAACCGCCTTCTGCTGAGCTGAGGCCCAACCAGAAGGACGAGGATTCCCTCCCACCCTACCCTACCCTCGATCCGATTCTCCAGGCTTATGTCGAAGAAGATAAAGGCGTTGAAGAGATCGCGAGGACGGGCTTTGAAGCCGGGCTCGTCAAAGAAGTGATCCGGATGGTTGACCGGAACGAGTACAAACGGAGGCAGAGCCCTCCGGGAGTGAAGATCACTCACCGGGCCCTGGGAAAGGACCGCAGACTACCCATTACGAACAAATACCGGAATTTTTGATTTGCCTTAATGATTTAACCCGCCTTTTAATGGGTGCAGAAACGGCCATGGGCAAACCGCTCTTCAAGGCTTCAGACGGCGATCGATTTGACATTTTAAGGGAAGGGGAGGACTCCACTTAATGTGAACTCCGCCAGGGGTCTGGGACGTAAGCGTTCTATTCACGGAAGGTGCGCCGTGAAGCCTTTCCAGAACGGCTTGCCCACGTCCGTATAGTGAAAATTTACGCAATATCTGGGTTAACAGCGCTCCTTCCGAACGATCGCCTGCCAGAGGAGTCTGTAATAGCTGAAACTTGCAAGAAAGAGCGCGCCACCGATCGTCGTGTAGAGAATGGCCAGGTAATATTTTGGAATCATTGAACTGCGCAGGGTGCTGCCCAACAGGATCATCAACCCTATGATAAGATACCCTTTCCAGGTCTGAAATGCGAAGATGCAGGTCCTTTCCGTCAGAAGACAAAGGCGCCTGATGTTCATTTGAGCGATTTTGGAAAAGCCGAAACGATAGACTGCCAACGCCAGCAAAATGCTGATTAATCCGAGCGGGATGGCCCCACTCCAACGGATGGTTATAAACCATCGGTAGGCCAGAAGGCAGAGCATCACCCCTGTTGTACTCCACACCAACCCCGCCAGCGTCAAGAGCCAGTATTTGGAAACGCCCGGTTTAAATTTTCTCAGTAACAACATATCTTTCTCGCCTACAATATCATGGAGGGTAAAACGGCTGCAGTAAAACCTCTGTATGCTTATGAAAGAGGATAACACATTATTACCCCAATTGAGTCAAAACAAAGTAACTTCCTCCCCCCTCGGAGGAGGAGGATTAAGGTGGGGGGGGAAATTTCAAATATGTTTGAATAGATTTAACCTGGAACCTCTTTGAGATCAAGATTCCCAAATATTAAGAATTTTCTCATTCATCCATCAGTAGGTAACGAGGTCCCTCTGGCCTACTTTCTCACCGGACGAACGACGAGTTCGCAATAGGGATCTCCATCCAGAATGTTTTTAACGTGGACATACTCATAGTCCGGGTTGAAGGCCTGCATTTTGGCCTGGTCCACAAAGCAATAGGGCCGCGCCCTCTCCCCTTCTCCCAGCTCAAGCCACTCCTGTGCCAGGGGGCAGTGATGGACCCTCATCCTTTCTTCGCCTTCGACAACCACGCGCTCTGTCTTCCACGCCAGCATTGGAAGATCGCTCTCAAAGTTCTCTGGCGTTGGGGAAAGACCCCTTTCGTCTGCCTTGCGTCTTGCATCCTTTCCGATGTGGGTCCCGTATGCCTCCACTGCCTTTCGAATCAGTGCTTTTCCACGTTCCTCCCCAAGTTCCGCAACCAGGGTCCTGGCAAAATAGTGATAGAGCAAGGCTGCCCTCCGAAGACTGAGCCCGATCTGTTTGAGGGCCTCTTCTTTGGAGATCATCTCTTCTTTCTTTCTCATACATTCCCCTCTTTTATCATTGGAACTTTCAGTTTGACTGTGGGTTCTGGAGGTTGAAGCCTTATAACATTAAAGTGATCTGAATTTCAATTTCCAGTCAACCTTATGCCCGAGAGGAGTTTAAACCTCTTTCGGAAAAGAAAGAAATGGGCCATACCGTATGGATCTGTCGTAGGCATAGCATAGATCCTGGGAATAAGACAAAACTTTATCTCGCAATTGCATAAAAAGGTGGAATGGGCAGGTGGGTGTCTTGAATTTCACTTCATAGAAATCCCTTGGGTTTCCGGGAGTTCGGTTTTCTCTCCGGCACGATTTTTTCTTCTTTTTTCTTCTCTTCTTCAACCTTAAATCCAGAGTCTTCAAGGATAAATTTGTCATCGCCGGGGTCGGGTTTAAAATCCAACTGAAGCTTCTTGGCCTCCTTGATATAGGACCCCTCTTTCAGACGAATCTCTCCGTCCGGCACAACGACGATGGCAGATTCTCCCTTCACAGGACACCTCTGCTCGCAATACCCGCAACCGTTGCACTTGGATGCGATAACCACAGGACGTCGATAACCCTCGACAGGACGAAAAACGATGGCATTGTACGGACAGATTTCATCACAGATCAAGCACAGCTTGTTCTGAGACCAGACCAGGCACATCTCTTTCCGTAAAATGGCCGTCCCGATTTTGGCATGGGTCTTTTCATCCAGAGGCAAAGAACGGATCGCCTGGGTTGGACAGACCTTGCCGCACACATAACAGTTCTGTTCACACGGCGCCAGGCGCAGATCCAGCTTCGGGGTCCAGAGGCCGGTCAGACCGGATTCCCAGAGGCAGGGTTGAAGGGTATTGGTCAAACAAGACTTCATGCATTCCCCGCAGCGAATGCAGGTGCGCAAAAATTCGTCTTCCGGGAGCGCACCAGGAGGCCGGATGAGTTTACGTTTGCTCTGAAGGGATGCATAAGGAGTCCGGACAGATAGAAGGCCGAAGGTTAGCCCTCCAGCCAGGGAATAGATAAATCCTCTCCGGGATAAATTGACGTCAGAATATTCTCCTGCGCCCGAAAGAGAGACCGGAAAGGAGATGGCGTCCTGGGGGCAGACCTCCGCGCAGTTCTTGCATTGAATGCATTCGGGTCCATGGGTCTTGACAGGGTCCTTATCGATCGCTCCCATCGGGCATGTCTTCTGGCAAATCAGGCATCCATTGCAATCCTCGTTGACACGACGTTTAAAGAGACCGAGCGGCGAAACAAAACTGAGCAAGGCCCCCAGAGGGCAGAGATAGCGGCACCAAAACCGTGGCGCCAGGCGGCTCAGGGCAATGACGCCTCCGAAGATCAGAAGCGTCACGGCCGTCATGTAATAGACCGGCTGGGGATAGTGAAGATGGGAGAGGACGACCCATCCCAATCCTTGAAACAGGGGGCGGAGCAGATCCAGGAATAGATTCAGCACGGTAATGACCAGGGGATGGAGGACAAAGGTATAGAACCGGGTCAGAAGCGCGATCGGATCCATGAAATAGACCAGCGAGACGCCCGTCAACGCGGCAGCAATGAACAGGATCAGAAGAAAATATTTCACTTTTCGGAGGCGCGAATCTTCCCTTAAAATGGGGCGTTTGACCTTCCGGAAAAGAAGAAAATCGAGCCCGTCGATGCAGGCGCCGAGCGGACAGACATACGCGCAGAAAAACCGTCCAATGGCCAGCGTGGCCCCGACCAGGAGCAGGGACCAGAGGACACGGCCGATGATCTCCCGCGAAGCGAAGACGGCATTGATCCCGAGGAGCGGGTCGAGTCGGAGATAGATATCCGCGGGAAGCCAGTCCGGCAGCCGATAGGTCGCCAGAAAAAAGAAGGCGGAAAAAAGAGAAGGGACAGGGCCTGGATATGTTTCTTCATGCGGTCCCCTTAAGGATTTTGAGCTTCTCCACGTCGATCTTCCCCAGGCCCCGCTGGTGAGCGATCAGCAGATGCTCCACCTGGCGGCCTTTGAAGTTCCGGCCATACCACGGAACAACCCCCACCCCGTAGGAATCGACCGCCACAGGGTCCACACCGGCAATGATGAGGTTCGGTTTCTTGACGTCGCCCGGCCCTCCCGGCCCACCGGAGGCCATGGCCCGTGTGGCATCCAGAATGGTCAGCTGCGGCTTGATCACCGTCGCCAGGTCCGCGATCGCCTGGTTGATGTTGAACTGGGAGTGGAAGCTCTCCCGGTCCCAGATCAGCCCCATGAGACCCTTCAAGCCAAGACTCACGCCCGTGGCGGAATGGGACTTCGCCACAGGAACGTTGATCAGCACTGGCTGTCCAGAATATCCTTGAGGACCTCCACCCGTTCCAGGACCTTTCCCTGGGGAATCTTGATCTCCGGAAAGAATTTCTGATCCTGCAGGGCAAGGACATGGACGCCCGTGATGTTCTTGCACGCATCTCACGGATCCCGTCCGCTCGAGGCAGAGTTCGGCCCGTTGCAGCGTATGATCCAAGACCAGAACCTCTCGGCCCCTGCTTCGATGCAGGCCTGGGCCACCGTGACCACGACCAGGGGATGGGTCGTGCGGCGAAGTCAGGGGTCTTGGCAAAGGACATATTGGGTTTGATGACGACGCGCTGTCCCTTTTTAACAAAGCGGGAGATGCCTCCCATGGCCTCCAGGGCCTTCTTCGTGGCGGCGGCCGGCTCGCCGGAAATCACGGCAAGATCATATTCCTCTGCCGCACGCAGAAAAGAGGGATGGCCTGCCATGCCGATGGCGACACCCGCCGCGGTCGTTTTCAGAAATTGCCGTCGTGACATTCCTTGCTTATCTCAACCATCATTGATCCTTTTTTCATTCGACGATATTTGATTTACTGGTTGAACTCCAATCACACAGAACGGTCATCCTGCGACTGGTTTCCACTCTTTTCAAAAGATCTTGAGACCCTGAAACAAGTTCAAGGTGAATTTCTACAAGGTGATGGGTTTGGAGGAAAAGTTCTCTAACATGGAATCCTACAGAAATCTTAAGCAATAAATTCCGAGGGGATCTCCCGGATCCGGACCATATCCCTGATCTTGCCTGAAACATCAAATCCGATGGAACATTTCACCGGACACCGCGAACAATCTCCGCACACCCCTGAGGGAGACCCAGGGAGACGACGAGATCCTGGGCCATAGCGAGATTCCGGTAATCATAAACATACATATAGGCCCGCATCAGATCGGGGATGGGAAACCGCGCGACGCACTGTCCCAGACACTCCCTGCAGCCCTGGCAGTACAGTCCCGGAAGGGAGGCTTCCTTCTGCAGGTCCTTTTTTTCGGCATCGTTGAGGCTGATATCCTCCATGACGGCGAGGTCGACCTCCAACTGATCAAAGGTCGTAAATCCGGGAACGATGGTATGAACATGGGGGTCCTGAAGGACCCATTTCAGCGCGGCGGCGGAATTCCTCACTGACGGCGACTGCCGATTCCCTCCCCGGATCGCCTTCATCCCGACGATCCCGAGACCCGCCTGGGCCGCCCTGGCAATCGCGTCCCTGACCTCTGAGACGTGTTTCTGCTGATAATTGTAGGCGGTCAGGATGACATCATAAAATTTTGTGTCGACGGCCGCATGAATGACCTCCGGTTCGTTCGTATGGGTCGTGATTCCGGCAAATCGGAATTTCCCCGCCTTTTTTGCCTTCGCCATCGCATTGAGCACCGGCTCGCGAAGACCGATTCTTTCCGGGAGACATTGTGGTGATAGAGAATATCCACATAGTCGATCCCCAGACGCTTCAGGCTGAGATCGAGCTTCTTGAGGAATTCCGCTTCGTCGCCCCTCTGTGTAGCGGCCCGTCGTGCGATCCTGGGGAAGACTCACCTTGCTGCCGATGTAGTAGGAATCCTGGGGCGTCCCTTGATCACGCTTCCGATCACCTCCTCGTTGCGGCCCTGCATGTAGGCATGAGCCGTATCCAGAAGCAGGATGCCGGAATCCAGGGCGGCCCGGATAAGATTGGGATTGTCCGAGTTCATGACCCCCATGTTGATCACCGGGAGCTTCAACCCTGTCTTCCCGAGGGTTCGATAAACAAACTTCTTTCTTTTCCCTTTATGTCAATGACCTTTACTTCCTGTTTCCTGTCATCGAGGGAAGGAAAAAGAACCCGCCGAACCCCGCCAGCGTTGATTTCATGAAATCCCTTCTGCCGATCATTTTCTTCCATCGCCCCTTCCCCTTTCCTTATTGTCATTGTTCGTGGCATCCCCCTCATAGGACACGGCGGCTTTAGACACTTTAGACATTTTCAACTTTCTATTTCTTCTTCAATTTCTCTTCAAAAAGCTTCAAGTATTTTGACCTAAAATCAGGCTCACCCAAATCCAATACTCCCCAGATATATTTTCCTTCCAGTAAAGATCAACGACCCCATGGTGAGGATCGGATAACGTATACTGGCCTTCGATCACCTCCTTTTCAGGATTTTTGGTTTGCTGGAGGTATTTTTGAATCATATTCTGACACTCATTTTTATCCCGACTTCGATGAGAAAGAGTTTAAATTTTTTCCCGGAGAGCTCGTAATCGGCGGTGAAGGCAGAATGTAAAAATGAATATCCCAGAAAATTCCTGCAATAAATTTCTCTGATTGACTCTTTTTCCCTTCCGCGGGAAAGGAGAAAGGATGGAAGGCAGCCCTCCTTTCTCACCCAGAATCTCCACCACTTTGTTTGCCAAGGCCCGCAACACCTCCCGGTCTTCGGCGCCGGTTTTGAAGCGGTTGAGCTTCACGTAATAGCTTCCGCACAAAAAATTTAAGATATTTTTGTCGATGTAGCCCTGGGCTCAGATCTTAAAAAAGTTTCCGTCAGGAGGGCGCTCCTGACTGTAAATACCAAAGGCATCGGTTGGCGATTGGTGGCGGTATCTACGACCTTACCGAGGCCCTTTTTTCATTCATGTATTCCGCCACTTTCAACTCCTCAAAATCGGACGCCACGTAAAGATCCGCGGCTCCGTTGATATATTCGTAAAGGTTTTTGGGGTAAAGGTCTGGACCTCACCTGATTGTTTCCATCCGTTAACTTCAGGAAATTTGATTTCATATGCTGTCAGGCTTGAGACCCAAAATAAAATGATTGATCCAAATATCACGCGTGTGGCTTTTATCATTCCTATTTCCTTTCTTCTAAAGATGGGTCATTTGCCAGAGCGACGCCAAGAAAAGAGGAGCAATTGTAATTCATCAATTATGGAAGCGATTGGGTTGGGTAGGTGCCGCCCTGCCTACCGGCAGGCAGGTTCAAGTTTTCTCTGGAGAGACCAGCCCGACCCTGGCTCTGAGCATTGGATCTCCGACCGTAACTTGAAGTGTGAAAAAATCCTGTTTTCCGATCAGCTTCACTCCGGCCCGCATGGATGGGCGGATTGGAGAAGCTTTAGGGCGGAACCTCTAAAATTGATCTGCATGGTCAATCCCTGCCCGATCGCTCCGATTTACCGAGAAGCACCGCTACCCATAACATCCGATGACCCGCATCGTAAAGGTTGGACAATACGCCCGTCCTTACGGGCCGAGGCACGGTTCCCAACTTTTCACACCTTAAATGTCAATCAACAACAATGTAACACGAAGGCCATGAAAGTTCATTGGCTTGTTTTTTCCTCCCTCTTCTTCTCCCCTACTTCCCCCCCCCCTACAGAGTGTCTTCTTTGCTTGTTTTTTAGCAGGTTGTCTAAAATCCGACAAATGTTTCGCCTTTGCATCATCAACGAATCAATAGGGTGCCCTGATATGTTTTTACCAACCACCTAATAACTTTCACAAAAACCAAATAACCTCAATTCTCCTGCAACTGGCACGCAAATTGCTGTTTGTCTTTAGAAGCTTTCATCCCGTCCGTCCCCCTTCTACCTTCTCCTATGGGCAGGGACGGGAAGAGAAATGAACTCACTCATTGTGAAGCATGTTGATATTGAGGGGCCTGGAATAACAGAGGCCTGTTTGAGAGAGGAAAACATTCCATACCGGATTCTTAACCTTGAATTGAACGACCGTTTTCCAAAGCTGGATGATCTCACCCATATCATCCTTCTGGGTGGACCGATGAATGTCTATGAAGAGGATCAATACTCCTTTTCTCAGGCAGGAAGATCTTTTTATCAAGGAGGCTATCCAGAGAGGGAAACGAATTTTAGGCATCTGTCTTGGAGCCCAATTGATCGCCAAGGCCCTTGGTGCAAAGGTCTGCAAGGCACCGGTGAAAGAAATTGGCTGGTATGACATCTCCCTGACGGAGGAGAGAGCGGAGACCCCCTGTTCTCTCCCATTTCCAAAATTTCCCTGCGTTCCAATCGGCATGGAGATACATTCGACCTCCCGAATGCCGCGAAATTGATGGCAACTTCAAGTCCTGTGCAAAACCGAGCTTTTCGCTATGGTGAAAATGCTTACGGTCTCCAGTTTCACCTGGAAGTAACCGAAGCGATGATCCAGGAATGGATGAAAGAATATGAGAAAGAATTTGAGGTTGGCAGGCCTCTCCAAACCCCTAAGGAAGAGATCGTTAAAGAAACCGAGAGAAAATGGATATATTACTCCAAACGAGGGACCATGTTTATTTCTCGGTTCTTAGAGTCTCACGCTCATTTAGGGTAGGGCATAAAGGGAATCCCTGATCGGCCCATTTCACCTAGGGAGCCAACCCAAATACCTTTCGCGCCCAATCCCACAATTTTGCGTGTCCTCTCCATTGCAAAGGAGCGAAGAAAATGAAAAGGATGTCTATTCTATTTCTGGTGTTCGTTTTTTTCGTTATTGGTATAGCTTCAGCCGAAGAAGAACCTAAAAAGAAATGTCATCCCAGCAGGTTACCCGCCATTGCCACCCCTCCTGCTCAAACAGCCCAGGCACCACCCAAGGTGGATACGGGAGATACAACCTGGATGCTTATTTCCTCTGCTTTGGTCATGCTGATGACACCCGGACTGGCCCTTTTTTACGGAGGTATGGTAAGGAGAAAAAACGTTCTTAGTACGATTATGCAGAGCTTCATCGCTCTTGGGGTCATTACCATCCAGTGGGTGCTCTATGGTTACAGTCTTTCCTTCGGTCCTGACATAGGAGGCGTCATCGGAAATCTAAAATGGATCAGGCTCAGAGGTGTGGGACTCGACCCTTATCCTGATTATGCCGCCACGGTTCCTCATCAGGCGTTTATGATCTTTCAGATGATGTTTGCCGTGATCACACCCGCCTTGATTACAGGGGCGATTGCCGAACGGTTCAAGTTCAAGACCTACCTCGTCTTTCTTATCCTATGGACCACCTTTGTCTATGATCCTCTCGCCCACTGGGTTTGGGGAAATGGAGGCTGGATCAGAAACCTCGGAGCCCTCGATTTTGCAGGAGGGTTAGTTGTTCATATCAGCTCTGGAGTCGCTGCCTTAGCAGCCACTCTCGTTATTCGGAAGAAGAAGAGGCTATGGCCATGAGCCCATGCCCCCCCATAATTTGACCATGACACTCCTGGGTGCAGCCCTGCTCTGGTTTGGCTGGTTTGGTTTTAATGGGGGAAGTGCCGTAGCCTCGGGCTCCCTGGCAACCTCTGCCTTTGTCGTCACCCATATCTCGACCGCCGCCGCTGCCCTGTCCTGGATGATTACCGAATGGGCCTATCGAGGCAACCCAACGGTCCTCGGGGCTGCATCGGGAGCCGTCGCCGGACTGGTGGCCATCACCCCGGCATCCGGGTTTGTGGGACCCCTGTCTGCCCTCGTCATTGGCCTCGCTGCAGGAGTTGTTTTACCTCGCGATCAACCTCAAATCCAAATTCGGATATGACGACTCCCTCGATGTGGTGGGTGTCCATGGAGTGGGTGGTTCCCTGGGAGCCTTTGCTACAGGGCTCTTTGCTTCAAAGGCCATCAACCCTGCGGGGAACGATGGACTCTTCTCGGTAACCCTGCCCTTTTAGCCAATCAAGGAGTGAGCGTGCTGGTTGCATGGGTTTATTCCTTTGTGGTAACATGGATCATCCTTAAGATGCTTGATCGGGCCCTCGGATTAAGAGTCAGTGATGAACATGAAGTCAATGGTCTCGATTTGAGCCAGCATGGTGAAGCAGGATACAGCTTCTGAGTCAAAAAGACAGTTCGGAGTCATGAGTTCGGAGTTCAAAGTATAAATTCAAAATCAGATACTTCGAACTCTCTTTCAGATCTCCGAACTCCGAGCTATATTTCTCCGAACTTCAAAGAGGAGGAACGATGAAAAAGATTGAGGCGATTGTGAAACCGTTTAAACTCGAAGAAGTGAAACACGCCCTGACCAAAATCGGTGTCCAGGGAATGACGGTGTGCGAAGTCAAGGGGTTTGGAAGACAAAGGGGACATACCGAAGTCTATCGGGGAGCGGAATACACGATCGATTTTATCCCGAAATCGAAGATCGAGATCATCGTCCCTGACGAGCTTGTGACCCAGATCATCGAGACCATTGAAAGGGCAGCCAAAACAGGAAAGATCGGCGATGGGAAGATTTTTCTCTCTTCCATCGACGAAGTAATTCGAATTCGAACAGGGGAACGGGGAAGGGATGCAATTTGAGCTGGGCCTCACCCGCGACGGGCTGAAAGAGGTCAAAAGCCGGATGGCCCAGGCAGCTCCAACTCATTTTTCTCCCAAGGAACTTCTCAGGCAGTATTCTGACACCATTGATGGCATTGTCCGGAAGGCCTTCCAGAAAGCCCAATTGATGGTCTCGTCCTCTTCGGTTTGCCTGGTTGCAGTGGGAGGATATGGAAGGTCTGAACTGGCTCCTTACTCAGATGTGGACCTGCTTCTCCTCTATTCCACGCCGCAAAAGCTCCGATCTTCCTCTTTTGATTGAAAAGACCCTCTACCCTCTCTGGGATCTGGGACTGGACGTCAGTTGCAGTTCTCGATCCATTTCAGATTGCCTGAAACTGGCCCAGTCAGACCCCTATGTGAAGACCGGATTGATGGACCACCGGTATCTCGACGGCGAATATGAATTCTTTCGCTCCTTTTAC
>CAWEAV010000013.1:0-20397 GCA_963806715.1 uncultured delta proteobacterium
CGAGGGGGTGAATATAGACAATACTTCCTCCAGTGGCTAACAGGGTTGGAAGAACCTCTTCTTCGCTTTTGAAAAAGGAGTCGTAATCTTCCCGCGTGCTTCCATCGATATATTTCTGTCTTAATCCTTCGGGACTCAGAGCCGTATAGTCCTGCCGAATCTTTTCATATCTTGACTGAACGATGCTGAATTCAAGGGCCGATAATTCCTTCTTCTGGTGCTTGTATTCTGCCAGTTCATACTGGGCCTTCTCGAAGAGGACCCGTTTGAAAAGGACGGGTTTTAGTTTTGAGAAAAGAAGCTCTCCCAGATGGATTCTGGAGGCCTGTCCATCGAGGACGATGGCCTTCAGGTCATCCCAGAGAATCGGCGGACAGTATTGGGGGTTGCCCGGTGCATAACCCTCATTGAACTTCGGCAGATGCTCCTGGTTGAATGTCTCAAGCATCTTACTGACGGTCTGCTTCCTTCTTTCTCCATTCTCGTTGAGACCCGTTAATAAAATAGGCGAGATCCGTCTCATGGTTTTTAAAAAAAGTCAATCACGTCACAGGCATCTTCAAAGTAAGGAGGAAGGTACATGAAATGGCGCCGGTTCCATTTGGGTCCCACACTGAACTCGATCCCGACCTGGACTTTGATTCCTAAGATCTGGCCGGCTTGAAACGCTTCTTTAATGATATTTTCATCTTTGAGTGTATAATGAGCCAAAACAATTTCAGAGATCCCTTTAATAAAGGCATCGAGAAGGACTTGGGTGGGGGTTTTTCTCCCTTCGGAGAGGTTATCATGGACATGGAAGTCCCATCCCATGTGGAGGTCTTTCAGCGGCTGTCCGGTTTCAGGCACTTCGACAAGATAAAATTTCTTGCATAGTTTTCGGATCACCTGCTCTTCGCCATAAGAGGCCAGACCAAAATCGGAAATCAACTCAAGTTGTTTTCTTCGATTGTTCCTGTTCTTAATGGCTTCTTTGATCAGATTGATCTGTACACGGGCCGTATTTAAGGGGAGTTTGATAGTTTTTGCATGGAAGGATTGCCTAACGAGGTTCTTTAGGGCCGAAAGCCTCTCCTCATAATGGTCCGACTCCAATTCCCGAATGACACGGATATAGGACTCTGCAATGGAGAGCCTCCTTCTTGAAAGCTCTTTCGAAAATCCTCCAGGATGGGAAACGATCGTTTTAGAGTTACCCTCATCGGATTGCTCAAGTTTTCGATTGAGGACTTCGCAGAGCTCCCTGATCTCAGAGGTAAAACTTAGGGCGTCGATCGTTCTCTTTCCAAAATTACCAAGAAACATGGATCAATCCATATTCGGATCGGAGAAACTTAGTGTAATAAACACAAAATATAATTGACAAGATGAAAACCTGTCAATGCGTAGCTTCGGCCTTATTTGTCTTGACATCCCTCAATTTTTGCGTTTATTATGTGGACAACGTGAAGAAATGATTAAGAATTCGCGAATAGGATGATATTGACGGACTCAAGGTTTAAGGGAATCAACAGAGGGTAGGGCAAACGTCATTCTGATTAAGAGAGGAGGCATACCATGAAACAGATTATCATTATTCTCACTTTTTTGTTGATGGGGTTTCTCTGCTTCGGAGGAACATCCTTTGGGCAGGCGATTGAGAACGAGTTTTACCTCATTACCCCTGTATCGAAGGATGTTCACGATCCTGCCTTAAAGGCCTTTGCCGCTTATGCCAAGAAAAAATATAACGTCGATGTGAAGACCAGCGCCATCCCGCAGGGGACACCTGTAGCCTATGGCCAGATTCTCGAATGGAGGGGGAAACCACAGGCCGATGTTTTCTGGGGCGGTGAAGGGACGCTTTTTGACAGTTTGGCAGATCAGGGTCTTCTTGAACCAGTAAACATTCCGAAGCAGATGTGGGATGAGATCCCGGCTGCTATAGGAAAACCGATCGGCCTACCTCTGAAGGACGACAAGAAATTCTGGGTCGGGACCACCTTAGAACCTTACGGGATCATCTATCAGCCGAAGTTGCTCCAGCGGCTGGGAGTTACGATCAAAGACTGGGATGATCTTTTGAATCCGAAGCTGAAGGGACAGATTGCTCAATGTACCCCTGACCGCTCGAGCTCAAGCCACGCAACCTATGAGGTCATCCTTGCTATGTATGGATGGGAGAAGGGATGGGATTGGCTAAAAAAACTGGCAGCGAACACCGGTATTTTCACGGCCCGATCTCGTGATGTTCCCAACGTAATAGCAAAAGGAGAGTTCGCTGTCGGGTTTGCTGTACCAAGTTATATGGCTTTTGCCGAAGTGTTGGGAGGCTTTGACGTCAATTTTGTTTACCCTAAGAATGCCTATGTGACTCCAGAGCCAATGGCAGTCCTGAAGGGGGCGCCTCATCCAAAAGCCGGCCATGCCTTCGTCGAGTTTCTCTTAACCGAGGATGGGCAGAAGATATTTATGGAGCGGGGTCTTTATGCCATTACACCCAGGTATAAAGTCCAGGGTTCCCCGGGTTCCAATGCTGAGAAGGCGGTTCAATTCACAAATGGAATCCGATCCTTCTTCGATATCCAAGTGGGGAATGTTTACGACGAAAAGGTCGCCGGGCCCAAAAAGAGGATCGAAGAAGTGAATGCTTATTTCCGAAAGGAGATTGCAGAGAAACATCAGGATTTAATAAAGAAATAAGTCTCGGAACTAAAATTGAATCCCTCCTTTGCCTCCCTGTTTACTGACGGTGGACTTTGGGGGGATTTGAGTAAATCCCCCCAATTGAGTCTAAAAAATAGTTTCCTCCCCCCACGGAGGGGGAGGATTAACCCGCCAGTTGCAGAAACGGCCATGGGCAAACCGCTCTTCAAGGCTTCAGACGGCGGTCGATTTGACATTTTAAGGGAAGGGGAGGACTCCACTCAATGTGAACTCCGGCAGGGGTCTGGGACGTAAGTATTCCTTTCACGAAAGGTTCGCCCTGAAGCCTTTCCGAACGGCTTGCCCACGTCCGTATAGTAAAAATTTAAGCAATATCTGGATTAAGGTGGGTGGTAGGTCCACGACGTTCACCCCATCCCAACCTTCCCCATCGTAAGGGGGAAGGAGGAATTGTTTATGAACATTAAACTTGAGGACATCACCAAGAGGTTTGGAACACTGGAGGCTGTGAGCCACGTCTCTCTGGATATACAGGATGGTGAACTTTTCACACTCCTTGGCCCATCGGGTTGTGGAAAGACAACCATCCTTCGCCTCATTGGAGGGTTTCACAAGCCCGACCATGGAGAGATCTATTTCGCAGACAGGGCGGTGTCTTCCCTTCCACCCTATGAACGCAATATCGGGATGGTGTTCCAGAATTATGCCCTCTGGCCTCACATGACGATATCCAGCAATATTGCCTATGGCCTCAAGCTCAAGAGGATTTCCAGTTCAGAGGTCGTGGAAAAGATCTCCCGTGTCTTAAGGCTGGTCAACCTGACAGGGCTCGAGAATCGTTATCCCGGGCAACTATCAGGAGGACAACAACAACGGGTCGCCCTGGCCAGGGCCCTCGTTTTAAACCCGGACGTCCTTCTTCTTGATGAGCCTCTCAGCAACCTTGATGCAAAAATCCGCATTCAGGTGCGCGCTGAGATTCGTAAACTTCAGAAGGACCTTGGAATCACGACCATCTATGTGACCCACGACCAGGAAGAAGCCTTAACGCTTTCCGACCGTATTGCGGTAATCAATCAGGGCAAGCTCCAGCAGATTGGTTTTCCAAGGGATCTGTATGAGAGGCCGGAGAATCCCTTTGTGGCTGACTTCATCGGGATCAATAACCTGATTCAAGGAGAGGTCCAGGAAATCGATGCCGTGGAGGAGTGGATGAAGGCCCACACCAAGGTGGGCACTCTGGTCTGTATGCATCGAGACCGGTTCAAACCCGGGGATCCGTGCATCATCAGCGTTCGGCCGGAGACGGCATCGATCGGCAAATCGGAAGAAGGTCAGAAAGGATATAATCTCCTCGTTGGGAATGTCAGTTTTGCTTATTATATGGGTAATACGATTCGATATGATGTGGAAATCGACGGCGGAATCATCTTCAAGGTGGATGTTCAAAATCCCTGGGAACATCAACTCATCTCAATAGGGGAAAAGGTCTTCATTCGTTTTCCAGTAAAAACCACATTAGGGATTCCGGCCTGATAGAATCATGATGTAGTCGCAGGGTTAAGCCTGCGTAGAGACCCAAGTCTCGCAGCCTAAAGGCTGTGGCTATAGAGAAGGAAGCAGGAGAGACTTCAGTTGAGTCCTAATAACGAATCAACTCTTACCATTCGTCAACCGCGTCTTTGGCCCCAGGTAAAGATGGGTGGCTTTATCGGCTATTCAGCGATCTGGGCCTTCTTCGGTCTTTTTCTGATTTATCCCTTGATCCGCCTCTTCTACGATACCTTCACCACGGATCAGGGTACGTTCACCCTGATGAATTTTTACACCTTTTTCACAGATTCCTATTACCTTCATTCTCTCGTGAATTCCCTCCTCCTCGGGGTAGGGACTGTGATCACTACTTCCATCCTCGGCATTGCCATTGCGTTTCTTCTCCTCCGCTATGATTTTCCTGGAAGGAATCTTTTTTCTTTCCTCACCATCATCCCCATGATTATGCCTCCCCTGGTCGGAGTCATGGGGTTTGTCTTTATCCTCGGTCGGGCAGGAACAATCAATGTCATCCTGATGGATTATCTGGGGTTTTCAAAGCCCGTCAATTTCATGTATGGTGTCCATGGTATCCTGCTTGTCGAAACCCTTCACCTCTTCCCGCTCATGACGTTAAGCATTGTCGATGCCATGGGAAAGATCTCACCCTCCCTCGATGAGGCAGCAGAGAGTGTGGGCTCGCGGGGATTGCGGAAGTTCTGGGACATTACTTTTCCACTCACGACCCCAGGTTATGTCTCAGGAGCGCTTCTGGTCTTCATCTGGACCTTTGCCGACTTTGCTACTCCACTGGTCGTGGGCATAGACAACCTGCTTGCTTCCCAAGCTTATCTCAATATCATTCAGTTTGTTGACCGGAGGCTCTTCAAGATGGGCATCGTCATCTCGGCCATCATGGTCCTCTTGGCCATCCTTTTTCTGATCATTGCCAAGAAATACGTCTCCATCAAGGATTATAGCTCCCTTTCTTATTCGAAGATCGAGAGAAGGAAGATCTCAGCCTGGGGCCAGGTGGGTGTTGTCGTTTTTCTTGCGTTGACTTTGATTTTTGCTTTTATTCCTTACCTGGGCATTGCCCTCGACTCCTTCGGCAGAGGCTGGGCCCTCACGCCCATTCCAATAAAATATACCCTGCAATATTTCGAGCGGGTTGCCATCGAAACCCCCAAATTTATCCTGAACAGCCTCCTCTATGCGACCATTTCCGTCCTCATCTGTATCGCTGTCGGGGTTCCTGTGGCCTGGGTAATGGCCAGGACTAAAGTGCCTGGGAGGGACCTCCTCGATTCTCTCACGATCTTGATCCTTGCCCTTCCAGGAACAGGAATCGGCATTGCCTACCTCCGGGCCTTCAGGGATCCAATGCCTTTTATGAATACAGCCCTGATTGGCGTCTGGATCGTCATTCCCATCGTCCTCGGAGTGAGACGCCTTCCTTATACGGTTCGGGGTACGTTCGCTTCCCTTCTGATCGTTCACCGATCATTCGAGGAGGCTGCCGAAAGCGTGGGGGCCAAGAAGACGACGACCTTCAAGGATGTTACCCTTCCCCTCATCTGGAAAGGGGTTTTAGTAGGCTCCCTCTACTCTTTCATCCTTGCCCTCCAGGAAGCCTCTGCAACACTCCTCCTTGTCGTTCCAGGCCATGAGATGATGACCGTGGGGATTTTTAACTTCTACATCGGGGGCTCGGTAAATGAAGCAGCCGCTCTCGGTTTAATTTTGATCATTCTCGGGGCGGTCTGTCTCTTTGTGATTAACAGGCTTGCCGGCAGCAAGATGGGTGGGGTGTTCGGATAAAGAGGAACAGCGCAGATGGCAAAGCGCTGCAGTGCATGATGGTTCTTCCCCTGGTCTTGTACGATTAGCGTCCTATCCAGGATGAAATGAGGGTTTCATTCCTGAATCGCCATAGATGTGCAGACCTTGAGATACTGCACGGATCACGAAACGGGTTCGGTTGTTCCCCATGGCCTGATAGGGGATGAGTACGAAGGAATCAGTCTAAATGCCAAGGTTCAAAGGTTTCATATTCGATCTGGATGGAACCGTTTATCTGAGCGACAGGCTTATTCCTGGAGCAGATCGGGTCATACGGCTTCTACGGGAAAACGGGGGGAAGGTCGTGTTTCTCTCCAATAAGCCCCTTCAGACCCGGGAGGATTATGCTTCCAAGTTGACGCATCTGGGTGTTCCCACGGGGCCGGATGAGGTGGTCAACTCCACGCTGGTCATGATCAACCATCTCAAAAAGAATGCGCCCCATGCAAGAATCTTCGTCGTCGGGGAATCCCCCTTTGTTGAAGAGCTGAAAAGGGCAGGATTTCAAATTACGGATGAGCCTAGAGAGATTGAGTATGTAGTCGTGGCATTTGATCGAACCTTTGATTACCGGAAGCTCAACATCTCTTTTCAGGCCATTAAACTGGGGGCCCATTTCGTAGCAACCAATCCTGACCGGACCTGTCCCGTGGAGGGAGGAGAGCTTCCGGACTGTGCAGGAATGATTGCTGCCATTGAGGCAGTCACCCAAAAGAAGGTGGAGATCATTGTCGGAAAACCTTCTCCTCTTATGATACAGACTGCATTAGAGGTCATGGGGCTTCAGCCTGATGATTGCATCCTCATCGGAGACCGCCTGGAGACGGATATTAAGATGGGAAAAAATTCGGGAATTGCGACCGGCCTTGTCCTGACCGGTGTCACTGACGCGAAGACGCTCAAAGAGTCCTCTCTCCAGCCCGACTTCATTTTTCAAAGTATTGCTGACGTCGAAAACCTGATCATCGGAGAATGAGGAAGAGAGATTAGAAAAGACCCCTCCCTTTACTAAAGGGAGGCCGGGAGGGATTACTGAATCTGTCATGTTATTCTACAATCTCAAACTCAAGAAATATTCCCAAAACCTAAGAAGAAATATGACCAATGCAGAAAAATTGCTTTGGTCAAAGCTCCGAAGAAAACAATTAAAGGGATTACAAATTTACAGACAAAGGATCATAGGCAATTATATTGTCGATTTTTATTGCCCTGGGTCAAACCTGATAATGGAAATCGATGGTGGTCAACATTTCACTAAAGAAGGAATAAAAGACGATACAATAAGAGATGAATATTTGTATAAGAAAGGATTCAAAGTTTTGAGATTCTCTGATAAAGAAGTCTTTGATAATCTTGATGGAGTGATTGAAAGAATATACGAGAATATGTAATCTCCCCTTCCCCTCTTTAGAAAAGAGGGAGATGATCATTCCACCTCTACCTGATGCACGCTTTCTATTTTAGCAAAGCGTCTCTCAATACCTGGATGGGATGCAGCACCTTCAATCCGGTCAGATGGCGGATTTGCATCCGGCATCCTTCGCAATCGGAAAGTACGATTTCGGGCTTCAGACGGCTGATGGCTTCTGCCAGATCTTTCCCAATTTCTTGGGAGATGTCATATTTTTCTTTTTTGAATCCGAACGTGCCGCCCAGACCGCAGCAATCTGCCTCAACGTTGTCAACCGTCAGACCCGGAATGAGCCTGATGATCTCGAGGGCGGGGAAGCCAATTCCAAGAGACCGGAGATGGCAGGGTGCAAAGTAGGCTACCCGTGCAGAAAGCTTCTTGAATCGGGTCTGGAAGGAACTCGCCTTCCTCAGATTTCGAAGGAACTCAAAGAGATCGAAGAGATGGGGAGCTATTTCATCAGATCCCGGGATGTTTAAGAGGCGGCTGTATTCATGTTTCAGCATGTGGCCGCAACTGGTCGAGGAGTAGAGGATATCGAGGCCCGAACGAATGGCATCCAACAAAGAGGGAACATTTCTTAGCCCCATCTCCCTTGCCTCTTTGAAGTTGCCATTGCCAAGCATCGGGATCCCGCAGCAGTCTTGAAGAGGGAGGACAACCTCGAAACCATGGGCTTCCAGAACCTCAACGGTGGCTTTTCCCACATCGACCTCATTTGTATTGGTGAAGCAGCCATAAAAATAGGCGATCCTTTTCTGACCTTGAAACCGGCGCTTCCTAAACCACTGCCTGAAAGTGGGTGATTCGTAACCAGGGAGTTCTCTCCTTCGATCGATTTTTAAAATGACATCCATCAGCCATTTGACAGCCCCGTTCTTCAAAAGAAAGTTGACGATCCCGGAGAAATGAGATGCGAAGGAACCCAAGAGGTAGGCGTGAGTCAGGAGCCAGTCACGAAAGGGCCTTCCCCTTTCATCCAAATATTTGGCCTTGGCAATGAGGTTGAGTTCAGAGATGTTGACCCCTGAGGCACAGACCATGTCGCAGAGATGACAACCGATACAGAGATCGATCCACTCATCGGTTGAGGGTTCGTCCGCTGTCCGGAACCGCTGGGCCCCAGGACCAGCCTGTTTCGGTCCGGGGAAGAGCGGTGTGACCCTTGCGACCGGACAGATGGCCATGCAGGTGGCGCAGCGGATACAAACATCCGAGTGATTCTGTGGCCAAACCTCTTTCGTTTTCATGACACTTAAATTCCAAATCCCAATTTCAAAATTCCAAACAAATTCGAAGCTCCAAGGCCCAATGACCAAAACAGCTTGGTTTGGAATTTGGATTTTTTGACCTTTGAACTTATTTGAAATTTGGTGCTTGTCATTTCGTGCTTATTCCGAGTGAACTGAGATTGCCTCCCCTATCAAGACTTAAATACCCAGAGCTTTTTGGGCTGCCATATATCCAGTCGCGATTTCAATCCCTTCCCGTGATTTTTCTTCGATGCAGTGATGATGGGCTACAATCGTTCCTGCCACCCAGACATTTTCGAGAACGGGACTTCCCTGCGCATCGACGGGACGAAAGGAGGAATCGACAGGGATTCCCGACCCGTGAACTGGATGGCTCTGGCCACTGAAAAGGGTCCTTTGAAACCATTCATGGCGGGAAGGGGGCTGATCCACGGGAAGGCCGAAGAGGGGTTCCATGATCCGTTCCCGGTCAGCCTGTAACCCTCCCCCGATAAAACGGCCCGTGGCGAGAATATAGCGGTCTGCCGAATAGGAGTTAACCACTGGTGGGTGAAGAATCTCAATTCCATCACACCTTTTTCCCTTGAGGATGGCTTTTGAAACCGAATGACCTAAAAGAAAGGTCACTCCCTTCTGAATCAGTCTCTGCTTAAACCGATTGAAGACTCTCATCCCTGGAATCGAGGGTGGAAGAACGGGAATTTCAAAAATAGAGACACCGATCTTTTTTTCCAAATCCCTCCTCACTCCCATGGGGTCGTTCAGTCCCAAGACAGCGGGAAAGCCCACCAGGCTCTCCTCCTTGATCTGTTTCTTAATCTCGGCGGCGATGACCTCCCTGAAAGAAGATTGTTCCATCCATCTGGCCAGGGCCGTTGCCGTCATTTCGCCCTGGGGCGTTTCAGGAAGAGCAAGCGTGGCCCCCCGGCACTTGAAGGAATCAGCAAATCGCTGAGCATAAAAGTCCTTGTATCCTTTAAATCCAATGACCAGGGCTTTCTTTTCTTTGAGGGTTATCCCTTTCATCATGGTTGACGGAAGAAGATAGGTCGGTCGGAGTGTTCCTGCGCCTGTGGGAATCAGACTGTTTGTTTCATCTTTTGCCTGAAAGGAGTAGGGGGGCGGGAAGAAGGCGCTGAAGGATGAGAGGGCCTCTTCAATCTTCTCGAACCCCACTTTCCCGTAAGGGTGTTCGGAATGATCGACGATCCACTGGGGGAGTCCCTCTTTCACTCTCACTGTCTGCGGGAGCGTTCCCAGGAGATCGATCGTATGAGACAGCATACAAAGCGTGCCCAGACCTTTTCCAATGATGAGGACTTTTTTCCCCGTCTCGACGGCGGTCTTCGCAGCCATCAGGCCAGAAAGCCCCATCCCGATAATAATGACATCGAAGTGCATAAGCATTGATAAAGTTCAGAGTCGTTAGTTCGGAGTTCGGAGACTCGTAAATGGGTTTGAACGAGCCATTACTCCGAACTCCAAACTCTGAACTCCTGACTTTCCTTATAGGTTGAATATTCCCTTGTAGATCGATTCGATTAATTCTTCCTCTCTGAGGGCTGTCCCCCAGAGAATAGGGCGGATTCCGCGCCACCTTTCCTCGAGGAATCCTTTCAGTACCTTATTGGAATTTCCTTCTGCCATCTCCAGATCATGCAACATTCCAAGAAGGCGATAAACACAGAACCCACCCTGACACGTTCCTTTTGCAAGGCGGGTTCGATGCAGGATGTCCTGAAGGTCTTTCATCTTTTCTTTCTTCAAAAGCCCCTGCACCTCGTCTCTTTGAATCAGCTCGCAATCGCAGAGGACCTCTCCTTTTTCCGGAGAGATGGCATGTCCCATCTTTTTGAGCCGTTCGGGGAGTCCCTGATACTTCCCTGCTCCGGGAAGGGGTCTTAAATGGGTTGTGCAAGAAGCCTTGATTCCCATCTTCTGGCAAAGCAGGTCTGAAACCTTTTCAGCCATGAGGCGGTAGGTAACAAATTTTCCTCCTGTGATGGTGATCAAATTTTCTACCCCGTCTCTTTTCCCATGGTCAATCAATACGAACCCCCGGCTAATGGTACGGTCATCCCCGCTCTCTGCAGACTGGAAAAGAGGCCGAATGCCCGCGTAGGCACGGATGAAACGCGCCTCTTTAATTTTGGGGATCATCCTTGAGGTCTCCTGAATCAGGAGGTCCACCTCCTGTGGGGTAACCTCGAAGTTTTCCACATCCTCGGAGCGGATCGATGTCGTTCCAAGGATGGAGACCGTCTCGTTTGGGACAATGATATCTCCATCCGAAGAGGGGCGACAGCGATTGAGGACCCGATGGCTGACCCTCTGATTGGTGATCAACAAAGATCCTTTAGAAAGGGCTATCCCAATCCGAAGCCCGGCCAGTCCAAGAAATTGGTTTGCCCAGGCTCCGGTGGCATTGACGAGGTAAGAGGCTTCGACCGAATATTCTTCGCCATGGGCGAGGTCTCTTGCCCTAACACCCCTTACCCTGCTTCCCTCTATCACGAGAGAGGTGATTTCCGTATGGAGGAGAAATCGGGCTCCATGCTCCTCTGCATCTCTGGCGTTGTCCAGGACGAGGGTGAAGGGATCAATGGCTCCATCCGGGACTTTCACTGCGCTCAGGAGATCCGGATTGAGATCCGGTTCCAGCGTTAGGGCCTCATCTCTGGGTATAAGAGTGGCCGGAATTTCTACCTTTTCGCAGGCTTCGAGAAAACGATCCCGGAACTCAAGACCATCCTCGGGAAGGGAGACAAAGAGGCCATCGGTCGCTTCGATACAGTGAGACGCAATTTTTCTGTGAATTCTATTTTCGACGATGCATTCACGGGCTGCTTCTGGGTCGGAGACGGCATACCGTCCCCCGCTATGAAACAATCCATGGTTTCGTCCGGAGGCGCCGGAGAGAAAATCTCCTTTTTCGATGAGAAGGGAGGGAATTCCCCTCAACGAGAGATCCCGTGAAACCCCAACCCCTGTTGCCCCTCCGCCAATGATCAATACCTCGGTTTGAATCTTCATTTTATTAGCCAAAAACTATTATAACAGACGAAATTCATAAATCGATAGAATCACAAAAGAGAAACATCAGCTATTTTATTCGATTGACTTTTCGAATCAATGGAATAGAATGGAGAAAATAAAGAAAATCGTGACGGGATTTTCATGGACTGGAAAGGAGAGGACCATGGTTGAGTTGCTAAAAAGCAGACCCCACCTTTTCGACTCGATCCAAGTAGCTTTTCTCCTCACGGATGCCCACTCCTCTATTCTTTACGCCAATCAGTCCGCGGAGGATCTCTTCGGCTACAGCCGAAACGAAATGGAAGGCAAAAGGGTCCGGATGCTCTTTTTGGATGAGGACTTGATTTACCTTCTTCCAAACATCATTTACCTTAGCCTTTACCAGGATGGGTTTGAAGGAGAACTCCTGCTCAGGCAGAGAGGTGGAAGTGAGATTTTCGTTCACCTCTGTACAACCTGCTTTAAAGAGAGGGAGGAGACGTATATCACCTTTACCTTTCAGGAGATCCAACGACTAAAAACCCTGGAACGAAAAAGGTTGGAAGATGAGCATTGGACTCGACTCGGGCACATGGTGGAAGAGATTGCCCATCAGGTCCGAAATCCGATCGTTTCCATCGGAGGATATGCGAATCGTCTCTTGAAGGCTGTCCCTTCCCTTCAGAAGAGCCGGTCCTATCTTACCAAACTCCTTGAGGAGGCGTGTCAACTGGAGAGGATGATTCAGCAGCTCGAGACCTACATCCAGATTTCAAACCCCTCCTTTCGAAAGGAGAAGGTTCAAGACGTTGCCGAGGGAGTCCTTCGCACCTTTTCAAGAAGGATCTCAGTAAAGAGGATCTCGGTTAATTTAGAGGCAGGAGGAATCAAAGGAGAAGGGGGTTTCTTCATTGACAGAGAATGGGTGACCCAGGCCCTATTGAATCTTCTGGAAAATAGCCTTGAGGCAGTTACAGGGATGCGGAAGAAGGGGGCCAGTATTGTAGTCACCCTCTTCGAGGGAGAGGAGAACATTGGAATCTCTATCTCTGACAATGGCCAGGGGATTCAAAAGAAGAACCTTGGGCTCATCTTCGAGCCTTTCTTTACAACTCACCCCGAGCGGGTCGGTTTGGGATTGCCCTTCGTGAAAAGAGTCATAGAGGGCCATGGTGGGAAAATCCAAATCGAAAGCCGATTCAAAAAAGGAACGAACGTGACGCTCTACTTTCCGAGAGACCGGCGACGCAGAGTTCGCCGAGAACTCATTTCTACGGCAGCTTCCTCCCTTTCCTGCAAAGGTTGACCCGATCGTTATCATCCATCAATGATCATTGCCCATTGATCCCCATTTTTCTTTGATGATTGGTCTAATCGAGTCGGCTCAGAGCCCTACTGGGAAGGGCATACCCGAGGGTTGACATCCCCATCCCACAGGTTAAAATAGTTTTAAGCTTGAGAAGACCCCCAATTTTCAGAAGGAAGGTTATGGAAGAACATTGGTTGGAAGTCAAGGTGATGGGAATTGTGGTTGATCCGAAGGCCTCCAATCCGGTTGTTGTGTTGGTTGATCTCAGCGGGCAAAAAGCGTTGCCTATTTGGATCGGCGTCTTTGAAGCGGAAGCCATATCGAGAGGGCTTCAAGATGTGGTCACCCTGCGGCCCATGACCCATGATCTCATGAAACAGATTTTAGATACGTTTCAGGTTACCCTCAATCGAGTGGTCATCAATGAGCTCAGAGAGAATACTTTTTTTGCCAAACTTCATCTGAATGTTGGAGGAGATGAAATGATCGTGGATAGCCGCCCGAGTGATGCCATCGCTTTGGCGGTAAGGGTGAAGGCCCCCATCTTTGTAGCTGAGTCCGTTATTGAAGCTTCGAAGGAGCTGGGCATTTTCTCCTCCAATCTTATCGAGGAGAACGACGAGCTGAAATCGATCATTGAGAGTTTGAAACCCGAAGACTTTGGCAAATATAAGATGTAGTTGATATTAATTCCCAGAATTTTCAGTCCCTTCCTTTTTCCCGTCCTTGTATTCACATGTTTCGACATTAGGGTGGAACTCTAAAATTGAACTCGATGGTTCATCGTATTACTCTGTTTTGTCCAGAAGGATGGTTACCCATAATATGGGATGACCCGCCTCCTGAAGCTTCGACAAGACACTCGTCCTTGCGGGCCGGGCGACCGGAGATTCAGTGAGGATATCCGAGCAATTCAACTACTTATCGAATCCGGAGAGCTTCTCCATCGGATGGAGAAGGTCGTAGGGGGGTTAGAGCAAGTCGGGAGAGATGCTCTTTTCTAAACTGTGAAGAGAAGGTTCAATCTCGGAGAAATCCAGATCCTTCAGAGTAATCGAGGAGAGAGGATCTTTCAACCCGCTTCCTGTAATCAGTAACAGGACCCTTTCATTCCTGCCTATTTTCCCCTCTTTCAGCAAGCGGATCAACCCGGCAAGGGCCGCAACTCCGGAAGGCTCGGCATAAATTCCTGTTCTTTTAGCTAACAGGGGGATGGTGCTAAGCAATTCCCCATCGCTTACCGCAATGGCTGTCCCCCCTGTTCTTCGCAAGGCTTCCAGCGCCAGCACGGAGTTAAGCGTTACCACCTGGGAGAGACCTCCCGCGATGGTGTCCTGATGTCCAGGAACAGCCTCTCTCAAGCCGGCGGCAAAGGCTTTAATCAAGGAGGGAGAACCTTCTGTCTGGACCGCCGGCAACCGGGGTAGCCGTGCAATGGCATGGAAGCGGAGAAGATCCTCGAACCCTTTCCAATTTCCGACGATGTTACAGCCAAATCCCACAGGGGAGACAATCCAGTCAAATCCTTCTTTACTTCCTTGCAGAAAAACTTCGTAGGCTGTTGTCTTTGCTCCATGAGGACCATAAGGGTTATATGGAGAATTGGCATTATACCAGCCAAACTTCTCTACGGCTTGAAGGCAAAGCGATAGCCGGTCGGCACTCGAACCCTTTACCCGAACGACTTTCCCCCCATAAATGGCAACCTGAAGAAGTCTTTCCCGACTAACCGAAGGAGAGACGATGACAATCGTTTCCAAACCAGCAACCGATCCGTAAGCCGCAGTGGCAACGGCCATGTTCCCTGAGGAGACCAGTATCATCCGTTTAGCCCTTGCTTCCATAGCCTTGGCCGTGACCATCGCTGCAATGCGGTCCTTAAAGGAACCGGTTGGATTCTGAGTTTCATTCTTGATCCAGAGCGATTCGATCCCGACGGAGGAGGCAAGGGATGGGACTTCGATTAAGGGCGTGTGACCCTCTCCAAGGGTAATTTTTCGACCCTCGGGATTTACCGGAAGCAGGTCTGCATAAGTCCAGAGGCCGTCCGCCCTGTTTCGATGGAGAACATCTGAATCCATGAGGCTCCTGTTTTCAAAGGCCTTGTCGTCGAAGATAAGGTCTAAAATTCCAGGCCTGTTGATATCCCCTGAGCAATGAGGACACACCGTCGCCTGAGGGACAGGAGGATATTGTCAACTGCAATTTACACATTGAAGATACGAGGGCAGCATATTAACCCAGATATTGCTTAAATTTTTACTATACGGACGTGGGCAAACCGTTCGGAAAGGCTTCAGGGCGAACCTTTCATGAAAGGAATACTTACGTCCCAGACCCCTGCCGGAGTTCACATTGAGTGGAGTCCTCCCCTTCCCTTAAAATGTCAAATCGACCGCCATCTGAAGCCTTGAAGAGCGGTTTGCCCATGGCCGTTTCTGCACCTGGCGGGTTAAGGCAAACACTTCTTTCTGTAAAAAAGAAGCCTACCGATAAGAATCAGATCGCAGCCGTTCTACAGATAATGTTGACGGCATACCTGTCTGCATGACTTTGGCACCATCACTGCCTATTCGCAAATGATGGCCTTCCTCCCGTACTTTTTCAGCTTCCCTTCATCGAGCTCAACCCCTAAGCCTGGCTCCTCCCAGGGTTTGGCATATCCATCGACAACCGGGATCAGGTTTCGAACAATGTCGTCTGTAATGGTCTGGGGTCCAGAGAATTCGCTGGCGAGTTTGATGTTCTTTTGGGAGACAGCCAGATGGGCCGCTGCTGCCGTTGAGATGCCCAGTTCGATTGCAGAGCACATGAAACAGGGGATGCCGTTCAGCTCCGCCAGGGCATTCACCCTCTTCACATTGGTAAAGCCACCCGGTCGATCCAGTTTCAATCCAAAGATTCCTGCTCCACCATATTCGATCAGATGCTGGGCATCAAATCGATCCAGCAGAGATTCATGGGGCATGATGGGTGTGCGGACAGAACGTGCAACCATGGCCATTCCTGTCAGGTCATGCCATGCCACAGGCTGTTCGGCCAATTCGAGGTTGAATGGCTCGAGGGCTGTAAGGACTTGGATGGCTTCGTGTCGGGTGAAGGCCTGGTTGCAGTCAACCCGGAGCGTCACTTCGTCTCCAATCGCCTTTCTCACTGCTTCCGTGTTTTTTAGGTCCTTCTTCAACCCAAGGCCGATCTTGATCCGTATGGCCTTTGCTCCGAGATCGAGCCACTCCCGGCATTCCTTAACCATTGCTTCAGTCTCACCGAACCCGATGATGGCCGCAATGGGCACTTTTTCTCGAAATCTCCCTCCGAGAAGGTTATAGACAGGAGTCTTTAGAGCCTTGCCCATGATGTCGTACATGGCCATATCGATGGGCGTCGCGGCCATGACATTTCCAGGGGCATAGAGATCCATCAGATCCCATGCCTTTTCAATCTGGAAAGGATCCAGGCCGATGATCGCCGGGGCAATGTGATTCTTGATGATTTCGATGATGGCTCCCTGGGAGGTGCGGGAGACAGCCATCCATGGCGGAACCTCACCGAGCCCGACAATTCCTGCATCGGTATACATCCGGATGACAACGAATTCTGCGGTGCTCCAGTCGCCGATTGCCGTCTTAAGGGTCCTTGTTAAAGGAATGTCCACGGGAATGATTTCAATCTTTTTAATCTTCATTTTTCCTCCTGTTGGATGATTGATCTCTGTTTTTTATAGATAGTCTACTTTTATTCCCTCTTTTCGAAGCTCCGATTCTCACATCCTGCTCTCTTCGCATCTATCTACATTCCATTTTCTCCTTTCTCCCTTCCACTTTCAATTTTCTACTCCATCTCATACCGTTTGGCAACATCCCAATTGATCTCTACACCTAACCCTGGTTTGTCTGGGATTGGGACGTAACCTTCCGAATCGATCTTTGGAGTCTCTGTGAGGATCGAGTGGAAGTTCTCCGGCGTGATGGCCGGCGGATCGTAGGAAAATTCAATCCAGGGACAGTTCCGGACCGAGCCTGCCACCTGAAGGTTGGCATAGAAACCCGGTCCCTGAACCCATGAGTGAGGAACACATAGTTTATGGTTGACCTCGGCCAGGGCTGCAATTTTCCTGACCTGGAACATTCCCTCAGCCATGGTGCAATTGGGTTGAACGATGTCGTAACATTCATTGTCCAGGAAAAGCTTGAATTCATGGATACCCCGATTGATCTCTCCTCCGGCGATGGGGATGTCGGCTTCAGCGGCAAGACGTGTGAGCCCCCTGTAGTCATGAAGGGGAAGAGGTTCTTCCAGCCAATAAACACCTAAGGCTTCAAGGGCTCTGGCCATCTTCAGGGCCCTCTCGTAACTCCAGAGGGCGGTGGTCTTGAGTGCGCCGGTACGGTAAGGGGCGGTGGCCTGGTTCGCATCCACCATGATCGTCAACCGATCTCCGACTGCCTTTCGAACTGCCTCCACCATGGCGAGATCATCGGCCATTTTCGGATGATGCATACGAAGTTTTACAGCCCTGAAGCCTTTCTCAACTAAATGCTGAGCATCTTCCGCTGCTTTTTCAGGGGTCCGAAGCTCTCCCCAGGCTGCATAGGCCTGGACGCGATTCTGAAATCCCCCCCACATCTTATATAGAGGGAGCCCTGCCACTTTGCCAATGATATCCCAGAGGGCATTCTCAACCATCCAGGCCCGCCCGGGGACATCCCGGATATCCATGATGTGTTGTTCTGTGGTAAAAGGGTCTTTCCCGAGGAGTCTCGGCTTGAGCATCTTCTCGATGATCGCCTTATGGGCGGCTCCCCATCCCCACATAGCTTCCGCCGCGCCATATCCGGTGATCCCTTCATCTGTAAGGACCTCAACCAGGGAGTGACCATGCACCTTTTCAACACGGCCATGGCCCCAGGTGGCATGGAGCTCCTTTGGAAAAGGAATTTCGATATAGTGGACTTTAATATCAGTGATCTTCATCGATTTCTTCCCTCCTCATTCATTACCGATCCATTTAATCGTCCAGATATTTAACCGGATATTGTCTTAGAAACACCTAAATTTCTAATTCCCAATATTGATGAATTCGTAAAATGTCAAAAACGGAGAAAATGTCATGCTTCTTTGAACCTTGGCCTGATGAAGATCAGGCTTGGTTCAGCATTTAAAAAAATCAAGGGCTTCAGAGATCCTGAAACAGGTTCAGGCTGAGGATTAACAGAAGGCTTCGTTCAAGGAGATATCCAAGCAATTTTGTTCTTTCCTAATCTAACTCAGAAGAAAACATTCTTTGTTTCACGCCCACAAAGATCATCCCCCATCGAAGGGTCAGGGATTTGTTCGTTCATTTCCGATGTATTCCTCCCTCGGTGGGAGAGGGATAGGCGAGGGGGAAATAAAAAAGAGGGGGGTTAAACAATAGGTCCGCCATTGCCTAACCCCCCAGCTAAGAGATGAATCGATTATTTTTTCTTTTTATAGACTGGGGAGGCGACCCAGTCTAGGCCAGGATGGAACCAGGCATCCTCCACATTATCCCTCATGGCAATGGGGTAGGGGACCTGATACAAGTAGACGTAAACGGCGTTATCCACCCCCATCTTCTCTACCTCTCGGACAGCCTCGGTTCGCTTTTTTCTGATCAAATTCATTCAAAATGATATCGTTGAGCTCTTCAGCCCGGTCATTTTTCCAGTAAGACCAGTTCCAGTGCTCGCTGAAGGTCTTGGGGCTGAAGAAGAAGAAGGTCTGTTCAGTAGGATCGGGGTGATCGGCTGTCCAGGTCTGAAGGGCCATGTCGAATTCTCCCTTTTTCATGGTAGCCACCTGGACAGGCCAGGCCATCTTCTGCAGGGTGAGGTCGATCCCTATCTTTTTCAGGTAAGACTGCATCATGACGCTCATCAGCTCAAACCCCATATAACGGTCAGAAGAATAGAGGAGTGTTGCCTTGAAGCCATTGGGGTAGCCTGATTCCTTCATCAGTTGCTTCGCTTTTTCGAGATTGAGGTTGTATTTGAAGAGCTTGGGATCGTAACCTAAAAATCCCTCCATGATCGTTCCCGCGACCCGCTTGGCCCGGCCTTTTTCCACGTGCTTGATGAGCTCGTCATAGTTGACGGCATAGGAGATGGCTTGCCGGACTTTGACGTTATCGAAGGGAGGCTTTTGGCAATTCATGATGGTAAAGACAATCCTCCAGACATCTGCCATCTTGATCTTGACCCCTGGAGTTTTCATGAGCTGGTCAATGGCATCGGCAGGCAATTTTTCCGCGATGTCAAGGTCTCCTTTTTCAAGCATCATCCTCATGGCCGAAGGGTCCTTAACGATTTTATAGGTAATTTTTTCAACCTTGGGAGTGGGTTTGATACCCTGTGTTCCTCCCCAGTAGCCGGAGAACTTCTTAAACACATATCTTGAATCGGGCTCCAATTCGGTTAATTCGAATGGACCGGTCCCGCATTCATGGGTATTCATCCACTTGAGGGCCAGGGGGTCGTCGGGAGTGGAATGGGCCTTGATGTAGGTTGGACTGTTGATATAGAATTTGGGCCCGCCGGCAAAAAAGACCATGACGCCGGGCGTAGGGGTAGTTTGTTTGAACTTAAGGGTATAGTCATCGATCGGTTCAACACTGTTGAGGTCAGCGTAAGTCTTGTACTCGCCGGCTGGTGCGAGATTAGCTTTCAACATTCGGTCCCAGTTGAATTTCACGGCCTCGGCATTGAAAGGCGTTCCATCATGGAACTTGACTCCCTTTCTCAGCTTGAAGACGATTTCCTTTCCATCGGGCGTGATCGTCCAGGACTCGGCAAGATCGGGAACGATCTTGGAAGACTCGCGTTCAAAACCGACAAGGTTATTATAAACAAGGTTCTCTCCTTTTTTGGACCCAGAGGACATGTGTTGTGCCGGATCCATGGTCTCGATGACGCTGGGTGAACCGATGACAAGCTCGTTGAGAGGGATCTGAGCAGAAGCCTGCTCGTAACAAGCCAGGAAGGCAACAAGGGTGATCAACATTGACAATAAACTGACCTTAAATGGATGGTATTGTGTGGTCTTCATTTTTCCTCCTTTCAATACTTGTTCAATAAGCTTCAAAACTCTAACGATCCTCAGCCTATCAATTCATTTCGCCTCCTTTCTACTTGATTCTTGCACACGGGTATATGGATCCTGGTCTGGGATTGGATTAACGGCCATTTGCCAATTATCCAGATTGATGCGAAGGAAACCTAACGGAGGATAAAACTTACCTATAGATAAAATCACAACGAAGAAGTTCAACCCTTCATTCAATAATAACTGTAAATAACGCAAATGGTTTTGTTTTGTCAAGTCTATTTAAAACCTTATAAAGTTTAATTTTCGTCTGTTTCTATCTCATT
>CAWEAV010000014.1:0-31065 GCA_963806715.1 uncultured delta proteobacterium
TTGCCAAGACCAACATCTGTCACAAAGAGGGGCTTGATATAAATTTATTTTTTCGAGTAGACAGGAGCCTTCCGTGATTGCAGGAAGAAGTTTGTGTTCTCCGTTACCACCTGCTTTCGCGATGGTGCCACAGTATCTCTTTCCATATCCCGGTTGAGTCTCCTGCCCCTCTCGGAACCGGACAAGCGGCTTTCCCATACATCCGGCTCTTCGGTGAGTCCTTCAGTGTGCCTCCGCTCTACGACATGGGTTCAGGTCTTTGCGGAGCCTGGGTTGAGGCCACTCTACACCGGCCAAGGCCTGCTTGAAGTTGGCCCAGGTGTACGCCCTGCGCTGACTCTTGCGGTTAAGCCATCTGAACAGGATTTCAGTAGCGCGATGGACGTAGTAGGTACACCTTTCCAGGTTATCCGTTATGGCGTAATAACTCAGGTGGCCCAGAACTCGTATCCGTGCCTGCCTGAGCATCTCCCCTTTCCTCAGTACCGGTCTGGCTTTCTTTGCCCAGTCGGTGAACTTCTCCAAGCTCTGCCCCAGCTTCTTACGGCTGGTTCGGCGCTTAACCTTAAAGTATCCTGCCTTGGTCTTCCCACAATAATGCGTAAATCCCAAGAAGGTAAACTCCTTCGGTTTCTCGCCTCGCCTGTACGCATCCCGCCGAGCAAACCGCCCGAATTCGATGCATCGTGTCTTCTCCTCGGCCAACTCCAACCCAAACACTTCGAGCCGGTCTTTCAGTTGCTTCTGAAAACTCTCCGCATCATCCCTGTACTGAAAGCAGGCCACAAAATCATCAGCAAAACGGAAATAGTACGCTTCGCCTTGACTCTGCCTGCTTACCTGCCGGCTGAACCAGAGGTCCAGCACATAGTGCAGGTAGATGTTGGACAGCAGCGGAGACAGGATGGAACCCTGTGGAGTCCCTTCCTCGCTCGCCTGTACCAGACCATCCTCCAGAATGCCACTTTTGAGCATCCGAATGATCAGCCTGATCACACGCTCGTCTCCGATCCGATGCCGCAGAAATTTGATCATCCACTCGTGATTCACTTTGTCAAAGAATCTCTTGACATCCGACTCTACGACGTAGCTGACCTTCTTCTGCTGGATCGTCCGCCCCAGAGCATCCAAACATTTGTGTGGGCTGCTTCCAGGTCGGTACCCATAGCTGCTGCCCTCGAATACGGCCTCGTAGATCGGCTCCAGTGTCCGTTTGGTCGCTTCCTCCACAATCTTGTCCTCCAGACTGCTGATTCCAAGCGGCCTGCCCTTCTCACTGCCCGTCTTCGGTATGTAACTCCGCCTTTTCGGCTTCGGACGGTATCCCATCCGCCTCAGCCTTTCCGACAGATCCCGAAGATTCTCTTCGAGGTTCTTCCCGTATTCCTCCTTGGTTACGCCATCCACACCAGTCGCCTTATTGGCTTCCAGCTTGTCGTAGCAGGCCCGCAGATTGTCCACATCACAAATGTGGTGGTACAGGCTCGTAAATACCAAGCCTGGTTCCTTGCGTGCCTTCTCCCCTATCCGTGTCAGATCCGTTGCCACCGCTTCTCCACTCCTTGAATAGTGCCGGTGTTTCTCCTTTCACGGTTGACCCACCGTGGGGACCTTCGCTCAGCGGGGATTAGCCGCTTCCTCGCTACGCCATTGCGGCTCACCAGTCCCCATCACTCGCGACGCGGCCATCTCTTGCCCTCTTTTCATATTGGGACAAGATACTCGGGTACTTGCGGATGATTCTCCCAAGAGCCATGGTTCGTCGCTCGCCTGGTTACTTGCCTGCCGTTGTGCAGCTCGATGCTGTCTTAGACCCCGGGGGGTTGGCTCTGTGCTCGTCGGTATCGCACTCACCACATGGCCTGCGCCCATCTGAAAAGGATCGGCACGCACCCGACATTCGTTATTCTCGGGGCTATGTGTCAGATTCAGGGCTACTTTCCCTTCACCTCGCTGCTCTCGCTTATCTTCCTTTCCGGCTTGCGCCTTCAGTCATTACGCTACTGGGCGGCTGACTAACCTTACCCAGGAGGGGTGGGATTGTTCCCCCTTCCCTCTCAGCAGACAACCATTGCCAGGTTGCCTCAGATCGTAACTTTTAGGGCCTTGAAGCACTCCACATCAATAGCAAAAACCAAAACTCTGGATATATACTTTTCATTACTATTTTAGGTGTTGCGTGTAGGAGAGGTTTTCAGGAATTACGGCTTTAGTACGAAGCACCCCTACAAAGGTAAATCGACACCCTTGCATCGGCCCCTTCTCTTTTCTCTTTCGGAGTACCAAATTATCTATGCTTTCAGAAACTTCCTGCTGTGGCTCCGTCGGATTCAGGATAGTTGATGATGGGAAGATTGAATTCTGACCCAGGTTAGGGTTAAAAAATGGATATGGGAAAGTCCCTGAGCCCTTCCTTGATTAGAAAGGCCATCAGGCATCTAAAATCTTCGGATCGGATCCTCGCGGGCTTGATCAAGGAGCACGACACCTGCACCCTTTCACCGGCACTCGATCATCCCTTCCATGCCCTTGTGTCGTCAATCGTCAGTCAGCAGATTTCGGCCCATGCGGCAAGGGCAATAAAGGGCAGGATGTGCGGCTTGTTGGAGAGTAATCACTTTACTCCCGAAGGTATCCTGAAAATGTCTCCCAGGAATTACAGAATCGCAGGGTTATCACGGGCAAAAATGAAATACATCCGGGGGTTAGCATTAGCCGTTAGAAACGGAGAGCTTGTTTTTTGCTCTTTGATAGGATGTGAAGAGGAAGAGGTCATCTCCAGGCTCATGACGCTTTCAGGTGTCGGAAGGTGGACAGCGGAGATGTTTCTTATCTTTGGGCTTGGAAACCCGGATGTTCTGTCGGTTACTGACGCTGGTCTTAAGAAGGCGTTTAAGCTGGCATATAATCTTCAGCAGATGCCTGCGGCAGATGAAATGATTTCGATTGGCGAACCTTGGAGGCCTTACAGGAGTGTGGCAAGTTGGTATCTCTGGCGGGTGGTTGACTGAAATATCCTAAAATTCGTGCTTTGGGCCCTGAAATGCGGAATTCACCCCGTTTACCTCCCCCGCTATTCCGGGAAAGTTTGGATGATACCGCATCCTCGGTTTCCTGGCATCCAATCAGGTGGGGTCGCCGACCCTACGATTTGCCAAAGCACGGGATTTAACAGATTTTCAGGCTGGAGGCGGTTCCATCCAGTGGTAAACGCGCCTTCCTTCTTTATCCCGGAAGGACCCAACGGCAATGAAGATGAGGTCGATGAGAGTCCAGATGCCCAGACCTCCCAGCGTCAGAAGCATCAGGATGGCAGTCCCTGTCTTCTTTAGATAAAATCGGTGAGCTCCAAAAAAACCCAGGAAAAAGCACAACAGGGCTGCTGCCAGCCGTGATTTTGGAGAAATATTTTCGGATTCCATGATTCAATTCCTCCTCATTAAAATTTTGTCATTCTGAATTTAATTCAGCATCTCGTTTTTTCCTTTTAGGAGAAATCCAGAGACAAGTTCAGGATGACACTTTAAGAAATTCCGAATATTTCTCTCTGATGATTTCGTATTCATATCCCTTACGTCAGTTTTGAAAAGTCGGCGATTCTCAAAAAGAGTTGGCCAATGCTATCCAGCAAGGAAAGACGGTTGTTCCGAATCGCTTCATCTTCCACCATTACCATGACTCCATCGAAGAAGTCATCGATGGGCTTCTTCATTTGGATCATTTCCTGAAGGGCTGACCCATAATCTCTCTTGTCTAAATAGCGTTCAATTCTTGCTTTTGCCTTGGAAAAGGATTGATAGAGGCTCTGTTCAGCGGTATCCGAGAAGAGAGAAGGATTGATCGGGTTTCTTGCAGGAGTACCCTTCAGGATATTCATCGCCCTTTTGAAGGCAATCACAATCGACTCAAAATCCTTCGACTCTCTTGCCTTCCTTAGTGCATCGATTCGACCCTGGACGTCAACCAGTTCGTCAAAGGATATGGAAAGCACTGCTTCAGTCGTATCAACAGGATACCCCTTATCCAGCAAAAAGTTCTGATAACGGATTCTAAAAAAATCCAAAACCTCTCTTTTGACTTCTGTGAAGGGGCGTTCCGTCTTATCCTTTAGCAGGTTTCCGCTTTCTTCGATCAGTTGGTTGAGGGAGAAGGGATATCCCTTCTCGAGGATAATCCGGGTAATTCCAAGGGCCTGGCGTCTTAAACCCAAAGGGTCCGCTGTTCCCGTAGGCGTCAGGCCAACGCCGAAGCAACCGACAATGGTATCCAATTTGTCCGCAATACTGACCACATCTCCCACGGGGCTGTCCGGCAATCGGTCGCCGGCGAAGGCAGGAAGGTAATGTTCATAAATAGCTTCTGCCACGGCCGGTGTCTCCCCCTGTAATCGAGCATATTCCCTTCCCACAATCCCTTGAAGTTTTGGGAACTCCCCCACCATCCCTGTGACCAGGTCTGCCTTGCAGAGAAGGGATGCCCTCTCCACGATCTCCCGAAGGGAAGGATCGATTTTTTGAACAAGGAAATCCGCCAGCGCCCTAAACCGCATCACCTTCTCATAGGAGGTCCCGAGCTTCGCCTGGAAGACAACCTTCTTTAACTGTTCTGCTCTCCTCTCAAGGGAGATCTTTAGATCCTCATGGAAGAAGAAGGCCGCATCAGAGAGTCTTGCCTTTAGAACTCTTTCATTTCCCTTCACGACCACACCCCGATTCCTTGGGGCAATATTGCTAATACAGACAAAATGGGGAAGGAGTTTACCCTGGTCATCCACCACCGGGAAATACCTTTGATGCTCCTTCATAGAATGGATAATCACCTCCCGGGGAAGGGAAAGGAATTGAGGGTCGAAACTCCCGCAAAGGGGAACGGGGTATTCGATCAAAAAGGTGACTTCATCAAGGAGTTCTTCATCGGAAAGGACCGTTCCGGATACAGAGGCGGCCTCTTTGATCGCTCCCTCTTCAATCCTTCTCCTTCGTTCAACAGGGTCAACGATGATGAAGGCCTCCCTTGTCTTCGCAAGATAGGATTGGAAATCGCTCACCGGAATCGGGCCGCTGTTCATGAATCGGTGACCATAAGTCACCTCACCGCTTTTGACATTTCCAACATCAAACGGAATGACTTCTCCCCCCAGGAGCGCCAGGATCCAGTGAATGGGCCTTGCGAATCGAATTGAACCCTCGCCCCATTTCATAGACTTCTGGAAAGGAATGGAAAGAATCAACCTTTGCAAAAGGGAAGGGAGGATTTCATGAGTCGGTTTTCCTGTCTCTTTTTTGATGGCACAAACATACTCCCCTCTCTCTGTCTCCACTACGGTTAAAGATTCGACTGAAATCGATTGCCCCTTGGCAAAACCGATTGCTGCCTTGGTAGGGTTGCCTTTCGAATCAAATGCAGCCTGCTTTGAGGGTCCGATCTTTCTGATCTCCACATCCTTCTGCCTCTCAGAAAGGGAGTGAACCACCAGGGCAAGCCGGCGAGGGGTTCCCAGAGTCTTCAACTCGCCAAAATCGATTCGCCAGGCCTCCAGTTCTTTTCGGGCCAAAACGTCTAAATCGGCCAGAGCCTGCCGGACAAAACCAGCCGGTATCTCTTCTGTCCCAATCTCTAAAAGAAGCTCTTTCATCCGCCAGTCCCTTTCATCTAAACAGAATCGTAGCGCCCCCATTGATTGGGGGCGAATTAAATAGAGTCTGTCCATAAACTACCATTTTATAAAAAGTCGTCATTCCGGCGAAAGCCGGAATCCAGTCTCTTCAAAGATCTCTGGATGCCGGATCAAGTCCGGCATGACGGAAAAAGACATTTATAGACAGACACTAAATATATCTGACTCTTTCCCAATATTTTGTATTCTACGTTAGGAACTATTTGTCTTGTCTTATCGTCGGCAGTAAATACCGACCCTACATGTCTTGATTTATCTCTTTTTTAGCAAGGGGAACCCCATCTCCTCTCGCTGCTTGAGGTAACCCTCGGCGCACAGCCGTGCCAATGTCCTTACCCTCAAGATATACCCCATCCTCTCGGTCACGCTGATCGCCCCACGCGCATCGAGGAGATTAAAGGTATGGGATGTCTTTAGACAGTAATCATAAGCGGGGAGGACCAACCCTCTTTCGATCATGGCCTTTGCCTCTTTTTCATACATGTCAAATAGACGAAAGAGCATGTCTGCATCGGATTCATCAAAATTATACCGTGAGAATTCGACCTCTCCCCGATGGTGAACATCCCCATATTTTATGCCATTGGCCCATTCGAGGTCATAGACATTATTCACCTCCTGAAGGTACATAGCGATCCGCTCGATGCCATAGGTGAGTTCCACAGGAATGGGACTGAGATCGAACCCACCCGCCTGTTGAAAATAGGTGAACTGGGTGATCTCCATCCCGTCAAGCCAGACCTCCCAACCGAGACCCCAGGCGCCCAGAGTTGGGGACTCCCAGTCGTCCTCGACGAATCGAATATCGTGATCTAATGGATCGATCCCGAAGGATTTAAGACTGTTGAGATAGATCTCCTGGATGTCTATGGGGGATGGCTTCATGATGACCTGGTACTGATAGTAGTGTTGAAGCCGATTGGGATTTTCTCCATAACGACCATCCGTAGGGCGCCGGGAAGGCTCGACATAGGCCACATTCCAGGGCTCAGGACCCAAAGATCTGAGAAACGTTGCAGGGTTCATTGTCCCGGCGCCCACCTCAATATCATAGGGTTGTTGCATCACACACCCCTGATCCGCCCAGAACCGTTCGAGGGCAAAAATCAACTCCTGAAAATTCATTCGTCCTCCTTTAATGCCTCTCTCTCTTTCTAATCAATTCTAATCAACCCATTCAATCAGTTTTCCTCCCATCAACGGGAGGATGCGGGCGGGAAGCGAGCAGCCTATATCCCTTCGGTTTTGGATGCAATTGTGCCCAATGCCTTTAGCGATTTCAACTCCTTCCCCAGTTGATAGAAGATAAATCTGGGGAGAAGCTCTCGGCTTTCGAATAGGGCCTGAGGGGTAAATCGGAACCGGTGGATTTTTGATAACTCCATTTCGGAGATTCCCTCAATTAAACGGGCGGTCCCTAAAGAAAGAGGGATGAGCTGATCGGCCGGTTTTGAGCACCTGCCGCATAGCAGTGTCCCCCTTTCGACGGAGAAGAAAACCGAAGGAGTCTCCTTTAGATCTTCCCAATCCCTTTTGCAGAGTGGGCACCTCTTGAGATTGGGCCGATAACCAAACAGCGAGAGGATTCGAATTTCAAACATCCTGAGATGTTCTTCTTGTGGCTCCGTCCCTTCGAGGGTCGTCAAAAAGGACAAAAGAAGATCGAAGGCATCAGGATACGCCTCCCGTTCCCCTGCCATCTCACTCATCATCTCTAAAAAATAGGTTCCATAGATAATCTTCTTAAGGTTCTCCCTGATCTTAGGAAAGGAGTTCAGGATATCGGATCCCTGGGCCCTGACGAGACCCATGCCTTCCCGATCAAAAAAGATCAGCCGTATATGTGAAAAAAGATCCAGGGCATTCTGAAACCGTTTCTTGCTTCGTCTTGCCCCCTTTGCAATCCCTTTGAGCTTTCCGAAATCCTTGGTGAAGAAGGTGACAATCTTGTCGGACTCCCCATAATTCATCGAATGAACGACAATCGCATGCGTTGTAAAGAGTGGCATACTCTAATAAGCCTGAATAGAAATCCTAAACCCCTATATCCAAATGAGTGCTCGAAGCTTAGAATTTTCCGGTCAAAGACCTACCCTATTTTGTTTGAGTTCCTTTTCCTCCTGAGGAAGCAGGGGCATCCTGAAACTTCAGCACCTCTGTCCCGGGAGGAATGGTAAAATTGAAGAAGGAATTGGGGAGACCGACATTGGTCTTCATCTCCGTGAACCGGGTCCGCGTCACATTACCCAATCCATCAAAGACATCGGCTTGAACGACATAGAATGTCTTTTTATCAACCGTCAGAGTCAATTTCGCAAGGACAGTATTGGGCTCTTTAGGAGCCAGTTCCAGGACAAAGTAATCCTCCTTTTGAGAAACCGATTCATTAAAGTTCACCACGTTGAAATCCCGGCTGATCTCCCCTTCCCCGGACAGGAAGGCCAGGGGCGTCCTCTCCCGGAGGATTTTTGCCACATCGGAAACGAAGACTTGATTCTCCTCAGGCTGATAATACCAGAGCGTATGGCCATTCGAGATGAGCTTCTGGTTCGGAACCTTGTAATCCCACCGCATCATTCCCTTCTTTTTAAAATAGACCTTGCCTTCCCCCTTTTGAGGTTTCATCATCACTTTTCCAATGTACTCCTGCAAAAAATTGGCCTCAATTTCATTCGTATTCTCATAGCGGCTCTGTATCTCTGCCAGGACCGACTGAGCCGTCACGCCTGAGGCCACCGGCACTGAGACCATCCCGAATAGAACAAAAGCCCCGATGAAATAGAATGACCTCGTTCTCACTCTTTTCTCCCTCTACTCGATTTTTTTGACCAAAACCTCTCGCGGTTTGATCCCATCGGAGGGACCCACAACGCCCTCTTCCTCCATCTTTTCAACGATGCGAGCCGCTCGATTATAACCGATCCGGAACCGTCTCTGTATGAGAGAGATCGAAGCCTGTCCGGTCTCGGAGACAAAGGCAACAGCCTCATCATATTTCTCATCGTACTCGTCTTCCCTTCCGGAGGACTCCTTCTCCTTCTTGGTTTCGAGGAGGATGGAGGGTTCGTAGCTCGGTTTTCCCTGCTTCCTCAGGAATTCGACGACCCGCTTGATTTCTGCACTGGATACGAAAGCACCGTGAAGGCGAATTAATTTCGAACTGCCAGGGGGGAGGAACAACATATCTCCGGAGCCCAGCAGATGCTCTGCGCCGATCGTATCGAGGATGGTCCGGGAATCGACCTTGGAAGTGACCTGGAACGAAATCCGCGCGGGAAAGTTCGCCTTAATAATCCCGGTCAACACATCGACAGAGGGCCGCTGGGTCGCGAGGAGGAGGTGAATCCCAACCGCCCGCGCCATCTGGGCAAGTCGGGTAATCGATTCCTCCACGTCTTTCGAGGAGACCATCATCAGGTCGGCCAACTCATCGATCACCACCACGATATAGGGAATCTTTTCAAGTTCCTCGGGGGTCTTCTCTTCGCCGCCTTCGAGGGCATCCCCTTTCCGTTTATAGACCTTGCCCTTCTCCTTCAGCTCTTTCTCGATCCGCTGATGGTAATGCTCAATATTACGCACCCCCTTTTCAGCCAGCACCGTGTACCTTCGTTCCATCTCATCCACTAACCACTGAAGGGCTGCAGCGGCCTTCTTGGGATTGGTCACAACAGGCAGCAGCAGGTGGGGGATCCCTTCGTAATCGGAGAGTTCCAGCATCTTGGGGTCGATCATCAAGAATCGGACTTCCTCGGGGGTGGCCTTAAAGAGGATGCTGCAGATCATCGAATTGATGGAAACGCTCTTCCCAGACCCTGTGGACCCAGCGACCAGGAGATGGGGCATTCTGGCCAGGTCCACGACAAAGGGCTCCCCTGAGATATCCTTTCCCAGGCCGAAGGAGAGCTTCGATTTCGAGGCTCGAAAGGCATTGGAATCGATGGCCTCCCTGAGAAAGACCGTTTCCCGAACCGTGTTGGGAACCTCGATTCCAACGACCGACTTCCCAGGGATCGGAGCAACGATGCGAATCGAAATGGCGCTCAGTGCCAACGCCAGATCGTCGGCCAAATTAACAATCCGGCTGACCTTCACCCCCGCAGCGGGCTCAAATTCATATACGGTAATGACGGGGCCCGGCCTCACCTCGACGACCTTTCCTTCGACCCCGTAATCGAGAAGCTTTTTCTCAAGAACGCGGGAATTCATGATCAGGCTGTCCCGGTCAATCTTCTGCCTCTTTTCGACTTCGGCTTCCAGCAGGCTGATCGGCGGAACATGGAAGACCTTTGAGGCTTCCAGGAATTCGAAGGCTTCTTGTTTCATCGCCTCCTTCTGCCTGGAAGGGGGAAAAACCTTTTCAGTAACAACCACGGGTGGAACGATCTCTTTGGCTTCCTCCGTCCCGTCCCCCTTCTCCGGTTTGATGAGTTTTTTGGCCCTCCTGGCCTGTTCTTTCCGAACCATTCTTAATGTGCCGATCTCTTCTGCGAGCCGGGTCACCCTATCTCCCAGCCCTTGGATGATCGAAATGAAGGAGACCCCTGTTCCCAGGATGAAAGCGATGATCAGAACAAGTAATAAGAGGATGGTTGCTCCAGGCCGGTTAAAATACCGGACGAGGTTTCTCGAAAAAATTTCTCCAATGAATCCTCCCACCAAGAGGTCCTGCTGATAGACCATGAGAGGCTTCAACCACAAACCTACCAAGGAGGAGGTGCTGATGAGGATGACAAGCCACCCCCCCCATTTTAAGGAAAGGCATTTCCACTCCCATCGGAAGATGAAACTGATGGCAAAGACACCGATCATGAAGGGAATGAGAAAGCAGGGAAATCCAAACCCCTGAAAGAGGAGGCTGGAAATATAGGCGCCCACAACCCCCATCCAGTTGTGAATGCCCTTTACTCTTGATGAGGCATAGGAAAAAAAAGAGGGATCTAAAGGAGAATAAGAAATCAGGCTCAGAAAGATGAAAATTCCCAGGGCGACCAGCAGGATCCCTATGATTTCGAACTTCAACCTTTCTTTGAAGGAGATATCCATCCGGTGTTCCTGTAATTCATCTCCATAAACGCATAGCAACAGCGTTTAGAAGTGCACGTGTCAGTGTTTCTGGTAGTGTTTCGCGTCTGGGAATGGTGGCTGTGCCTTTTCTCCAAACCCCGAACTCATCACTCCGAACTTTCCCAAATCAGTTAAGAGATCAATTTGAAATTACTGGATATGGCTTCCCTCACCCGTTCCATTAATGCCTGCCGATCTTTCGTGGAACAATGCGCTGTCTCAATGGGCCGACCGATCCGCACCCGGATATCACCGGGACTGATGGTCAATCTATCCTTGGGCAAAATCTCCCGGCTCCCAGCAATTGCTATCGGAACAATGGGAACCTTCGATTTAACAGCCAGGGTGAACCCCCCTTTCTTGAAGGATTGGATGGAGCCATCTCCACTCCTTGTCCCTTCCGGAAAAATGACCACGGAGACGCCCTCTCGGATTTTCTGGGCCGCCTTATTCATCGCCGCCACGGTCTCCCGGGTCCCTTCGCGATCAATGCTGATATAGCCGGCAGCGGTCATGGCCCAACCCAGAATCGGGATTGAAAAAATCTCTTTCTTTGCAAGCCATTTAAATGGGCATGGAAGATGGCCAAGGAGAGTAAAGATATCATAACTTCCCTGGTGATTCGACATAAAAATGTAGGGGCCTTCGCTGTGGAGCTCTTCCAGTCCTTCGATCTTCACATGAACCCCATTGGCCAGAAGGACGGCTTTCCCCCAGAGTCTCGCGCAAAGGTGAGACATTCCCCCGGTTCGGTCAAAGAGGGAGGTGATGATGGCCAAAGACGCAAAAATGAACCCGGTCAGCACAATACAAGACCAGACAAAAATCGTACGAATCATAGGCTTAATCGCCTCGTTTCCAAAAGGAATGGAATGATGCCCACGTTCCATCTTTCCAGGAGATTATCAGATCCTCTTCTCCAATTCCGTAAGGATCTTCTTCACTTCCTCCTGAATCCTGCCGTCGATGTCATAGGGAGACCGACCCTCCCGGTCTGCCTGGAGGATTTTGGGGTTATGACTCATATATCCCAAGATCGGGAAGCCGTTAAGGTTTCCCTCAATGATCCTTCGATCCTCTTCCGAGCTCACCTTGTTTCCAACGATCATGATTTTTTTAATCTTAAGATCCTCGCCCAATTTCTTGATCTGCTTGGCAGTATTGATCGATCGCTGCCCCGGCTCCACAACGATGATCAGGGCATCGACATTTCCTGTACTTCCTCTCCCCAGGTGCTCCAGCCCTGCCTCCATGTCGATGATTAACGCCTCCTCCCGTTGAACCAGAAGATGACGGACCAGATTTTTCAGGAGGACATTTTCTGGACAGAAACAGCCCCCTCCTCCCTGAGGAATGCAGCCCAAGAGAAGAAGCTTCACCCCCTCATACATCACTCCCATGTCGTCAGGAAGATCATCTACTTTGGGGTTGAGTTTGAACATCGTCCCATAGCTTCCCTTCTTCGAGCCCGTCCTTTCCTCAATCAGAGAAGTCATGGAAGCAATCGGAGAAAGTCTGGCGAGTGCTTCTTTCGAAAGACCGATTGCCGATGCGAGATTAGCGTCCGGGTCTGCATCGATGGCAAGAACCTTTCTGCCCTGAGAAGCCAAGATTCGCGCCATCACTCCAGCGAGTGTCGTCTTGCCAACCCCGCCCTTACCTGATATGGCAATCTTCATAGTGGTTTCTTCTCCCCAAAATCATTAAAAAGGTTTGGAGCGTTCATGTTTATTCCCTTGGGTTTTCACTTGACCCCTTGAATCCTGGAACCCTTGAACCCTTCAATTCCTTCATCATATCCAAAAATTGATAAAATGTCCATGTGCACGCGGAGCAGCTGAAATAAGGAAAGAAACGAACGATCCACTGTCAATATCTTTGAATTTTCCCGTATCTTTCTCCATCGACTTGGCGATAGGTTCATGTTACCATACGACTCTAAATTTGAAGATTTCCCGTTCTGGTGGGCTCAGGTCCGTTACATGAAGATGAACTGGAAAGCGCTGGTGATCCTCAGTATTGCCCATTTAGTGACCGATGTGAATCAAGGGGCCCTCCCTGCCCTTCTTCCTTACTTCAAGGAGGCCCTGAATCTCTCTTACACTACGGCTGGCGTCATCTTATTGTTTGGCAACGTCACCTCTTCTATCATCCAGCCCGCTTTCGGATACCTATCCGACCAGCGACCCATCGGATGGCTCCTACCGATTGCCCCCCTGATTGCCTGTCTCGGGATGGCCGTAACGGGTTTTATGCCAAGTTATTTCCTCCTTCTTCTCTGCGTCGTTCTCTGCGGCCTCGGGATTGCAAGTTTTCACCCCGAAGGATTTAAAACCGCTTCCTTTTTTACAGGAGAGAAAAAGGCCTCAGGCATGTCCCTTTTCCAGGTGGGAGGAAATTTAGGGGTCGCCTTCGGCCCCGTCTCTGCCCTCCTATTGGTTACCTCCTTTGGGATCAAGGGAACCTTAGGGATGATCATTCCAGGGATCTTGATAGGAGGCATTCTCTTCTTCTCCCTTCCCTGGCTTACGACTCCTGTCCGAGAAGCCTTTACCCAAACGAAAGAGGAGGTAAAACCACCCCTCACCAGGAAAGAACTCATTCCCCTCTTCTTCCTGATAGCGATTGTCACGGTGAGATCCTGGATCAATTTAGGACTGGTTTCCTATATCCCTTTCTACTACATCAACTATTTGAAGGGAGATCCTCTCTATGCCGGAAGACTGGTCTCCACGTTCCTAATGGCAGGTGCCCTCGGAACCCTCCTTGGATCTCCGGTGGCGGACTGGTGGGGCCACAAAAGATTTCTCTCCTTTTCTCTTATAATGGTCTTCCCTTTTCTCCTCCTCTTCTATAACATAAAAGGCCCTTTTCTCTATGTCATCCTTGCATTTTCAGGAATGATTCTCATCTCAAGCTTTAGCGTTACCGTGGTCATGGCTCAGGCCATGCTTCCCCAACGGATCGGAATGGCCTCTGGGTTAATGGTTGGGTTTGCAATTGGAACAGGGGGCGTCGGTGTCACTCTTCTTGGGACGATTGCAGATCACTGGGGAGTACCGATGGCCTTGAAGGCAATTTTCGTTTTGCCCCTCGTGGGATTTGGTCTCAGCCTATTGATTCATTACCCCCCAGTAAAATCAGCCCCGGTAAAATCAGAATGATCAGGGGCGCTACTTTTTTGCCTTACCTTTTCTTTCTCCCGCATTTCTCTCGTAGATGAGCCTCAACCCCTCAAGGGTCAGAAATTGATTGACTTCTTCGATCGTTTTCGATTCGCCCGCAATGAGATCCGCCAGGCCCCCGGTTGCAATCACTTTAGGATTGGATCGCACCTCTTTCTTCATACGATTGACAATCTCGTCCACCAATCCGACATACCCAAAAAAGAGGCCTGACTGGATGCTCTGGCTCGTGTTTTTTCCTATAACCTTTTTTGGTTTCACGATCTCGACCCGGGGCAGCTTCGAGGTCCGCAGGAATAAGGCATCCGAGGAGATCCCGATCCCAGGTGCGATCGCCCCTCCCATGTACTCTCCCTTTGAGGAAACATAGTCAAAGGTGGTCGCAGTTCCAAAATCAACCACAATAATGTTCTTCTTGTATCGCTCAAAGGCTGCTACGGCATTGACGATCCGATCCGCACCTACCTCGGCAGGGTTATCATAAAAGATCGCCATCCCTGTCTCGATGTCTGGCCCGACGATGAGAGGTTGGATCCGGAAATATTTTTTTGACATTCCTTCCAGCATGTTCAAAACAGGAGGAACAACCGAAGAAATAATGATTCCTTCCACGTCCCGGAAATCGATATGGTCAAATAAAAAGAGCTCTCTAAAAAAGATCCCCCATTCGTCCGAGGTCCTCTCCCTCTCTGTCCTGATACGCCAATGGTCAACCAACACCTCTCGATCATAAACCCCCAAGACGGTATTTGAATTCCCAACATCGATGACGAGCAGCATAGCCCTTCCCTCCCCGGCCTTGCCGGAAGTTCATACATCAAAGTTCAAATGCCCAATGAAGCTCAGATAGTAAGAAACCAAATTCGATGGTCTCGAAAGCCCTTGATTTTTTAGATGTTGAACCAAGCCTGATTTTCATCAGGCCAAGGTTCAGATGCGTGACATTTTCTCTTTTTTGACTTTTTACTTTGTTCTTTGACATGTGACGTTTTAGTTTTTGTATTCAATGTCTCCCGCAACAACTCTTCTCCGCTTCCCGTTCCTCGTTGTCAGAATCAGGGCTCCATCCGAATCGACGTCAACGGCATGACCGATCACGACTTCACCAAAGGAAGTGACTTTCACCTCTTTCCCTTGAATTTGAGCCCGACCCCTCCAGGCCTTCAGTAATGGGGGACCTCCCTCTTTTAAGAAAATTTCATACCATCGCTCCAACTCTGTCAAAAGAAGGCTAACGAAGGATTTTCTTGAAACCGGCCGTCCTATCTCATTTTTCAGGGAGGTGGCCTTGGCTCGAATCTCTTTGGGGAACGCTTTCTCATTCATATTGAGGTTGACGCCGATCCCGAGGATCACGAAGTGGACGCAGTCGGTCTCAGAATGGATTTCATTCAGAAGCCCCGCAACCTTCCTTTTTCTCAGGAGAAGGTCGTTTGGCCATTTGATCGATGGCGTCAAGCCCGCATATTTCTCGATTGCATCGGCCGTTGCAACGGCTGCCATGAGGGTGATGAGGGAAGCCTGTTGAGGAGGGATCTTAGGCCTAAGAATCACCGAAAGGTAGAGATTCAAAAAAGGAGGAGAGACCCATTGTCTTCCCAACCTTCCTCTCCCGTGTTCCTGTGATTCCCCGACGACCACTTCCCCTTCTTTGGCCCCTTTGAGGGCTAATTGATAAGCAGTTGAATTCGTGGAGTCGATCGTATTGAAATAATGGATCTTCTTTCCCATCCATTTCGTTCGAAGGAGAGGATGAATTTCGGAGGGCAAGAGAAGATCCGGAGATTGGGTCAAACGATATCCTGCCCGCGGCAGAGCCTCGATGACATATCCCAAAGTCCTCAGGTTTCTGACCCTTTTCCAGACCGCAGTCCGGGTTAACTTCAGGTGACGACCGATCGCTTCACCTGAAACAAAGGCAGGAGAGTGTTCTTTTAGAAGCCGGAGAATCTCATCATCGTTCATCATTCATTTTGACGTTTGCTCTGAAGAATTTGTCATCCTCGAAGCACGAAAATTGTTGCAAATTAAGCCCGTACAGGGAACGACCCCTACAGAGTTCTATTTTGTTTAACTATTCTCTAACCGGCCGCTTTATCGTAACGGGAGAACTGCATCCCGAAGGTTCCCCGGCCCTGGGTAAGGGACCTTAATTTGGTCGAGTAACCAAACATCCGGGTCAGAGGGGCGATGGCTCGGATCAGCGTCACCCTTCCTTTTGGAGTGATGGCCTCTACAGAACTCTTTCTTGCCTTCAGATCTCCGACCACCTCACCCATGAACTCCTCTGGAACGATGATGTTGACTTCCATCATGGGCTCCATGAGGATGGGTTGGGCTTTCCGACATCCTTCCCTTAAGGCATTGGCAGAGGCGATCTTAAGGGCAAGCAGCGAAGGTTGATTCGGATCGGTTTGGGCCTTGAGTAGAGTTACACGAATATCCGTTAAGGGGTAACCCATGATCACTCCGACTGTGGAGGCTTCTCTTACCCCCTCCTCGACGGAGAGGAGACCTTCAGGGGACAGGGTTCCATCCGAGGCCTCGGAATGAAATGCGATCCCCTTCCCGCGGCCATTGGGGGAGATCCGCAGGAAGACCTCTGCGTAATGCCTCATCTCATCCATCTCTCTCATAAACTTTGCCGAGGCCTCTGCTTCTTTCTCCACGGTCTCTCGATAGACGACCTGCGGCCGTCCTACATTCACCCCAAGGTTATATTCGGTCCGGAGGCGACTGACCAGGACATCCAGGTGCAACTCACCCATCCCGGAAATCACCGTCTGGCCCGTATCCTCATCGAATCTGACGTGAAAGGTGGGATCCTCTTCGCTGAGTTTCTCGAGCGATTCAGTCAATTTCTCCTGATCCCGGTTTGTCTTGGGTTCGACAGCGACCGACATCACCGGTTTATAGAAATCGATAGGTTCAAGAAGGATGGGGTGGCCCCGGTCGCATAAGGTGTCTCCAGTCGTGGTCTCTTTAAGCCCCATGACAGCAACAATCTCGCCGGTTTTTGCCACCTCGATCCGGTTGCGATGATGGGCATGCATCTGAAAGATCCTGGAGATCTTCTCTCCTCTTTTTAAACGCGGATTATAAACCTCCATCCCAACCCTGAGCACACCCGAATAGATCCGAACATAGACCAATTTCCTTCCTTCATCCATCTGGACTTTGAAGGCCAAAGCGGCCAGGGAGGACTCATCGTCAGCCTTCCGCTCTTCCAACTTTCCTGTTACTGGGTTCGTGCCCTTAATAGGTGGAACATCCAGGGGAGAGGGAAGGTAGGCCACAATGGCATCGATCAAGGGTTGGATCCCCTGGTTTCTCAGGGCGGCACCACAGAGGACCGGCACTGCTCTCATCCCATTCGTTACTTTTCGGATAACCTCTCTCATCTCCGGTTCCGAGATCGCTTCTCCAATGATGTATTTTTCCATCAAAGAGTCGTCCAGTTCGGCAAGCGACTCGAGGAGTTTCGCCCGGTGGAGGTTCGCCTCCTCCGTATATTCCTTTGGAATCGTTATTTCCTTATAATCAATCCCTAAACTGAGTTCATCCCATACGATCCCTTTCATTCTGATGAGGTCGATGACCCCGATAAAACGATCCCCCATTCCCATGGGGATCTGGACGATCAGAGGGTTGGCTGACAGGCGGGCAACCATCATCTTTACAGCCCCATGGAAATCAGCGCCGATTCGATCCATCTTGTTGATAAAGGCCATCTTGGGAACTCCGTACTTATCTGCCTGATGCCAGACGGTCTCCGATTGAGGTTCCACGCCTTCGACAGCGCTGAAAATGGCAATCACTCCATCGAGAACACGCAAGGACCGTTCAACCTCGATCGTGAAGTCCACGTGACCCGGTGTGTCGATGATATGAATCATCGTTCCCTTCCACTCGACAGCCGTCACGGCGGAGGTGATGGTAATCCCCCTCTCCTGCTCCTGGGGCATCCAGTCCATCACGGCAGTCCCGTCATGGACTTCTCCCATCCGATGGATCTTCTTTGTGTAAAAAAGGACCCTTTCTGTGACAGTCGTTTTCCCTGCGTCGATGTGGGCCATGAACCCGATATTCCGGGTTCGAATCAGTCTCTTCTCGCCAGCCATTGCTCCAACTCAATGATTCTCTGAAAATGTATCCCTGCAATATTAAAGGGATTTTCCATAAATGTCAACCCTGCAACCCGCAGGCAATATGCCGAAGTTTCGCAGATCCTTTGATATCTATCAAGACCGATCTCTTAAGCTTCCTGAAGTTGTCACAGGGCGACGCTTTGCATATCATCCGGAAGGACGTTCGGCCAAGCTCCCAGTCTGAGAATTCGCATGAGTCCTCGGTCAAGAGTCAGGTCAAGGCTCATACTCCAAAGCCCCGCCGCAAAACTGAATGACAAAATTTCCTTGACATTTCTTTTCGAATGTGTTTAATTTTAGTTCATAAAGTCTAAGGAAAAGTGATGGAACAATTTCTCAGCTTTTATTATTTTTATTTTAAAATCGGACACCCGTAGGCGTGTCCCATGATCCGCATGGGAAGCCATGGGTGACCAAACGGCCCCATGGCTTTTTCATTTTTAAGGCCATAGGGGCAACCCTATGGCTTTTTTTTATTTTTGGGAAATTACTATTCCCCTACCCTTTAATCAAAAAAGAGGGGAGGGGAGGATAGAAAGGGGAGACGGAAAAATGGCTATTTCAAGGAAAGTGAAGAACGCATTGAATGGGGCCTCATGGGTGAGACGGATGTTTGAAGTGGGAGATGAATTAAGACGAATCTATGGCGAAGAAAACGTCTATGATTTCTCCCTTGGGAATCCCAACCTTGAACCGCCTCCTTCCCTGAAGAAGGCTCTCAAAGAGCTGGCGGACCACCCTGTTGCAGGGATGCACCGGTATATGCCTAATAACGGCTATAGTGAAACAAGAAGAACGATTGCAGAATATATCAAAGAAGAGTCTGGGCTCCCCTTTACAGAAAATCACATCGTCATGACCGTCGGTGCTGCGGGAGGACTCAATGTTGCCTTCAAAACCCTCCTCGATCAGGGAGATGAAGTGATCGTTCCTTCCCCTTATTTTATGGAATTCAAGTTTTATATCGACAACAACGGAGGAGAGATCCGTTTGGTCGAAACGAACGAGGATTTTTCCTTAAATCTCGAAGAAATCGAAAAAGCGATCGGCGAGAGGTCAAAGGCCGTCCTGATCAACTCCCCGAATAACCCAACGGGTGTCGTTTACAGCCATGAATCGCTCGAAAAGTTGGGAGCCTTACTGAAGCGGAAGAGTCAGGAATTGGGGAGAACGATTTATCTCATCTCAGATGAGGCTTATCGAAGGATCGTCTATGATGGGATCAAAATTCCCATTTTCTTTCAGTACTACCCCCACACCATCCGGGTAACTTCCCATTCAAAGGATCTTTCGCTCCCCGGGGAAAGGATAGGCTATATTGCCGTGAGTCCCCTCTGTGAAGAGACAGACGAGTTGATGGCAGCCCTTGTCTTTGCCAACCGGACGCTTGGTTTCGTCAACGCCCCGGCCTTGATGCAGAGGCTGGTCGCACCCCTGCAGCGAAATTCGGTTCATATTCGAGAATACGAAGAAAAAAGAGACCTGTTCTACAATGCGCTGACTTCCTTCGGCTATCAGGTGGTCAAACCTCAAGGAGCCTTTTATCTCTTTCCAAAGGCCCTGATCGAAGATGACCTCGCCTTTGTCAAGGACCTCCAGTCAAAACGGATCCTCACCGTGCCTGGTCGGGGTTTCGGAAAACCGGGATACTTCAGAATTGCCTATGCCGTCGAACGTAAGATGATCGAGGCAGCGCTTCCTGGGTTCAAAGAGGTTGCAGAAAAATACGGGACCGATTGAACCGCCCGTCCTCTGCCCCCTTTCTAAAGAAGGGAGAGAACCGATAAAGATCACCTCATTGGTTGACAACCCTGTCTCAATCTGTTTAAATGAATTCAAGTTGGCTTGACTGAGAGATAACCAAATGAAGGTGGTTGCGGTCATTCCCGCTCGATATGGTTCAACCCGCTTTGAAGGGAAGCCTCTGGCCGAGATCCTCGGAAAACCGATGATTCAATGGGTCTACGAGGGGGTCTGTCAGTCCAAGCTGATCGATAGGGTCATCGTCGCCACGGATGATCATAGAATCATGGAAGCAGTTGAGCAGTTTGGTGGAAAGGCGTGATGACCTCTTCGGCCCATGCCACTGGCTCAGACCGGGTTGCCGAGGTCGCCCGGAAGTGAAGGCTGAAATCATTGTCAACGTGCAGGGGGATGAGCCGCTTTTAAAGGGAGACATTATCGACAAGGCCATAGACCCCTCCTGAAAGACCCTTCGATCCATCTGTCCACTCTAATGACAAGGATTGAAGAAGTCAGGGACTGGATCAATCCAAATGTCGTAAAAGTCGTCGTGAGACCGGAAAGGCTTTGCCCTCTATTTCTCCCGGTCCCCTATCCCCTTTCCTCGGGACCTCAACGTTGACAAGCTCCTCGCTGCATCGTCAAGGGGAAAGAGCTCTCTTCCCCATCGCGTCTTTAAACATATTGGGGTCTATGCCTATCGCCGGGATTTCCTGTTGCGGTACTCAAAAATGAAGCATACTCCGCTGGAAAAATTGGAAAAACTGGAACAACTTCGGGCCCTGGAAAATGGATTTCCCGATCAAAGTTACTCCTGTGGATTATGAACCCCTCTCCGTCGATACCCCGGAAGATCTTAGAAAGGTCATCTCCTACCTCTCCCGGCAGAGCGCTGAAACTCTGGTCCCAAGGATTTAAAAAATATCCTAACTAATTGTGTATGCCTTAAATTTTTAGATCTTACTCCTCCCTCGCCAAAACCGATTGATTTTTTCACATATTTGGTGTATAATTGGTAATTGTTAAAAAGGGAAATAATGGACTTCAAAGGTTTGATACTCCGTTCCTCTGTATTCTTCTTCCTCTTTATTCTCCTTTTCGTTTTCGCCTGTTCCACACCTTCTTGGTTTCCGATCAAAAAAGGATCCCCCTCAAAGGCGAAGACAAAGGATTTGATGGATAAAGAGGTGGTCATCATCGACAAGGAGGAATATGTCAAAGTTTACAATCCAAGAGCTCCCGAGGGAGGAAACCAGCCCAAATACCTCTACATTCCTGTCAACGAATACTTAGCAAAGAAAGAGACGTTTACCACCCTTTCCTATCGAAAAGAAGAGCCGAAAAAGGGACTTCTCTCCGATCCAACCTTCGCCTCCTCTCCCGGGGTTGGAGATCAGTTTACGGTCTCATCTCCAAAACCTATCTCTTTCCGGTTTAAAGAAAAAGGTGGTCATCACCCATTTCGATGACCGGACGCCCTCGACTGAGGAGACATTCGGCGATTGGATTGCTGAAAAATTGATCAAGGAAGTGGACAGGAGATCCCAAAGGATCCTTTTTGTGGACTATCAGATGGTGAAGGAGTTTCTCGGAAGCAGGGGCGTCCCCTTGTCAGATCTTGAAAAACCGAATGTTCTTCAGTTGCTCAACGAAGTTTTCGGCATTCAGGCCCTCCTTTTCGGCCATCTGGCAGGACCTTATACGTTTATGACGAAAGGGAGACAAGGACCCGGAAGGAACGGCATCGGCCATTATCAAAATCGAGATGAAGTTAATGGATACCCTGACGGGGAGAAACGTTAAGAATCTCGAAGCAAGCAATCCCGTCTTGGCAACAAAGATGAAGGGATCTTTTTCGGAAGAGAAGGCCAAGGTAAAGGCCATTGATGTGACCCTTTCCAATCTCATTGGTCCTTATCCCGTGAATTAGACAGCCTGGACTGGTTCTGTCGAATTGCCAAGATTGAAGGAGAAGAGGTCTACCTGAACGCAGGAAAGTTAACAGGGATTAAGGAAGGCGATGTCATGGACGTATTTCGGCCTGCAGGATCGGGAGACCGGGGAGAGCTCAAAGGAAAGATCCGGATCTCGACCTGCTTTGGAATCGATGCATCCATGGGTAGTCTGATTCAAGGGAAAAGACCCGAGGTGGACGACATTTTGAGACTCGCCAAACGCGAAGGCTCCTAAACCCTGAACCTGGACAGTATTCTTCTACTCTAAGAGACAATTCTGTTCACTTCGATGGAGGCATTGAGAGTCACTCATGGGGAATCATCAGGAAGGGGGTTTTAATCCTATGTTCCAGATCGGTGACAAGGCAGTTTATCCAGGTCATGGTGTGGGTGTGATCGAAGGCATCGAAACCAAGGAGATCATGGGTAAGGAACAGAGCTTCTTTCATCCTGAGGATCGTGGACAATGGAATGACCATCATGATCCCAAGGGACAACGTGAGCGCAGTTGGACTTCGGGGCGTCATCCGAAAACCCGAGGTTCCCAAAGTCATCCATATCCTGAAGGAGCGAGGATGTCACCATCGACAATCAGACCTGGAACCGAAGGTATCGGGAATATATGGATAAAATCAATACCGGGTCGATCTATGAAATTGCAGAAGTGCTCCGTGACCTCCACCTCTTAAAGGCCGAAAAAGAGCTCTCCTTCGGGGAAAGAAAAATCATGGACATGGCTAAAAATCTCCTCGTGAGGGAATTGGCCATTGCCCGTGATGTGAAGGAATCGGACATCCTCAGGGAGATCAAGTCGATCTTAGGACCCTGAATCCCCCCCAAGGAATCTCTCAATCCTTCAACGTTTCTTGTCTGAGGATCAAATTCATCGAAAGGAGGTGAAATGGAATGGGGTTATGGATTCTCCGTCTCCTCTTGTACCTTATTTGCGGAATCAGCGGCTATTTTTTGGCCTCGGTCTATCCCCCTCCCTTCACACAGGAGTCTGGGGACTTCTCGGCGGACTTCTCCTCGCCACCCTGACACTCTTCATGGAGAGTGGATTAAAGAAACATCCCTCTCAGAAATCTTGTCGGAAGTTTTATCGGTTTGGTCCTCGGAATGATGGTAGCAAATCTTATCTCCAACGTCTTCTTCTCGAATCTTCTGAATCATCAACAGATCACCCTTCCCCTTCTCGGTGGGACTCTATGGGGTCTGTGGATATATCGGTCTCCGGATTGGCTTCAAAAAAGGGAGAGGAAATTCAATTTTCCGGATGGAATCTCTTCTCGAAAAGCCCTCCGCGAGGTGAACATGCAAAGATTCTCGATACCAGTGTCATCATCGATGGCCGTATCTCAGATATTACAGAGACAGGATTTTTGGAAGGACCTCTCCTGATCCCCCAGTTTGTTCTCAATGAACTTCAGCACATTGCAGACTCCTCGGATCCCGTCAAACGGACCCGAGGGAAGAGGGGCTTGGAGGTTCTTCAGCACATCCAAAAACAGGCCAATAGTCGATGTGAGAATCGTTGATAAGGATTACCCATCCGTCCGAGAAGTGGATGCAAAGCTGATTGAATTGGCAAAAGAGGTCCAGGGAAAGATCATTACCAATGATTCCAACCTCAACAAGGTGGCTCAACTCCAGGGCATTGAGGTCCTCAATATCAATGCGTTGGCCAACTCTCTCAAACCCGTTGTCCTTCCGGGAGAAGAGATGAACGTAAAAATCCTGAAGGAAGGGAAGGAAATGGGACAGGGAGTGGCCTATCTGGATGACGGAACAATGATCGTCGTGGATAACGGAAGAAAACAGATTGGGAAAACCCTCGATGTGGTGGTGACCAGTGTCCTCCAGACCCCTGCCGGACGGATGATTTTCGCCCGTTTAAAAGAGGACTCGGTCAGGGAAAACCGGGGAAAGGACTACTACATCCCTATGGATAGCGAATTTTAAAAAGACCGATCAGAACACACTGGACTCAAAAGGGCTAGAGGATTCAGGGATTAAGGCTAAGAACAGTTAGGAAGTGTAAAGGAGGCCAATAGATTCCGAACCCTGGATCCTTATCCCTGGACCTAAATGGCCAGAAGAACCTGAATCAGCTAAAGATCTTTGCCTGCATAAAATCATGAAGACAGCTGCGGTCATCGTCTCTGCCGGCAAAGGCCATCGTCTTCCTGGAGAGAAAAAGAAACAATTTCTTTCTCTCGCAGGAAAGCCGATCCTTTGCCACACCCTCGACCATTTGAAGCCTGTCCTTCCATTGACTTCATCCAGCTGGTTGTAGGTCAGGAAGACATGACGTATACGCTTCAAGAGATCGTTGAGGCCTATGGGTACCGGAAGGTTTCCCAGATCGTTCCCGGCGGAAAGTTAAGACAGGAATCGGTTAAGAAAGGGATCGACACCCTTTCCAGCGAAGTGGATATTGTAGCCATCCATGATGGTGTCCGACCCTTCGTCACGCAAAGGATGATCGAAGAATCGATCCAGGGAGCCAGGCAGTTTAAAGCCGTGGTTCTGGCCATGCCGGTAAAGGAAACGATCAAGATGGCCGGACCGGACCGAACCGTCCTCAAAACCTTGGATCGAGAATCCCTCTGGCAGATCCAGACTCCCCAGACCTTTCAGGCTGGACGTCATCCGAGCAGGCCCTCCATAAGGCCACAGAGGAAGGGTTCATCGGGACGGATGATGCCTCCCTGGTTGAACGAATCGGAATTAAGGTTTATATTCTTCCGAGGGTCTTATACCAACATCAAGATCACGACTCCGGAGGATCTGATCCTGGGCCATCTCATCCTTAAGATGGGGGCTTCTTTGGAGAGGGAGTCTCTTTGACAGGATAAGAAGAAACCCGACGGAGAAACAAGCGATGAGGATAGGGTTTGGATACGATGTCCATCCCCTTGTTCCGGGTCGGCCGTTGACCCTGGGAGGGATACGAGTTCCCTACCTGTTCGGCCTTCAGGGACACTCGGATGCCGATGTCCTCCTTCATGCGATCTGCGATGCCCTTCTTGGAGCCATTGCCGAGGGCGATATCGGAAGACACTTTCCTGATACCGACCCCCAGTACAAGGATATCAAGAGCACCCTCCTCTTGAAAAAGGTGGGGACAAAGGTGAGGGAAAAGGGGTTTCACCTTCTCAATATGGATGCGACGATCGTTGCTGAACGGCCGAAGCTTGCTGATTTCATCCCTCGAATGGTCAAAGAGATCGCAGACACCCTGGAGATGGACATAGGAAAGGTCAATGTAAAAGCGACAACGACAGAAGGATTGGGGTTTACAGGCAGGGGCGAAGGAATTTCTGCCTACGCCGTGGTGCTGGTCGAAGAAGATAATATAACCAGAAATCGAATGCACTGTAAAGTTCAGACTTCAGGATTCTTGAATGAATCCAGGTTTGGCACTTGAAGATTTGAACTTTGGCATTTGAGCACGTTAGGCATCTTTCTATGACTCCAAAGGTTCGTGTCCGCTTTGCTCCTTCCCCGACAGGACTTCTTCACATCGGGAATGCCAGAACCGCCCTCTTCAACTTCCTCTTTGCCAAACGTAACCAGGGTACTTTCATCCTACGGATTGAGGATACCGATTTGGAGAGATCGACAGATGTCTCGATGGATCAAATCACTCAAAGATCTCCAATGGCTGGGGTCCTCTGGGATGAAGGTCCGGACCGGGAGTGGATCGCGAAGGACCTTACCGCCAGTCCCAGCGTTTATCCCTCTACGGGATTTTGCCCAACGGTTGTTGCAGGAGGGCAAGGTCTACAAATGCTTCTGTTCACCAGAAAGGTTGAAGCCATCCGAAAAGAACAGCTCTCAAAGGGAAAATGCCTCGTTATGATGGCCGATGCCGTTCCCTCACTGAGGAAGAGGTGGCTAAATGGAATCCCAGGGTCAGCAGCCGGTCCTTCGATTCCGTGTGGAAGGAAAGTCCATCCTCTTTGAAGACCTGATCCATGGGAGGATGAATTTCAATCCCAATGACATCGGGGATTTCATCATTGTCCGCTCCGACGGAATGGCGGCTTACAATTTTGCCTGCGTCATTGATGACCACTTCATGCAGATGACCCATGTGATCCGGGGAGAAGACCATCTCTCCAATACGCCCCGCCAAATCATGATCTATCAGGCCCTTGGATGGGAGCCCCCCGACTTCGCCCATCACCCCTTGATCCTCGGTCCGGATCGCACGCCCTTGAGCAAGCGTCATGGCGCGACGGCCGTCTCCCAGTATCGGGAAGAAGGGTTTTTGCCAGAGGCTCTTCTCAACTACCTCGTCCTTCTGGGCTGGGCCTCTCCTTCCGGAGAAGAGATCCTCTCCCCGGAGAAAATCGATCGAGGAATTTTCCCTCCAGGCGATTTCGAAAAGCGCGCCCGTCCACAACCGTAAAAAGCTGGAATGGCTGAACAGCCACTACATCCGGAATCAGGAGCGATGAAGCGCTTTCAAAGAGCGTTCTTCCCTATGTTGAAAAGGCCGGGATTCCTCTCGATCAGGTCGACCCTGACACATTCATCCAAATGGCAGGGGCTCTGAAAGACAATCTGGTGATTCTATCAGACATCGACCAGTACCTGGGGATCTTCTTCGATGAAAGATTTGCCTTCGATGAAGGCGCCAAGACCATATTATCCGATCAAAAAAACCGGGAGACCCTCCAATCCATTTTAAACCTGTTGGAGAACATGCGGAGGATACCGGAGGTCGATCACTCCTTGCTGGCCCAACTCGAAGAAAAGACGGGACGGCACGGGAAGGCCCTTTATGCCCCTTTAGGGCTGCAGCCACAGGAAAGACCAAGGGACCGGAGTTGGTCAGAACCCTCCCGCTCCTTGGAAAGGAAAGAATCATCCGCCGTATCAAGATGGCACTGACGGTTTCTTAAGAGAAAGAATATCGAAATTTGACATTGCACGAAAAACGGTGCTGTTCTTAAGGGGTAGAATCTTTACGGCACCTCAGCGCATTTAACATAAGGCACGTTTAGGCACTTATTTGATATTCGGAGATTTTCGAATCTGAATGGAGTTGCGATTATGACTATCCGAGTTTATAACACCTTGACAGGCAAAAAAGAGGATTTCGTTCCACTTCACGAAGGTAAAGTGGGCATGTATGTTTGTGGCGTCACGGTCTACGACCTGTGCCACATCGGCCATGCCCGGTCTGCCATCATCTTCGACATCCTCTATCGCTATTTTCGGTATCGCGGATATGAGGTCACCTTTGTCCGCAATTTCACGGACATCGATGACAAGATCATCAACCGGGCCAACCAGGAGGGGGTCGATTATAAGACCATTGCTGAAAGATATATCCGCGAATTTGAGGTGGACATGGGAGGCCTCGGTCTGGAAAAGGCCACGATCGAACCCAGGGCCACGGATCACATCCCGGAAATGATCCAACTGGTCTCAGCCTGATCGAGAAGGGATACGCTTACCAGGGGGGAGGTGATGTCTTCTTTTCTGTGGAAAGATTTAGAGAGTACGGAAAGCTCTCAAAGAGAAATCTGGAGGAGATGCAGGCAGGGGCCCGGGTTGAGATCGATGAAAAGAAGCGAAATCCTCTCGACTTTGTCCTCTGGAAAGGGAGCAAACCGGGTGAACCCTTCTGGGAGAGCCCCTGGGGAAAAGGAAGACCGGGCTGGCATATCGAGTGCTCCGTCATGAGCATGAAGTACCTGGGCGAAACCTTTGACATTCACGGAGGGGGAAGGACCTTGTCTTTCCTCACCATGAAAATGAGATTGCCCAGTCCGAGGGAGCCACCGGGAAACCTTTTGCCCGGTATTGGATCCATAACGGCTTCATCAACATCAACAAGGAAAAGATGTCAAAATCCCTCGGAAATATCCTAACCATCAAAGAGGTCTTAAAAGAATGGCATCCTGAGGTGCTCCGCCTTTTCTTCCTTTCCTCCCATTACCGCAGCCCTCTCGATTATTCGGAGGAGAGTCTTAAGGAAGCAAAATCAGGATTGGACCGGTTTTATGCAACATTAAAGGCCGTTGAGGATGAACTGAAAAATCTGCGAAACCTCACTCCCAGCCCGCACCTCCCTCAAAGGGGGAAGGTGCGGGTGGGGGTTCCCCTGCTTTCGGAGAGGCCGCCAAGCCATCGAATCCTTCCAGGCCCGATTCGAAGAAGCCATGGATGAAGACTTCAACACGGCTCAGGCCCTGGGCTATTTCTTCGACCTCCAAACCCATCTCAACAGTCTTCTCAATCTCTCAAAAGGCCGGCCAACCGAGGAGATCCTTTCCCTCCTGAAAAAGGGAAGTGAATATTTCTCCAAAATGGGATGGATCTTTGGACTCTTCAGGGATGACCCCGAAAGCTACCTCAATGAGCAGAGAAAAGCAGGACTCAAAAAACTGATGTTTCCGAAGAAGAGATCCTGAAGCTCATAGAGGAAAGGAATGCCGCGAGGAAGGAAAAGAACTGGAAACGGGCCGACGAAGTCCGAAACGATCTCCTTAATAAAGGGATTATCTTAGAGGACACCCCGTCAGGAACCATTTGGAAAATCAAATAATCTTCAGATTCCAATCTTCATTCCCTCAATCTGGAATCTGAATTCTCATTCCCTCTTTAAGAAACGGATCAGCAGATTCACCTGGGTGGTAAGGTAGGAAACCATGATGATTAACATGACAAGTAAAAAAGTATTGGTATTGACGATCCATAAGATATCCATTTCACACCTCCTGGTCTTTTTAGGCTGTATGAAGGTGACCTTCTTCTTTGTCACGATCTAAAAAATGGACACGGTTGTTTTAACAGAAACTCTTCACCCTCTTTCAATTCTTGTTCTTGGCCGGGGAGTGCCCTTCCCTATGGTAGGCATCAAACCCGGCTTCCACAAAGAGCCGGAGCCGATCCGAACAGTTCCCACACAGGTGAAGAATCGTAAATAGAAACAGTCGATTTCTTCCCTTTTCATGGTCATTTTTTCCATCCCCGGAAAAGATAGATTTGCAAACCCTCCTTTCTTGTAAATCTGAATGGTTCCATCATTTTGTCTGTACCATTTCAAAAAAGTTGTCAAGAAAGATTTTACTTGTATGGTTCTACTCCTTTTGGTAATATGCCTATCATGCTATCCCGGGTCCTAAGCAGCGCCGTTTTTGGAATCGACGCCTATGTGATCGAGGTGGAGGTGGACATCGCTCAGGGACTCCCTGCCTTTGCCACCGTCGGGCTTCCGGAAGGCGCGGTCAAAGAATCGAAGGACCGCGTAAAAGCAGCCGTCAAGAACTGCGGTTATGAATTTCCTTCCCGCCGGATTACGGTCAATCTCGCCCCGGCCGACATCAAGAAGGAGGGAGCGGCCTTTGACCTTCCCATGGCCATCGGGATTTTAGCCGCCACCGAGATCGTCCGAAAAGAAAAGTTGGACGACTATTTCATCCTGGGCGAGCTCTCCCTCGATGGTCAGGTAAAACCGGTTAAGGGAAGCCTTCCCATTGCCGTGGCTGCCAGGGATGCGAAGATCAAGGGGATCCTTCTTCCCAGGGGGAATTCGAAAGAAGCTGCCGTTGTCAGCGGAATCGATGTGTTGCCTCTCGATACTCTCTCAGACTGTGTCGAATTCTTAAACGGGAACCTATCCATCGATCCTCTGACTGTGGACCTGAATGAAATCTTTAAGACCGAAGCGAATTATCCTGTCGACTTCAATGATGTGAAGGGTCAGGAGCACGTGAAACGATGCCTCGAGGTGGCTGCTGCAGGTGGCCACAACGTGATCATGATCGGCCCACCCGGCTCCGGCAAGACGATGCTGGCCAAACGGCTCCCGACAATCCTCCCGGACATGAATTTTGAGGAGAGCCTGGAGACAACGAAAATCCACAGTGTGATGGGACTGATCTCCTCCGGAAGCTCTCTGATTGTCATACGCCCTTTCCGCAACCCTCACCATACGATCTCGGATGCGGGTTTGATCGGGGGAGGCCAGATTCCTAAACCGGGGGAAGTAAGCCTTTCCCACAATGGCGTCCTTTTCCTCGACGAACTCCCTGAATTCAGAAAGAATGTCCTGGAAGTCCTGCGTCAACCCATCGAGGAGGAACGTGTAACCATCTCCCGAGCTGCCACCTCCCTCACCTACCCTGCCCGCTTCATGCTCGTTGCTGCCATGAACCCCTGCCCCTGCGGTTACTACAGCGACCCCAACAATGAATGCAGCTGCACTGTTCCACAGATTCAGCGCTACCGGTCAAAGATCTCCGGTCCCCTAATGGACCGGATCGACATCCATATCGAAGTCCCCGCTGTCAAATACCGGGATCTGGCAAGCCGCGATCCCGGGGAGCCATCCCGGGAGATCAAGAAAAGGGTGGATCATGCCAGAGAGATTCAGCTCGATCGATTCGCCGGGATGAAGATCTACTGCAATGCCCAGATGACGAATCGGCATATCAAGAAATTCTGTCAGATCGATGAGTCGAGCCAGAAGCTGCTGGAGATGGCGATTGACAAGTTCGGGTTAAGCGCCAGGGCTTATACCCGAATCTTAAAGGTAGCCCGAACGATTGCTGACCTTGAAGGCCAGGGGAATATTCAACCCGCCCATCTCTCTGAAGCCATCCAGTATCGGTCGTTGGACCGGAATTTGATCGCTTAAGCAGCGCGACTTCACCCTCTCTCTTGACGGGAGAGGGTTGGGGCGAGAGTGATGGAATGATGGGCTCCAGTTGTATTGACATCACATATAAAACGATAAATGAAATAGGCTGGCTTAAAGAAGTGGAAACGGTAGAGAAAAGATTGCCCTTCAATAGTCTCTGTGATAAAATGATTCCAAAAGCACTTATTGGAGAATATCATGGCAAGGATTACTGTGGAAATTGATGATCAACTTCTGGAGAAGGTCAAACACATCGCTCTTGAGAAGAAGATTTCTGTGGAAGCGGTAGTAGACGAGAAATTAAAAGAGTTTGTCTCTGCATGCCAGAGGAAAAGGGCTGCCCTGGAAGGATTGGAGATTTTTTACCGAAAATGCGAGGCCAAGGTTGGCCAGGTGACATGGCGGCGGGAAGAGCTCCATGACCGATAGGGTCTTCTTGGATACGAACATTCTTGTATACGCCGTTGACTGTGCTCCCACACAGGTTTCCAAGAGGGACAGATCAAGAGAACTGATCCATGAACATTTAGAGACGGAAACCGGTGTCATCAGCATACAGGTCCTTCAGGAATTCTACGTTGCATCTACAAAAAGGATTAAAGTCCCGCTTTCTTCAGATGAGGCCCTT
>CAWEAV010000015.1:0-23505 GCA_963806715.1 uncultured delta proteobacterium
CACCTACCTATCTTTAACGACAGGTTCATTTGGAATTTGATGATTACCGAAGGAAATAATCGGGTAGAAGGCGGGGTTGACCCCGCCGTCCTCCCACACCACCTGGCATACGGTTCCGTACCAAGGCGGTTCCTGTCAAACCACTCTGCTTCTGCCTCATTGCTTGTCTTCCTATAAGCGCCCAGCCTTACCTCGCGGATTCCGTCCGCTACTTCCAGCCTTAAGGCCCTCTCACGAGGCATCTGCTAAAGAAGATCAGAAATGCCGCTCAATGGCTGACCGGTTTTCATGTGTTCCTATTCTCGATCAATGCCAATGGTATCATTGCCGGTTCTCAATCCCAGATAAATCCCACTGCCGAGGATCATCACGGCTCCAACCACAAAGGTAAAAGTGAAAGGTTCGTGAAATAAGGTGATTCCGACGATGGCGGTCAAAATCGCCTCTGTCATCATGATGGTCAACCCTTCGGCTGCTTTTTATAAATCGAAACCCATGATTCGACGCGACCTGTGCCAGAAGTCCAAAGGCAGCAGCGATGAATAGGATTGTTCCATCCACGAAATTCGGGCATTCGGACACGGCCGGTGATCAGAGGAATGCTGACAAGCGTTCCTACAATGCACTGGAAGGCATAAATCAACCGGGAACCATGACGAATCCGTAAATGTCTTGTCATGACAACGCTTGCGCCCCCCATGATCCCGGCAGCAAGGCCATAGAGGTGGCTCAATGCGATGCCCTCTCCCCAAGGATTCATCAGCAGTGCTATTCCAATTATGGCCATGACAACACACAGAATTCTTTCCCCTGTCAGGTGCTCCTTCAAAAAGAGGGCACCCATAAAGAGAGCCCATAGAGGGCAGGTGTAGAAAAGGACCATGGTCACAGAAAGGGCCCCGCTCTGGAAACCCAGAAGGGTTAAATAAAAAACCCCTGCCCCTAATGAACCTCGGAGTAACAATAAGAAGAAATCTTTCCTCCTTATCCCTAACCGCTGTTGAACCAAGGAGGGAAACATCATGACCGCGCCGAAAGAAAATCGGACAAAGGCGATCTCACCCATGGTGAACGAACTGACCAGGTATTTCGTCAGGCTGTCGGTGACGGCCCAGAAAAAGCATGCCTCCAACATGATCGCGATGCCGTTATCAAGGAAAACAGAGGACACGGTGCTGGACGGTGATCTTGTTACCATGTCTATTCTTTTCTTTCGATTTTGAGGGAGACAGTATTGTAGCGGTCCGAACAAAGAGGGCTATCAAAGTTTCTTATCATCGTCAGAGACGCTTGCTCAACCGATCAGAATCGCGAACGTGACACTTTCCAGAGGGTGGCGGTTTCCAATCGTGATCCATTGAGAGATGAACGTTGAAAAAATTGCGATTCCTAACATGAAAAACCAGCCAGGGAATAAGGGGGATAAGGATTTATTAGAATTCACTTTAGATCCCTCATGATGAATCAGCAGGGGTTTGGAAAAGTGTAGCTTAAGAGCATAAAGAGTTAGCCAAGAGCTCGTCAAAACTTGGCCCCTCAAAGGGGCTGGAAATGCAAAACCCAAGTTTCTTATTCAGGTCATGCTGAACTTGTTTCAGCATCTCCCCTCCTAGCCCAATTGGTGAGATCCCGGATCAGGTCCGGGATGACAAATCGTTTTCTTCCGATCCCTTTTCGGACAAGATTCGACCATGAATACTTTATCATTTTATCTTCTTTTTTTTCTTCGATCAAGAACCTCTGCAAGAAAGGGTAAAAGCAGACTACCTCCAGGAAGCAAGAAAACAATGATAACGGGAATTACCTTAGATATATCTTTTAGGTGATTCTTTATTTCCCTTTTTTCCTCTTTTGTCCATTTTTCACCGGTATTTCGATTTTTCATCAACAAATGCATCAGTCCTTTCACTGCAAGGATTTCCCTTAATATGAATTCCCTGTTTTTAATAATTATCCTTTTAAAATAGTTTGTCATCGTTACAGAGTAACATTCGGTCGGCCCCCTCTTCAAGTCCCACCAATCTGTCTTCTCAATTCAGACACTGGACTTCAGACGTTACCTGCCTGCCGCAGGCAGGGACACCAGACTTTTCTCATAAAGGAAATTAACCGTACTTCACTCTCTTGAAGCTCTTTTGGATATACCGAGAGTGCCAGTTCTCCTGCTAACTGTCACACAGCTCGGCTGAGATCACGCTTTATCTTTCTCTAATCTCTGGCCATTTTCCCTCTTCAGTCTGATGTCTGAGGTCTATAGTCTTACTGTCTGAATCACAGAATCTGTCTCAGTAAGGCGCGGAGGTCGACTCTACGATTGTTTTCCCGAAATCCTTGAACTTCAATCTGATAAGTTTTAGACTTCCTTCCTAAGCCCCTCTATTTTTCGTGTCTTTCCTCAAGAGACAGCGCAAAAAGTAAATGAAAATCTGTGTGAGGGTTTAACTATGCGAAAAGAGGTTATCCGAGCAAATATCGTTGTCTTTATCGCCAGTTTCTGTACCCTGGTCATTGAATTGGTGGCAGGAAGGATCATGGCCCCTTATGTGGGCGTCTCCCTCTACACCTGGACAAGTATTATCGGTGTCGTCCTGGCCGGTATCAGTGTCGGCGCCTATCTGGGAGGGGTCCTTGCCGACCGCTACCCCCGGTCTTCCACCCTTGGATGGCTCCTCTTTCTCTCCGGACTGGGGGCCTTCTCCATTTCACCCCTGACCACCCTGGTAGGACCAGCCCATCTTCAGACCACCCTGATGATTCGAATCCTCGTGATCACAGCGATTGTCTTCTTTGTTCCCTCCTGCCTTCTCGGAATGATCTCACCTGTAGTGGTTAAACTGACCCTCAAAAACCTTGATAAGACGGGGAATATTGTCGGAAAGATCTACGCCTTCTCAACCCTCGGTTCCATTCTCGGGACCTTTGCTACGGGTTTCTATCTCATCTCATGGATGGGCACACGAAACATCCTCTTTACCATGGGAATCATCCTTGTCATCTCGTCTCTGCTCTTCGGCGGATTTTTCGTTAAGAAAAAGATCCTGATTCCTATTCTCATGGTTCTTACGGGTTTCCTGTGGGGCATTCATGGATATGCCTTCAAGTTCCCGGTGGATGAAGAGACCTATTTTTATAAAGAGAGTGATTATTACACGATCAAACTGAAGAAGAAGGAGCGAGATGATGGAAACCTTCTGGAGGCCCTGGTGCTCGATCATCTCATCCACTCGTATACTGACCTGACCGATCCCTTTTACATTGAATATGAATACATCCGAATCTATGAAGAAGTCGTGAGATGGCAGGCCGGCCAAAGAGGCCCGTTCAAGGCCCTCTTTTTAGGCGGAGGGGGCTACACCTTTCCGCGTTTCATCGAAGCAAAATATCCTGAGGCAGGAGTCGACGTGGTAGAGATTGATCCGGAGGTGACCCGGGTCGTCCACGAATATCTGGGGATTCCAGAAGACTCTAAAATCCGATCCTTTAATGAAGATGCCCGCTGGTTTCTCATGAATTCCAAGGAGGACGGCCGTTATGACTTCATCTTTGGCGATGCCTTCAACGACCTGTCAATTCCCTATCATCTCACGACTAAAGAGTTTGCCCTGCAGTTAAAGAGGCTCCTCAAACCGGATGGACTGCTGATGACCAATGTGATCGATAGCTTTAAGGTTGGACTCTTCATGCCGTCTTACATCCGCACCCTGGAGGAGGTCTTCGGAAAAGGAAATGTCCATCTGCTGACACTGACATCCGACTTTGACCATATCGGGATCAGCACCAATGTCATTGTCGCAAGCCCCATGAAGTTAGACCTGGATGATTTTGTCAAAATCATTAAAGGAAAAAATGGGAATGAGATGACGACTCATGTTATGCCACAGGAACGATTGCAGCAATATCTCAAAGAACACCCTTCCATTATCCTTACCGATGATTATGTGCCTGTCGATAACCTGATCGCCCCCATCTTCGAGGAACGGTTCGGCTACCGGAGGGAGTAGCCTATAGGCTATAGGCTGTGTGCTGCGCCCTATGCGCTCTCCCTCGCCTCACCCCACCTTCTCAACGGGGAGACGGAAAGGGTGAGGGTTAGTGGAATGCTGAAATTCCGGTGATTTCCTGCCCCAGGATCAGGGTATGTATATTTTCTGTCCCCTCTAAGGTACTCACTGCCTCAAGGTCGCAGAGATGGCGGATCACATGATAATCCGCCAAAATTCCTCTTGCACCCAGGATATCTCGAGCCATCCGGGCGATCTTCATGGCCTCCCGCACGTTATTTAATTTGGCCAGGGAGATCTGCAAAGGCCTGGCCTTATTTTGATCCAGCAACCTGGCAAGATGATAAGTCAGCAACTGCGCCTTGGTGATCTCAATCACCATCTCCACCAAACGCTCCTGAATAAGCTGATAAGACGCTATGGATCTATCAAACACCTCTCGTTCCATCGAAAAGGCTTTTGCTGCCTGAAAACAGGCAATGGCCGAACCCAGAGCCCCGCAGGCGACCCCATAACGGGCATGGTTAAGGCACTGGAGGATCGATTTAAGCCCCTTCGTTCCAGGGAGGAGGTTCTCTTCAGGAATCGAGCAATCCTTGAATACCAGAAGAGAGGTTGGAGAAGTTCGATAAGAAAACTTTCTCTGGATGAGGGTGGCCTGGAATCCCGGGGTCCCTGATTCGACTAAGAACCCCCGAATTTTTCCGTCATGTTTTGCCCATATCACGGCCACCTGGGCAATCGATCCATTGGTGATCCACATCTTGGTTCCATTCAGGGTGTATCGACCTCCCCGCTGGTGAGCCTCAGTCTTCATCCCGGCAGGATTTGAGCCATAGTTCGGCTCAGAGAGCCCGAAAGCATCCTATTGCCTCTCCAAGGGCCATCTTGGGCAACCATCTTTTCTTCTGATCTTCCGACCCGAAGGCAAAGATGGGATACATGGCCAGGGAATTCTGAACCGAAAACATGGCCCGGAGTCCGCTGTCACACCGTCCCAACTCCTGGCAGGCCAGGCCATATATTGTGTGACTTGCCTTTTTGCATCCATACCCATCCACATGGAGACCGAAGAGGCCCATCTCGGCCATCCGGGGAATGAGATCCATCGGAAAGGTTCCCTTGTCGAAATGATCGGCAATCTTCGGCATGCACTCTTCGTCAACAAATTTCTTGACCTTGTCTTGAAAGGATCTTTCCGCCTCCGTCAATAATTCATCAACGTGAAAATAATCGACCTTTTCCAACGGCTCCATCCTGTTTTCCCCATTCTCTCATTAAAATCCCCTTGAGGCCTGCCTTTCGTTTAACGTTTTCCTTTCAAACTTTTTTTCTGTCTTTTATATCTCTCCTGGGATTCCTTGATGATCCTGACTGCTGCGTCGAGACTTATCCCATCCTTCGACTGCCGTTTTCTTCTTCTCTAATTCCTTGTAAATGGAGAAGAAATGGCCGATCTCCTTCAAGAGGTGCGGGGGCACGTCAGTAAGCTCCTTGATATAATTCCAAAGAGGGTCATAGAGGGGAACGCAGAGAATCTTCTCATCCGGTCCTTTTTCATCTTGCATCTTAAACAAACCGACAGGCGTCGCTTCAATCACACAACCTGGAAAAGTCGGTTCCCAGACCAGGACAAGGGCATCTAAGGCATCTCCGTCCAGCGCCAGCGTGTTCAGGATAAATCCGTAATCGCTTGGATAATGAACGGCTGAAAAGAGCATCCGATCAAATCTAAGCCTTTTATGTTCCTTGTCATATTCATATTTGTTCCGGCTCCCCTTAGGGATCTCAATCATGACATCGACATTCATGCTCTTCACCTCAGGATGGAAAATTGGAATATAGAACAATCTTCCATCACCCCATCATTCCATTATTCCAATATTCCATTGTTCTGCCGTTCCACTTAAATATCTCCTTTTCGGAACCCCTGAATCTGTAAAGGAATCAGGTTCGCACTTGCATCGAAAATCATTGGGTCTGGCCCTTCCATGATCTCAAGATCCGTTCTCTGGCGAATCTCCTTCTCATAAGCCTCAGAAACCGCCACTTCATCTAAATGAAGTGTGTTCTTAATCCGGACGATTTTGCTCTTTTCTGGAGGTGTCAGGCCAATGGAACCAAGGGCTATTTCGATCGCTTGCCGGTCCGTTTTAAAATGCATGGGAACAGAAGCCTTCTCCAGGCTGATCGCCGTGATGGCATTCATATAGGTGGATGGATAGTCAATTTTATCGACCAGCCTTTTTGTCGTCACATCCGCAAGGCCGATTCCAATCGCATTTCCATTGGAGTGGGCGGTCAGATCCCTCACAAAAATCCTTTTGGGATGGGCCGGATGAGGAAAGGCGCCCAAAAGATCCTGGTTTCGACCGGTCACATTCGGGTCCATTCCTACCCCGCTGATATCCTTTCCGATCTCATCGACGATCAAAAGATCGATCTCATTAAAAGGAAGCCTCGGCATCATTCTTTTCGCTTCTGTCATAAGCCTTTGCTCTTCCCTTTCGATCTCCTCGGGTCGAAGGACCACGATCATCGCCGTCTCATCATAACCGTTCTCTACGATTCCAAGGCCGCACAGGATCGGAGCCTTTTTTATAACGATACGGCCTGCGCCCACAATAATTTTAAAAAAGGTATGATCGAGGGCTGCCTTATGATAATAATCTGCCCCTTTTTGCTTCCCCATCCCGATCGCCATCATCTTCATGAGTCCACTCTCAATGGGAGCCTTGAACTTCGTGTGGGGCTTGATGCGATTGACGACAACAATATGGTCCGCTTCTGAGGCATATCTGTCAATATAGACCGGAACACCCTCTTCCGTCTTTCCAATCTCGATGACCTCCATGGAGGAGAGAATGGGAGCCCCGGTGAAATTTTCGGTAACCTGATAATGGGCTAAAAGGGCTACCTGTCCTTCCGCCGTTGCTCCCCCATGGCTGCCCATGGCTGGAAAGATGAAAGGCTTGGCTCCGAGAGAATGGAAGAAGCCAACCGTAGCCATGAGGATGTCAGCAATATTGGCAATCCCCCGGCTTCCTCCAGTGATCGCTACGCGCTGGCCAGGCTTGACTTTTTTCTCCAAGGACAAATTTCTAAACCCGGCTTCGACCGCTCCTTTGATATCCTTAGCCACAGGGCGTTCAAAGGTCTGACGAACCCGATACATTCTTGGAAGCGACATGAAACACCTCTCCTCCCTCACCCCGCCCTCTCCCAATGGGGAGAGGGCTTCGTGCGTGAGCTCGGTCGAACGGGAAGGGTGAGGGTGAACTTACTATTTTGATTGATACAAATTTAAGTATACGTCTCAATACCTTACCGGTCAAGACCATCCCGAAGACAGGATAGGTGTCCCGCGTGTAATGCCATTTCACCGTTCGACGTCATAGTCCAGCTTTGGACGCAGATTGAAAACGACTCCGGGATGATTTACTTTTAAGTCCAATTTAAAAAGGAGAATTCATATGACCTATTCCGAAACGATTTCACTAAGCACAAAAGGATTTACCGATCTCATCGATATTACCCCGAAAGTTTCCTCCATTGCCGAACAGTCGGGAATCAAGGATGGCCTTGTCACGGTATTTTGTCCCGGGTCAACGTGTGCCGTAACAACGATTGAATATGAATCAGGGGTGCTAAAGGACCTCCAGAAAGCAATCGAAAAACTCGTTCCGTCCAATATCCCTTATGAGCATGACCGTCGCTGGGGAGATGGAAACGGATTCTCGCATGTAAGGGCGGCCCTGATGAAGCCTTCATTGACCATTCCACTGATCCGCGGAAGGCTCACTTTAGGAACATGGCAACAGGTTGTCTTTATTGATTTTGATAACCGACAGAGGAAGAGAGAGATCATCGTCCAGATCATGGGCTAAAAAAGGATGAGGATACAAATAAGTAGTTTGGATAAGACATGGGTCTCTTTTCTTCAACTCTTTAATGAAAGACCCTGTTTCCGATAACCCTTGCAGGGACCGTCATCACGAAAAAAGGAAACGTATAGACGACCGCCAACATCGGTGAGAGGGGGTCAGAAAATTGGGCGGAAAAGATAATAATCAACACGCTGTTCATATAGGCAAAAGATGTAGCCCCGGCCAGGCGATCTTCTTTCGAAAGGCCCCAGGCCGCCAGGAACCCAACGATGTGATAAACAACCGACAGAATGAATGCAACGAGGATGGCTTCCACAATTTCTCCCGGCCTCTCTACAAAAAAGGAGGAATATTGGGGGAAGACACCCAGGTTCACAAGACCGAAAATGACCATCGAGGCCGGAAATTGGATTTTTTCCAGTCTCTTGGAGAAAGATGGAGCGAAGTAGCGAACGAATATGTTCACGGCAGCAGGAATGAAGATTATCATTGCCAGGTATTTTACCATGGCGAAAAAAGAGAGTTCGACGGAGTGTCCTGCAAGGAATTTAACCAGGGCCGGAAGCGTGAAAGGGACCAGAAGGGAGGAAACAACCACCATCATCAATACCAACAAGGTAGAGGCACCCAGAAGGGTCGCTATAAATGGAGCAACCACTCCTGTTGAAACTCCGGATAAGAGTAAAACCGGGACTGCATATTTGGGCCAGATGGCTAAACAGAGAAAATAAAGCCCGGCAGGGACGAGGATAAGCTTAAACAAGCACAAAATAAAAAGGGCGGAGGCAGTTCTTCTAACATCTTGCAGAATCTTCACAAATTCAATCTTCAGAAAGCTGAAAAATAAAAAGATCATCATCAGGTGAAGCGGATAGGGAGCAAAGACCTTGCACCTCTCCGGAAACGCTATCGCCAATCCAATCGACCCAAATGTCACTACCAAAAGAATCAGATCATTTTTCCGAAACAAGGAGATCTTCCTTTTCAAAAAGATCAAATTTTTGAGTTATTATAAAAAATAAGTTATTATTTTGACAAATGAATTCTATGAAACTACATTTTTCTCTACCGCCCAAAGGGCGGCTAATAAATCGGCAATTTACCTCCCCGCTTGATGGTCTCTGCTTTATATCAATCGAAAGTTCTAATCTATTTTCATACCAGCTTCGGTGTATTGATACTGATACTTATTATTCGGATAAACCTGTTTTATGTGGCGTGAAAAAACGTTTCTTACCTTTTCTTAGTTATAAAGGCAGAATTTTTAGTTTCGATTTTGAAAATAAATCGAACGAAGAAAATCATATTAATCTTGAAATCAGATTTGAACGGAGGTCTCCTTCTGTCAAAAACTATTCCTTCCGGGAATATACCCTGGATGGCCTTTATATGAAAACCCTTGTTGAAATAGAGTCAGGGAAAGAGATTGAGATTTCCCTGACAAATTTCAGAGGTGGCCATTATGAAGTTCATGAAATCTATGCCCCTCTTTACAAAGACTTGTCCTGCAAGATAAATTATCATAATAGAATCATTGAACATTTTAAGGTAGAGAACGGCCATCGTTTCAAGAACCCTTGGATATTGAGATGGCCGGATTCGGCAATACTTTCGCTTAAGAATGAAGGAATTTCTAAATTCAGAAATGAGACCAACTGAAATTTATTTTGCTGGTTATCTTTTGAAACCAACCAAAATAATAGAGAAAATTGCCCCGATCAATGCCCGCAATAGCTTTCTTATTGAAGGAATTCGATTGAGTTAGGTTACTCCCGCGCTTTTTCAATTCCAAGCTTCACGGCTTTTATAATTATTTCTGCCAATGGATCATAATTTTGTTTAATGAAGACCTCTTTCATGGACTGGAAATAAAGGTCTCTATTTTGGGAATTTCCCTCGATATCAAATATTAATGGGGGATATCCTGCCTTAAGGGCCATCAGGTCAGCTATCAACCGCCCAACCCTGCCGTTCCCTTCCCTAAAGGGATGAATCATTTCGAATTCCCCATGAACAATGGCTATTCCTTCAGCAACCTTTGCCAGATCATCACCCTTTTTGAGCAACTCATATCTCGTTAAAATGTCTTCTTCGAATTCTTCCATTAATCTTGGAATGTTCGGGCTTCCATCCTGCAAAAATGCTGGAGGAAACGTGATCTCTCCTTTACTCAGATTGACCTTTCTATAATTTCCCGCCCATTCATAAATCCTCCCTAACCAATGACGGTGAATCTCCCTTATTAAGCTTTTGCTAATCGAAGGCGACGGATCTTCTAAGAATAGTTTATAGAAACGGAGTTGTGTCTTCTGGAAGGCAACACCTTCAGCCTCCTCCATCTCTCTTCTCTTTCGAATTCCAAGCTTGTTTTTTAAAACCTTTCCTCCCGGTTCGTATTGGTTTTCAATCGAACCTCCGGTCGAATATTTAGTGGGTCTGGGCTTTCTATCTTCTCCCTTCATTGCCTGGTGCCTTCCTCAACGATCTGGATCTCTTTTTCCGCTAATCCATATAACTCATACACCAGGTGGTCGATTTGTTGGTCGGTTGCGTCAATCTGACGTTGTAATCGAGTCTTTTCGTCAGGAGTCTTGGCCACTGGCAACTGCTTGTAAAGTGATAGCATCTGGTCGACCAGTTTCACCATCTTGTCATGGTTGGCTTTGTCAGTCGAGTTGGAAATGTCGATGGTGCGGACGGGGAATCCCTCAAGATACTGACCAAAGAATCGCAAATAGGTCGAACCGCCCCCTTCCAATCCTGCGCACACATCAGAAAAATAGAATTGTCCCAATCTGGAATTAAGGATGCCCAAGAGGTATAAGTCATCGCTAGGAATGAAGTATGTGGTATTCGCGCCAAAATAACCATTGCAATCAAGCGCAAATCTACAAGCCGTGGCGATATCGGGATAGATGATCTTAGGCTTCTCAAATTTATCGTAATAATCGCAAGCCCTCAATTCCCACCAAAAGTTTCCTTTGTCCCATCTTTTCTGCAGTTGGGGTTGAAATTGTTTCAAGTGCTTAAAAATCGCGGGGTATCTTTCTATCGGCACACCGATGTAAGCCCAAATCAGATACCTATTGGCGAACCTAATGTCGTAACGATGGACATCTCGTCCCACTAACAACGGTCTGATTATCTCAGAACTCTTGCGGTCTTCACCCATCAAACGGTTACGGGTCTGATGATCAATGATAAACGCTTGGTTGAGACCAGTTTTTATTCCAAACAGAGGTTTCCCCTGGATATAGATCTTCAGCGGAGCGGAAAGGTGCTTTATCTTCTCGATTATTTGCCTCGTGTTGCGTCCTGATAAAGACCAGCCATCTGGCGACAAACTCGATACTGGCAACTCCAATGCCCTTTCGGTTACAAACTCCTGCAATCGCTCACCAGTTTTAATGGTGCGAAAGTCGCATAAGGGAACCGGCGCAAGGTAACGAATCGTTGCACTCTGTCTTGGAGACGGAGAGCAAAGGAGAATGATGGTGCGAACGGTTGCCTTAGCAAACACAGGTAAACCCGTCAAGTCTATAATCTGCAGAACAGAAGCATTATTGGTGAGAAACTCCCGGAGAGGCTTCCCATAGGCTGCTCGGAGCCACTTATTAGAAACGATCATCCCGAACAGGCCGGTTTTTTTTAGTAGACTAAGCCCTCTCTCAATGAAGTTCACGTACAGATCGGCTGTCGGACCAAAGGTTTTGTAGCTCGATTGGAAATATACTTTAGCATCACCGAGCCCTTCCTGCCTTACATATGGTGGATTTCCAATCACAACATCAAACCCACCTCGTTTCATTGTCTCTGGAAATTCCTTTTCCCAGTCGAAGGGGTTGATGCGATATATCTCTTCTTTGTCAAAGAGATTCATTTGTTTATCCTGGTAAAAATCCGGGCCGATTAAGGAATTGCCACATTTGATATTGCTTCCCAGATCAGGCAAGGCCCGTTCCTTGAACAATTTGATCTGTCTCTCAAGGGTGTCCTGATTCTCTCCTTCAAGCACTTTGAGAAGAAGGCTCAGCTTGGTCACCTCAACTGCCTGTAGGTCAATATCAACACCATAAATGTTGTTCAGAAGAATTCTCTTCTTCTCCCGGGTGGTCAGATACCATTGTCCTCCATAGCCCTGATAAATCTCATTGGTGTATTTTTGCGGATTGTTCTTCAGATACCAATCCCGGTGATAATCCAGTAGATACTGATACGCTCCAAGAAGAAAAGAGCCTGAGCCACAGGCAGGATCAAGAATTCGAAGGGAACCGATCTGTCTCGGGGTTTTGCCCTCGCAAAGCTTGCCCACCGTATTCTTCACAATATATTCCACAATGTAGGTTGGCGTATAATAAACACCCCCGGCCTTTCTCACTTCTGGTTTTTCTTCGACCTTGGCACGATGGCCTTCCGTAAGCCGGATCACTTTCCCAAGAAACTGTTCATAAACATGTCCTAAAATATCCGCGCCCAGGACAGAGAATTCATAAGGAGACTCTGGATAGTAGAGATCTTTAAAGATATCTTTCAGGGCTTTATCGTCCACTGAAAGCTTGGGCGTGATCTGGTCTGACTTAAAATCGAAAAGACCGGAATTATACTTATCATCTGCACGGTAAAAAATCTGGCGCAGCCGGTTAAACGTGTTGGTTCCATTCTGCAGGGATTGAATTTGACCGTAAGGTTCAATCCCTCGGTCCTCACACATCCGAAGAAAGATGATCCGGTCAATGGTGAGCTGGACGGCAAAGTTGAGTTCCCGGATCGATAGTTTTGGGTTCCTCATTGCGATGGTTTTGGCCAGCGCTTCCCGCCAGGATTCGATCTCCTTTAGGAACTCGGCATCCACCTCTGTGGTGCCACGCTTCTGTTTTTCCGATTCAGCAAACTTATCAATAGATCCTTTGAGAACGGATTCCTTGGCAAGAAGATTATAGATCTCTTCAAAGGAATCAAGGTACTGTTTATAGTTGTAAATCCGGACCCGCCCAATGCTGGGCTTATCATTCGGTTTTGGCCGAAAACGACAGTCATAAATAGCCAGTTCTCCAAAGTCTGTCAGAATGGAAAGAGGAAGCTTTGCGCTCCAGGCATATCGCCTCAATTGGTAGGCCGGGCTGGCCTGTTCTTTGATATCAATCGAGGGTTTCTTAGTCTCAAGAAAAAACTTCCTGGCCCCTCCGACGCGGAAACAGTAATCCGGCGCCTTTGTGGCTCCGGCAACCTTGATTGCATCCTCATGAATGACATCTTTATATTGCTCCGCATACCCGGCCTTATTGGTTACATCCCAGCCCAGGGATTCAAAGAAAGGATCGACAAATTCCCTCCGGAGCTGGGTCTCATTGTAAGCGGGACACCGGTAGGCATCGATATTCCGCTCAAAGCGCTCAACGAGGCTGGATATTTGGTTAAAGGCTTCTTTCATATGGATTGGACACATTATAGTTTTTGGATAAGGAAGTGTAAAGTAAAAATTATCGCCTCCGTTCCTTCCCCATCGGAGAGGGAGGCTGTGCGAGAGGGATTTGACAAACCTGGATAAAGAAGATAATTTGAAAACAATGAAAGTAGTGGTTGAAGTGGCCATTGGGCTTCCCATTTCGAAGACCTTCCATTATCTCATTCCCGAGAAGATGAGAGAATCGATCCAGGTGGGGATGAGGGTCCTTGTTCCCTTCAAGGGGAGGAAGGTGACCGGATTTACAATGGATCTGACCGATCATCCCCCGGAGGGGTTGAGAGAAAAACTGAGGGAAGTGGAAGACCTCCTTGACGAAGCCCCCCTCATCGATTCGCAGATGCTCCGTTTCTACCGCTGGATTTCAGATTACTATCTCTATCCGCTCGGAGAGGTGATCAAGACTGGACTTCCGCCAGGGCTCCAAATCAAGAGTGAACTCGTGCTTTCTCTGACCCGGGAGGGAATAAACTCCCTCCTCCAGGGGAAATCAGACCCCCTTCAGGAGAGGGTGTTTAAAGAGATCATTCGCTGCGAGGAGACTCCCTTGAAGAGAATCCTGAGACTATTCCCTGAAGAGGTCACCAGGTTACAGCTCCTCGCCTGGAAGAAAAAAGGCCTCCTTAGAATTGACACCGGTATCGAGAGTAAAGAAATCAAGCCAAAATTTGAAAGGGTGATCCAGTACCAGGAAACAAAGCCCGTGGAGCCCCACGGGCAAAGCTCATTGCCCCCTGCTTCACACCCAAGCGGGGCGACGTCCCCGTCAATGACCAGCCACGGCCAGGCCGGGGTCAAACTCGGTTCAAAGAAACAGCGAGAAATCCTGAAATGGATTGAAGAAAAAAGAGAGGTCACCTATTCCGAATTAGCGGTTCGGTTTAAATCTCCCTCCAGAGCCCTGAATTCGCTCCAGGAAGCCGGGTTCATCTCCACCCATAGCCGGGAAGTGTGTCGCAGTCCTTCTCTCCAGCCAAGGATGAAGCCCTATCCAAAGCCTGACCTCACCCCGGATCAGAAGGCCGTCCTCAGCGAAATCTCGAAAGGAATTTCTTCAAAACGGTTTTCGCCTTTTCTCATCCACGGTATCACAGGGAGCGGAAAGACCGAGATCTATCTCCGCGCCATTGAAGAGGTCCTGGCCCAGGGAAGAGAGGCGATTGTGCTTGTTCCGGAGATCGCCCTGACCCCGCAGCTTCTCTCCCGCTTCAGGGACCGGTTCGGAGAAAACCTCGCCCTGCTCCATAGTAAACTGGGAAAGGGGGAACGGTATGATCAATGGAGAAGAGTTCTCGGGGGGGAAGTTGGGATTGCCATCGGCGCCCGGTCTGCCATTTTCTCCCCTTTCAAGAAATTGGGAATCCTCATCGTCGATGAAGAACACGAACCCTCGTACAAACAGGACGAGAAGCTGAAGTACCACGCGAGGGACCTGGCGGTCATCCGTGCCAAGCAGGCAGAAGCGACCCTCCTGCTGGGTTCAGCCACCCCTTCGCTGGAATCCTACTTGAATGCTCAAAAAGGGAAGTTTCAACTTCTCACCCTTCCGCGAAGAATGGAGGGAAAAACCCTTCCCCGGGTGGAGATAGTTGACATGAGGAAAGAAGCTGGGCTCCTGTCAGAGAAGATGAGGGCAGCGCTTCAAAAGAACATTGAGGATAAAAAGCAGAGCCTTCTCTTTCTTAACCGGAGGGGATTTGCAAACTTTATCCTCTGCCCGGACTGTGGGTTCACATTCAAATGCCCGAACTGCAGCGTTACCCTTACCCACCATTTCAAAGATCGTTCTCTCCAATGCCATTATTGCGATTATAAAATCGAGGCGCCTGGAGATTGTCCGAAATGCAAGGGCTACCGGCTCCGGGGCATCGGTACTGGAACGGAACGGTTAGAACAAGAGATTCAAACATTATTCCCAAACATCGAAGTGGGAAGGATGGACCGGGATACCACCTTTCGAAAGCACGCTCATCAGCAGATCCTAAAAAGGCTGGAGACAGGGGACACGGACATCCTCATCGGAACACAGATGATCGTCAAGGGCCATGATTTTCCAAACGTAACCTTTGTGGGCGTGATCTCCGCCGACACCTCCCTTCACTTCCCTGATTTTCGGTCGAGCGAGAGAACCTTTCAGCTTCTGACTCAGGTGGCAGGCCGGGCAGGGAGGGGAGAAACGATCGGGGAGGTTATCATCCAGACCTTTAACCCGGATCACTACAGTATCCTCAGGGCAAAGGATCACGATTTCTCCGGGTTTTACAAAGAAGAGCTTCCATTCAGAGATGCCCTGGATTATCCACCCTTCTCGCGCCTGATCAATTTCAGAGTCGTTGGAAACAACGAAAAGAGGACAGAGGCGATTGCAGAAGAAATGGGACAGATCGGACAATCCCTCTTAAGAAAGGGCTACCAGAAAGGGATCGATCTCCTGGGCCCCAGTACCGCCCCCTTTTCAAAGATGAAAGGAAAATTTCGATGGCAGATGCTTGCAAAGGGAAAGAACTCCCGATTGCTTCACCAGTTTGCCAGAGAGTTAGGTGATCGATTAGAAAAGAGCGTCAAGGAAAAGGGGGTGCATCTGGATATTGATGTCGATCCTGTCTTCATCCTATAATGGATATATTCAAAAAAGAATGATGGAATAATAAGGTCCAACTGTTTGTGATGATGTTTTAACAATATTCCAGGATTGATGAATTCGTAAAAAGTCGTCACTCCGGTGGAAACCGGAGTCCAGGGAATTTATAAGTATTGGAAGAGACTGGATTCCGGCTTTCGCCGGAATGACGGAATGTGGTATTTTCGGACTTTTTACGAGACCATTAGTATTCCAATATTCCAATATTCCAGATTATCCCCTGCCTGGCAGAGAAGGAAGCGCTATGGAGAAGGCCCTTGAGAAAATAGCCGAACAGATTCTCTCCTTTGATGAGGCCTCCCTGGTTCATCTGAGGGAAAAGTATCGGTCGAGAATCGAACATTTTGATGGAACAAGAGACTGGGAAAAGGCAGTGATTATCTTCTGCGTCATCAATGCGGTCAGCATGAAGAATGCCCTTTTCAACGAAAACGTCCTGAAGAAAGTAAAGCATAAGAAAGAGGAAAAATCCTCCCCTCAGAACCAGGGCCATGCCGGCCTCAAACGAGTCAAATAGATGAGGCTTTCCATCACCGCCGATCCATTCATTAATCAGTCCATAATCGTCCAGACACAGTAGAATAAATCCCATCTTCCCTCCCCTGCCTACCGCAGGCAGGCTTTACAAAAGGGAGGAATTCCCCTCTTTGACCCCTTCCCCTCTTTTATGGTAAAGTTTCCCAAGAAGAGTCAGGAGGAAATCATGAAGATCGCTATCATCGGTGCCAGTGGAGATGTGGGCAGAACACTGATCCTCTCCCTCATTCAGCGTGGACTGATCGGGCCCTCCGATCGTCTTCAGTTGGTTGGAAGGTCCGAAGGTCCCAGTTTTCGGGTCCTTTATGGTTTGAAATCGGATATCCTGGACGGTCTCATGGAGTCAGCGCCTCACATGGAGGTCGTCCTCCATCCATCCGGGATCGACGCGGAGATTGTGGTGATGGCCGCAGGCATCACATTTCCCAAGGAGGTGGACAAGAAACTCTCCCGGGAATCCCTCCAGGCAACCAATGCCAAGATTTGCCAGTTTTATGCCTCATCCATAGCAAAATTGGGCAAATCGCCCATCTTTATCATTACCACCAATCCCGTTGAGGCAGGGGTCAAGGTCTTCACCAAATATTTTCCAGGAGACCGGGTCCTGGGCATGGGTGTTCATATGGATACGATGCGCTTTCGAAGGGAGATTGCAGAGGCACTGGGGGTCGACCGGAACCGGATCAAAGCCCTCGTTATTGGGGAGCATGGGCCGGAGATGATGCCGCTTTGGAGCTCTGTTCGAATTGAGGGAATGGACGAAAAGGAGCAGAAAGAAAAGATTAAGGAACTCTCATCCCACCCGAGGGAGATTGTCTGGTCCAATACCTATCAGGCCTGGGAAAAAACGCTGACCCTCCTTGAAGAGGAGGGACCGCTCCAGGCCTTTGATCACATTCACGACCTTCCGATAGAGATGAGAACCCATGTGAGGCCCTGGACAGCCCACTACACGGGCTCAAAAACGACGATTGGCCCGGCCATGGCAACTGCTGATCTGATGGATAAAATCATTTTGGACCGCAAAGATCTCGTCTCCTGCCAGATCCATCTTCAAGGAGAGTTTTATGGCCTTAAAGGGATATTCGGAACCCCATTGATATTGGGAAAGAAAGGAGTTGAACAGGTTAAAGAGATCGATCTCTGGCCTCAGGAAAGGGAGCTTTTAAATGAAGCCTGTCAAAACATCAACAATCGGCTAAAAGGCATTTAGAGGTGACAGAAATAGTTGTTGACAAAGAAGACCAATCTTTTGTAAATATAGGCAAAGGATAGGAAGTTTTTGATCAAAGAAAGGAGGATCGCCATGAAAAGGTTCTATTCTCTCACACTTTTTATTCTCATCCCATTACTTTTTTCTATACCGACAGTCAGCCATAGCCAGGTGGCTGGAGGAACGGTCACCTACGCGGCGGGTGCCGACCCGGACAGTCTGGATCCTGCCAATGCTGAAAGTAATCCTTCCGAGGCCGTCAACCGCATGATGTACGAAAATATTGTCCGATTCGATGAGAAGCTGAAAATCGTTCCTGGACTGGCTACCAGATGGGAACAGGCAAAGGATGGATTATCCTGGACCTTCTTCCTCAGAAAGGGTGTTAAGTTTCATGATGGAACCCCTTTCAATGCTGAGGCGGTCAAGGTCTTTTTCGAAAGGATGATCGGCCCGGAGAAACCCTCACGGGCAGGGCTATTCACCCCATTTGTGAATTCCGTGGATATCGTGGATGAATACACGGCAAAGGTGAATTTGAAGACTCCGTTTGCCTTCTTCCTGAACAATTTAGCACACAGTGCGTCGGGGGTCATCAGTCCCGCGGCGCTGAAAACCTATGGGAAAGACATCTCCCGCAGGACCGTTGGAACAGGACCCTTCAAATTCGTGGAATGGGTCCATGGGGATCATCTGACGATGGTCCGGAATGATGACTATTGGGGAGGGAAGCCCCATCTCGATCAGATCATTGTCAAGACGGTGAAAGAGGACAGCGCAAGAGTGATGATGCTCCAATCGGGCGATGCGCAACTGATCGTCCGGATTCCCTCCGAAGATATTCCAAGGCTTGAAAAGGACCCCAACATAAAGCTCGACTCCACGGAAACGCTCCGGGTTCTATTCCTCGGGATCAACTGCTATAAAAAACCCTTTAACGATGTACGTGTCAGGCAGGCCATCGCTTACGCGATCGATACAGAGCCATCGTAAAGAACATTTACCAGGCATACATGGCCCTTGTGGCTTCGAACATGGTGACCCCTCTGACTACAGGCTACATTCCAATCAAGGGATATAACTATGACCCTGAAAGGACGAAAAAGCTGCTCGCTGAAGCCGGTTTCCCAAGGGACTCAAGGTAAAATTGTGGTGTCCCCAGGGACGATATCCCAAGGATTTTGAGATGGGTCAGGCCATTCAACAGCAGCTCAAAAAGGCGGGAATCGATTGTTCTTTAGATACGATGGAATGGGCAGCGTATCTTACAGCCACCCGAAAGGCTCCGGAACAGGCTGATGTAGAACTCTTCGTTCTGGGGTGGGCGCCCTCTTCTGCAGAGGCCCGCTGGACACTCTACGCCCTCTTCACGACCGAACAGTGGGTGCCGAAGGGAAATAATCGGTTCTTCTATTCCAACAAAGAATTTGATGATCCCGTAGAAAAATTACCGGTGCAGCAACAACCAAAGCGGAAATGGATAAATATCTCAAGATCGCTCAGGAGATGCTCATGAAGGAGGCACCCGATCCCTATTCTGGTGACGAAAGAAACGATTGGCTACAGTAAAAAGCTCAAAGGTGTGATCAATTCGCCTCTTGAATTAACCTATTTCGATAAAAAGACATACCTGGAGAAATAATGGAGTTATCCAGGGATTAAAATTTATGGAGAGGGCGACTCAGCTCAGGTCGCCCTTTCATTTAGAAGATTCGGAATTCAAAACTGATGGTCTCGTAAAAGGTCCCTTGTGTTTTAACCCTGAGAATAATCTGCTAACATTTTTTCCCCTCGTCGCATTTTCTCCCTTGAGGGGAGAGGGGAAGGGTGAGGGAGAAGGATGGAGAAAACATGCCCCGTTACATTCTCAAAAGAATCTTGATGCTTCTTCCGGTCCTTTTTGGGGTCTCCTTGATCTCCTTCTCCCTGCTCCATATGGTTCCTGGAGACCCTGCCATCCTTCTCGCCGGAGAGCAGGCCGATCAGAATTTATTAAAAGGGTCCGAAAGGAATACGGTTTAGACCAGCCTCTCTATGTCCAGTATTTTCAATTCATCACTCATGTCGTTCGGGGAGATTTCGGGGTCTCGATCCGAAACCGGGAACCTGTCATCAAACTCCTAAAGGAACGGTTTCTCTTTACCATTCGGCTCTCTTTTCTCTCAATCCTGATCGCTGGCTTCATTGGTCTGATTGCAGGCGTCATCTCTTCCACCAAACAATACTCTCTTTTCGACAACCTGAGCATGGTGGGCGCCCTTTTCGGGATCTCCATGCCCATCTTCTGGCTGGGTCTTTTGCTCATGCTCGTTTTTTCCGTTCAACTGAGGTGGTTTCCTGCGGGCGGGAAGGGAACAATCATGCACCTCATCCTCCCAGCCATTGCATTGGGCGCTGCCTCCTCGGCTGTCATCGCCCGAATGACAAGAGCCTCCATGCTGGAGGTGATCCGGCAGGACTATATCCGGACCGCAAGGGCCAACGGCCTTCGGGAATTTATCGTCACCTATAAACACGCCTTAAAGAATGCGATGATTCCGGTCATCACTGTCTTTGGCCTTGAATTCGGATATATGCTGGGGGGCGCTGTCCTGACGGAAACCGTCTTCTCATTGCCTGGCGTAGGAAGATTGATGGTCGAGGGGATCTTTCAGAGGGATTATCCGGTGGTTCAAGGATCGATGCTCATGGTTGCCACCACTTTTGTCCTGGTCAATCTGTTGACGGATATCGCTTACGCCTTTTTTGATCCAAGAATCCGATATGAGTGAAGAAAAAGGTCAAGACAAGCCAGTTCTCAGATGTCTGGCGTCGGCTCAAACGAAACCGCGCCGCCATCATTGGAGGGGTGATCGTCCTCCTCTTTGTGGCCATTGCCATCCTGGCTCCTCTGATCGCACCTTACAATCCCAATGAGGGAGATCTCACCAAGCGTCTTAAACCCTCCCAGCCGTGAACACCTTCTCGGAACAGATCCCTTGGGAAGGGACCTCCTCAGCCGGGTGATCTATGGTGCCCGCATCTCCCTTCAAATCCAGATCGTTTCTGTCTTCATCGCACTCGTCATTGGAACACTCCTCGGAATGATCGGTGGCTACTATGGAGGAAAATTCGATCATCTGATTATGAGGCTTATGGATATTCTTCTGGCCTTTCCAGGAATTTTCCTTGCCATCTCGATTATTGCTGTCCTGGGTCCCGGCCTCCTGAATTTAATGCTGGCGGCTGGTATCTATTCGATTCCTCAATTCGCAAGAATCGTCCGTGGTTCTATCTTGACCCTGAAGGAGAAGGAATTTGTTGAGGCAGCCCGGGCCGTGGGAGAAAGCGATTTCAATATCCTCTTCCGGTATTTGCTCCCGAATTCAATGGCTCCCATCATTATTCAGACGACCCTCCGGATGGCAACCGTCTTCTCACCGCCTCTGGGCTGAGTTTCCTGGCCTCGGCGTTCAACCTCCGACGGCTGAATGGGGCGCCATGCTCTCGAATGCAAGAGCCTATATCATCACTGCTCCCCATGTGGCCACGGTTCCGGGGTTGGCCATCATGCTGGTCGTCATGGGCTTCAACCTTTTTGGGGATGGGTTGAGGGACTCCCTCGATCCAAGACTCAGAGACTAACCGATTGCGGATCTCGGAAGATGATGAATTTCGAGTGGATTGCGCAAGGCGTTAAGCCCGAAAGATTTCCAACCTATGCCCTTTACCCTATGCCAATAAGATAGGAGAACAAATCGTGACCACCCTACTAACCATCAAAAATTTAAAGACTCACTTTTATTCGGCGGGGAAGGTTGTCCGGGCCCTCGACGGCGTCAGCCTGGAGATTGAAGAGGGAGGAGCCTTTGGCTGGTCGGAGAGACGGGGTGTGGAAATCCGTCACAGCCCTTTCCATTTTAAGGCTCATCCCTACCCCCCGGGAAAAATCGTAGGGGGAGAGATTCACTTTAAGGGGAAGATCTCCTCCAACTTCCGGAAGATGAGATGCGGTCCATCCGAGGAAAAGAGATCTCCATGATCTTTCAGGAACCGATGACCTCCTTAAATCCTGTCTTTCGGATCGGTGATCAGATCGCAGAAGTCATCATGCTCCACCAGGAAATAGTAACGCCATGCTTTTAACAAGGCCGTTGAGATGCTCGAAAAGGTTCACATCCCTGATCCCCAGAGGGTGATCAGGCAGTTCCCCCATCAACTCAGTGGTGGCATGAGGCAGAGGGTCATGATCGCCATGGAACTCTCCTGTCATCCTTCTCTTCTGATTGCAGATGAACCCACAACAGCCTTGGACGTCACCATTCAGGCCCAGATCCTCCGCCTCATCAAAGAGATGAAGAAAGAATTCCATACCTCCATCCTCCTCATCACCCACGACCTGGGTGTGGTCGCGGAGTTATGCGACCGGGTTGCAGTCATGTATGCCGGGTCGGTTGTGGAACAGGCCGATGTGGAGGAGATCTTTTCAAATCCACAACATCCATACACCCAGGGACTCTGGGGAGCCATTCCTCTCATCGATCAGGAAAAGGAATCTTTATCCGTCATTCCAGGGAATGTTCCGGATTTGAGCGATCCTCCAAAGGGATGCAAGTTTCACCCCAGATGTGCCTTTCGATTCGATCCTTGTGACCGATCACTCCGCCCTTTTTCAGACCTCACCCGGACATTCTGTATCCTGTTTTCTTTATGGAGGGGGAAAGGGTCATGAGTGAATCTCTGCTTGAGGTGAAAGGGCTAAAAAAATATTTCCCCGTCCTCAGGGGATGGAGGCAGGAGAAGACCTTTGTCCGGGCTGTGGATGGAAGATCTCTCTACCGGGGGGAGACACTGGGTTTAGTTGGGAATCGGGATGTGGGAAGACAACGGTCGGAAGACTCATCCTGAAGCTGATTGAACCCACGGAAGGCGAGATCCTTTTCGAAGGCAAAAACCTTACCCGTCTCGATAAAAAACAGATCCATCCCATGAGACGTGCCTTCCAGATCATTTTTCAAGATCCTTTTGCCTCCCTCAATCCCCGCATGACGGTCAGCGAGACCGTGGGGCGTCCGATGGAGATTCACGGTCTGGCCAAAGTCTCAGAGGGATGAAAAGGTTTGCCGATTACTCGAATCGGTAGGTTTAAGGAAGGAACATCTGAGTCGGTATCCCCATGAATTCTCCGGAGGACAGCGCCAGCGAATCGGAATTGCAAGGGCTTTGGCCACTCAGCCCAAACTCATCGTTGCAGATGAGCCAACCTCTGCCCTCGACGTATCGGTCCAGGCCCAGATCCTAAATCTCATGAAACAGCTTCAAAGGGAGTCCGGTTTGACCTACCTCTTCATCTCCCACAATATCAGAGTCATCCGCCACATCAGTGACCGAATCGGGGTGATGTATCTTGGGAAGGTGGTGGAGATGGCAGAAAAAAGGGCCCTCTTTCAGTCCCCCGCCCATCCCTATACCAAGGCCCTTCTGGCTGCAGTCCCCTCCCTGGACCCAAAGAAAAAGAGGGAAGAGGTCATCCTGGAGGGAGATGTCCCGAGCCCCATCAATCCTCCTTCGGGGTGCCGTTTTCATACCAGATGCCGGAATGCCCTTCCAAAATGTTATGAAGAGGAACCCTTCTTCCATCAGGTCGAGGATGGCCGCTGGGTTGCCTGCCACCTCTATTAACAATTTTCCCTGTTTCTCTCCTCTTGGAAGGGTAAAATAAAATGTTGCACCCTTGTCGATCTCTCCGTCGGCCCACACTTGTCCCCTATGCCGGTTAATAA
>CAWEAV010000016.1:0-19411 GCA_963806715.1 uncultured delta proteobacterium
ACTCATCCTGTTCCTCCATGCATTTCAATAAATACGGCTTCAATTTCAGATAGTTTTATACCCTTGTCATATATCCCTCAACAAGACAAAAAGACGAAGGATGACATCACAGAGGTCCCGTACACATTGAAAAATTAAATTCTGGTCTTGTTCTTTATGCAGGAGGGGCTCGATTTGAGTAGGGGTGGTAACATCGGTCTAAGAAGCAGACCGTGTTTTCTATGGAGATGAACAAAACATTTGAAGGTAGCAATGAGATTTGAGGGCTATCCTGGGGGGTCAAAAGGGAATGGTGCGAGACATAACAACACACAGGGCAGTCATCATGAGTGGCTCCATCCTCATGATGATGGAATGCAAGTCCCAGGATAGAAATAGAAAAGCCAATAACCAGGAGATAGGCAAGTTTTCTGTTCATCAGTCCATGGAAATCAAAACTGTTTTGTTCTCTGCTGTCCAGCCGCAATCTTCGCGCTTGAATTTTAATACCGTTTCCTTAGTAGGCGAGGGATTAAATTCCCTTCTTCTGAATCTCGGCTAAGCCTTCATCGATGGTGAAGACGGCGCCACATTTTGGACATTTAACCTTTGTATCCCTCGACACCCCGGCACATCCAAAGGAGAAAACCGCCAAAAGCGCCAATGCCAAGAAAATGCTGATTAACTTCCTCATGATCGCTCACCTCCTTTCGTCATCGAATATGACGGTTCCTTTTCCATCCCCAGGCAAATTGGAAGGAAATGGAAAACTCTACTTAATCCTAAAATATCAGATTAATTCAGTCAATGAAATCTCCTCAGCAAGGAAGCCCAGTTGGACATGGGGTTCCAGAGTCTAAAATCAATTGCCTTGGAGGCTCTTTTACTATTAGTGGCTGTAAGAATGTAATTCTTAATTACAATTTTTCGGGCGCGCAAAGATGTTTTCGTTCTCTGCCACCCACCCATCCCTTGCAAATGAATTTTGGATTTCGTACGAGTTTCTTGACATCCTCAAGGTTTGCTCCGATGTTTTTCAATAAGACATAGATGCTCCTCATGTGGTGGATGAGGCATTTTGATTTCGGCCATATTTATTTCCTCCTTTCACTTATTACTTTAGGTTAATAAATACTCAGACGGGCAAAAAAAGTAAATACGGTGAATCCTGTATTTTATTAGAAAGAATACCGTATTTATTAGGTAGGGTTCAAAATTTCATATCAGCGTATCAGATCTTTCCGGAGAGGGGTTTCGCATATCCTGTTAATTCGGCATATCCCATTCCTTTGATTGGATCATTCCCGAATTTTCCTTCCACCTTCACACTCCCCTCCCAGTAGGTTACTCGTGTTGATTGCTTTGTGATCAGTTCCTGATCCTTAACCGTCGGTGTAAGGCTGAGTTCGATCTTGTGGCCGGAACTTTTATCTTCCACCCGGAAGGGTAAGTGGCCCCGTTCTTAGAGCTCTTCCATCGATTGAGAACTTCGATCTGGAATTCTTTCAAGGGAAGGTGCTGGTAGGTTCCGTCCGGCAAAACGATCGTTCCGCTCGAACAGAAATCCGCCCTCCCATCTTTATGCCGGATCTGGTAAAACATCAACTCCAGTCGATTATCAAGCTGGACACTGAACCAATCCCAGCCTGCCTGGTATTCCCGGAGCTGGCTTGACCCAAATTCGTGGTCCATCCAGCTGATTCCATGAACCGGAATCTCTTTATGCTTCAGGGAGATTTTTCCCTCTGTCTTCAGGCGGGTTATGGAATAGTAATGGGCGGCGAATCCCTCTCCCTCTGCCTTTTGGCTGATGCCGTTTTGGCCATGGATGACCGGATTCTTTTTCGGGTGTCAGGGTAAACTCGATCCCGAAATCCTTATCTCCTGCTTTAAGAAAGTGATCTCTCAGCCCAAGGCCCCTTCCTTCGACCAGCCAGTCCTCGATCCAGATGCGAAAGGTCTTTTCACTCGCAGCATAGGGAGTGGCTCCTGCCTCTCCAAGGCTTCCCCGATGGATCTTTTCTTGGTAGTCGAACTTCTTTTTCGATTCGTCTGTGATGGCAAGATGTGCAAAATAGAGGTTATGAACCGACCATTTCGACTTCTGTTCTTTTGTTTCCCTTGTTAAACCGGTCCTGAAAAAAGGTGAGTTGAAAGCCAAAGGATCTCTTATCCTGGTCCCGGGATTGGAGATGGCCGGAATAGTACCACCATTCGGTTTTAAACTCCGGATGGGAAAAATGGTCCTGAGGAAAAGAGAAGGTCCATCCAGGCAGGGCCCGCTTGAAGTCTTGGCAAAAGAGTGGAGGTTTGAAAGTAATGAAATAAGTAAATTCGCCAGGATGACGAACAAGAAACATTTTATCCTGGATCTGAGATGAATCATAGATTGTTTGGATCCTTGAATTTCCAGTCTCTTGTAGATGTCTTCGCTCATAATGATCTCAGGGATGGAACACAGCACCTACCGTAAGACTTCAAGAAACTTTTATTGTGATTTATAACTCATAATTGATCATTGTTCATTGGCAATTGTCTCTTATTCCATCCTCAAGGTTTCGACGGCATTCATCTTGGCTGCTCTCCGCGCAGGAATCAAGCCTGCACCGATGGAGGTTATCATCACCAATAAACCCGACTCGATGAGACTTCGAGGCGGAATGGAGAACTGAATCGTCCAGCCAAAGGATTGCTTATTGATGACATAGATGAGAAGGATCGAGAGGAGAAGACCGCAGAGAAGGCCAAGGACATAGCTGAAAAAACCAATAACCCCTGCTTCAACAAGAACCATCTTTTCCACCTGGTTGCGGAAGGCTCCGATGGCCCTGAAGATCCCGATATCTCTCTGCCTTTCGATTACCAGGGCGTTCAGGGAATTGATGATCCCGAGGAAGGCCACAAGGATGGCGATGAATTCAAGTGAATAGGTGATGGCAAAGGTCTGGTCAAAGACCCTGAGGACTTCGTTCCGTAATTCGCGATGCGAGACGACGAAGAGCTGGTAAGGTTTTGAATACCGCTCTCGAATCATCTCTTTAAAGGCCTCGATGGAAACACCTTCCTTCAAATAGATCCCGACGCTGTGAATCGTCTCGTCATTCCAGAGGGACTGAAAGACTTTCTTCTCGATCAGGATCATCCCCCAATCGTTTGAATAATCGTAGAAGACACCCGAGATGAGAAAGGTCCGTTCTCCTTGGGGTGTGTCCAGTTTGATCTGCTCCCCGGCCTCCACCTGGTGCCGTAATGAAAAACTCTCTGTGACAAGGACGGATTGGCCAGAGGCAAAATGGCTGAGAATCTTGCGGGGGTCTCCTCGGGTAAAGCGGATCACCTTCTGATTGAGGAAAATATCCCCGTCCACGGAAGCAATCTGCGCAGGCTGTCCTTGATATTCCACGTCCAGTACCTTGAAGGGATCCAAGGCTTTTACTCCAGGAAGAGAGGGTAATTCTCTTGAGACTTCCACGGGAAGCAAGGCGGAGTAACCTGTCAGCGAATGGGAGCCCGGGAAGATGAAGACATCACCGTTGATGCTTTGCTCCACCCAGAGATCAACAGTCTTTCTGAAGCTGAGGATCATAATAGAGATGCTGATGAACATGGAGAGGGCTGTCATCAGGGCTGCGATAGTGATCACCGTCCTGACCATCGAGTCTTGGATATAGCGGCTTGCCAATTTTCCCTCGACACCGAAAAAGAAATGAAGAAAGGGAGAGAGAAGACGGTTGAGGAGAGAGGTGATCAAAGGAACCAGAAAGGAGACGCCGATAACGATGAGAAGAGCGGCGAGAAAACCAAAGAGAGGCTGATGGGCAATGGGTTTCTGGAGAGCAGAAAGAAGGGCAACAAGAAGAAGACCAAGGCCAATGCAGCTAAAACGCTTTATCCGGACCTTCACTTTCGACTCCAGGGTCCCCATTGCAAGGGCTTCCCGTGGCGCAATCCTCGATGCCTCCCTTGCAGGGCCAAGAGAGGCAAAAACCGAGACAATGACTGCCAATCCAAACCCCTTGATCAGCACGAGGGGCGGGATTGAGAGGGTCTCCGCCTTCACCAGAATGTAGAGGGCTGTGATCGTCCGAGAAACAAAATAGAGCATGACCTTTGCCAGGGCAATCCCTGTCCCTATTCCGAGGAGTCCTCCCAGGGCTCCGATGATCCCGGCTTCACCGATGAACAGGATGAGGATCTGGGTTCGCGTCACCCCAATGCTTCGAAGAATTCCGATCTCTCTTCGCCTCTGGATCACTGAGGTGGAAATGGCATTGTAGATCAGGAACATCCCAACAATTAAGGAGATAAGGCTGAGAGCGGTTAGGTTGAGGTGGAAGGCAGAAACCATCTTCTCGATCTGTCCGCTCCGTGTCTCTGTCCTCCGAATCTCTGTTCCCTGAGGAATCACCTTTCTTATCTCTTTTTCCAGGGTCGCCAACGGGATCGATGGATCCACAATAAGGTCGATCCGATCAATGAGACCCACCTTCTCCAGGGCCTCTTGGGCAGCAGCAATATCCATGAGGCCAAAGTTACCCTCCAGAGATTTTGCCGGACCCTCCACCTTCAAGAGGCGGGTGAGGGTGAGGGTCACTCTTTTAGAACCGAAGATCAGAGGCAGAGGATCCCCCTTCTTCAGCCGATGACGATTGGCCAATTTTTCGGTGATGGCGATGGCGTGGGGATCATTTAGAAATTCAAAGTCTTCTTCTTGGGATTCATCAAATTGATAGTCCCTGAACGGTTGATCGCTGAAGACATCAATGCCAAGAAGGTAGAGGGGCTCACTGTTGAAATCATCGATCTTGGCGACATCCTGGATCACTGGGGTAGCCGCTTTAATCCCCGGCACCTTCTTGATCTTCAGATAGGTCTCCTCGGGAAAGCCTCTTCCAGAAGAGGTGACCTGGAGATTGGCCTTACCCGTGACATGATCCACCGTGGAATTGAAGGATTCAATAGCCGTATGAATTGCGACCTGGAGGCTAACAAAGACAGCCACTCCGAGAACAATCCCGATCACCGTAAGGGCTGTCCTTAATTTATTGAGGTGAAGATGTCTGAGGGTAATGTGTTTGATGAGATGATAGAAGACCACAGTTATTTAAATCCAAAGGGTTGGAATCAATCCGGGTATCTAAAATGTCAAATGCCAAAGGTCGAATGTCAAATGAAACCCAAAATTCAGATATGAGATGCTCCCGCTACTGAATTCTTCCACGTTAAAAAAGCTGAAAAATGTTATGCTTCTGAAGACAATCCTTTGACATTTGCCTGCCTGCCGGAGGCAGGGATTTTGAGTTTTGGATTTAAAAGACTTTGTCTGGGATTGGAAGGAGCCTTCCATCCTGCATTCTCAGGATGCGATCGGCGATGGCCGCCCCTTCCTGACTGTGGGTCACAAGGAGGATGGTTTTGCCCTGTTCCTCCCTGAGGCGTCTCAGAATTTCCAGGACCTGACTTCCCGTAGAGGAATCGAGATTCCCTGTTGGCTCATCGGCGAGAATGATTTCAGGATCATTGATCAGAGCCCGGCAGATGGCCACCCGCTGCATCTCGCCTCCTGAAAGCTCATGGGGTCTATGCTTCCTCCGATCAAAAAGACCCATTTCCCGCAGCAGTTGATCCACATTAGTCTCGATGGTATTTGAACCTTCTTTCAAATGGTAGGGAAGGCTGACGTTCTCCTGAATGGTCAGGATCGGAAGAAGATTGAAAAACTGGAAGATGATACCAATTTTATCCCGCCGGAAAAGGGTGAGCCGCCGATCGTCCATCCGTGTGATGTCCTCACCCTTGACGATGACTTGGCCTCGATCCGGGGAATCAAGACCTCCGATGATATTGATCAGGGTCGATTTTCCACAACCGCTCTTACCCGTAATGGCCAGAAACTCTCCCTTGGTAACGTTCAGGTCGATCTGATCGAGAGCCAATACGGGGATATCTCCCTGATAGTAAGTTTTAGTGACGTTTTTGAGCGCAATGAAAGAATTTGACATGAATTGGTTTAATTCAAACGCAGTAAAGATTGTAGGGTGCGTTCCCCAAACGCACTGATCGAAGGCGTGATCGGGGATCACGCCCTACAAAATCACAGGGAAATGCTGCTGTGTTAATATTACTTGGAGAAAAGATGGATTGTCAACGGATAAGAAGATTTGCTGTCATCTCTTTTACAATTTCCTCTGGTAAATGATCTCTATTCATCTCAGATATTTCGAAAATCTTAACATCCTTTCTCTGCTTCACCTCTTCAATCAATCCTGTTCCCTTCAGGGCGATGGTCGCAATCACCCACTCCTCCGAATTGAGAGCCTCTTTCAGGAATCTCTTAAATCGATCGGAAAGACATTCCATCTTTCCAATTTCATCCAGAATGATCAACCGGTTTGAAGAATCCATAAAAGGAATCGAATCGAGAAAACGCTCAAACCCTCGAATATCCACCCTGTACTTCCCCACCCTATAAGGACTCTTTATTTCCACATGAGAGAGGAGACTCCTATTTCCATCGAGGCTGATTAGCTCAAACCCCAATCGTTGACCGCCTCTTCTTATTTCGGCAGTGTAAAACCCAACCGGTTGGAATCGTTTTAACTCCTCAGAAACCTTCTTAATCAGGGTCGTCTTCCCCACTCCCGGAAGGCCTGTGATCAGAGAGTTCTTGCTGTGGGCAACCATACTCTGTCTCCTCAACAGGTTCTTTCCTAAAGTCTACCACAGGCGATAAGTTTTGGGAAAGACCCTTGAATGATGCTAAAATGGAGTTGACGGTATGATCCATTTGAATTTATAATGAATTAAAAACTCTGGGGGTTTTTCTATGTGGGAATATACGGATAAAGTCAAAGATCACTTTCTGAACCCGAGAAATGTCGGGGAAATCGAAACCCCGGATGGAGTCGGAGAAGTAGGTTCCCTGGCCTGCGGTGATGCCTTGAGGCTCACCTTCAAACTGGATGAAAAAAAACGCATCAAAGACGTGAAATTTAAGACCTTTGGCTGCGCCAGTGCGATTGCCTCCTCTTCAGCCCTGACAGAGATTGTCAAAGGAATGACTCTCGAAGAGGCAGAAAAAGTGACCAACCAGGATATTGCGAACTATCTTGGAGGGCTTCCCGAAGAAAAGATGCACTGCTCGGTCATGGGGAGGGAAGCCCTTGAAGCCTCCATTGCCAATTATCGGGGTCAGAAAATTACGAAGGAAGATTTCGAAATCGTCTGTAATTGTTTTGGAGTGACGGACCGGGAGATCATAAAGGCCATCCGGGAGAATGATCTCAAGACCGTTGAGCAGGTCACCTATTACACAAAGGCTGGCGGCGGATGCGGTCAATGCCATCCGAAGATTGAGGCCTTCATCGAAAGGTTGAAAAAAGAGATGGAGAAAGAGAAACCTCCCGCCAAGCCTGAAAAGAAGAAACTTACGAATATCCAGAAGATCAAGTTGATCGAAGAGACCCTGGGAAGAGAGATCATCCCCGCCCTGAAGGCTGATGGCGGCGATATCGATCTGATTGATATTGATGGGAACAAGGTCTATGTCGCTCTCAGAGGGAAGTGTTCCTTCTGTCCCAGCTCTGAGCTTACCTTGAAACAGTACGTCGAGTCGAAATTGAGGGAATTCGTGAGCGATGAGATCGAGGTAGAGGAGGTTAGACCGTGAGAACCGTTTACGTCGACAATAATGCAACAACCCGAGTGGCTCCTGAGGTCTTAGAGGCTATGATGCCTTATTTTTCGGAATACTATGGGAATCCCTCCAGCATGCACTTCTTCGGAGGACAGGTTGCCAGAAAGGTGAACGAGGCGAGGGATAAGGCAGCGGACCTCCTGGGAGCGGACCCTTCGGAGATCGTCTTCACCAGTTGTGGAACGGAGAGTGACAACGCAGCGATTCTTGGAACGCTCGATTCCTATCCCGAAAAAAGGCAGTTCATCACGACCCGGGTGGAACACCCCGCAGTGGGGAATGTCTCAACTTATCTCTCCCGAAAAGGCCATCACGTTACTGAACTCTCTGTGGATCGTGAGGGGCGACTGGATCTGGACGAATTGAAAGAATCGATGACCGACCATACCGCAATCGTCTCGACGATGTACGCCAATAATGAAACGGGCGTCATCTTCCCGATCGAAAAAATCGGGGAGATCGTAAAGGAAAAGGGCATCCCTTTCCATACGGACGCAGTTCAGGCAGTCGGAAAGATCCCGATCAACCTAAAAAAATCGACGATCGACCTGCTCTCCCTCTCCGGCCATAAACTCCACGCGCCCAAGGGGATTGGGATTCTCTATATTCGAAAGGGAACGAAATTTTCTCCTTTCATGATCGGTGGCCACCAGGAGAAAGGGCGAAGAGGAGGCACAGAGAACGTGCCTTACATCATTGGTCTTGGAAAGGCCTGTGAACTGGCCCAAAGGAATATGGAAGACGAAAATACAAGGGTCAAGGCCTTGAGGGATTATCTTGAGAAGAAGATCCTCGACAGGATTCCGAACACTTTGGTGAACGGAGACCGCGTGAATCGACTTCCCAATACCGTCAGTGTCAGTTTTGAATACGTCGAAGGAGAATCAATTCTCTTACTCCTTTCGGACCTCGGCATCTGTGCTTCCTCAGGGTCTGCCTGTACCTCGGGCTCGCTGGAACCATCCCATGTGCTCAGAGCCATGGGAGTCCCCTTCACGGCCGCTCATGGGTCCATCCGTTTCAGCCTTTCGATTTACAATACAAAAGAGGAGATGGACTATATCATCGAACACCTCCCCCCGATCATTCAAAAATTGAGAGACATCTCTCCCTTCTGGAGAGACTATCTAAAATCCCAGGAGAAGAAATAATCTCAGAAAACCTGTATTTTGCCCGGTCTGCCTAAATGGGTTATGGGCAGGCATTAGGGCCTGCCCTGTGACTCTTAAATAAAGGGATATAAAGAATGAAATCTGTCCGGCCTTTCAATGACTTAAGAGTTTCGGTAAGGTCAGGCAAATAGAATGGTTGTTAATCTCGTTGCAGGGGTTGTTTTTGGATTGTCCGCAGGTTTTTCACCCGGTCCACTTCTCACGTTTCTCATTTCTCAAACGCTCAAGTACGGGATAAAAGAAGGGGTCAGGGTAGCCTTAGCGCCACTCCTCACAGACCTGCCCATCATCATCATAACGATCTTTGTCCTGATGCGGCTTGCTCATTTCCGAGTCCTTCTGGGGTCCATTTCGCTGATCGGTGGATCCTTTGTGCTCTATCTGGCCTACGAGAGTTTTCGGACAAGCAAGCTGGATGTCAATATGGAGGATGCCAAGCTGCGATCCTTAAGCAAAGGGGCAATCGTTAATGCACTTAACCCTCATCCTTACCTGTTCTGGTTAACCGTTGGGGCCCCCAAAATGATCAGGGCTTGGCCGGAAAGTCCAATGACTGCGGTCGCTTTTGTCGCAAGTTTTTATATGTGTCTTGTCGGATCAAAAATATTCCTCGCTGCCTTGGTTGGCAAGACAAGGCAGTTATTGATGGGGAGAGCCTACAAGTATCTCATGCGTATCCTTGGAGCACTCCTTCTGATTTTTGCGGTTCTCCTATTCAGAGACGGACTTAATTTGTTAGAGTTGCCTTAGCGTTGCATCACCATCACCGGGCGGGGATATGAAAGAACCGTTAACAATCTATCGCCTCGAGATGCTGGATCCAAGGGAACTAAAGCCCAAATATTGCCGTGACATTGATTTCTCCATCAAAGAGTGCTTAGTGAAACAGCATCCGTTCAATCGATTCCTTTACGAAATTGTTGGGAAGCAATGGCATTGGATCGATAAACTCTATTGGTCTGACGAGAGGTGGAAAAAATATGTAGAAGACAAGGACCTGAGGACATGGGTCGCCTACAAAGGGGGTAGCCCGGCAGGGTACTACGAACTCCAGCATCAGGAAGACGGCAATGTTGAGATCATGTACTTAGGCTTGTGCCCGGCCTTTATCGGAAAAGGTTTTGGAGGGCCCCTTGTGAGCAATGCCATTCAGTCTGCATGGGGTTGGGAAGCCAAGAGAGTCTCGGTCAATACCTGCTCACTGGATCACCCGGACGCCCTGCCCAATTACCGGGCCAGAGGGTTCAAAATCTACAAGACAGAGGTGAAAACAGATGCAACCCATATTTTGTGATATGGGGCATCGTCGATCTTGATTCGGAATCTTATCTTCCAATATCACCGATAACGGACCCAAAAGAAAATCCCCAGTGCAACAATACTGAATCCTACCACAAACCAATCTGCTCCTCTGAAACGCGGCTCGTGGCGAAACCTTCTTCCCGGGGCGCCGAATCCCCGGGCCTCCATGGCCTCCGCCAATTCATCCGCGAGCTTGAATGCCTGGATCAGCAGAGGTCCAGCCAGTGCCGGCAGATGTCGAATGATTCCTAATCCACTATCCAGTGGGATGCCGCGGCTACGCTGAGCGTCGCGGATGCTGGCAGCCCTCCGAACCAAGACAGGAACAAACTGCATCGAAGCACTGAGCACAAAGGCAAAGGAGTAAGGGATTCCCATCTTGATCAATGAATTTGAAAGGGCCTCGGGTGATGTCGTCTGAAAAAAGAGGAAGAAGACGGTTCCAATGGTGAGTAACCGGAGTCCCGCCACAATCCCGGTCATGAGATCGAAGGCGACCCAGGCGATCACAAAGAAGCTTACTACAGCAAAACCCAGGCCTTTCAGTAATTCAAGCCAGGAATGACCGAGACGCATTAAGAGCACGGTCATGATGAGGATTGCCCATGCCACCATAAGGGACACCCCGTGATTCATTGTCATCAACATAATGGTGGCAGAGATAGCTGCAATCAGTTTTGAACGGGGATCAAGGAATGAAGGAATTAACATTCTACTTCTCACCCCCACCCTCCCCTCCCCCATCAAAGGGGGAGCTGGGGAAATTTCTAATGCGTTAGCAAAATGCGGAGGACGCTATGCAATTTTTTAAGTACCTGATGATTTTATTTCCTGCATCAATTCAAATCGTTGGGTTGGCCGAAGGCCTGCTTTCGTCATCGCCGCCTTATTATCCATGACTTCTTCAGGCATCCCATCGGCAACGATCCGCCCATCGGCCAAGGCGATCCACCTGCTCGCATGCTCACCTGCAAATTCGAGATCATGGGTTACCAGCACGACGGTTTTCCCTTCGGCTCGAAGTTCCTTGATGAGTTTCCCAAGCTCCCGACGGAAAGGCTCATCCTGGCCCGCAGTCGGCTCATCGAGAACAACGATCTCAGGTTGAACGGCCAGGGCAGATGCAAACGAAACGCGCTTCTTTTGACCTTCGCTCAGTTGAAAGGGAGAGCGATCAAGAAGGACGTTGAGATTAAATCGTTCAAATAGCTTCTTGCACCAGACCGGGTCGTATGCCCGAAGTGCACGGAGACCCGTCAGAACCTCATCTTTTACATTCGCCTGAAAGAGCTGATCGTTAGGATTCTGCCATGCAAACCCTACATGGCGGGCGAGTTCGGCCACCGGAGTCTTAAGGGTATTCCGACCGAGCACTTTCACTCTTCCTTGACTCGGTTTCAGCAGTCCATTGAGATGCTTGACCAGGGTGGTCTTCCCTGCCCCGTTTCGACCGACAAGGGCCACGCACTCTCCTTGCATCAGGGTTAGACCGATACCGCGAAGCGCCGGGGAACCCTCATATTTAAACCAAACATCATCCATTTCTACCACAGGGCTCTTATTCTCAAGTTCTCCCAACCCGCCTTTGCTGAAGGGGGGCGAGGGACGATTATTAATATTCATCGTTTTAATTAAATTTTGATTCTTCAACCAATGGAGTGCTTCTTCCACTGTGAGAGGAACACCTGTCCAGCCGGAGGCGCGAAAGAACCGGATCAACGGAGGAAGATTAAGACCGTAGGCGGAAACATCACCGTTTATCACTTGATGGGGCGGTCCATCTGCAACGATTCTCCCTTCATGGAGGACAATGAGCCGGCCAAAATCAGCAATCACCTCGTGGAGTCGATGCTCCACAACGATTACCGCAATCCCTTCAGCACGAATCGTTCGAAGAATGCCTCTGAGGACTTCGGCTCCCCCTGGATCGAGATGGGTAAAAGGCTCGTCAAGCAGAAGAATCCGCGGCCGCAGGGCCAGGATCGCACCCAGAGCAACCCTCTGCTTCTCTCCTCCCGAAAGTGTGTAGGGAGATTTGGAGAACAATGGCCCCAGCCCAATTAATTCACTGGCCCAGGCCAAACGCGTCTCGATCTCAGCCGCAGAAAGCCCCAGACTCTCAAGTCCGTAGGCCAGCTCTGCCTCAACCGTTGGGTTGAAGAGTTGAGCGTCTGGATTTTGGAAGACAAGGCCGGCATAGCTGAATAATTGGTAGACCGGATGTTGCCGTGTATCGAGTCCACCCAAAAAGACCCGGCCAATGAGTTCCCCTCCGTGAAAGTGTGGAATGAGACCCGTGCAGGTGCGACAAAACGTTGATTTTCCACTCCCGCTCGAACCGGCCAGCAACACGCCCTGGCCTTCCGAAATATCCAGGTTGAGTTCCCGCAGGGTCCAGGGCTCAACAGTCGGATAGCGGTAGGAAACGCCTTCAAAGCGAAGGATCATTAGGCCATTACACTCCTTGTATCAATATGAACCCGACAGTTGATAATTTTCGCGGAAGGTGGGCTTTCACCATTTCACAAAGCGGTCATTCTATCCCTCCCTTCTCCTCCAGGGGGAGAGGGATGAGGTGAGGGGGTGAAGCCAGCCCGATGAAGAAGTTTGAGGGCGAATAGGGCAAGGATCGAGCCCAGAATCGTGCTTCCCGAAAAGGCGATGATCAATGCACCCATCGCCATCGCCTTACCCATAAACACGGGTGCAACGATCAGAACACTCACCACTGCCCCAAGGATTCCAGTGCCAATGACTTCCCCCAAGGCCCCAATGTAAATACTGCGTGTGTAACGATATGCGAGGCCCGCAAGGAAAGCACCAATCATGCCTCCAGGAAAAGCAAGGAGTGTCCCGGTCCCGAGCGCGTTTCGAAGGATCCCGATCACCAGAGCAATACCGGTGGCCCACCAGGGCCCAAGGAGGACAGCCCCCACGACATTGACAAAATGCTGGGCAGGGTTTATCTTGGCGATCCCAATGGGAATGCTGGTAAACGGTGAAATCGCCACGCCAATGGCCACCAGAATAACCGCTCGTGCGACCTTCCGAGTCTCCATGGTGCCTCTCCAAATAAGTTTGAGGACCGCTTCGCTTGAGGCAACAGGCTGAAGCTTCTTTTGCCTGCAACCTCAAGGCCCTGCTTTTAGGGCCGATCCTCATATCCCTCAGGATCATCCTTTGATTTTGGCACCAGCCCTGAGATCTTCTGGCGTCAATGCGGACAGGCCGTCAAACAGTGCCGTCGTGAAAGTACCCGGACCCTTGCTCTGGAGAGCGGCCCATTCCCCTGCCAACCCAAATAATGCCACTGCTCCAACGGCAGCAATCATGGGCTCTGTCTCGATGGCAGCAAAAGCACCGAGGATCCCTGATAACATGCAACCAGTACCTGTCACCTGGCCCATCATCGGGTGCCCATTCTCCACGATCACCATTTCATCATTTCTCACAACCAGGTCCTGTGGTCCACTTAAGACAACCGTGGCTCCTGTCTTCTGTGAAAGCATCTTTGCTGCGCCATGAGGATCATTGGGTCCTTCGGCCGCATCAATTCCGCGGAGCTCTCCACCCATCCCTGTCAGTGCTCCAATCTCAGCCTTGTTGCCTCTAATTACCGTGATGCAAAGCTCGGATAGGATGCCTCGAACGGCCTCCATACGGAACCTGGATGCACCAGCCCCAACGGGGTCGAAGATCACCGGCCGGCCAAGACGATTTGCCTTATACCCTGCCAATAACATGGCTTTCACCCGCGAAGGGTCCGGGGTCCCTAAATTAAGGACCAGCGCATCAGCTTTGGATACGACATCCTCTACTTCCTCCAAGGCAATGGCCATGACCGGCCGTGCGCCGATGGCGTGCAAGGCATTGGCCACATCCCCTGCCGTCACCCAGTTGGTGATTGCATGAACAACAGGGTTACTGTTTCTTAGCCGTTCGAGGGCTTGGGCTAATCCATCCACTTGCAAAGACATTCACTCTTTTTTTCACAATATCGGTCTGCATCACGTCAAAGAATCTTGGAAATCCTAAAAAAAAGCCGTCCTCGAAGGGACGGCTCTCATTTTAGGATTTGTCGATCCCTCCGCTGGCATTATCCAGGTCAGGTTCAGCGGGTCGGTGACAGCTTGGCCACCCTCTCAGCCAGACCCAATCCAGCTCCCCGCGACAGACAGGATTCCTTTACTATTTTGGAGTATAGGACACCCCCAACTTGAAGTCAAGAAAAGTTATCGTCACAGCATCAATGGGTGCATAAAAAATGGAGGGGAAGGCAGTTTGGAATAGTTGGCCGGAAAACAGCTACGAGTCTCACCTCTCCTTGAAGGTATCTCGCCTTGATTTTAAGAACGAAAAAGGGGTCTTAGTTTTACCTAAGACCCCTTTTTCGTTTTCAGCTTAATGAATTTTTACTTAGCCCAAAACCACAACATTCGTTGCCTGGGGACCTTTCGGACCGTCGGTAACCTCGAACTCTACCTCATCGCCCTCGTAAAGGGACTTAAATCCATCCCTCTTGATGGCGGAGAAGTGAACGAAGACATCATTTCCATCATCCCTGGAAATGAATCCAAACCCTTTCTTCTCATTAAACCATTTTACACGACCTTTGGCCACTACAACTCACCTCCTTTCTACTTTTAAATTTCAGTAAGTTGTAATAGCCTTTGGTCCCAATAAAAAAGGGCCACAAAAGTCTTCAGAAGTACTTTTGTGACCCTTTGTGATCCAAAACAAACTACTTCTTACAACCTACAAAATTAATTATTTCACTTTTTTTCTTGAATGTCAAGAGATTTTTTTATATTTAACGGGATTTCTGCTCACAACCGCTTTTTACCAACTCCCTGTACGGATTGATTGGCCTTAGATGCCCATCTGTAGACTGATGGACGGTGAAGTGGAGATGGGTGGGAGAACGCTCAGGATAAGCATTCTTCCCTGTCCTTCCCACGGTCCCTATTCGTTCCCATCGGGCCACCAGTTGACCAATTCTTACAAAGACCTCTTGAAGATGGGCGTAGTAATAGTATCGGCTCGTTCTCTGTTCAAAAATCCAGATGTAGTTCCCGCCACGAACGGGACTTGAAGGCGTCCAGTCAATGTTGACGGAAACAACTATACCTGAAGACGTTGAAATGACATTGACCGATTTCTTTCCGATATCGTCAAGCCCATCCCGGTCTTTATCACGAATAAATATGTCGTGGCCTGGATGGCCCTTATGCTGGTTGCCATCAAAAAAATCATACCCATGGGTCTGGTACCCACTCCCCTTTTTCCCTCCGATTGCACTCGGACCATACCCTTCCAGTGGAAAGCAGAGCCGCTCCTCTTCTCTCCTATCCGAGTTTTTGGGATAAAAATCTTTCAGCAAATTCTCCAAGGATCTTAACTGGGGTTGGGCCTCTTCTTTGCAGAATCGAGCCGTCCCGGATTTTGATGTAAAGAAGATGCCACTGCATAGCAGGATCGATCTGGGAAGGGAATGCCACCGAGGAATTCCAAAAAAAGAGGACTAATAAGATGAGGAAAATCTTTAGAAAGGGTCCAAGGATTCGAGGGTTCAAGGATTCGAGTGCTTCTTTTTTATGTTTTACCTTACAGGAATTACCTTTGAAGTTTTCACCCATCTGAAATGTCTAAACCTTTTTGCTTGGCCCCTTGAACCCTCGAATCCTTGAATCCTTTTGGCTTTATCCAAAGCAGGTGTGTTGGAACGTCTCCTCTATGTTCTCAATATCGAAAGTGACGGCATGGAGCCTCATTTTGCTCCGAACTGCCCCGGGTTGACACACAAAGTCTTCCCGATTCGATCAACGTAGGAACCGGAGAGTTCCGGCGCCTCATGGATATGGCCATGAAGGGTCAGGAGGGGCTGGGTGCTTTCAACAAATTTTCTGATGGATCGGCTCCCCGTAAAGCTCCCTCCTCTATTTGATCCAGCTTCGTCCCAAAAGGAGGGGAGTGCATCACATAGATCGTTCTCTTTGATGGTTCCGGCTCTGGAAGATGATCCAAATCCTCCCGGATCGTCCCATGCTGTCTCAAATAGAGATGAGGATCGATGGGAATAAGTTGATCTGTCTGGCCCGCAGACCGGACATAGGAGGGATTTTTCTGAGGGGGCCAGGGAGAATCCGGGTCATCCATCTTCTCAAAGTCTTTTGGCCGAAATGGAGTCGGCGGAACAAAGGGATACCCGATGATCTTATATCCATGATCAAGGTGATGAACTTTCTGGCACAGATCGATCAGTCCCTCGATCGGCCTTTTAAAAAGATACGGGTAGCCAAGATCCCAGTTTCCAGGGATGAGATAGATCTGGCGAACGGTTGTCGTGCCAATCATCTTCTCGAAAAAAGGGAGCAGAAATTGGCTGATAAAAATCTTCTGATTTGGAATCATATCTTCATATCTTCTGGACGGAGAAAAGGATGGAAGGAGGTCGCCGCCCAGAGCCACCAATTCTGCATTGAAAGAAAGGGCCAGGGCGAGGAGTTCCTGATAGAGAGGAATTTCACCATGAAGATCAGAAGTATAGAGGGCCTTCATTTCTATTCGTCAAAATCTTCCATGCAGAACCCACTGGTCCTTCTTTTGAATTAATTTTAAAAGTCACCTTGCAATAAAGAACACAAAATCAGGTCCCCCGGTTTCTCATCTCCATCGAGCGGGATATCGGCATCACAGATCGGGCATTCCATATCCGTTGACATAGGCTTCCTCCTTCAATTTCTTCAGATCTTCAATATGTTAAATTTAACAAAAATCAAGTCATTTTTTGAATCTTTTTAATACCTGCTGATTTTTTTTCTTGCACTCCCAGGTCTAATATTTTATAAAAAAGAGAAAAATAATTGTGAGATTTAAGTTCGAGTTCGGAGTATGGAGTCCAGTGTGAATACAAAGCACGAAGAAAAAATCATTTTAAGTTTTTTCTCCGAACTCCGAGTTAAAAACTCCAACGTTAACTGAGGGGTTCCTTGATGATTGGTGGATTAGGTTTATCAGAAATTTTGGTTATCCTGGTGATTTTTCTCGTTCTGTTTGGGGCTAAAAAGCTCCCGGACATTGGAGAAGGCCTCGGAAAGACGGTCAAGGAGATTCGAAAATCCGAAGCGAGAGGAAGACTGACAAGGAGAAAAAGGAGAAAGAGAAGAAGGGGGATCTTATTTCAGATCTAAAAAGGAGGTTGAAGAAATTCCGGGAGTAAAAGAAGCCAGGGATATTAAAGAGACGGCCGACAAACTTAAGAATCTTAAGAAGATGCTAAAGTAGAAGAGTCCCGACCTAACCCTCCATTTCAGACTTTTCCACCTCATTTACACACGGTAACATTAATCGTACCAAAGATTGTCATTCCCGCGAAAGCGTGAATCCGGGGAAATACTGGATTCCGGGTCAAGCCCGGAATGAATGGCCTCGATCTCGTAGAACGCGCGGGCTCCCGCCTTATCCACGCGCATCAGAGTGCGATAGTGAGTCCAGGATAGATTCGGATGCAACTGCCCTGGTTAGGAGGATTGGCTACGCAGCGCGTAGCCTTTTTCTCTTGCAAGACCTTCCGACGCCGCACTTTTAGAAATCGAACGCCAGTGCGTTCGGAATGTGGTCATTTCCCATTGGAGTAATTGTAAAAATCGAACGCACTGCGTTCGATTTCTGAATATCTACTAATACGGGATATTCCGCGTCGAAGATTCCGGCGGGATCTCGAGATTTCTTACTGACCATCCTTTTTCGCAGTCCTTTGTTAGACGATCAGATAGATCTTTGAGGAGTTTCTCCCCATACCCGGCTCGTCGCTTTCCCCTCTGCTCCTCTTCAACGATCTCCCGTCCGATCGGCCAAGTTGGCCACAACCTGGGTCGGGGTGACCGTCCGCGCCACACTGGTTCGGGCCGATTCCAGAATGAGCCGGATGCGCTCATACAGCGGCGTCGCTTCCTTTCCTGGCGTACTTGCTGATTTCTTTCTCACGGATCTTCCTCTTTAATAATCTTATGGAAGTCCCCCATTTCGGCGCAGCAATCAAAAAGTCAAGCGGTAAGATTCTTCTTGGACTGTGCTCGGACCGGCCCGCGGCGTTCTACTCCTTCTCTGTCGGAAACAAATCGGGATGCGCCGACGGATCGTCCACCATCTGCGCGAAGATCACCGCCCGCGCCGCCGCCAGCGGCCGCCTCGCCCACCACAAGTGCAGTGTACTGGGGTGGCCGTGGCGGATGGACTTCTCACGGGCACTGGCCTTATTGATAGCGTCCAGCGGCAGGGCGACTTCAATCAGTTTTTTCCGGTAGGATCTGGTCATGGGAAGAACAATCGGTTCAACCAGGATACCAGGACATCAGCCTGGGCCACATTGGGATCAAGGAACCTTGCTGTGATCGCTGTCCCCAGTGGTTTCCCCGGTTCCTCCTGCCATGCGAGCCAAGTGTGAATGATCGCCTTGGGTTCAACGAGCCGATTGAAGCGTCGCTCTTCCTCCGGGATAGCCACCACACTGGATTGGACGTGGCTGAACAGCTGCGACCCGGCAGGCACAAGAAAGCGGAGGAAATCCTCCAAGATTCCCTTGGTCTGGTTGTCGGGCATGATCCAGATGCCCATGCGAGGCAGCAAAATCCCAGGGGGCGGGTCAAGAATGGTGCCGTCGGGCGTTGGGTTGTCTGGCACAGTCTGGTACCCCACCCGGATGAGCCGATCTCGCAGTGACTGCCACCGCAATCTCAAGTCGGTATCCGCATCAATGACCACTCCGACAATGTCCCCATACTCGCTTGCTTTTAGACGAACAGGGAAACTGTCCAATAGTTGGTCGACGCCACCGTGTGCCTTGACATCATCGAGTCGCGGCAAACCCCGATTCCCGCAGATGTGCTTCAGCACATACTCATCATCAGGACCCTCTACCAGCAGAATCTTTTTGGCGGCCATATCAGCGCACCTCGATTCTGTCACGTGTGGCAACCGCTAATTCATCCTCGTGGAAGACTGTCGGGATGATTTCTTCACCTCTACGGGAAAGCCTAACGAGTACCCCTTCCTCCGGCGTCTCGGCGGCTGCTTTCTGGAACGCTTCAATGGAGTCCCAACTATGGGACGTGGCGAAAACCTGGATACCCAACCGCTGAGACAGCTTGAACACTGCACGCCAGGCATCTAACTGAACAGTGTGGTGCATCCCGTTCTCGAATTCGTCTATTAGAAGGAGACCATCCTTCACATTGACAAGAGACAGCACAATCCCGAACAG
>CAWEAV010000017.1:0-27580 GCA_963806715.1 uncultured delta proteobacterium
GTTCTATATTCTTATTGACTCTTTTGTTTAGGTTTCGTAGAATGCCTTTGAGCAAAGGCCTCCCTTGAATGGTTTTCGCATATGAAGCCTGAAGAAAAAGCAAGGCAGAAGATTGACCAACTGCTTGAAAAGGCGGACTGGAAGGTTCAGGATTATCGTAAACTGAATCTCGGAGCCTCTTTTGGGGTTGCTGTGCGTGAATTTCCCCTGAAATCTGGAGAGGCTGATTATCTACTCTTTGTCGATAGGAAACCAGTTGGAGCAATCGAAGCAAAGCCAGAAGGGACTACATTAAGCGGTGTGGAAGCTCAAACCATCAAATACGTTTTGAGCATATCGGAGAAGCCTTCCAAAACTTTCCTCTTTCCCTTTCTTTGCCTATGAGAACACTGGAATAGAAACTTTTTTTAGGGATTTAAGAGACCCCGACCCACGTAGTCGAAGGATATTTGCATTTCACCAGCCTAAAACACTCAACGACTGGCTTACAGAAGAAGATACCTTACGGGACAGATTAAAGGGTTTGCCACCTCTGACAATTTTGATCCTTTGATGTATGAACGATTTCTAACAAATGATGAGCCTGCCGTTATAATCCTTGTTTCTCTGAAAGCCCGTAATTATAATATTAGTAGAGAAGTGGTTATAGCAAAATTTGTGATCTGTCAGGTTAGCTGAATCAGAATACGCAATGCGCGGCTGACCCCAGAAGGAGGTGTTGAAAATGGAAAAAAGACTAAGCTGCAGGGATGTTGGTGTCGATTGCGACTTTGTCGCTTGCGGGAAAACAGAGGAAGAGATCTTCCAGAAAGCCGCTGAACATGCCAGAACAGAACATCATATGAGTGAGATTCCCAAAGATCTCTATGACAAGGCGCGTTCAGCAATTCGTGACGTTCAGAAATGCTGATCCCCGAAATCAGGAAGCCGCCGAGAAATCATTCTCCGGCGGCTTCTTATCGTAACCGTATTCCGGCTAAGTGCCACGACACATTTAATGACACACCATTACCCAACCGTCGCTCAGGCCAGAGCAACGCCCGATTTGGTCCTGACCCTGCTGATTAGACACCACACCAAGATCAATTGCACGGGCTAACGCAGCCTAAATCGCTGGATCTTCCCTGTGGCGCTTTTGGGCAGTTCAGGAATGAAATCGATCCAGCGAGGGTATTTATATTTCGCCAACCGTTCCTGAACCCACTCTTTCAACTCCTCCGCAAGTGCCTCTGAGGGAGAAATCCCCTCACGGAGTACCACGAACGCCTTTGGCTTGATCAGTCCCTGGTCATCTTTGCGTCCCACGATCGCAGATTCTAAAACGGCCCGGTGCTCAACGAGGCAGTTCTCGACCTCCACAGGGGAAACCCAGATGCCCCCAACCTTGAGCATGTCGTCGGACCGGCCAGCGCACCAGTAATACCCTTCCTTATCTACATAATATTTGTCGCCTGTGTTGATCCATTCACCCTGCATCGTCTTCCGGGTCTTTTCTCGCCTTCGCCAATAGAACTGGGCCGCACTGTCGCCTCTGACCATCAGGGTTCCTATTTCGCCCTGAGGGACCTCCCTGCCATCCTCGTCCATCAGCTTGAGTTCATAGCCGGGCACAGGTTTTCCCGTAGATCCAGGACGTATGCTCCCGGACTGGTTGGAAAGGAAGATGTGAAGCATCTCTGTTGAACCGATGCCATCCAGGATGTGGCAACTCCGAAGCGTTGCTTCCAGCGAAAATAGATGTCGGGGGGTAAAGCCTCGCCCGCGGAGATGCAGAGGCGAACGGAAGAGAGCTCATGATCGGTCATCGGGATCTGGCTGTATCCCTCTCTTCCCGATCCTGCCGGGCCTTATATTCGAGCATCTGTCCATAGAGGGTCGGAATGCCAAAGAACAGGGTCGGTCGAAAACTGTTTAAGATATCTGAAAACGACCTCTGGAGTGGGACGATAGGGGCTGAGCACGGCAGAGGCTCCCACGGACATAGGAAAATACATCCCATTGCCAAGACCATAGGCGAAGAAGAGGCGTGCTGCCGAGAAACAGATATCGTTCTCCGTAATCCTCAATACACCCCTTGCGTAATCCCGGGAGGTCACAACCATGTCATACTGGGAATGAATGGCGCCCTTGGGAGGCCCCGTGAACCCTGAGCTGTAAAGCCAGAACCCGACATCATCGCGGGTGGTAATCGCGGGCTTGATCAATGCCGGCGCCCTTTTATACTTCTGCCGGAAGGGAATATGGGCTCCCTCCTTCTCCGAAATGACGATGAGATCGCGGAGGTAATAGAGGTCCCCTTTAATCTGATGGATCACAGGGAGAAGCTCTTCGGACACGGCAAGCACCGGGCTCGACTGTCATTCAGGTAGTACTCAAAATCCTCAGGGGTCAGCATGGTATTGACCGGAATGGGGATGGCTCCAATTTTGATTGCTCCCCAAAAAATAGCATAGAACTGAGGAACATCGAGCATAAGCAGGATGATCCGCTCGTCAATCCGAAGGCCTAAATCGAGCATGGCATTGGCTGTTTTGTTGACCATCTTCTGGATGTCATTGTAGGTATATTTTCGGTTTTCCGTGTAAATGGCAACCCGATGACCCCGCCCCTGGCGGATGTTCCGGTCAACAAAATAGTCGGCTCCGTTGAAAAATTCTCTTGGATCCCCGTGATCCACTTCCGACTCCTTATCCCTGGATTCTTCCTTTAGATGATATTGGGGATTATTCCATTTTTGATATACCCTTGTTCGTGACAAAAATCAACCCTTCGAGGTAGTTCATCAGAACGTGTGAAAAAATCCCAATTCCTCGATCACTCCCACCGTTGGCGGGACTCCGGCCTGCGAAGATGACCGGATTGAAGAAGCTTTAAGGCAGAACCTTCAAAAATTGAACTCGATGGTCTAAGCATCGTTAATGACCCTGTTTTGCTAATTAAGGGTCGTTACCCAGAACATAGGATGACCCGTCTCGTAAAGCTTCGACAAGATGCCCGTCCTCGTGGGCCGAAACAAAGGCCACCAATTTCTTCACACCTTCTCAGTTATGGATGCGATTGGGTTGGAAAAAGGTTCCGCTTTGAGTTTTCTCCGGAGAGACCACCCCGACCCTGAGCATAGAATCTCCGACCGTAACCGAGGCATTCTCCTTCGAGGTATCCCTGTCTCCGATGTTGCTAAAAGGCATTTACCAGTCGAGAGGTGGATCGGGTTCGAAAAAAAAGAAAAAAAGATTAAAAAATGCATTTTCCCCTTGACAGAGAGGGCTTTTTCCAATATGATTCATACTGTTCGAAAGGGCGGCATTATAAAATACAACATTTCTAAAAAAGGAGGGAAAAATATGGCGAAGAAACCCATGACGAAAGGACAGTTCGTAGGTTACATGGCTGAGAAGATCGAGCTCTCGAAGAAAAATTCAGTCTTTTTCCTCGATGAGATGGTCGCTCTAGCGAAAAGTGAGCTGAAGAAGGCAGGTTCTTTTGTCCTTCCTGGAGTTGGCAAGCTCGTCCTCTCAAAGCGGAAAGCACGGGTTGGACGGAACCCGGCAACGGGTGAAGAGATCAAGATCCCGGCCAAGACCGTCGTGAAGATGCGTATTGCCAAGGCCTTCAAAGAGGCAGTTATCCCCCCCAAGTAATGGGCGGGATTTAGACCTCCACAAGACTTTTAAACATGAAAGGGGCCGTCCAGACATCTGGTATGGCCCCTTTTTCGTTCGGACTGTAACGGGAGTTGTCGTGGGGGGATTTAGGCCCCTTATCTCCAATAGCCCGGAATCCAGGCCCTCGTCCATCCATAAGGCACCCATCGATTCTCCCAGTGACCCGGGACCCAGACCCGGTACCCCAAATAGCCAGGGCTATAGTAACCGTATGGAGGATAGGCCGGGTAAACTACAGGCGGGGGCACGGGAGCCCAAACAGCAACTGGAGGAAAGAACACGCCAAAGCTAAAAGTGCTCCGCCAATGGGCCGATGCAATTCCTGCGGTCATCAGGATTGCGATCAAAGCGATCGAGATGGCTAAAACCTTTTTCATTTTCTTCCACCTCCTCTAAGTCTAAATTGCTCAATTCTTCCGTTTAATTATTTAGACGCATCGGAGAGATCATTATTCACACATTTTACAATCCTTACCCTGATGGGATTTGAAAACCCACCTGTCCGCGAAACTTATGCAACTATGAGGCTTCTCTTAAAGAGCCTCATTCCGTTAAACTCGCCACCGTGCCTGCATCAAGCCTCTTGATGACCTCCGTGACGAGCCGGACCGCATGATCATAATCTTCCCTGTGCATGACTGACCCCTGCATGACTGTGGATATGCCGTGTCGGAACAGCAACAACGAGGTTAGGAACCCCTCGGCGGTGAAGATGAATGGCTCCTGAATTGGTCCCTCCTCGTTCCAAAAAATCGAATTAAAAAGGAATCTGGAGTTTTTCCGCGGTCTCCACGAAGAGGTCCCGTAACCGAAGATTAGGGATCATACTCCCGTCGCGCATAACGTTGACCGGACCTTTCCCAAGCTTTCCGTGGGCATCCTCCTTTTTGACATCCGGGACATCGCCCGCAACCCCGACCTCCATGGTCAGTCCCACATCCGGCTCAACGACCCAGGAACTCGGTCGGGCTCCCCGTAGCCCAACTTCTTCCTGGACCATTCCAACCCCATGGATCGTATTGGAATGTCTTTCACCAACCAGGCTCTTGATTACATCGACGACAAGCGCACAACCCACCCGGTTACCGAGTGTCCGGACCTCGTCTGAAGAGACTGCTCCCACATCGACATACATATCCTTGGGTTCCAGAACCTTCTTCCGCTCTTCGTTGGAAAGGATATGGGGAGGCTTGGAACCAATGATCCCAAAAACATCCCCCTTTCGGGCTTTGACAACGACCCGTTGGGCCAGCATCACATGTCCCCACCACCCGCCCAGGGGACTGAGCCTGAGGAATCCCTCATCGGTGATCAGCTTTACAATGAACCCAATCTCGTCCAAATGCCCTGCAAGCATGATTCTGGGGTTTTGGGAATCGCCATCTTTTCGGCAAACAATACTCCCAAGCCTGTCCTGTTCGACGTTGGAAATGTCCCGAAGGTGTCTCCGAATAATTTCCCGGATTTCCCGCTCATAGCCGGACACCCTATGAGCCTCGGTCAGCTCTCGAAGCAGTTCTATCGTTGCATCTGCCATATATCCTCCTTGTATGAACATCAATCATCAAATCCAAAATTCCAAAATCCAGATAAATGCCAATGACCATAACATAAACTTGATCCTTACAGTTCTTCGATCACGGCATCGGACCGGATATCAATGCAACCAACCACACTTTGGGCTCCAGGACACCGGGAAAGATACGAGGATAGGGCCTCTCTCTGCCTCGCTCCTTTTCCCTCGATCCACTCTCAAGTTGTATTTGACCCGGATCTGTGTGATTTTGAGGACATGGTTGACGTTTTCAATATCTCCTTCGACATCCGCCCAATACCGTTCTTTGGGGGTCATGATTCCTTTTTCGGCCAGAACTCTGGCCAGTGTCCCCATCATTCAGGCTGCCACCGCGGTCACAATATGATCCAGTGTTGCCGGGTGTTCCTCCTTGGGCTCAACCTTGTAAAAGTTCTTAATTCCTCCGTGGACCCCATAATAGACCTCCCCTGGGAATCCTTCGATGACAGCCTTCCTCGTGGGACCCTCTTCCCGAACAATCCTGCTTCGTGACGTATGGACGACCTCTCTCATCTTTCCCTCCTTTGAGAATTTTAGATTCAAAATCTATTATATACTCATGCGTCAGTTAGAATTCTGAAATTCAAAAATGGAGATCACCTCACGGTAATGCCTCTTCGGACAGGACGACTCATCCATGTCGGAGCTCGTTTCTCACAGACCGTCAATTTCATCGACAGGTCATGAGGATGACTGTTCTTCTTGTGTTGAATTTTATGGAGAGTTATAATACTTTCGTTTAAGAGCAATCTACTCAAGCCGGCGGTTAGGGTTTGAGGGGAAATCCTTTCAACCCAAAGGAGGAGGTTTGAAATGGCTTACGGATATCGTGGTAAGATTCTTCATGTCGATCTGACCCATCGAAAGATCGAAATTGAGGAGAAGGACGATGCCTTTTATCGGACCTATCTCGGCGGCAGAGGGATTGGATATCATTATCTTCTCAAAGAAGTGCCTGCCCGGATCGACCCTTTTTCGCCTGAAAATATCTTAGTCCTTGCCACAGGAGTGATGACCGGTTCTCCTCTGGCAGCCTCCTGCCGGTTCACTGCCGTAGGGAAATCACCTCTCACAGGAACAGCAGGGGAATCCGAGGCAGCGGGTTTCTTTGGCCCTGAACTGAAGATGGCCGGATTTGACGCGATCGTCTTCCGTGGAAATGCCGACAAACCGGTTTACCTCTGGGTGACTGGAGGAAAGGCCGAGATCAAGGATGCCTCCCACCTTGCAAGAGAAGGAGCGAAAGAGGTTGAAGATGCCATCCGGAAGGAGATGGGAGGCCCGAGAATCAGAGTCGCCCAGACGGGGCTGGCAGGAATGAACCTCGTCCGTTTTGCCAACATCACGAACAATTTAGGCCATTTCAATGGCCGGAACGGATTTGGGGCCCTGATGGGGTCGAAAAATCTGAGGGCTGTGGCTGCCCTGGGCACAGAAAAGATTCCCTTCCATAACCCCGAATTCCTCAAGCAGACAGCCCTGGACTATGCCAAAACATTTAAAGACATCGATCTTGGGAAAACTCTGTTCGTTTACGGGACAACCGCTTTTTGCGGTATTCTTTCCGCGATCGGTGCCCTTCCAATCAATAATTTCCGACAGACTGCCCTCGAGGATCCGACTCCTGTCACGGGCGATACTTACAACGAAGTCCTGCTGAAAGAGAGGAGGGGTTGCTATGTCTGCCCAATTCGCTGCAAACGGGGAATTGCTGTTGACGATCCCAAATACGGTGTCGATTCCCGTTATGGTGGACCCGAGTATGAGACCATGGCTGCTCTGGGGACGAATCTTAATATCAACGACCTGAAAATCATCGCCAAAGGAAATGAAATCTGCAACCGCTACTGCCTCGACACGATTTCCATGGGAATGGTGATTGCCTTCGCCTGTGAGTGTTTTGAAAAGGGAATCATTACCAAGTCCGATACAGAAGGATTGGAGCTTCGTTTTGGTGACCCTGACCTTATGATCCGGCTCCTTGAGATGACGGCTCACCGGGAGGGATTTGGAAACCTCCTCGCAGAAGGGATGGCAAGGCTTGCCCAGCAGTGGGGAGTCATGGACAAGGATTGGTATCTTGCATCTAAGGGCCAGGAACTTCCCATGCATGACCCGCGCGTTAAGGTGGGAGTGGGGCTCAGTTATGCGACTTCCACCTATGGAGCAGACCATATGTACGCTGCTCACGATGGCCTCTTTACCGATGAGAAGTTTCTCCCCTTCCAGTTCATCAAGCCCCTGGGGATATACAAACCCATCCATGCCACGGATATCACTCCTGATAAAATCAGAGATAAGGTAAGATCTTTCGCACTGCTGGAAAACCTTTGGAAGGTGGAGGATGCCCTGGGATTATGTGTCTTCGGCTATGCGCCCCGAGGAGTGATGCCCCTCGACAAGATGGTCGAGTGCTTGAACGCAATCACGGGATGGAATGCAAGTCTCTTTGAACTGATGAAGGCCGCCGAACGGGCATCCATGATGGCAAGGGCCTTTAACAGCCGGGAAGGAATTACCATCAAGGACGATCTACTGCCTAAGCGGATCTTCGATCCCAAGCCGGATGGACCCAATGCGGGCAAAAGGATCTTCACAGAAGAAGACTTCTATAAGGCGATCCGGATGCTCTATGAGATGATGGACGTAGATCCTGAAACCGGACGGCCCCATCGAGGGAAACTGATGGAGCTTGGCCTCGACTGGGTCGAGGAGTTACTAAGCAAGTAAGGAGAAGATGCCAAGTGCACAGTGGGAAGGGTAGAGCCAAAGCTCTGCCCTTCTTTTATTGGGAGGAAAGAGGGAAGACACAGGCGCATAGAATAGTAAAAGAAGTGTCAGTGTTGAGCTAATTCATATGGGGTGGAATGCCAATGGACATTCATAAGGTTGCCTGTGTTGGAGCGGGTCTAATCGGCCAAGATTGGGCGACACTATTTTCCTCAGCAGGGCTTGAAGTAGTTCTTCAAGATGTTTCTGAAACGATCCTGGAGAAGTCGGTGAAAGAGGTAGAGTCAAATCTCCTGTTTCTGGAGGCAAACAACCTTCTCAAACAAGGTGATGCTGAAGCCGCCCTCAAGAGGATAAAGATGACCACGCTCGCTGGTGAAGCCGTCCGTAACGCGGACTACGTTCAAGAATCCGTTCCGGATGATTATGGTTTTAAGAAGCAAATCTTTAGAGAAATGGATATGGCAGCTCCTCGTCATGCCATTTTGGCCAGCAGCTCTTCGGGATTGCTGATGACAGAAATTCAAAAGGTGGCAACAAGGCCTCAGCGCTGTGTCTTAGTCCACCCTGTTCTTCCGGTTTATCTTATCCCCCTTGTTGAGATCGTCGGAGGCGAACAGACCTCCCGGGACACGGTGATCGCCACGTATGATTTCATGAAAAGGCTGGGTAAAACCCCAGTGCTACTAAAACGGGAGGTCCCTGGTTACATTGTGAACCGATTGCAGGCGGCGTTATTGCGTGAAGCCATTGATCTCGTTGATAAGGGTGTTGCGAGTGCCGAGGACGTGGATCAAGCCTTTTGCATGGGGGTTGGCCTCCGTGATCCGATCATTGGTCCATTCTTAAGGATACATTTAGCCGGAGGCGGCGTTGAACGATTTCTCGATCATTTTTCTCAATCCTACCGTAATAGGTGGGAGACGATGGAAACCTGGACATCCATCCCTCCCTCCGCAGCGAAGAAGGTGGTAAAGGCCGTAAAGGAGATGGAAGTTGTTCGCACAAAAACCATGGAGGAGATTAAAAACTGGAGAGACGAAATGTTGGTCAAGGTCCTTAAGATAATGCGTAAAGGGTAGTGTAGAATGGAGACCCCTCAGACTTAACCATTTTCACCCATTGAGCGATTTTATTCAAGAAAATGCTTGACACCGTTTCATCAAAATAGGAAAATCGGGGCAAATGAGAGGATCAACATGAAATGCGACCGATGCGGTGGCATGATGGTTTACGAAAAGTTCTATCATCAAACCGAACAATTCTGGGGTTGGAGATGCGTCATTTGTGGGGAATATGTTGACCCCGTAATTTCGGAGAATCGCCGATTCCAAAAGTCAAATCGAAAAAAAGGTGGGATGAGAAAAAAAGAATCGATTTACAGACCTCTCTCCGACACCCCTTCTGCTTAATCAAATCTTCATTTCGTTCTCCATATTCGCACTTAGCTCTTTTTGCTGGAAGGTTTTTGCAACAGCATGATTAAAACATGGGAAAGGTGTTTCTCAGGGCTTCTGGGTCAACCTATTTCTTTCATGCTCTTGTCAGATGTCTATATTTGATCCGATGAGGTTGGTCTGCCGCAGTCCCGAGCCGGGCCTTCCGGTCCGTCTCGTACTCGGAGTAATTCCCGTCAAACCAAACCGCCTTGCTGTCACCCTCAAAGGCAAGGATGTGGGTGGCAATCCGGTCAAGGAACCAGCGGTCATGACTGATCACTAAAACAGAGCCGGCAAAGTTGAGGAGCGCCTCTTCCAGGGCGCGCATCGTGTTGACATCAAGGTCATTGGTCGGCTCGTCCAGGAGGAGCACATTGGCCCCCTCTTTCAGTATCCGTGCCAAATGGACCCTGTTTCGTTCACCCCCTGAGAGGTGGCTGACCTTCTTCTGTTGATCCGTTCCGGAGAAATTAAACCTTGCCACGTAGGCACGTGAATTGACCTCTCGGCTCCCGAGGACGATCTTGTCCTCCCCTCCTGAAATGACCTCCCAGATCGTCCGGCTCGGTTCGAGGACATCGCGGCTCTGATCCACATAGGCCAGCTTCACCGTTTCTCCTAACCGGAAAGTCCCGGAGTCCGGGTTTTCCTGGCCTGTGATCATGCGGAACAGGGTGGTCTTCCCTGCTCCGTTCGGACCGATGATCCCCACAATCCCTCCCGGTGGAACAGAAAAAGAAAGGGTGTCGATCAAAAGCAGGTCACCATAGCCCTTACCCACCTGTTTAGCCTCAATCACGACCTCTCCCAGTCTTGGTCCTGGGGGGATATAGATCTCCAGGTCTTTTGCACGCTTCTCACCCTCCTGCCCAAGGAGAGATTCATAGGCTGAGATACGGGCCTTCGATTTTGCATGTCGCCCCTTCGGGGACATCTGAATCCATTCCAGTTCACGATCGAGGGTCTTTTGCCGTTCACTCTCCGCCTTCTCTTCCTGCCTGAGCCTGTTCCGCTTCTGCTCCAGCCACGATGAATAGTTACCTTTCCAGGGAATCCCCTCTCCGCGGTCAAGTTCCAGGATCCAGCCTGCCACATTGTCGAGAAAGTAGCGGTCGTGCGTGACTGCAATGACCGTACCGAGATAACGCTTCAGGTGTTGTTCCAGCCAGGCGACCGTCTCCGCATCGAGATGGTTGGTTGGCTCATCAAGAAGAAGGATATCGGGTTTCTGGAGCAGGAGCCGGCAGAGGGCCACGCGCCGTCTCTCCCCACCGGAGAGGATTTTAACGGGTGTGTCTCCTGCGGGACACCGCAGGGCATCCATTGCCATCTCCAGCCGTGAGTCAAGATCCCACGCCTCCAGGACATTGAGCTTTTCCTGAACCTCTCCCTGGCGTTCGATCAGCCTGTTCATCTCCTCTTCTGACATGGGATGAGAAAATTGCTCATTGATCCGATTGAACTCCTTCAGCAGGTTGACGGTCTCCTGGGCCCCTTCTTCCACGACCTCCCTCACTGTCTTTGAATTGTCCAGTTGAGGCTCCTGCTCAAGGAAACCAACGGTAACACCGGGAGACAGGATGGTCTGGCCGTTAAATTCCTTATCCGCTCCTGCCATGATCCTTAAAAGGGAACTCTTCCCTGATCCATTCAGGCCAAGGACACCTATCTTGGCGCCATAGAAATAGGAAAGGGAGATATCCTTGAGGACGGGCTTCTTGTCGTAATACTTGCTCACCCTGATCATGGAATAGATGACTTTATTTTGCTCAGCGCTCATCGAATTGGAAATCCTCCATTAAGTGATGTGTATTCTGAACTTGAGCCCTCCCTTCTTCATAAGAAGGATTTAATATACCTGAATTTCATGGAACCGTCAAAAGGAGGTTTATGAAAATGTCGTAATAATTTGAAGGCTGGCCCGGTCGCGGATCAAGGGGTTGACTTCCAGGCTGCCCTGCAGTAGTGTTGAGCCATGGAGGCTTTTAGAAAAGTTTTCCTCCAACTGGTTAAGAAGAACCGCTGGCTTTTCCTATTCCTGATCGCCACCCTGTTGGTGGGAACTTTCGGGTATGCTGATCTTTATGACCGGGCCTGAAGAAAGATTCCGGTTGGAAAGTATTTTCGACCCGCCCGCTTCCCCTTGAATCGAAGAACCCCTCCTGTGTTCTTACTTAAAGATATTCAGAACAATGGCTAACCCAACGAGTGTAATTGCAATGAAGGAAAATAATAATCCGACTCTTAAACGGAGATATTTCTTCTCTTGAATTAAAGCTAATGTGTAAATGCTATCCAAGTAATCATTTAACAATTCATCGACGTTGGTGGCTGCCATTTTTGAATGATAATCCTCACGACTGTATTGCAAAATCCCTCTGTAAAATGTGATGCCGGCTGATGCGCCTTTTGACAACCTTGGCAGGATGGTCATAAGGAGCATCAAAGATGAGAAGGCGGCCAAGATCACACCTGAGATGATGACCCATTTGGAATATACGGATAATTCTCTTATACTGAATGTCGCAGAAAACGATATGATCAGGGTGTTGATGATCTGTAACACACTGACCTTTGTGTCAACAAACTGGGTAAGTCGTTGGTTCCATTCATAAACATGTTTTATTAAATTGATCCTGTCACTATTAAGATCTCCTATTTCATTCATTTTATCAGCACACCTCCCCGTTCGGTTTGGAATGAATTTCCGTGACATATTAAACCAAGAGAAACAGAAATGTAAATGTTTTTTTTGCACCGATGCAAAAAAAACGTCGACACGATCAGGAGTGGACGGTCAATCGCTCTTGAGTCGCTAACTTATTAAAAACGAAATCACAATTCCATCCGGAAAGCCAAGGAAAAGAATTTTACTATTGACAAAATTGTTTTTTCAACCTATTGTGGGATAAATTTTCAAATTCTAAAACCGAAAAGGAGGGGACTATGAATTTTGCACGTTTCTGCTGGCTTAATGCGAGTAAGTTTCCTAATCGAGAATTCATCATCGAAAGTCTATCCATCCAAGAACCTGCGCAGGGCGATTACCTGGAAAGAGCTGAATGATCAGACCAACAAGCTTGCCAATTTTATGATGAAGGAGTGCGGGGTCAAGAAGGGGGACATTGTTGTCCATCTCATGATGAACAGCATCGAATGGTATGTCGCCTATATGGCCGTCCTTAAAACCGGCGCAACCGTGACGCCCCTCAACTTCCGCTTTGCAAGCTCGGACATCAAGTATGCCGCCGATGTCACGAAATGCAAGGTCTTCATCCTTGGCGACACCTTTCTCCCGAGGGTGGAGCCCATCATGAAGGAGATGGGTTATGTGAAACAGTACATCTGCCAGGGGGAGACCGTCCCTCCGACCATGAAATCCTACAAAGAGATCATGGACAAGGGAGATCCCAGCCAATGTCCTCATTGAAACGGATGATGATGACATGGCAGAGCTCATGTTCACCTCCGGCACCACCGGAGCGCCCAAACCGGTCTGCCATACCCACAATACCCTGTTTTACATCGGAATCGGAAACGCCCTCACCTATAATGAGGGCTACAACAGCGTCTATCTTGCGCCCCACCCCTTCTACCACAGCGGCACCCTGTTTCTCTCTTTCCCGTCCTACATCGCTGCAGGAAAGATCCTCATGCCCATGGAGATCCAACCGAAATATTACCTGAGGTCCCTTGCCGATGAGAAATGCACCGGCGGCTGGAACACGGTTCCCGTCTGGTCCGATGTGATCAACGCCATCAAATCGGGCGAGATCGATCTGAAGGATTATGATCTCTCCGCCTTCAAACACATCGAAATCGGCGCCCAGCCTGTCCCCTATGTCCTCCTGGAGAATTCGAAGAAGATCTTCCCCAATCTCCCGATTGCCAATATCTATGGAATCACGGAAGGCGGTGGTGGAGGGACTGACAAACTGCTATGATGAGGACATCATGCAGAAAGCCCGGCTCCATCGGAAAAGCCACGGTCTTCATGGAGGCCAAAGTGGTCGATGACAAGGGGAATGAATGTCCTCCTAACGCCGTGGGAGAGTTGATGTTGAAGGGACCCCGGCTCATGAAGGAGTATGCCTTCAATCCCGAGATGACGGCCAAGACGATCGAAAACGGGTGGCTCCATACGGGCGATCTCGCCTATATGGACGAAGATGGATTCTTCCGTTTTGTCGATCGGGCAAAGGACCTCATCATCCGGGGAGGGGAGAACATCTTCCCGGTTGAGATCGAGGGGTTCCTCCTCAAGCACCCGAAGATCCAGGACGTTGCGGTCATGGGTTATCCCCATCCAAGACTCGTCGAGATCGTCATGGCAGTCATTCAGGTCAGGGAAGGGGAAACTCTGACCGATGAAGAGGTCCTCGAATTCTGCAAGGAAAAGGGCCTCGCAAAGTTCAAGTGGCCGGAAAAGATGATTTACGCAAAGATCCCAGAAACCCGGCAGGCAAGATCGAAAAGCCCAAACTGAGAGATACCTATGTCAAACCTGCCAAGGAGGCCATGGAAAAGGAGTTTAAAAAGGGAGGATGATCGGCAGAGACTGCTCAGCCCTCAAATCCCTCTGTCCCCTCCTCATGGGCATGGGGGATTTTTTTTGGCATCCCTTTAAGCACGACTTGAAACGATCATCGTTTACGCGATGCTCTAAGCACTCCGCTCGGTGCAGTTCTATTTTGTGAACCATTGGGTGCCACAGAGATACTGAAATCGCAGGTCGGACAGAGATGTTTTAGATCCACGGTAGGATAGAACGGAAGGTTCGGATCGACGATCTCCCCAAGAAGGCTCAGGATGACGGTTTTAAGCCCTTCGAATTTTTCTCTTCATTCCCTCCTGAAACATCGAAGAGGGGAAGCTCGATGGCCCTGCTGATCACGGCCCTCCCAAGGAGCAAAAACATGGCCTCAAGCTCTTCGATCTCTTTCCATGAGCTCTCGAATAGAGGAGAAGATAAAAGGGAAGCTGGAGGCTTCCAATCGCCTCCCTCCAGGACTCCCTTTTTCCGAAGTCGAGCTTGTCAAACCGGATCCTGAAGTCCTTCGGGTCTGGAGGAGTTTTATAATCGACGATGCAGATCGTTCTCATCCCGTCTCTCGATATGATCAAGACGACCCGTAAGGAGAAACCCTTCATAGCCCGTCTTGGATCGAATGTTCAACTTCAAGGACGTCGGATGTCTTTCTCCCTGACAAGGGGGAGCGTGTAATTTTTCAGAAAATCGACCAGATGGGCCTTGATCTGCTGCTTGAGAAGATAAGCCGAACCCAGTGGGTCCTTTCCATAATCACCCTGGAAGCACTCTTCGACCAGCCTGTCCATCTCTTCAAGATCAATATCCGATACCCTTCAATCGCTGACCCTTCCTCTTTCCGAAATATCGGGACAAGACCGAATGGACAAATTTCCGATATCGGTTCGTTCGATCTCTCCCGAAACCTCCTCCTTCTTCTCAAGGCCAAGGACATAGCGAAGGTAAAATGCTTAAGGGACATTTGAGATAGGTATCGAGGGCCGTGGCGCTGAACGAGGCCTGTCTCAGAACGCCACCATCTCCGGCGTCTTCTGAATCTCTCCAGGAATCCTATTTTTCAGATTGACCCGGTACTGAACCTTGTGAAAGTACCCCTGCAGGTTCAGGACCCTGTCTCGCTTCTGTTTTTCCCAGAGGAGTCTTTCGATGAACCGGGATTTCTCCTTCTGATCATTCTCGATGAAGAAGAGATGGACCTCCTGGCTCCTTTCCAAAGGGTCTCAAAATAGTAGGTCGAAAGTTGATCCCGATCGATATACGTCGGAAGGCCCAAGATCTCCCTCACCTTGAAAGGAAGGAGGCTGTCCTCTTTCCGGGTATCGGGAAGAACCTCTTCATTCACATCGAGGACGAAGACGCGGTCAAAGGAGAGGTTCCGGGTCTCAAGGACTCCCAGGACCTGTATCCCCCTAACCGGGGTTCCCTCGAAAGGGGTGGTGCAGGTCAGGATGTATCTTCTGAAAAACGTAAAGTAGCTGGTCGTTTTTTCAAAAACGACCTCCCCCATCAGGGACCTCGCGAGGGAATCGAGGGATTGAATGAAGGCTTCTGTGAAGGGATGAAAGAAGGGGTGAAGCCGGGCCGTGCTCCGGCGGAAGAGGAAATCGAGAAGTCCGAATCGATTTTGTGGCAAAATCGCGGACATTCCTTGAAAGGAGAGGAATTCGGGATGATGGTATTATGGTGAATCTCCTTTAGATGGTCCTTCAGTTCTTCTTCGGGAAACGCCATGCCTTCCTTCAACATCCTTCCGGCGACTTCTTTAAACAGATCCGGATCCTCCTCGATCTCTGAAAGGGTCAGGAAGGTCCGACCTCTGGAGGAGGTCAGTTCTTCCTCGAGGGTATGAAGAAGGATCCGCGTGATTTCAGCATTCTCCTTAAAACAAATATTCTTCGTATAGGGATGAAGCACAAACTTCAGATAGTCAGGCGCATAGACGCGGTCGCCGTCCATGGAGGCGACCAGTTCCATCAGACTATTAAAAAATCCATAAACCGGGGTCCGGTGAAGAGGGATAGCCCATGGAGATATTCCAGTTCTCATTCCTCGATGAGGGAAAGGCTCTGATGATAGAGGGGAAAGAGCGTGTCAGATGAGGGAAGGACGATGACCGTCCTCTCGTTGAGGGGAATCCCCTCTTTCCGTTTCTTTTCGAGCAGTGCGCTCAGGGCAAAAACCTGGCCGTGCATATCCGGGCTCTGGTAAAAATGGACCTCCGGCTCGAGCCTCTTCGCTCCTGATCTTTTCGCTGCCTCCATCCCAAGCTCGTGAAGCCTTCCTTCGATTCCAGGCCCGTCCTTGAAGACAAAACAGACCTTCTCCCAGGAAAGCAACTTCTTAAACAGTGTCTTTTCAGAACGGGTGAAGGCGAAAAAACCCGCGAAGAAAATCTGCTGATAATCGGCAAGGCTGGAGCTTCATCGATCTCATCGGAAACGAGCCCGATACCGGAGGGAACGGGTCGAATAACCCGGATGCGGCAACCCATCTGTAAAATTCCTCATAGAAGAAGGAGAGGTCCTGAAGTCTTTCCCGGGAGAAGGAAGGAATTCCCTCCTCCGCAAGGGGTTCAATCTCCTTCAGCTTTGCGGGGAGGACGCCTTCGATATAGAGTTCCTCGATGTCGCTGTAGATCTTTATTCCGATAGGGAAGAAGGCATCGGGACTCATGAAGTGCTCACCGCCCAGCTTCTTGGGGCTTTTCTCTGAAGGTCATAGAGGATCGCCACGGCATCAATGGGCTCAAGCCGTCTTCTGGGCCGGCTCTCCCTCTTCTCATAGACCGAATCCACAAACTCGTCCATGGATAGGATCGCAGGCGGGATGAAGCTTGCCCGGATCTTTTCTGCAAGGGCCTTCCTGAGAAAATGGGCCGGCCTCTTCCCCGGGAAAACAACGAGATTGCTGGAATAGTCTTTCTCGGCCCCCTTCAAGAGTGGAAGGAGGGCCTCAATCAGGTTCGTCTCGGGCTGGGAGGAGGATCGACCTTCAATGAATCCGCTTCACCTCTTTGAGATCAACATAGACGATCACACCCTCGACGGTTTTTCCCGGATAGATCCTTCAAGGATCTTCAGATAGTTCCTCATCTGGGCTTCATGCTCCTTTTCGGCCTCCTTTCCTTTCCCGGTCTTCCAGTCGATGACAACCACCCTGTCCTGATCGAGAACGAGCCGGTCCATCCGGAAAAGCCTTCCCTCTTCATCCACAAATTCCTGTTCCCTCCGGATCTCCCTTCCAGGCCTTTCGAATGAAAAGTTCCTTTACCTCTCCATACGCAACGATCCCCTGCGATCGATTTCTCTCATCTCCTGCGGGTCATATTCCACGCGCATTTCATCAGAGACCTGCCTGATCACCTGCGTAGAGGCGATCCTTCAACAGCCTCCTCCGACATACTCGATAAAAGAGAGGACCCTGTGGATGAATTCACCTCTCCGGCGTTCTTCAGGAGTCAGCTTCTCGCGATCAATCGGTGGCGGTATGGGATTGGAGGAATCCGCTGGATGGAGCAGGGGAGCGGTCCGTTCCGTTTCTCACGGGGTCTCAGGATTCTTCGGGCTTTGCCGATGGAGGATAATCATGGACAGGAAGCAGGTCGAGGGGCCGAGCCATTTTCCCCTCTCCTTTCCCGATGCCGATGACATAGAGCTCCTCTTCAGCCCTCGTGAAACTCACATAGAGGCTGTTCAGCTGGTTTACCTTCTCTTTGAGGACTTCCTCATCATATCGATCTTGAAATTGAGGGGCAGAGGCAATGATCTTCTGATTCAGCTTGAGAAGAACGATTTCATCCCCCTCCTGATCGACGATATAGTCAAACCTCTACTCGAGGTCCCGTAGAGAAGGACGAGAACGACAGGGAACTCCAGTCCTTTTGCCTTGTGGATCGTCATCACCTTGACCGCATTCACATTTCTCGGAACATCGATCTCCCAATCCGGTCCTCCTGTCTTTCCGTCATCCGCATAATCGATAAAATCCCTCAGGCTATTGGACCCGATCCTTCAAAATCTTTGACGGCCTCCAGGATCTTTACGAAGGTTGCCTCATCCTCTCTAAGCGTCTCGAACACCCTGAAGACGCGGAGATACTTCCGTAACAAGGTCATAGAGGGGAAGGTAGCCAACCGATCGAAAGAGACTGGAAAAATATCTCTCCCAGAGTTCGCGAATTCCTCCTGAAAGGCCTTATAAAGGGGAGAATTCCTTCTGTTCCGGAAAAGAAATTCGTGGAGTGCTCTATGGGTTGTCCCGCGTGTGATGCCTGCTGGAGGTTGCTTCCGAAAATCTCTCCCAGAAGGAACGTGGCAAAGGAGAGGTCATCCGGCGGAGAATCGAGAAACCGGAGAAGGGAGAAAATTTCTCCCGTCACCTTCCTCCTTCGAATATCAAGACTGCTATAAGAGATAGACGGGATATCTTTTTCGCTGAGCCAGGTCGTTACATTCACGACCTCTTCATTTTTGGCCGTGAGGATGGCGATGTCCCGGTAGGCATACCCTCTTGATCACTAACTCCTGAAGAATCTCATGGAGTTTCGATCTCTCCGGAAGCTCGTCGTCATTTTTATCGATCATCTCCACCTGGACATATCCCTTCTGTTCTCCATCCTTCTCTGGGTCTCTGAACGTAATCGGTCAATCCGCTCTGCTCCGCCGCCGACCGGTATTCCTCCTTCGTCGCTGCAATCTCTTTGAAACACCTTCTCACTGAATTCGAGGATTCGGGGCAGGCTCCTGTAATTGGTGTCGAGATCCAGGACATGGTGTCTTGGCGGAGGGAAAGGGATTCTCTGTCTCAAACTCCTTTCATGATGGTGTAATCGGCATCCCGGAAGCCATAGATCGCCTGTTTGGTGTCTCCCACCACAAAGAGGCTCCCTCCCTGGGCAAGGGTGTTTTCGATGAGAGGGAAGAGGTTTTGCCACTGAATGGGCGAGGTATCCTGAAATTCATCGATGAGAAAGTGGAAGACGGTCTCTCCGATCCTGCAATAGATGTCCGGGAACGATGTCGGACTGGAGATATTCCGATAGCCGCTTGTTGATATCCTCAATAAAGACCTTTCCCTGCCGTTTTTTGACCTCCTCAATCGTGGCCGAAAGGGTCTCATACAATTTCAGGTAAGAGGTATAATACGAACGGGCATAGAAGAAGGTATATTCCTGAATCAACCTGCCCCACCTCCCTCCATCGATCCAAGATCGCCTCGTAAGCCGTTTGAAGGTTCTCCTCCGGCTTTCGGGGCTTCTTGACCGGGCTGTTCTTAAACCCTTTTCCAATGAGATCAGCAAACCTTTCGTCTCCTCGCCATCGAGAAAGAAGACCGGAGAAAGTGGAATTGGCGTTTCTTTCGAGCCCGGACTCTCGAGAGGAGCTTCTCTATCTTTTCGAGCTCCTGAGCGATCTTCCGCTTCAACCCATCGATCGGTCCGGAATATTCTTCTGATCTTCAAGCTTCTCCCAGACGCGGCTATCTTTTTATAGATCCTCTTCATCTCTTCCTGGAGGAGGGCAGAGGGATCCCAGAGATAAGACCCCTCCCCTTTCTTGTTCTCCGTCATGATCTGAATCATTTTCTCAAAAAGCCCTGCCTCGATTGATCCCTCCTTCACCTCTTTCAAGTAGAGGTTAAAGGCATATTCCAGAATGGGGTCGGAATTCATCAGAATCTCGAAATCCGGGGCATATCCAAAATCGATTGCCGATGACCTAAAGATCGTCGCCATGAAGCTGTCAATCGTCCGGACCTGAAAATCGGCATAGTGACTGAGAATCGTATCGATGATCCTCCCCGCCTTCTCAACCAGGGAAGGCCTCTCCATCGTAACAATCCCTGCGAGTTCTTCCACCGTCCTCGGGTCTTCGAAGTAGAGGGATTTCAGCCACTCGAGAACCCTCTCTTTCATCTCCTTGGAGGCATTGTTGGAGAAGGTAATGGCCAGGATATTTCGAAGGCGGTTGTGGGGAATCTTTTCGGAGAGAAGAAACTGGACAAATCGCTCCGTGAGGGTATAGGTCTTCCCTGAGCCTGCGGAGGCTTTTAAAACTGTAAAATGGGGGAAATGGATATTTACATCCTTTTCGAGAACAGACATGGCCATCCGGACCAGAAACGAGATCCCGAAACAAGTTCGGGATGACAAAGAACCAGGTCCTTGCCGTTCGTCTCATGCTGAACTTGATTCAGCATCTCCTGTCTAAGATTTCGTTTACGCATCTGGAGGTCCCATCTTTCCAGTGTGAGCAGCATCTTCACGTCCAAATCCTAAATCTCTACATTCAAAAAGAGTCTCACAAGGTATCCGATGATAAAGGTGATGATCGCCACCCCGAAGCAGATCAAAACCATCTCAACCGATCTTTTCTTGAAAGGAATTTCCTTGGCAACGGAGATATAGAAGGTAAACAAAAGGATCACCACGATCGCGTTAAAGAGCGTGAACCCGAAAGAGAAAAAGTAGTCTTCAAAGAGAAGGAAAGGAAAGATGAGAAGAAAGACCGTAAAAACATAGACCATTCCCGTGTAGAGCGACGCCTTCAAAGGGTCACGGAGACTTTCCTCTGATTTGGTGGACAGATATTCCGAACCAGCCATGGAGAGGGATGCTGCAATTCCGGTAATAAGGCCTGCCATGGCAATAAGGCGTGTATTCCGGAGGGTGAAGGTAAACCCCGCAAGGGCGCCCGTAAGCTCCACGAGGGCATCACTCAAGCCCAAGACCATTGAACCCACATATCTCATCTTCTCTTCGTTGATAAGATTGATAAGTTCCTTTTCATGATCCATCTCGTCTTTCCTGAGGTCGATGGCCCCGGGAATGTATTTGGATATTTTTTCATAATTGACCTGGGCGATCGTCTCTCCTTTCTCCATGAGCTTGATCCCGAAGGTAATTCCAAACAGTTTTGAGATCAGGTAATACTTCCACTCGACCCATCTTTGGGGTTTGATATCCTGCTGGGTGTGCTTCTTCCAGAAATGATAATGGTTCAGCTCGTCTTCAGCGATGTGTTCCAGGACACCTCTGTTATGGCCATCCCGGATCGACTTGGATAGCTTCTGATAAACAAAATGCTCATTGATCTCATCCTGTTGGGCAACCAAGATCTCTTTTTCTATCTCCTTATTCAGCATTCGCCCTCCTCAAGACATACGGCCTATGAGCTTAAAATACCGGATTTCCTGAAGGAATACAACCTCAAACTTCTGCCGTTCTTCCCCAATTTTCTCTTGACCTTGCCTCAATTCTTTGGTAATTTACTTCATATCAGGGTTCAATCATCGGACTGAAGTTTAGATGTTATGGAATATAAAAGGGTTCATTGTGACTGACCTAACAGTAGTGTTTAATCGATTCATCTACGGTCATCACCTGGGATCGAAAATGACGGAGCCCCACGGGCAAGCCCGAGAACTTGATAGAAGTTGAGGTATGAAAGGAGGAACAGTAAGATGACCTCTTTCAAAGATTTGACCGATAGCATTATGGAGGGGAATGATTCCAAGGTAAAGGAGATCGTCGAGGGAGCAGTCAAGAGCAAGGTCCCGGTAAAAGAGATTCTTAATGATGGCCTGATCGCTACCATGGCCATGGTAGGTCAGAAATTCAAGAATTGCGAGCTCTTTGTGCCAGAGGTATTGATGGCGGCACGTGCAATGAAGGCAGGGATCGACGTGATCCGCCCCCTTTTCGATAAAGCCGGGGTAGAAACCTTGGGCAAGGTGGTCATTGGGACAGTCAAAGGAGATCTTCACGACATTGGAAAGAACCTGGTGGGGATGATGGTAGAGGGAGGCGGGTTTGAAGTATTGGACCTGGGAGTGGATGTTGCTCCCGAGAAATTTGTGGATGCAGTCAAGAAGAACGGGGCAAAGATCTGTATGATGTCAGCCCTTCTGACAACGACCATGCCGACCATGAAAGAAACGATTGAGGCGCTTCATGAAGCAGGTTTAAAGGGTAAGGTGAAGACCCTGGTGGGAGGTGCACCTGTCACGCAAAAATTTGCGGATGATATTGGGGCGGATGGTTATGGATCCAATGCCGCTGCGGCGGTGGAGGTAGCAAAGAGATTGAATGCAAATTGAGCCAACTTCTATAGGTATTTAATGTTGTGCTTCATTGAGAATGAAGCGAGAATGAACAAAATCATCGATGGAGGCTGAACATGCGAGTGAATTACCGTAAAAATGGAACACCCTGCTTTCAAATCCTTTCGGACGATCAAATTGAAGAGATCATCAGCGGAAGCTTAGAAATCCTCGAACGAGTGGGGGTAAGGATTCACCACGAGGGGGCGATAAAACTTCTCAAAGAAGGAGGGGCTCATGTTGCCAGCAACAATTTAGTTAAAATCCCCTCCTTTTTAGTCAAGAAGGCTCTCCAAATGGCACCGAGCAGAATTGTCCTAGCTGGCCGGGATGGGACAAGGAAGGTGGTACTTGAAAAGGACAGGATCTATTATGGTACCGGTTCGGATTGTCCATTCTTTCTCGACCCTTACACAGGCAAACGCAGAAAGACCGTTTTTGATGATGTGGTGAATGCCGCCAAGATAACCGATGCCCTTCCCCATATCGATTTTTTTATGTCTCTCGGGTTGATCTCCGACGCACCCGCAAAAACTTATGATCGTCATCAATTTTTAGCGATGGCCACGGGCACAGCTAAGCCGTTGGTGATTACCGCTACCGATGGCAGAGGTTTGTCAGATCAGTTTGAAATGGCGTGCGTGATCGCAGGGGGCAAGGAAAATTTTCGCCAGAATCCGCTCTTTGCTATTTATGCTGAGCCTATTTCTCCGCTGATCCATTCGAAGGAAGCGGTTGAAAAGGTCATCTTCGCAGCAGAAGAAGGTATACCTATGATCTACGTTCCTGCGCCAAGTGGCGGAGGAACTGCTCCGGTTACGATGTCAGGCGTACTGGTGGAGGGACTTGCTGACACTCTCGCCGGGCTTGTGATGACTCAACTCAAAAGGGAAGGAGCCCCATTTATTATGGGAGGTGTCTTTACGATCATGGATATGAGGACAACGGTTTTCTCATACGGGGCACCGGAACTTATGATGATGAGCGCAGCTCTGTCTGAAATAGGGAAGAAGGTTGGACTTCCTGTATTCTCGACAGCGGGTTGTAGTGATGCTAAAGAACTGGATCAGCAAGCAGGTCTCGAGGCAGGATTATCCATTCTTATGGCTGCTCTATCCGGAGCGAACCTGATTCATGATGTGGGGTATTTGGAATCTGGCCTTTTAGGATCGCTTGACATGCTGGTTCTTTCCGATGAGGCGATTTCGATGACCAAGCGAATCATGCAAGGGATTCCTGTGGATGGAGAAAGTCTCGCGGTGGATGTGATCTCAAGGGTTGGACCTGGCGGCCATTTTTTGCAGGATAAACACACGATGGCCCATTTCAAAAAGGAAATTTGGCTACCTACCCTCTTAGACAGGAGGAATTTGGGGGAATGGGAGGAGGCAGGACGCAAGACGATGGGGGACAGGATCAAGGAAAAGGTCCGTGGAATTCTTGAGACCCACAGGCCCCTCCCTATCAATGAGAAGATGGTCAAAGAACTCAAAGCCATGATTGCAAAGGCGGATGAACACTATAAATAGTAGAATGGGATTGCATTCGTGTCCCGATAGTCAAAGTTTTTTGAAGCATAAAAGAAGCATTAGAATGAAGCGATTGCGGAAGGTAAATCGATGAGGTTACGGATTCTATCGGCTGAAGATGTTCGCAGAGCACTTCCAATGACCGAAGCAATTGAGGCGGTGAAATCAGCCTTTGCACAGCTCTCTGCGGGAAAGGCGAAGATACCATTGCGCACCGCGATCGAGGTATCCGCTCACAATGGGGTAACATTTTTCATGCCAGGCTATTTATCCGGTGACGATCAGATGGCGATTAAAATCGTCTCGATCTTTAATGACAACACTGCGCGAGGCATGCCTTTAATCCATGCTCTGGTAGTGGTGGTGGATCCGATCACAGGTCAGCCACAGGCCGTCATGGATGGGACCTACCTCACGGCTTTACGTACGGGAGCTGCTTCAGGGGCTGCTACCGAGTTACTGGCAATCCCTGAGGCAAAAGTCGTTGCCATCTTAGGAGCCGGGGCTCAGGGAAAGACCCAATTGGAAGGAATTTGTGCAGTCCGTCCTATTCATGAAGTTTGGGTATACGATACGAATCCAAAACAATCTGCGAACTATGCCCGTGAAATGAGTGAACGGCTGTCGGTCCCTGTCAAGGTGTCTCAATCATCCAATGAAGCCTTGACCCATGCCGATATCATTTGTACTTCCACTACTTCATCCACTCCAGTTTTTGGTGATGAATGGCTGAAGAAAGGGACACATATCAACGCCGTCGGCGCCTATACACCGCAAATGCAAGAAATACCCACTGAAACAGTCATCCGGGCCAAGGTGGTCATCGATCACCGGACAGCCAGCCTGGCTGAAGCCGGTGACCTTCTGATCCCGCTAAATCAAGGTCTAATCAAAGAGGATCACATCCATGCAGAGTTAGGAGAAATCATAGCAGGTTCTAAACCTGGCCGGGAGTCAGAATCTGAAATAACGCTCTTTAAATCCGTAGGGGTGGCTGTACAAGATATAGCAGTGGCAAGTCGTGTGTTGGCAAATGCTGAACGAATGAGCTTAGGAGTCAATGTAACTTTGTAAGTTCGTAAATTTTTAAGAGATTTCATTCGTGCTTCGTTAAGGTCTTAGAGGGGCAATCTTGTCCCCGCTCCCTGCACAGTCCGTTCTCCAAGGTCATCGTCAATCTTTTGGGGAATTCCCATGTAGTAAAGAAGAATAAAAAAAATTCCAGGTCATGGAGCCACTTGGTAACCCGCGAATAGGCATCTTTGGCCTAATTCTCTGTCTTTCGAGGATTCAATGGGAAAAAGGATAAATTTTTGACTTAAATCAAGGAGGAATTTGCTCAACAGGTTTATTATTGGAAATAAATAAAATTAAAAAGGAGGAAAGGCTATGTTTTGTTACCAGTGTGAGCAAACGGCAAAAGGCGAAGGGTGTACGAAAGTCGGGGTTTGCGGAAAGGAGCCCGAGGTGGCGGCTCTTCAGGATCTTCTGATTTACGCACTTAAAGGATTGTCCTTGTATGCGGTGGAAGGCCGGAAAGTGGGTGTTGGTCGACCGGGAAGTGAATGTCTTTACGGTCGAGGCGGTCTTTTCCACTTTAACAAATGTCAATTTTGACCCGGCTCGCTTTGTTCAACTCATTCAGCGGTGCTGTGGCACTAAGGGATAGGCTGAAAGAAAAAGTGAAGGCTGCTAAAGGGAAGGTCGATTTTCCGGAGGGCCCGGCTACCTTTAAACCCGCAGCCAATTTACAGGAACTGGTAAAACAGGGAGAGGCAGTCGGGGTCAAATCCGATCCTACCCTCGATCCGGATATCTTATCTCTCCAGCATATCCTGATCTATGGCCTCAAGGGTGTGGCTGCCTATGCAGATCATGCCCAGATCCTCGGTCAGGAGGATGATAAGGTCTATGCTTTCATCCACGAAGGTCTCGCTGCTACCCTGAGAAAGGACCTGGCCTTGAATGACTGGGTGGGGCTCGTTCTCAAGATGCGGCGAGATCAATCTCAGGGCCATGGAGCTTCTCGATGCAGGCAATACAGGCACCTATGGACATCCCGTTCCAACCCAGGTTCCCCTTGGAGCCAAGAAGGGAAAGGCCATCCTCGTTTCAGGTCACGATCTCAAGGATCTTGAGGAACTCCTCAAGCAGACCGAAGGCAAAGGCATCTACGTTTATACCCACGGTGAGATGCTTCCTACCCATGGTTATCCTGGATTGAAGAAATACTCCCATTTCTATGGCCATTATGGGACAGCCTGGCAGAATCAGGCCAAGGAATTCGCCGATTTTCCCGGAGCCATCCTGATGACTACCAACTGCCTCCAGAAACCCAGAGATACCTATAAAGGGAATGTCTTCACCAGCTGGCACAGTCGGATGGCCAGGGGTAAGCCATATCCCGGATCGAAACTTCAAACCCGTCATCGATAAGGCCCTGGCCATGCCCGGCTTTACGGAAGATAAGAGTGGCCAATCCGTCATGGTCGGCTTTGCAAGAAATACGGTCATGAGTGTGGCAGAAAAGGTTATTGAGGCAGTCAAGGGAAAGGCCATCCGGCACTTCTTCCTGGTGGGAGGATGCGATGGCGCAAAGGCCGGCCGGAACTATTACACCGAGTTCGTTGAAAAGGTCCCCAAAGACTGCATGGTCCTTACCCTGGCCTGCGGCAAATTCCGATTCTTTGATAAAGACCTTGGAAATATTGGCGGCATCCCGAGGCTCCTGGATGTAGGCCAGTGCAACGACGCCTATTCTGCCGTTCAGATTGCCGTCGCCCTGTCCAAGGCCTTCAACGTGGGCGTCAATGACCTGCCTCTCTCTCTTATCCTTTCCTGGTACGAACAGAAGGCAGTGGCTATTCTTCTCACCCTTCTCCATCTCGGTATAAAGAATATCAAGCTAGGTCCATCCCTTCCGGCCTTTGTTTCACCGAATGTTCTGAAGGTGCTGGTTGATAACTTCAATATCCAGCCCATCTCAACGCCGGATCAGGATCTGAAAGCCACACTGGGAAATTAAAGACATCCTCATCCTCCCCCTTCACGGGGGAGGATGGGACTCAATTCTTCAACACAGCCTGTTTGTTCAACTGTCGATGAATTGTTTCGAAGCTTCTCTTGATTTAGGAGACCAATTTTACATTGGTAGCCTGGGGGACCTTTCGCGCCTTGGGAGATTTCAAATTCAACCTCGTCGCCCTCCTTTAAGGATTTGAACCCTTCTCCTTGAATGGAAGAATGATGCACAAATACGTCCTTGCCCCCTTCGACTTCAATAAATCCATAACCTTTCTGATCGTTGAACCATTTAACTCGACCTTTTGTCATCGTACCCTCCCCTTTCAAGCGAAGAACACTGCGATTCGCTTTTTACCTACTACCGTATAATAAGCACTTTTTCTCCAAAAAACAACCGAGATTCAAGACTTGTTTCCACCTTTTGAGCGAGGTAAGAGTCTTCCCTTGTACCCGCCTGCCCGCAAACAGGACAACATCTTTAGCCATGGACTGAAACTGGTCTGGTCAGGACAAAAAAACCCGGAACCTTTTTCGTTCAATGATTCGGGATTTCAGAAACGATTGAATCTGATCTGACTTCGTTAATATACCGGCCCTCTATTCTCCTGGTGTTGAGGAGGCCTGGTGCCCTAAAGCTTCTGCAATCCGCCCATCCTCGTGTGCCGGAGTCCCGCTATCATCGGGACTGATCGGAGAAACGGGATTTTTTCACACCTTCTGAGGGGGTCACGCGGTGGTGAGAAATCTTATTGACAGAATTCTCTATCTTTGATAGGTAACTTACTGGTAGGAATATGCCTCTATAAAGTTAGATTTTTTTCAGACTTTTGACGTGGAAGGGAGAAAAAAATGGAAAAACCGAATGAGAAATTACTTCAATTTTTCAGACAATATTTCAGGCCGGGAATCATTGGTCTTGTGGGGACGAAGGATATGATCGGCTTGGCCGTCCGGCAAGCCCAGCGTCCC